>JAPWKH010000013.1 GCA_028283605.1 Arachidicoccus sp. | reverse complement strand
GTCAAAATGCCATTGTGTAAGCGGTTCAATTGATAAGGTTATAGTGCTGTCTTTTTTGTTTTGGGCAAATATGTTTTTTGCTGCACGCTCAATATTGGCAGGGTTTGCGTTCGGACTGATTTTTATAAATGTGAGATAATTAAAATTGTTCCAGCCGTAATCATTTTTATAATTGCTTGGGTTGGACAGATAGGCGCTTAACGGAATAAGAATATCGGACTGAAAACTCGAATTAGCAGGATTATCTTTTAGTATGGCTTTGATCTGATATGTGTTCGAATCGATTTTTATAAATTGTCCAAGCGCTTTCTTATCATCGCCAAAATATTTGCTTTAGATTCCGTAAGCGCAATGGAAAAAGGATTTGCATAAAAAGATTTTATATCGCCATACAACAAATCGTAATGAAACATATTGAACCAATTATCATCAACATACGCGCAGGATTTTTCTGCAAAAAGTTGGTTATGAATATTAAGAACTGTTCCCGAAAAGTTCTGCGGTAAAATCCTTGTCGCCTCTTCAATGCCCGGAGCTTTATTTAATAAATCTCCCAATGGTAAAGGAGTTTGTTCCCATTCATCGGTTGTTCCATCGCTTTGCTTTAGAAAAACATTTGCGAGGTAAATATCTTTCGCATCTTTGTGATAACTGTCAAAACTCAACTCATTCTGTACCCAAAGCGCAATAAAAATAAAAGCAACCAACGCCACCCAAGCCTCAAGGCAAATTAATGGAAGTTATTTGTTGCATCCACCGTTTTTTTTAATCGTCATTTGCCACGCCGTTTTGATATAAAGCCTCCACATAGGCTATTAAATTTTAATATTAGAAAATATTGTTGCCTGTTATTTGTTATCAGATTTCCGTTACTTAAATTTTTGACAGTTTAACCGAATAACGTTCAAATGTGTTCCTATCTCATTTTCTTGCTGATCACACAAATCCTATAAATTATGGTTCAGACGATTACTCCGTCTTCAAACTCTTTACAGGATTGGCTCTCGCGGCTTTTAGAATGCGCCTGCCTGTATACGGTTTTAAGTACGGTGATGATGGCAATAATTCCCGCCGATAAAAATATCCACCAACTCAGCGAAGTTTTGTACGCAAATGTTTGCAACCACCGGTGCATTGCCCACCACGCGATGGGAAATGCAATAAGCATTGCAATCACAATCAGCTTTGCAAAGTCTTTAGATAGCAAAGACGCAATGCTGCCTACTGCTCGCGCCAAGCATACTTTGCGCTACGCCTATTTCTTTTGTTCTTTGTTCGGCCGCGAATGTTACTAATCCATACAAACCAAGACACGCAATGAAAAGTGCCAATGCTGCAAATACGATAAACAGCCTGCCTGTTTGTTGTTCCGCGTGATAAATATTGCGGAAGTCCGCATCCATAAAGGTATAATTGAACGGCTGAGATGGAACCATACTGTTCCATTTTTTTTGTATGCCGTTGATGACGGACGAAACATTTTTCGTGTCAAAGCGCACGGCGATGCCGCCGGGATTATTGCCCAGCTGCATAATGAGTGGACCAACCGCATTGTGCATAGAACTGAAATTAAAATCTTTCACTACGCCGATGATGTGAAAAGGCATCGGCTGGTCATTTGGTTGGTACAGTGTTGCGGTAAAAGGGCTTTTGAAGCCAAGCATTTTTACGGCAGTTTCATTTAAAATAATACCGGACGAATCGGAAGGAAAATCTTTGGAAAAATTTCTTCCTTCTGCCATTTGCATACCCAGCGTTGGTATATAATTTTCATCCACCACATAATTGTTAAGGATAATCAATTTTGATATATCCATAGCCGCTGTTTTGCTCCAGCCGTTTTGATCATAACTTGTCGAAGTAGGCAGGTTGTCTGAAACCGATGCGTCTTTAATCCCGGGAATATTCAGCAATTCATTTCTGAAGGTTTTGATTTGTCTGCCGAGATAATCGGTGTTGTGCAGAATTAAAATCTGGTTTCGATTATAACCGATTCTCCGGTTTTGTATAAAATGCAACTGGTTGTAAATAACAATGGTGCTTACAATCAATACAATGGAAATACAAAACTGGGATACTACCAGCGAGCTGCGCAACCAGCCGTTTCTAAAGCCGTTGGCAATCTTTCCTTTCAGTACTTTTACCGGGTCGAATTTTGATAAATAAAAAGCAGGATAGCTGCCCGCCAAACAGCCTACGACAAATATTAACGCAATCATTACCGGCAGCATCCACGAAGAAAATAAAACGCCGATATGCATATTTTTTCCTGTCAGTTGATTGAACAAAGGAAGCAACGCCGCCGCAAGTAAAACTGCCGATATCATCGCCAAAAAGCTAACTAAGACGGATTCGGTTAAAAACTGTGTTATCAAATTTCTGTGCGTTGAGCCGGCTACTTTTCTTACGCCCACTTCTTTGGCGCGGTTGGCAGCGCGCGCAGTAGAAAGATTCATAAAATTGACGCAGGCTATCAGCAAAATAAATACGGCGATGATGGAGAAAATATAAACGTACTCAATATTTCCGTTGGCTTCAAACTCGCCCCTTTTATCGGAATGCAGATGAATCTCTTTCAAAGGCATTAAGTGATAAATAAAATGGTCGCCTTTTTTTGCCGCATCGGTAAGCGAAATGTGCAGGTCTTCTTCAATCTCTTTACCAAGATACTTATTAATGGTTGCATCTACATCTTTTTGTACGAATAAAGTTGAAATGAAAATGCGATTGCGCGGCTATGTTTTTTATAACGCCCGTAATTTTACAATTAACCGTGTCGTTGATGATGAGTGGTTTGCCTATAGCATTGGTTGTATTGAAATATTTTTTTGCTGTGTTTTCGTCAATCACAATGGAATTGGGTTCATTCAGCGCAGTATTCGGATTGCCTACAACCATCGGCAGCGTAAATACTTTGAATAAAGTGGAATCGGCAAATATAGTACCTTGTTCCCTCAGGTTATGGTTGTCTTTCTTAACCAATATATCGCTGCCTTGCCAGAACCGTACCATTTGCTCTATTTGCGGATAATCGCGCACCAATGCAGGCGCTAAAGGAAATGGCGATGTAGCGATGTTGGACCCTGTTCCGTTAAAATAAATTTCCGCATTCAAACGATAGATGCGGTCGGCATTTTTGTTGTACTTGTCGTAGCTCAGCTCGTCTTTTACATACAGCACAATGAGCAGGCAAACTGTTAAGCCGATTGCCAGCCCGAGTATGTTGATGAGTGAAAATACTTTGTTACGACGAAGATTGCGCCATGCTGTTTTTAAATAATGTTTGAACATAAAATTTGATTTATGATTTAACGATGTCTGATTTATAAATAATTATCAAATCTTTAAATTGCTGTATTATCAAATTGAATTACTCCGTCTTCAAACTATCCACAGGATTGGCTTTCGCGGCTTTCATGGCACGAAGACAAAGCACAATTAATGCAACAGTTAACATTCCTATTCCGCTTATTAAAAATATCCACCAGCTGAATGTTGTTTTGAATGAAAAATCCTGCAACCATTTATGCGAAAAGTACCAACCTATTGGAAACGCAATTACTGAAGCAAGTATTACCAATTTTACCAAACTCTTTGACAACAAGGTTATGATTTGCATAACTGATGCGCCCAATACTTTGCGAATGCCAATTTCTTTCGTTTTTTGATTTGCCATAAAACTTACCAACCCCAACAAGCCCAAACAACTGATGAAGATTGCCAAACCGGTTGCCCATTTTAATAAAGTGGAAAGCCGCATATCGCTTTTATATAAATCTTTAATCGTATCGTCTAGAAATTTGTAATCGAAACTCCTGTTCGGATAGATGTTTTTGTACGCCGTTTCAATTTTGTTAAGCGTATTTTTCCATTCAGAAATATTATTTCCATTGAGTGAAAATGATAGAGTAGGTGCATATCCATCATTATTTGCAATGATAACAGTTGGATAGATCGGATTGTGCAAAGACATGGTTGTAAAATCTTTCACTACGCCAACAACCTGCTCAGAGTCGCTGTTTCCGCCACTTACATATTGTCCGATTGCATCCTGCGGATTATGTAAATTCATTTGATGAAGCAAAGTTTCATTAATCAATACGTCTGTAACTTTTGCGCTTGTATCTGTGTGAATATTTTTTCCTGCAAGTAATTGCAAGCCAAATAAGCTTACATAATTTTCATCAGCGGTACGGACATGAACCTGGTCATATTTATTTTTAACACCTTTGTTGTTCCATGTCAGCTGTGTGCTGTTCCATCCATTTCGGACAGGTGGTGCAGAACAAAGCGTAATATTTTGTATCTGCGGTATTTTCTTTAATTCATTTACCAAAACATATTTTTTACTATTATTTTTTAGCAGAAAATCGGGAATACGAAAAAAAATAATTGCATCTTTTTTCATGCCGATGTCTTTGTTTAATTCATAATGAATTTGCTTGCCGATAACAAAAACAACCACTAAAAATACCTGTGCCAATACAAATTGTGAAACAGTCAATATTTGTCTAACCCATACGCTGTGCGACTTTCCTTTATTAATAACTTGATTTTTTATCACTAATGCGGGGCGGAATTTTGTAAGTACAAATGCAGGATACAAGCCTGCAAGCAATGTAACTATAACTATCATTATTAGTAGAAAAACTATAACGATTGGCTGAAACATTTCTTTAGCATCCAATTCGTCTGGAATAAATCCTTTGAACACATATATCAAGAACGGAGAAATGATGATTGCGAGCAACGTTGCGCAAATTGTAACTAAAAATGTTTCGGTTAGAAACTGATGAATGATTTGCTTGTTGTTACCGCCGAAAGTTTTGCGCACGCCAATTTCTTTTGCCCGCAAAGTGGATTGCGCTGTTGAAAGATTGATAAAATTAATCGCTGCAAGCAGCAATAAAAACAGTGCAAGCAAACCGAGATTGCGCAAAGATGATTTATCCACTTTCCCGTCAATAGCTGTATTAAAATGAATGTCCGACAATGGCTGTAATTTTCCTATCCATAGTTCTTTTGCATTTACGCCTTTTTCATTTTCTATGAAAAGATTTTTAAGTTGATTGTTTACATTTTCCGGATTGCTTTTAGGGTTCAACAAAATAAAAAACTGAGAAGAACCATCCACATTTCGCCAATCGGGCTTCATGCCATTTCCCCAAATTCGTGCTTTATATGTTTTTAATGAAATAAAAATTTTGCTGTCGAAATCTGTGTGTTCTTTCTGGTCTGCAACAACGCCTGTAACTATGGTTTGAACGGAATCTTCAAAAATCATGGACTGACCAATGACTTTATCCAATGCAACATGAGGAAAATATTTTTCCGCTTCCGATTTGGAGATAACAACTTCGTTGATTTGCGACAATGAACTTGCCGCACTTCCTTGCAACCATTGATGTGGAAATATTTTAAAGTAATTTCCATCGGCAAAAGAAACATCATCGTTTTTTGAAAAAGTAACACCTTTACCGGTTTGTTTGTTAGAAACAGTAACTATGGGATTTTGAAGAAACGCTTTCATGAAATGCGCGAAAACCTGTATGCCTGAAATGCTTTTTGGTATTACGTCCGCTGCAAGTTCAGATATTCCGGAGTTTGTGCCGAAAGGCGGCATGGTCGTATAAACACGGTAAATATTCTCTTTTTGCGGCTCCCACTTATCAAAACTGTAATCATAGCGCACAATTAAAAAAATTACAATTGCCGCGCTGATGCCGACTGCTAAACCGAGAATGTTAATCGCAGTTGTTGCTTTGTTTTTCTTAAAAACTTTGAATGCAAATCGCAGGTTTTTGAAGAACATGATTTTCGATTTTAAGATTTTATGATGTCTGATTTATGATATATATTGATTGAGTTTGGAAACCATTATCGTGATATCGAACTCGTTTGACTTCGTCGATTTTTAATTCGGCATCTCATCATCCGGACGCTTGATTAAGATTCCGAACTAAATTCGGAATGACGCGCAAGGCGTGTTCATGTTTCATTTTCATTATCCTAAAAATTTCCATCCAATCCGGCAAATCTTTCCAAATCTCCGTTCTGACATTTTTACTCCGTCTTCAAACTCTTCGCAGGATTGGCTTTTGCGGCATGAATTGCCTGAATGCTTACCGTGCTTATAGCCACAAGAATTACTGCAAAACCCGCAACGACAAACACCCACCACTCTATATTGATTCTGTATGCATAATCCTGCAACCATTTGTGCATAAATATCCATGCGGCAGGCGATGCAATAATTATCGCTATAATCAATAGCTTCATATATTCGGTAGAAAATAATTGCGCAATGGAACGAACTGATGCTCCAAGTACTTTTCTTATTCCGATTTCTTTTGTTCTTTGAATCAGCGATTGCATTACCAATCCGAAGATACCCATCGTCGCAAGTATTATACTCAATATGCTGAAGAACATGAACAGTTGTTGCAGGCGGCTTTCTGCTTTATATTGATTATCCAACAAATCAGATACATTTTTTATTTCCAATGCTTTATTTGGAAAAAATTTTCGCCATGTTTGGTTTATATAATTCATTACCTGCTTTTCACTTCCTGGCTTTATGCGAATAAGCATCGCGCCGGAACTGATGTTATTATCTGCAAGGATCATTAACGGCTGTATCGGTTTTTTCAGCGATTCATTGTTAATATTATCAATAATACCTACAGGCGTTGTTAACGCATCTTTTATTGAAATGCCAAGCCGCGACACATTCAGCATTTTAGCCGTATAAGTTGTGATGAGCGAAGATTGTTGTTTAACGGCATTTGAATAACGAGCAGAATCCATTTGCATCAGGGAGTCCTGATTTGCTGCATCAAAGGTATAATCTTTACTCAACAACCTCCCGCTGCGTACATGAAAGCCAAGCGTTTTTGCTAAATCCACATCCCCGTTGATATAATTAATTTTTATTTTTGTGCCGGAACGATTAGGGTCATAAATTTCCCTCGACATAAATCCCGGCCCGTTAGAAGGAGTCCATTGAGTAATAGCGGCGTTTTCGATATTAGAATTGGATAACAATTGATTTTTAAATGCTTCGCCGTGCCCGTTCCATGATGTATAATCGATGGAAATCAAATTATTTTTATTAAACCCGATATCTTTATGTTTCAGATAATTGACCTGCTGCCATACAATAATCAAGCAAATCAACACCATTACGGAAACGGCAAACTGTAATACCACCAAAGTCTTTCGTACTGCAGTTTGCAAAGAAAATTTTCCCGAAAACATTTTTCCTTTCAAAGATGTTACCGGCTTAATACCGGAAAGAATCCATGCCGGATAAAAACCTATTAGTAAACTAAATAATAAAATGACAACGTAAGCCCCAATGAAGAGATAATACCGGGATATGAACGTAATTTCCAAATGATGTCCCAGAAATATTTCTGCGGGATGCAACAACAACCAATAAATTCCCGTAGCCGCCAACGTAGAAATGCCGAAATACAAAAGTGATTCGGTTAAGTACAATTGCACTATCTGTTTACGTTGTGCACCCAGTATTTTTCTTACGCCTGTTTCTTTTAAACGCTTTACGGCTTTTGCAGTACTTAGGTTTACATAATTAACGCAAGCAATTATCAACAACAGCAATGCTACACCGGAGAAAATAAAAATATCACGATAGTTGCCTTTAATTCTTGTTGATGAAGAAAAATCGGAATGGAGATAAATATCTTTCAACGGCTGTAATTCAAAGCTGTAAGGCGTTTTGGATGTAACGAAGTTTTTATACCAATTATTGAATTTTCGTATAAACTGCGTAGCATTTGCACCCGGCTTCAGTAAAACAAAATTTTGTATAAACGTTCCGTATTGCTCTTTAGCCAGCGTTTCCCGAAAAGGAAGCCCGATGCTTATGATATCAGAGCGGAAAATACTGTTGGAAGGAATGTCTTTTATAACGCCGGTAATCAGCATCGGCTGCGTTTTATCGGAATAAGTCGGAAGGTTGTAAATCGTTTTACCGATCACATGTTCGTTTCGGAAGAACTTCTTTTTAAAGCTTTCCGTAATTACAATGTTTGCCTGTTTTATTGCGGATATAAATTTCTTGGGATTGCCTTGCGTTATTTTAAAATTTAAGAGTTGCCAAACAGATGTGTCTGCATGTAATATTTTCACTTTCACCCCGTCGGGCTCTTTGTCCGAAAGCCTTAATCGGAATTCTCCCGAACTGATGGCAGATGTCGCTTGGACTTCGGGGTAATTTTTGAATGCCGAAGACAGCCCGGCAAAAGACACCTCCATACGGTCGTACAAACCTTCGCCCATTTTATCAATCATATTGACACGGTAAATATCTTTCTCATTTTTCCATTGCCTGTCGTAACTCAAATCGTCTATTACAACAGTTGCCACAAGCATGCAAGCAGCAAGCGCAATAGTTAGACCTGAAATATTGATGAAAGAAAATATTTTATCCCTTTTAAGATTCTTCCATGCAGTTTTGAAATAATGCTTGAACATTTTATTTTGTTTTATTGACTACTAAATTGCGAAACTTGCCATCAGAATTATTGCCAACCCAAAAGCCAACTTCTCCGTCCATGGGTCCTTGCAAAGCCGTAACTGATAATGAAGGATTCGATTCGTTATTGATGAATGCTAATATTGACTTGCCGTTGACAATGATTTTTACATGGACCCAATCATTTGGCAATACGGTTTTATTCAATTTATGTTCATATATACCCGGATGCTTTTCACGTAATATTTTCCAGTCATAATTCGGCAAACAAGTATATTGTATCTGATGAGATTGATTAAGCGCATTGGGTGAATTAAAATTAAAAGGTCGTAAATAAACGACTTCGTATGTCTTACTATTTTTTTTATGAAATGCAATACCGACGAAACTTTGCTGCACAACGTCTTTACCCTGAATATCCACTTCGATTGTTCCGTTTTTGAAATTGCTGCTTTTTATCCATGCAGTTCCATCGTTCTCTCTTGCATCTAATTTCACAATGGCATTTTTGTCTTTCGCTTTAATAATTTCAGCTTTTCTGTTAAACGTTTCAAGTTGATTCAAATCAGTTACGCTTTGTCCGATCGCATCTTTTGCGATAAATGCGTTTAACAAAAACATAATCAACATTGTAAAAGAATATTTGAACATGAGATATAATTTTATTTTCAAATTATCAAATCTTCAATTAATCATTCCGTCTTCAAACTCTTCACAGGATTAGCACGTGCGGCTCTGATTGCCTGCGTACAAACAGTAACCATTGCAATCAGTATGGAAATAAATGCGGCGATGCTCAATATTATCCATGAAATATGTACGCGGTAAGCAAATCCATTTAGCCAACTGTTCATTACCCATACGGCAAGCGGAAGCGCTATTATAACCGAGATCAGTACGAGCTTAATAAAATCTTTGCTCAGCAGCGTTGTGATATTTATGACACTCGCGCCAAGCACTTTTCGAATACCGATTTCTTTGGTTCTTTGCTCTGCCGTGAATGCAGCTAAACCGAACAATCCTAGGCACGAAACAAAAATCGCCAGCACGGAAAACAGCATGGAAACTTTGGACGTTGTTTGTTCCGAAGCATATAACGTTGCTAGATAATTATCTAAGAAAGTATAATCAAAAGCGGCTTCGGGCGCTGCATTTTTAAACGCAGTTTGCAATTGTTGTATGATTTTTTGTATATCGTTTGTATTAAATTTGACAAGTACCTTACTAAAAGATTCGGGCGCATTATTACATGCATAATATAAATAAGCGCCAATTGGCTTGCGTAAAGATTCATAATTGAAATCGGATACCACACCCGTAATTACTACTTTCGTATGAAATCCCATTACCCTTATCTCTTTTCCGATTGCCTGTACCGGTATGTAGCCGAGATAATCGACGGCCTTTTTATTTACTATCGTATAAACAACTGTATCGGTCTGCGAAATATATTGAGGCAAGTTTGTTCCGGCTATCAGCTGCAAGCCCAGTGTGCTTGTGATATGTGAATCGGTGTGGCAAGTGCTTATATTTAAGCCGTTTTTGTCGCTGACTGATTTATATAAAGATCGAGAACTTGTACCTTCTCCGGGAATGGCTTGCGTTTCGGAAATATCCGAAACACCGCTTATGGTTTTAAAATTATTTTTTAAAGCATTTATTTGTGCAGTGTTTCGTATGCCGCTCAATCCGACAGAAACAATACCGGTCGGGGCGTATCCCAGATTTTTCTTACCGATAAATTTCATTTGCTCCGAAACAATTATTACCGCAACGATCAATACGACGGAACAAGTGAATTGCAACACAACTAAGCCTTTTCGGAAAATAACATCAAATAAATTCTTCGATATTTTTTTTCTCATCAATAAAAGCGGGGAGAATGATGAAAGAACCAATGCAGGATAGGATCCTGCGATAACTGTGATAATCAACCAAAGCATGAAAATACCTCCAAGCATTTCCAGGGAATAAAGGCCGCTTAATACTAAATGTTTTCCCGTAACATAATTGAACAAATAAATACTGCCGAACGATAAAGCATACCCTATCAAAATCGCAAAAAGTGCAATCAGCGAAGTTTCTGCATAAAACCGTTTTATCATTTGTCCGCGGGAAGCACCAAGCGTTTTGTTGATGCCTACATCTTTCGCACGTTTTTCACTGCGTGCGGTTGAAAGATTCATATAATTAATACAAGCGATAAACAAAATAAGAAAAGCGAGCAATGCAAGATTTCGTACTTCTTTAATATCTCCGATATGTGAACTATTGCTGTTGATCGTATTTTGGGAATATAAGTGTATGTCCTTTAAAGCCTGTGCTTCCAATGTAAACCATCGCTCATTCTTATCGGGCACAGCTCTATTTTCCATCATATTCAGTTTGGCATTTACGGTTTGTATATTCGCACCGGAGTTCAGGAGGCAATAGGTTTCAAAGCTTGCATTGTCCCATGTTTGCCGTTTGTTTGCCCAACTGGAAAGAAATGTTGCTATCATATCGCAATCAATAGTACTCGTATTGGGCAATGTTTTGTAAACGCCCGTTACCGTCATTTCAGTTTGATTATTGATCGAAATGGTTTTGCCCACCGGGTTGTCATTTCCAAAAAGCCTTTGCGCGGTTGATTGTGAAATAACTATCGTATTCGGTTTGGATAAAGCAGTTACTGGATTGCCGTAAATAAAAGGCATATCAAAAATCTTTAAAATATCGGGGTCGCACCAGTACAAGCCCTTTTCAATAAATGTTTTGTCGCCTATTTTTAGGGAAGCAGGACTGCCGAAACCATTTTTAAGCATACGCGCGGCATATTTAATTTCAGGAATTTCTTTTACGGCGTTCGGTGCAACCGCATTAGGAATTTTAGCCCAAGTTTCACTGCCTTCTGTAAAACCGCCGGCAACGGTCTTCAAATTAATCCTATAAATATTTTTCTTGTTTTTGTATATGTTGTCAAAACTGAGCTCTTCCATTACAAACAAAAACAAAGGGATACAAATGGCAATGCCAATTGCAAGTCCTGAAATGTTAAGCGCGCTGAAAAGCTTATTGGCTTTGATATTGCGCCATGCGGCTTTTAAATAATGATTGAACATAATTTCCGATTTATGATTTAATGATGTCTGATTTTTAAATAATTATCAAATCTTCAAATTACTGTATTATCAAATTGAATTATTCCGTCTTTAAATTATTCACAGGATTGGCTCTTGCGGCTTTGAATGTTTGGTAACTGAGCGCCACTAATGCAATTAATAATACTATAACGCCCGCTGCGGCAAATACCCATACAGGCATCGATATTTTGTACGCATAATCATTCAACCAATGTCTCATACAGAACCATGCAACGGGTGCAGCTATTATAAATGCGAGTAAAACAAATTTTAAAAAGTCACCGAAAATTAATAAAATGATGTTTTTTACAGAGGCTCCCAATACTTTGCGCACGCCTATTTCTTTTCTTCTTTGCTGAATGGTATAAGACGATAAACCGAACAATCCCAAACAAGCAAGTACAATAGCGATGGCTGAAAAAAAGTTCATGATTTTTCCGAGCCGCATTTCGCTTTGATACATCTTGTTATAATCATCGTCCAGAAAACGATACTCAAAAGGATAGTAAGGAATTAAAGTTTTCCATTTTGACTCCAGAAATTTTATTGTTTCGGGAACATGCTTACCACTTACTTTTATAAGCAGATAAGATGCATATAAACTTGGGAATAATACAATAGGCCTGATGGAAGTGTGCAAAGATTGCGCATGATAATCCTTCACTACGGCTTTTACGATCCCTTCATCATCTAAAAACATTTCTTGGCCGATAGCTTGCTGCGGCGTCCACCCCAGTTCTCTTGCCGCAGATTCATTTAAAATAAAATGATAAACTGGTTTGTGGCTGTTATCGCCTTTTATATCTTTCATATCCTGTTCTGTCAAATCGGATCCCGCAACTATTTGCAAACCCATTGTTTTGATATAATCCCGATCGATTGAACTTGCATACACGGCATATCGATCTGTTTGCGCCATATTGCTTGAGCGCATCATATAGCCACCATGAATATCATTCGGCTCATCGCTCGCGTAAGAAACACATTGCACATCAGGATTAGAGGTAAACTCATTTTTAATGGATTGAATAATCGGAATCATTTTATTTGAAAATGGCAATACCAACACATGGTCTTTATCATAACCAAGTTGTGTATTTCGAATATAATGCAACTGCCCTTGTATTACGAAAGTCGAAATAATCAAAAAGATGGAAATAACAAATTGAAAAACAATTAACGTCTTTCTCAACCATGCGCCAGATATGGAACTCTTCAAATTTCCTTTCAATACTTTCACGGGCTGAAAGCCCGATAAAATCAGTGCAGGATAGCTGCCCGCCACAAAGCTGATACACACAATCATTGCCAAAGAAAAAATAACGGTATAAGGAGACAGCAAAGATTTAAACGAAAGATGGACAGCCGCCAGATGCTCAAAAGCAGGCAATATAAGCATTACAACGATAAGGCTTAACGCCAATGCCGAAACGCTCAACAATAAAGACTCGCATATAAACTGCCAAAACACCTGCCTTTTATAAGCGCCGACTGCTTTACGAATGCCCACTTCCTTGCCTCTTTCCAAAGAACGCGCCGTGCTCAGGTTGATATAAGTAAAGCAAGCAATCGAAAGAATAAGCAAAGCCACAACACCCGAAATATAAATGTAAGCGATGCTTGTGTTCGGTACAAAACTGTCGTACGGTGAATGCAAATGAATCCATTTAAATGGTTCTAAAGAATAATTAATAGTGACGTTTTGTCCCTGCATTTCTTTTTTCATAAATACAGGAATTCTCCTTTGCAGTGCAACCATGTCATTTTTATTTCTTAGAAGAAGATAAGTTGCATAATTAGCATTGAAATATGTATCTCTTTGTGATACGCCGAGGGAAGAAAAAGAAGCAAGAAAGTCAAATTGTATCTGTGAACCGGAAGGGCAATCCTGGATTACGCCTGTTACTTCATACGGCATTTTGTCACTGCCAATTTGCAACACTTTTCCGATAGGATTCTCATTGCCAAAATATTTTTGCGCCGTAGCCTGCGTTAGTACTATTTTGTTTAAGCCTGATAACGCTTGCTTCGGATTACCTTGTATCAATTTAAAAGAAAACAATTCGAAGAAAGTAGAATCTGCATACATAAAATTCGGTTCGTCAAATTGTTTGTTGTAGAGAGTAACAACGGCATTGTTTTCCGTCATTCGAACGCCTTGCTCTACCTCAGGAAATTGTTTCTTAAATACAGGAAATACTTTAGGACCTGTAAAAAATCCTTTTATCGGGTCTCCATTGGAAAATTTATATTCGGCAACTACACGAACTATGCGGTCGCCTTTTTTCTGAAACTTATCATAGCTCAATTCATGCTGAATGTAAAGCCCGATGAGTAAACAACTTACAATGCCTACCATCAGCCCGAAAACGTTGATAAAGGCGATGGGCTTATTCTTTACCAAATTCCTCCATGCGGTTTTTATATAATGCTTAAACATGCTGTTTAATTAAAAAGTAAAAAATAAAAATTCAAAAAGGCTAAATGGTTTTTACTTTTTCATTTTGCCATTTTATTTGGGAATATTATTCCGTCTTCAAACTCTTTACAGGGTTGGCTTTTGCAGCTTTGAACGACTGATAAATCACAATGCTCATTGCGACCACAACAGCTATCAACGCAGCCGAGATAAGCAATACCCAACTTATAGTTATTCTTGTTGCAAAATCCTGCAGCCATTTACTCATAACAATATAAACAATCGACAATGCAATCACCGATGCGATGCCAATCAGCAACAAATAATTTTGCGACAACATTTTTACAATATCTTTCGTGCTTGCACCAAATATTTTGCGAATACCAATCTCTTTTGTACGCTGCTTTGCAAATAATGTAACCAATCCGAACAGCCCCAACGATGCAATCACAATAAGTAAAACAGATACGAAGTTTGTAACCTTTAAAATACCATTGAGCAAGCTATATTGGTCATCTATCCGGCTATCTAAAAATTCGTAACTGAATGGTCGCCGCGAAGGAATTTTTGCAAATTTTTTTTGCAGAAGATTGCCGATTTCTTTTGTATGGCCAGGCTCAACACGCACACTTAAATATTGTGCGTTCAGATTTTGTTTATCATTGTAATAGAGTAACAACGGACCTACATTTTGCATGAGATTGGCATAATGAAAATCCTTGACCACACCAATGATTGTGCTTGCAACTGCATTGCCGCTACCACCTTTAATTTGCTTACCAACGGCGCTTTGCCAATTAAATGTTTTCATGGCTGCTTCATTGATGATAATTTTGTTTGCCATATTTGCTTTCGGAACATTATCAAAATTTTTTCCTTCAAGCATTTGTATTTTATATGTAGGAATTAATCCGACATCAACCGAGAAATACTGAATACTTGCTTTTTTATTTGATACAGGATCTAAATAAGTATCGGAATTATTTGAATAAGAAGCAGGAATATCATTACTTGTAGAAACACCTTTTACATAAGGGTTATTTCTTAACGTATTGAGCAAAGCATCAAATTGAGCAGGTGCTGCGCTTTTATTTCGATAAGATAAATCGAGTGGAGCAACCAATACATTATCTTTATCAAAGCCAAGCACAGCTTGCTTCATAAAGTGAATTTGCTTATTCAATACAAGTGTAATGCCGATACAAGTAATTGCCAGCACAAATTGGATAGTAATGAAAATATTTCTCCCGTACTGCTTTTTGTTTGCCTTTGAAATTTTGCCTTTTACAACGTCGGTAATTTTCAATGAATTCAAATGAAATGCCGGATAACTCGCTGCTGCAATCGCAACAATCAACCCACCCACAACAAACCAACTTATTAAAGGATAATCATGCCGCATATTAAGTGCAAGTTCTCCAAAAGACGATTTGATGATGGTATTCATTTGCGGTATCAGCAAAAAGTAAAACAACAAAAAAGCCAACGCCAAAGATGGGAAAATAATTAAAGCATTTTCGATACAAAACTGTAAAACAATTTGTATCCGTTTGCTCCCAATCATTTTTTTTACAGCAACTTCTTTTGCTCTGTTATACATTGTTGCTGTGTTGAGATTTGTAAGATTGATAACGAGAATAAGAAGGATAAAAACAATCATTCCTATCTGTCCTTTTATCATTACATTCGTCAAATTGCCTGCTTCATTCTTAATAAAATCATTAAATGGCGAAAGCATTACTTTTCTACTTTTCGCATCTTGTACATAAAACCGTTGAATAAGCGCGTTAATTTGTTTATTCAGCAAAGCCGTGTCTGCATTGGGTTTCAGCAATAAATAATTTTCGGCAAAATCGTTATACCAATCTGCTGCGCTTGCAAAATCATGGTTGTCTTTCAATAAGTTTGTTGTAAGCAAAATTTCGGGTCTCATAGTCGTATTCGTTGGAACGCTTCGCATAACACCTGTTACTGTCAGTGAAATCGTATCATCTGCAACGATAGTTTTTCCTATCGGATTTGCTTTACCAAAGAATTTCTCTGCAACGTCTTCACTAAGAACAACGCTGTATTTATTTATCAACGATGTATTCGCATTACCATATTTTAATGGATAAGAAAATACTTTAAAAAATGCCGTATCAACGAAATAAGTATTTTGCTGAAATTCCTTGTCGCTGTATTTAAGCCAAGGTGAATACCATTGCTGAATATGCGTTCCTGCTTCTACCTGCGAACAAGATTTTATTATTTCATCCAGCAAAGGATAAGTCGTCTGTCGGTACATATTTCCTTCTGAAGTCTTGCTTCGCAAATAATACATTCTTTCCTTGCTTTGAAATAGCCCGTTCGCCGTAACAGCCTGATACAACATAAATGCAAGTGCTATTACGCTTGCTAATCCAAAAGTCAATCCTATTAAATTGATGACAGAAAAACTTTTATACTTGACCAAATTCCGCCATGCTGTTTTGAAATAATGCTTCCACATAGTTTTTTAATTTATCGATGAGATAATTTTTTTACTTCGATAATTTTTCTTCGCTTCATTGCTGTAAAGGTTTTCATTTTCATCTTCCTTTTCCTTTTCCTACAAATCATATAAATCCTACAAAGCATGGTTCTGACTATTCCGTCTTTAAATTATTCACAGGATTGGCTTTCGCGGCTCTCAGCGCTTGTGAGCTTACTGTGATAAATGCAATTATTATCGCGAGCAATGCTGCAACCACAAAAATGTACCAACCGATGCTTACGCGATATTCGTAGCCTTGCAGCCAATTGTGCATCATCCAATAGGCAAGAGGGAATGCTATGACGTAAGACAGCAACACCAATTTCAGAAAGTCTTTCGACAACAGCTTGATAATAGACACAACAGATGCACCCAACACTTTGCGGATACCGATTTCTTTCTTTCGCTGTTCTGCCATAAATGCTGATAAACCGAGCAATCCCAAGCATGAAATAAAGATTGCCAATGCACCGAAAATAGTTGCGAGCGAACCAATGAATTGTTGCTGCTTGAACTTTTTTTCAAAATCTTTATCTACAAAATGATAATCGAATGACTGTGAAGCATCTAAATTCCTGAAAATCGTTTGCAGCTTGGAAATTACGCCCTGCAAGTCTTGCGTGGGTTTCAGCTTCATAAAAATATAATTGGCGTTTGACGGCAGATTATAAAAAGCTAAAGGTCCGGGATGCGTTGCATTCACATCATTATATACGAAATTTTTCGTAATTCCGATGATGGTCATCGGATGCTTAGGGTCGTCCCAATAAAACTGCCCGCCTACATGTCCGGCTTTACCCATAATCTTTGCAAATGACTCATTGATAAGAACATTTGTGCTGTCCACTTTTGAATCCTGAGAAAAACCTCTGCCTTCTTTTAATTGAATGCCGAATGTTGTGAGATAATCAGCATCGGCAGAAACATTTGTAACCAACACGTCTTCTGCTGCACTCTTGCCTTCCCAATTATAGCCGCCGCCGTTAGCATACATTGCCATAGGCGAATGAGATCCGAGCGATACAGCATTTACATTATTCGTGCTTAAAATATTTTGCTTTAATGAAGGGAAACTTTTTATTAAATCAGGAGTAGTGTTTACATACAGCACATTGTCTTTGCTGAAGCCTAAATCTCTGTTTTTGGTAAACTGAATTTGCCTGTAAATCACTATCACGGCAAAAATGATGATAACTGAAATCGTAAATTGAATGACCACCAATCCCTTTCTTATAATGCTTGCATTGCCTGCATTTTTCGTGATCTGGTTTTTCAATGCGCGGACCGGATTGAAGGAAGATAAATACAACGCGGGATAGCTGCCCGCAACAAAACCGCAAATACCGCCGATAATAATTAGAAATAAAACGTGTGAAGGATGCCATAAATGCAATTGCAAATGAACGTTGATTAAACTGCTGAACAAAGGCAGCACGCAAGCAACAATCAATACGGCAAGTACAACGGCAACATAAGCTACAATCAGAGATTCTGATAATAACCTTCCGACCAAATCTCTGCGCGTAGAACCCAACACTTTGCGCATTCCTATTTCCTTTGCACGCTTCTCGCTGCGCGCCGTTGAGAGATTCATAAAATTGATGCAGGCAATAATTAAAATAATCAAAGCCACAAGCGAAAACATTTTTACATATTGAATGTTTCCTTTTGAAGTATCTTCTTTTCCATTGACAAACTCACCGTATAATTGCAACTTTTTTAAAGGATACAACCATAATGACTGGTTCGTTACCTGCGGGTCTTTCTGATGAATAAGTTTACGAAATTTTGCATTAAAAGCAGTAACATTGGTATTCGGATTGAGTTGTACCCACGCACCTGCCCAATTGCTTCCCCAAGAGTTCATTCCTTGATCTTTGTACTTATTAAAATACACTTGGAAAGGTAGAAGAAAATCAACACCGAAAAACCGTACATTCTGCGGAATGTCTTTATAAACGGCATACACTTTGTAAGGATAGTTATCTACCACCAAAGTTTTGCCCATTGCATCGGTATTGCCGAAATAGCTCTTTGCCAATTTTTGAGAAATGGCTATTTGCGATATATCTTTTAATGCAACAGCCGGGCTTCCTTGCGCCAAGGGCAAATCAAACATTTTCAGGAAAGCAAAATCCGCATAAGCGCCCGACTGCGCTAAATGTTTATCGTCCAATGTTACAGTACCGCTTGTTGCTTGATAACGAGCAACATTTTTCACGCCCGGAAATTCTTGTAATAACGCATCTTTTACCAGAACAGAGGAAACCGGAAATGATACCGTATCTTTTCCATAGGTTTGATTATTTCGTACTTGATAAATATTGTTCAAATCGGGAATGGAATGGTTGTAGGTCACATTGTATTCCACCCACAAAAAAATAAGACTTGCGCATGCAATACCTACTGCAAGTCCTGCAATGTTCAAAACGCTGAAAGTCTTATTCCGTCTGAGATTTCTCCACGCAGATTTGAAATAATTGTTTGTCATAATCTTTAATTTGAAAATCCAATAATTTGAAAATTTAAAAATGCTTTGAAAGAACTAACCACTTTTGCCGTCATGCCGTGCTCGTTTCGGCATCTGTATTTAAACCATTAAGAAGTTTAGGCGCATTACGACGAATCTTCTTAATGCCTTAATTGTTTTTTGATATTCCCGCTTTCGCGGGAATGACGTGCCAGCGTGTTCATTTTTTATTTTTATCTTCATTCAAAATTTATAATTTATAATTCATCATTCACAAATTTTCATTCTGTCTTCAAACTTTTTACAGGGTTTCCTCTTGCCGCGCGAATCGCCTGCGAAGCAACCGTAACAAGCGCAATCAATAACGATAAAACAATAACCGTCGCAATTTCCCAAACTTCTATATGAATTCTATAACCATAACCGTTCAGCCAGCTATTCATCAACATCCACGCAACAGGTGCACCTACGAATGCGGCTGCTACAACAAGTTTTAAATAATCTTTCGTCAATAATTTGGTTACAGAAAATACCGATGCGCCCAATACTTTTCTTATGCCGATTTCTTTTTTGCGCGCTTCTGCCATAAAAGAAGAGAGGCCGAATAATCCGAGACAGGAAACAAATACCGCTAATACTCCGAAGAGTGCAGACAATTTATTAACCAATACTTCCTGTTCAAAAGTTGCCTTGAAATCTTCATCCAAAAACTTGTAAGCAAACGAAGACGACGGGTAAATTTTTTCATATATCTTTTTTATCGTTGCAATGGGTTGACTTATGTTGTGGGATTCTTTAAGCGATATAAATATTTGTCCGTAATGTTCTTTATCAAACCGATAAACCAGCGGTTTGCTTTTAACGGCGTTCATATCATCAAAAACAAAATCCTTTACAATGCCTGTAATTATAGCATTTGAGCTTCCACCTTTTGAATAAAGCCTGCCGCCGATACGTCCTTCATTTCCCATTATGTCTGCCAGTGCTTGATTAATGACAACGCTATTAGAATCTTTTCCGTCATTAAGAAAATCACGTCCTGTAAGCAATTGAATGCCGAACGTAGAAAAATAATCGGATGAGATTTCCGTATTGGCAATATCTATATTTTTAGAAACGTCTTTTCCTTCCCAATAAAAACCGCTTCCGCTGTTGTATATGCCTATCGGCGTTCCGTAACCGAAAGAGACGTTTTTAACCACACCAGAAGACAATAATTTATTCTTCAAAAGATCGGTGCTTTTCAGGTAATCGCTGCCGGTTGTGTATATAACATTATTTTTTTGAAATCCTACATTTCGCTTTTGTGTATAGGCAATTTGCCGATGTATAACAATCGTTGCAATCAATAAAATAATACAAGTTGCAAATTGAAAAACTACCAATCCTTTTCTGATAAAACCACCTCCTAAGCGAGATGAATGCTGCTTTCGCAGTATTTGGGCAGGATCAAAAGAAGATAAATATAATGCAGGGTATGCACCCGCCAATAAAGTGCAAATCAAAAGAGTAAGTATTACGGCCGCGATATGCGTGAATGTAAAATAATGCACGTCTATCGACAATTGCATAAGTTGTTTGAAAAACGGAAAGAACAACACAACGGCAACAACAGCAAATGCCGTAGCCAAAGCGGAACAAAAAAACGCTTCCGAGAAAAATTGCAACAGCAAACTTTTTTTGTCTGCACCGAAGACTTTTCTTACAGAGATTTCTTTAGAGCGTTTTAAAGATCGCGCCGTTGAGAGATTCATAAAATTGATACAAGCAATCAGCAGAATAATAAACGCCGCAACGGCAAACATTCTAACGTATTTAATATTTCCGTTGCCCGTAACTTTACCGTCTACAAAAGAACTGTATAAGTGCAACTTGCGTATCGAATATAGAAACGGATGTGCATTTGCTTCCTTATCTCTTTTTACGATAAAATCTTTCAACGTTTGATTCACTGCAAAAACATCTTTTGCGCTGTTTAACTTCACATACGTTTCAAGATAATTATCTGTCCATGTTTCTTTAGTAAGATCAACACCAAAAGATTTGAAATTCGCTATCCAATTATATTGAAAAGATGATGTTAAAGGAAAATCTTTAATCACGGCAGAAACGTTACAAAGTACTCCGTTGTTGAGTTTCAGCGTTTTACCGACAGCATTACCATTTCCGAAAAATACTTTTGCCGTACTTTGTGTAAGCACAATATCATTGATATTTTTCAGCGCAGATCCAGCGCTGCCTTCAACAAATTGCAAGTTGAATATTTTAAAAAAGTCCGCGTCCGCATAAGCGCCATCTTTATAGATTTTATCATTGGTTGTAGAAAGAAGAATATTCGGATAGAATACGGAACGCGCCGCGTATTTTATCTGTGGAAATTGCTGTTTAATTTCAGGCGCAAGCAACGGCGATGTGGTTTTGTAAGTAACATTTTGTCCATTGAAAACATGCGTATTTTCTGCAAGAAAAATATCGTCATGCTTAGAAAATTTTTTGTTATAATTATACTCGCTTTCTACCCAAATAAAAATCAGCAACGCCGCCGCAATGCCGATTGACAAACCTGTGATGTTTAGCACGGAAAATAATTTATCTGCTTTTAAATTCCGCCATGCGGTTTTGAAATAATGCTTGAACATGAGTGATACGTTTTAAATAATAAGTTATAAGTTCATACCATTTTCAAATTGCCGAATTATCAAATTATCACATAGATTTTAATTGTGCACATAATCCAACTCTCTTAAAATATTTTCCGTAACTTTTTCTCCATCGAGCATACGTATGATGCGGTGTGCATACTGCGCATCGTGCTCACTGTGCGTAACCATGATGATGGTTGTCCCTTGTCCGTTTAATGTTGTAAGCATATCCATTACTTCATTGCCATTATGTGAGTCGAGGTTTCCCGTTGGTTCATCTGCGAGTATCAATTTCGGATTGTTAACGACTGCGCGTGCAACGGCTACGCGTTGTTGCTGACCGCCGGAAAGCTGCTGCGGATAATGGTTTCTGCGGTGCATGATTTGCATTTTGTCCAATGCTTCTTCCACCAACACTTTTCTGTCGGCAGCTTTTACATTGTTATAGATCAAAGGCAGTTCTACGTTTTCGTAAGTGGTCAATTCATCAATCAGATTAAAACTTTGAAAAACAAAGCCGATATTTTTCTTGCGTAGGTCGGCGCGCTTTTGTTCGTTGAACTTAGCAACTTCAATTCCATCAAACAGGAAGCTGCCTCCGTTACAATCATCAAGTAAGCCGAGAATATTGAGCAGCGTGGATTTGCCGCAACCTGATGGCCCCATAATTGCAACAAATTCGCCTTTGCGTACATCGAAAGACATTTTGTTGAGCGCTACCGTTTCCACTAAATCGGTGCGGTATATTTTTTCGAGATTGGTAATCTTTATCATTCTTTTGTTTTTAAATTTTTTTAGAAAATTGTTCTATTGTTTAATTGTTTAACTGATTTATTATTCAATTGATTAATCGTTTTTTCCTTCGCATCATTGCCATCATATTTCACATTCATCTTCATTTTAAATAAAAAACTCATTCCATTTTCAAGCTCTTGACTGGATTGGCGCGGGCGGCTCTGATAGCGTGATAACTTACTGTAATCAAAGTGATTACTATCGCAAACATAGCAGGAACTATGAATACCCACCAAGTAATCGTTGTTCGGTATTGATATTTTTGTAACCATTTATACATACTAAACCATGCAATCGGCGCAGCTATAAAACAAGATATTAAAACCAATAGAATGAAATCTTTTGATAACAATTTCCACAAACCGAAAACTGATGCACCTAAAACTTTTCGAATGCCAATCTCTTTCGTTTTTTGTTCCGCCATGAAAGATGCCAAGCCGAATAATCCCAAACAACTGATGAATACAGCCAGTACGGCGAAGAAAGTGGCGAGCTTGCCTACTCGTTCTTCGTCTTCAAATTTTTTGGAAAATTCTTTATCTACAAATTGATATTCAAAAGGTGCGGAAAGAATGTATTTTTTGAAAGTGTCTCCTATTTCTTTTAAGGATTTCTGCATATTCATTTTAGGATTGAGACGCATAAGCATCCAATTGGCATTTTCATAATTAAGCATATAAAACGTTTGCCTTGTTGATTGGTACGGCGATTCTGTCAGCATATTTTTTGCAATGCCGATAATTTTGTATGCGCTCGCGTTTGAATCGCTACCCCATCGTACAATCGTACCGATTGGATTTTTCAGTCCCATATATTTAGCTGCAGCTTCATTGATGATAAGAGCGGAAGAATCAGAAACATAACTTCTTGAGAAGTCTCTTCCTTCTTTGAGTTGCCAATTAACTGTTTTACCGAAATCGTGCGTTACTCTTATAACTCCGAAATCTTGTGCTAATGTCGGGTCTTTACCTTCCCAGTTAAAACTGTTACTGCTCGACCATAAACCTGTCATCGGACTTGAAGTTTCTGCCATATTTTCAATAGCATTTTTACGCATCAATTCATTTCTTAACACATCATATTTTCCGAAAAATTCGGGAGTTTTCATATACACGGCGATCAAGTTATTTTTATTATAACCTAAATCACGTTTCTGCGAAAAACGGATTTGCTTGTATACTACACAGGTTCCTATTATTAATATTAGCGAAACAGCAAACTGAATTACTATCAATATTTTTCTCGGCAAAGCGGCATTTTTACCTACACGAAATGTACCTTTTAAAACTTTTACAGGATTGAATGAAGAAAGATATAAGGCAGGATAACTCCCTGCAATGACACCCGTTATACCTATAAATAAAAGGCTGATTAACCAAAAGAAAATATTGCCCCAAGGTATGGACATTTGCTTCCCTGAAATGCCATTAAACCATGGCAATAATAACTTAACGAATAAAAGAGCTATAAAGAAGGCAATTATGGTCAATAATATTGATTCAAAGTAAAATTGTTTGATAATACCGCTGCGCGCCGAACCGACTGCTTTACGAATGCCCACTTCTTTAGCCCTTTTCTCGCTCCGCGCTGTAGAAAGATTCATAAAATTGATACATGCCAACAGCAAAACAAATATGCCGATAATGCAGAATAATTTTATATAAATAATAGCGCCACCTGTTTGTTTCCCATTTTCCCAATTGTTGTGCAAATGCCAATCACTCATCGGCATCAATACTACTTGCGGATGAAATTTTTTTAACCCTTCACTCACTTCATTGTATTTTGCATTGGCGACTCGTTGGTTTGCTTCGTAAATTTTTACGTTGTCGGAAAATTGAACGAATATTTGAAAAGAATTGTCATCCCATTCATTACGGTCATCTTGAATCCATTTTTGATCGAATACATATAAGTCCCAAGGTGCAATAAAATTCAGATTATTGAAATCGGTATTGAAAGGAATATCTTCATAAACACCCGTAACTTTTACTTCTAATTTATTATCTATCTTTATTTGTTGATCCAATGGATTTACATTACCGAACATCGCCTTGGCGGTGGAAGCAGACAGCAAAATGGAATGAGGATCTTTTAAACCGCCGTATTTCCCGTAAATCATTTTTAAAGAAAGCATTTCATCCGCACCTTTATCCATATACATTCCTGATTCGGAAATGCTTTTTAATCCTTTATTCAGAATATGATCTCCTTGCCAAGAACTTATTACGACATGTTTGAAATTACTGCCGTATTTTAGTTGCAACGTTTTACTTAAAGGAAACGGATTGGCCATTTGTGTATAGATCTTTCCTTCCACTGTTTGGTTTTGCATTACTTGTGCAATGGTATCATAATGCTTGAAATAAGTATTGTAAGAAACTTCCTCTTTTATCCAAAACCCTATTAAAATTGCAACAGACATTCCTACGGCAAGCCCACCGATATTGATAGCGGAAAACAATTTATTCCTTATCAGGCTGCGCCATGCTGTTTTGAAATAATGTTTGAACATGCTGTTTAATTAAAAAGTAAAAAATAAAAATTCAAAAAGGCTAAATGGTTTTTACTTTTTCATTTTGCCTTTTTATTTGGGAATATTATTCCGTTTTCAAACTCTTGACCGGATTGGCGCGGGCGGCTTTAAGTGCTTTAAAACCAATTGTGCCAAAAGCAATCACTATCACTACAAATGCAGCAATGACAAACGTGAATGCCCCAATAGTTATTTTATAAGCAAAATTACCCAGCCATTTGTTCATTGCCCAATAAGCCAATGGCGTTGCAATGATGATTGCAATAACAATAAGTTTCAAAAAACCTTTGCTTATGAGTTGTACAATACTGCCTACGCTTGCTCCTAATACTTTTCTGATACCGATTTCTTTTGTCTTTACTTGAGCAGTATAAGTTGCCAAACCGAATAACCCGAGACAGGAAATAAATATGGCAACACCTGCAAATACATTAAAGAGCTGATTGATTTGCGCATCGGTTTTGTATTGTTCTTCAAAATTCTTGTCGAGAAAGCTATAACTGAACGGCGCATTGCGCGAATATTTTTTATAAGTTTTCTCCGAGTATGCAATAGCATCTTTGGCGTGCGCTGCCGTTGTACGCACATACATAATATTTTGAATTCCAAAATTATTTATAATCATCGGACCGATTGACTGCGTTAAAGATTTATAGTTGAAGTCTTTTAATACGCCAATTATCGTTCCCTGAGTGCCTCGATATTTTATGTTTTGTCCCGAATAGGGTTTTCGCAAATGCATTTGTTTTACTGCAGTTTCGTTCAAGATAAAACTTGTACTATCAGCCTGTGTACCCGAAAAATTATGACCGTCAATAAATTGAAATTTTATTGTTTCAATAAAATGTTTATCCGCAGATATATTATTGAAAAACGTTTTGTCGTTCACGGATTTTCCTTGCCATTCAACATTATCCAAACCATTATCTACGGAGGTCAGTGTAAACGCGTCTGAAACGCCGGCATTTATGACGGACATATTTTTTTGCAGCTCTTCCTCGAATGACTTTAAGTTCGGCAATATATTATTCGTTAATGGGAAAGCCATTACATAGCTTTTATCATAGCCCGTATCTTTTGTGCGGATGTAATGCATTTGTTTGCTCATTACAACTGTTGATACCAATAAAATAAATGATACCGAAAATTGCAGCACAACCAATATCTTACGAAATACATTTGCCTTAATGCCTTTGATGTTTCCTTTAAGAGACTCTAAAGGTTTAAATGATGACAGTAACAGTGCAGGATAAACAGCCGTGCCGATTAATGTGATTAATAATGCCGCAGTTGCCTTTGATAAAAAACTGTATTGGAACAAAGAATCCGATAGTTCGGTGCCGGTAATCGAGTTATACAATGGACTTAATAATGAGATAATAACACAACCGAAGAATAATGCCGCAATGAATATGATTACAGTCTCTGTAATAAACTGGAAAAACAATTGCCGTTTATTTGCACCGATAATTTTTCTTACACTCACTTCTTTTATTCGCGTAAGTGATCTCGCCGTTGATAAATTGATATAATTTATTCCTGCAATAGCCAATAATAAAAATGCTACTGCAAGCATTACATTGACCATTCTTAATCTTGATGTGTTGCCGTCCGTGTCGGTTAAATGCAGCGTTGCAATGTTTTGCAAATGAAAACTGAAAGGCGCATCGTTGTTTCTTTTTTTAAATTCTTTTTGTAATGTATTTGCTGCGCTTATTGCATTAGCATTTTTATTTAACAAGAAAAACGTCTTGTATTGTATTTGCTCAAAATCTTCATCAAGAAAACGCGTGTTGCCATTCGTATAATTTTTTGCAACCCAATTAATAAAACTTTGCATCGGAAACAACGCGTCATATTGCAAAGAAGAGTTTTTAGGAAAATCCTGTAATACGGCAGTTACTTTATATATTTCGCCGAAATAGTTGAAAGTCTTGCCCAGCACATCATCCGAGCCGAACAGCTTCTTTGCCAGAGTTTCCGTAAGCGCAGCGGAACTGACATCGGGAAGAAAATTATTCTTATCTCCGCGAATAAGTTTGTAATCAAAAATTTTCAGGAATGTATTTTCAACGAATCCTACATAATTGCCGTCAAGCATTTTTTTTCTGTCATACCTTGCGATAATCTGGTCGTTCCTGTCTTTTATGCGCACTGAAGAATTTACATCAGGAATATTTTTCCCAAAAGCAGCTAATCCGCCGGGGGTCATATTCCACGCTTGGTCTTTATCTGCATGGATAACCGTATTTAACTGATAAATATTTTTATACTTCATATTGAATTTATCATAACTAAATTGATTCTCCACCCACAACAATAACATGATTCCTGTTGCCAAACCAACAGCTAGTCCGCTTATGTTGAGAGTTGTATAAAATTTATTGGCTTTTAAATTCCGCCATGCTGTTTTGAAATAATGTTTGAACATGCTGTTTAATTAAAAAATAAAAATTCAAAAAGGCTAAATGGTTTTTACTTTTTCATTTTGCCTTTTTATTTGGGAATATTATTCCGTTTTCAAACTCTTTACCGGATTGGCTCTTGCGGCTTTGAACGCCTTAAAGCCAATCGTTGCAAATGCAATCAGCATCACTATTACAGCCGCGATGATGAAAGTGAATATGCCAATGCTTGTTTTGTATGCAAAGCCTTGCAGCCATTTGTGCATTGCCCAATAAGCAAGCGGTGTAGCGATTACAACAGCTATAATCACGAGCTTTAAAAAATCTTTGCTGATTAATTGTACAATGTTGCCAACGCTTGCACCCAACACTTTACGAATACCTATTTCTTTTGTTTTTACCTGTGCGGTGTAAGTAGCCAAACCGAATAAGCCGAGACAGGAAATGAAAATGGCAATAGCGGCAAAGGTGGTAAAGAGTGCGCTTGTGCGCTGTTGCGATTGATAGTGCGCTTCAAAACTTTTATCTAAAAAATTATAACTGAAAGGTGTTTTGCTTGTATTATATTTTTTATATTCTTTTTCTACGGCAGCAATAGCATTCTGCGCTTCCGCGCCTGTAGTGCGAACATATAACATATTGCCTCTTCCCCAAGCCGTAAAAAATATAATGGGACTGATGGCTTCCGTGAGTGGCCTGAAATTAAAATCTTTCAATACACCTATGATATTTCCTGTATCTGCATGAAAACTGATTTGCTGGCCTACGTACGGTGGTTTCAAGTCCATTGCTTTTACAGCCGTTTCATTTAAAACAAATTTATTACTGTCGGCAGGTGTGCCGGAAAAATTTCCGCCTTCGATAAACCGGTATTTCATCGTAGAAATAAAATCTTTGTCCATCGTAACTTGTGCAATAATCAAGTTGTCGTTTGCGGATTTCCCCTGCCAATTAATGTCGCTTGTTGAGCTGCCTACATTTGAAATATCATAAGCATCAGAAGTGCCTGTGCTTAAAATACTATGTGTTTTTTGCAGCTCAGTTTTAATTGCGTCAAAATGTTGGGAAGCCTCGTCTGGAAAGGAAACAGAGAAAACATAGCTTTTATTGTAACCCAAATCTTTATTGCGCATATAACGCATCTGGTTACTCATTATAATGGTGCTTACCAGTAATGCAAACGAAATAGCGAATTGCAATACAACCAATACCTTGCGAAATGTTGCAGTTTTGAAGCCTGCAATTTTTGTTCCGCGCATTATGGCAAGCGGTTGAAAAGATGACAACAATAATGCAGGATAAATGCTTGATGAAAGCAATGCGCCCAAAACCACAATAAATAACATTCCGAGCGTGTGAATATCTAATAACGAAAAACTTAATTCCTTTCCTGAAATATTGTTGTACAAAGGCATCAAAACAAAAATCAATCCTATAGATATTACACTTGCAATGGCAAACAACACGAATGTTTCTAAAATAAATTGAAAAAATAATTGCCACTTGGATGCGCCTATAATTTTTTTAACGCTTACTTCTTTCAACCGCATTAATGAACGTGCCGTAGAAAGATTGACATAATTGATGCTCGCAATGATTAAAATTAAAATGGAAACAAGCATCATAATCTCTACCATTCGCAAACCTGAAATATCACCGTCGTTGCCGATGAGATGAACATCTGCCAAATTCTCAAACTTAAAATCTGTTTTTTGAACATTATTTCCTTCGCCTTTTCGTGCATTAAAATAAGCATCAGAAAGTTGTTTTGAAACAACTTTTGGATTTGCGTTTGGATAAAGTAATACATAATCATAAAAACTATAATCGCCCATATCTTCATCAATCGTTTTCCAATTTCCATTTCCACCGTTTTCTGTAAATTTTTTTCCGCGATATGCCATTGGAAGAATAACATTCATTGCAATCGAGGAGTTTTTAGGAATGCTTTTAAATACTGAAGTGATTGTAAAGTTGTCTTTATCAAAACGAACTATCTTACCAATCACATCATCAGTACCAAATATTTTTTTTGCAATAGTTTGTGATAATGCAACGGAATATGGGTTTGGCAAAAAATTCTTTTTATTTCCTTTTATCAATTCAAAATCAAATATTGTAAGCAAGCTGCTATCGGCGTACACGATAGCATTATTGTCAAAAGTTTTTGTTTCATCTTGAGTTGCCAATACATCTCCAGCGTAGGCTATTCGCACCATAGATTGTATGCCCGGTATATTTTTAGCTATGACAGATAGAGGCCCCGGCACATTTCCCCAAACAATCTCTTTCCCATTTGAAGTAAAATGTGCACTTAATTGATAAATATTTCTGTATTGCTTATTAAATTTATCATAACTAAATTCATTCTGCACCCAAAGCAACAGCATAATGCCTGTTGCTAAACCAATTGCCAGCCCGGCAATATTGAGCGCGCTGTAAAATCTATTTACTTTAAGGCTGCGCCACGCTGTTTTGAGATAATGCTTCCACATAGTTTTTTAATTAAACAATGAAATGATTTGAAAATGATTTTGAAAAATGTAACACGTTTGCCGTCATGCCGAACTCGTTTCGGCATCTCTTGTCCTATTTGTCTTTATTGTGTTTTACCAAGAGACTCCCGCCTGCGCGGGAATGACGAGTGAGTGTGTTCATTGACTTGTTAATCATCTTCATTTACTGAAATTTCTGTCTCAGATTATTATTCAAAATTCAAATTCACACTTCCAAGATTTGTTGATGCGGTTAATCTTGAACCTCCTCCATTAATTTTTCCTTTCAAACTTTTCTTGTTGGTTTCGCCGCTAAAGTTGTACAGCTTTTCTGTATTGATGTGCGAGCCTTCAATATCAAGGTTTGCGGCTGTACTTTTCGGCACATACACATTCACACTTCCTGTTGATGTTGAAAGTATAGCATCGGCTTTAAACGTATCAAACCTGGCGGAAACGCTGCCGGTGGAAGTGGAGGCGTTTACTTTCGCTGCAATGTTGTCCAGATCTACGCTGCCAGTTGAAGTTTCGGCGTCAAGCATTCCATTAATTTGCGCTGCATGTACCGAGCCGGTCGATGTTTCTACTTTGATATTGCCTTCGCAATTGCTTGCGTGGATGCTCCCTGTGCTTGTCTGTCCTTCAACATTACCGGAAATATTTTCGATGTGTAAACTGCCTGTGCTTGTTTTAAATTGTTCATCGCCATGCAACGATGCAAGATGAATACTGCCCGTAACAGAATTTATATTGGCGCTAACATTTTTCGCAGTATGAATTTTAAAAGAAACACCTACGGTGTTTTTCATTGTTGCTTCTATGTTTGTTTTTAAAGATGGCTTTTGCTGTAAGCGTTCCGTTATTAACAGAAATTTCAACGTCGTAATCTCTGTTGATGATTTGTTGGATTTCATCGTTGGACAGATGTTCATTGTTGTTCGGCTGCGCGTATAACTCAACTGTTGCCTGATTGGTTGCATCGCCTGTAACTGCAATAGAACCAAGCGTTGTGGAAGCGCTAATGTTTTTAATGCTGCCAATACCGAAACTTTTAGTTTGCAACAATATTGGTTCAGAATTTGGTTTTACGATACCGATATCATTGAATATTTTACTTGTCCAAGAAATGGCGGCAAATGCAAAGCCACAAGTGAACGAAAGGATAAATAACTTTTTCATTTTGTATAATTTTATTTGTTTTTTTATATTTTTTTGTCAGAAATAATTGGTTTCGCCGAACTCGGTTTTGCCAGAATAATCATTGCTTTAGGTATGCAAATTTTTTATGAATCATTTCATGGTTAATTTTTAAAAAAAGTATTTTGTAAAAATGCTTCCACAGTAATGCCAATTTTATAATACATTTAAAATCAATGAAGTATAAATTTTCGTGTTTTTAAAAGTGTCCGTTTTCGATACACTTAGTGTTCGGTTTTGATACACTTTTAAGATTTTAGAATAAGATAATTTGAAAATTTGAAAATGTATTTGAGAAACAGAACACGTCTGCCGTCATTGCGAGCTAAGATTGGCAATCTAATATCCCGCAACAAGCGGGATTTTCTCGCCTTTTTTTTGAGTTCGGTTGTAACCGAACAAAAGATTGACTTCGTCGAACTTGCGTTTCCCGCTTTCGCGGGAATGACGTGCGAGCGTGTTCATATTTCATATTCTTCTTCATTCAAAATTTATCATTCATCATTTATAATAAAAAACTCACTCCGTCTTCAAACTCTTGACCGGATTGGCATTTGCGGTTCTGTTGGTTTGAAAATAAATGGTTGTGAAAGCAATAAGAATAACCAACAAGTCGGGAATTAAAAATATCCACCAACTCAATGAAATTTTATATAACATATTTTGCAAAAGCCTGCGTGCAACCATCCACGCAATGGGCGTTGAAATAATCAATGCGAGCAATACCAATTTCAAAAAATCTTTTGATAACAGTTTGATGATGCTGCCGACAGATGCACCATACACTTTTCGGATACCAATTTCTTTTGTTCTTTTTTCGCCCGACAAAACAGATAATCCGAACAAACCGATACAAGAAATAAAAATGGTTAAGATTGCTCCGAACAACATTATCTCTTTCCACTTGGCAACATCATCGTATTGCTTTCTGTTTGCATCGTTCTTGAATGTGTAGGAATATGGATTTAGCGGGAACAATTCGTGAAAAGTTTTTTGTATAAACTTTAAACTTTCGCTTGCGGTGTTCGGCTTTATTTTGATATAAAATGTTCCGTAGTCATTGGCATTCTTCATCGTGAAAAGTTGCGGATCAATTTTTTCATTCATAGAGGCATAATGATAATCTTTTACCACACCTACAACGTGATATATTTCGTTGTCATTATAAATGAAATTAACAGTTTGCCCGATAGGATTTGCCCAACCCGCTTTCTTTACAAAGGCTTCATTTACTAAAATAGAATTGTTGGAATCGGAAGGAAATGCCGGTGAAAAATTTCTGCCTTGCACAATCGGAATTTTTAATTCGGGGATAAAAGATTCATCTACTGTTTCATATTGAAATGATATTGTTGAATCGGTACTTAGTTTAGCGCCTGTAACCCACGTGCCGCCATTCTTTGGAGCAACATCAATAATGTTCGGGTTTTTCAACAACGCTGTTTTTACCACCGAAGCTTTACTGTGTGTAGTTTGGTCATTTACCAAAACAATATTGGTGTCATCATATCCCAACTTTGCATGCGTCAAATGATTGAACTGCATATACAAAACAAATGTGATGATGATTAATAATGATGCCAGTACAAACTGAACTACTACCAATGATTTCTGTAAATAATTTTTTCCCGAAAGATTAAAACGACCATACAAAGTTTTTACAGGGTCAAAACCAGACAACACCAACGCAGGATAAAAACCTGCAAATAAGCTCGTTAAAATAAAGAGCAGCGCATAAGCCGTAATCAATTTCGCATCGAACAAATAAGAAAGCGCAAGCGCTTTGTTCGCAAGTGCGTTGAACAATGGCAACACCAATTCAACAAGCGCCAATGCAAATGCGAATGCAATAAAACAGAGCAAAAACGATTCGCCTAAGAATTGAAATATTAATTGCTTTCTGCCGCCGCCTACAACTTTACGAATGCCGATTTCTTTGGCGCGCTTTACGGAACGTGCAACAGTTAAGTTCACAAAATTGATACACGCTATCAGCAACACAAACAACGCAACGCTTGATAGAATGTAAGAATACAAAGGATTGCTGGCGCCTTGCAAACCATTTTGAGCAGAAAGTTTGGTATCAAGATGCATTTTAATATATGGCTGCAAAAAATAAGTTCCCATATCAACATCATTACCAAAGCCATATTTTTTTAGCATTTCTTCAAAAGTTGCTTTTGCATCTTTTACATAGAAAGCCTGCATTTGTTTATCTACGGTTTGCAGATTAGCCTTATCATCCAGCACAACAAACGTGTTCAGGTAAATATTAAACCAATTATCATTATCCCTTGCATCTTCATCAGATACTTTAATCGGCAGCAACATATCGAAACGAATGGAGGAATTTTGCGGGCAGCGTTTTGCAACTGCAGATACTTTGTAAGGAACAAAAGCACTATTATCTTTCAGCATCACAATTTTACCAACGGCGTTGGTTGTGCCAAATTGTTTTTTCGCCGCATCTTCCGAAAGTACAATTGAATGCGGCTCTGTTAAACAGCTTTTTGGATTACCGCTCAACAACGGAAATGTGAATACAGAAAAGAAATTTGAATCGACGTACAATAAATCCTGTCCCTGCACTTCGTTTCCTGTTTTTATATTTTTATAACCGCTTTGTACGCGCACAAAAGATTTGATACCGGGAACATTTTGCGCAAAGCGCGGACCTTGCAACGGACCTGTACTACTTTGTTCTTGCTCTTGCCCTTGCTGTACCGATTTTAATACAATGCGATAAATGTTGTTCACGTTTTTGTGAAACTTGTCAAAGCTCGTTTCATCCTTTACGTATAAAAGAATAAGCATCGCACAAGCCAGGCCAATGCTCAACCCGAATATGTTGATAATGGAAAAAATCCTGTTGCGCATCAGGTTGCGCCACGCTGTTTTGAGATAATGTAACCACATGTTTTTTCTTATTTATGGTTTAAAAAATTGTTTTATTGCTTTATTTGTTGAATTTCATTTTGAATACGCTGAAAACATTTGCAGCATTGCAGAACTTGTTTTCGCACAACAGGAAATTCCCGCTTTCGCAGAATGATGTACCGTCGTGTTCATATTTTACATTCATCTTCATGTTTCATTTCCTTGTTAATTTTTTATTTATCCAAATAATCACATAAATCCTATAAATCATGGTTCAGACGACTATTTAATAATCAACACTTGGTTATCTCCGAAAGTTTCATAGCTGCTTGTTATCACTTTATCGCCGGGTTCAAGACCTTTCAATACTTCGTAGTAATCGGGATTTTGACCGCCGAGCTGAATCTCTGCTTTGTACGCTGTTGTTTCGTCTTTGCTTAATTTGAAAATCCAGTTGCCGCCGGTTTGCTGATAAAATCCGCCGCGAGGCAATAACAATGCAGGTCTGTCATCGCTGAGTGTGAGCAGTATTTGGAGGCTTTGTCCGCGATGAATAATATCTGTTGCCTTCTTTTGAAACGACATGTCTACCTGAAACTTTCCGTCGGTTACGGAAGGATAAACTTTTTTTACAATCAATTGAAGCGTATCGTTGCCTACAACGGCGTTCCCTGCGAGTCCCGGAAATACGTTGTTGATATAATGTTCATCCACATCTACACGCACTTTGTAATCGCTGATGACATCGATTTGTCCGAGCCTTGTTCCTGCAGGTTTGTTTTGTCCTACTTCGGCATCGAGCGAAGTAAGTTGCCCATCCACAGGCGCACGAACAATGAGATCGCCGACTTTTTTCTGCATTAAACCCAATGCTTGGTTTGCTCCGGAATACAACTTGTTTTGCTGCACCAGCTGTTGCGCTTTATTCACAGAATCCTGCGACAGCAAATTTTCCTGTAAGTCTTTTTTCTTTACCAGATAATCATAACTGATTTTAGATTGCTGATAGGTCTGATAATCGAGTGCTTTCTGTTCGTACAGTTTTTTATTTAAATCATATAAGCGTTTAGCTTCCTGCAACTGTTGTTCTACATCTGCCATTTGGTTCATGTTGCTTACCGAAGTCTGGCGTGCGCCGTTTTGCGCGATCTGTTCCTGCATCAAAGTGTTGTAAACATTGTTTTGCTGTTCTACCAAACTCATCATTAAATCTGTGTTCGATAAGCGAAGAATAGGCTGTCCCTTTTTCATCATTGCGCCGTCTTCCACATAACGTTCTTCTACGCGACCGCCTTCCATTGCATCAAGATAAATTGTGGAAACGGGCATTACCACGCCATTTACGGGAATGTAATTTTTAAATTGCCCTTTGGTTACTTCACTTATCGTAATGCGTTCTTTATCGACGTTCAGCTTGCTGCCGCCGCGCGCGTAGTAAAAACTTGCACCTATTAATGCAATCAATGCAACAATTCCTGCAATTGTAAGAATGCGTTTTTTATTCCATTTTTTTTGTTCGATTACTCTGTCCACAGTGTTTATTTTTTATTGTTTAATGTTTTCTATTGTGTTTTATCTGTTATTTTTTTCTTCATTATCAAAATATGCAACTACTTCAGGCATTATATCATTAAGCGTTTTGTACTTGTTTCTATTGTTATCATATTTTTCAATAATAGGAATTAACTCTTTGATATAAATCCATTTTTGTTTCATGTATTCATTATAAATGCTGTCTGCATCAGCCTTTCCAAATAATTGCCCTGTCAAATATGATTTCATTTGCTCTTGTAAAAAATTCACACAAAGCATCTTTCCAATTATCGCAGGCTTGTTTATGTAAATCAGATTTCAACGAATCAAACAAACTGCTATCTCTTTCCAAGCGAGAATAATATTCATCAATCAGCGGATTGCAAAAGGCATGGCTGAACTCATGAATAATCAATCCTTCCATCATATTTTTAACGTCAAAAACAGGCGTTACTTTGCTGTCATATTTTGGACCAACAATTGCATATGAATCGTATCCTTTCAGAGTTTTAATTCTTATCGACATTCCCGCTTCTATGCTTAATGGACTTATCACCAAATTGTATGAGTGTTGTTTCCAGCCATAATGCTTTTCCAATGTTTCCACAAGATTGTATTTATCAATTGCTGATTTTACCTGCGTTGTTATGCTATCATAAAACAGTTGATGATTTTTATAAAAATTATGGAATTGGGTTTTGTCGTAAAACTCTTTAAGATTTGTATTGTACAACAGCAACGTTTCTTTGCGGTTGCCATAATCCAAATCTTTTACCTCTTGTCCCGTAAAATCATACTTCTGTTTAAAATCGGGAAATGAATAATGATATGTGAATTGGAAAGGTTTGGTGAATGAAAAGTTGTGTTCTGTAACTTCTAATAAATATGAAACCGTTGTATCATTCTCATATTTTTTAAAATAGTTCTGTATATCGTTTTTATAATTTATGTCTGTTCTTCCAACCAAAGGATAGCCGAACAATAATTGAGTAATTGTAATCAATTCTGTTCTTTCATCAACAACAATATTAATGTTTCTCTTTTGAGAAAAGCTATTCGTTAAACAAGAAAGGAAGAGGATTATTAAAATCATTTTTTTCACGCTAATTAATGTTTTGAAATAATAGAGTAACATGGTTTTTTTATGATTTGGAAATATTGGTTATCAAAAAGACAAATCACCCTGATAGTAACTTAAAATTTTTGAATTAAAAATGTAGGTGTATTTATCTACAATCAACGTGATTTCCGCTTGTTCCAGTTTTGTTTTATCTACCAAATAATCCGTTGCATTCATTGCGCCTGCATTGAACTTTATTTCGTCCACGCGCATCAGTTCTTTGTAGGCATCTACTTGCTTCTGCTGTTGTTGCCAAGCGCTTAAAGCTGCATCAGCATCGGACGAGGCTTTCACGATATTTGATTTTAAATTATTCTTTACAGTCTTTGTATTGAACGTTGCTTTTGCTGCAAGAATTTTGGCAATCTTTACATTCGTTCTCGTTTGTAAGCCATTGAAAATAGGGATATTCAGCGAGAGGCCGAATGACGTGCCATAATTGTTTTTTAATTGATTGAAATAGCCGATTTTGCTGCCGTATGAGTCAGTTGCCGTATTTGTAAAAGTGGTTGCAATGCTTGCGCCGAATTGCAAATAAGGATAATAATCCGCCTTGTTGATTTGTACATATTTGTAAGCGCTTTGTTCTTGCAATTCTGCTTCTTTTATCATCGGCAAATTTTGCAGCGAACGCGAATAAATATCATCTACTGATTGGTTTTCCGCAAGCTGAATATCGGTTAATGATTGCGGTCTTTCCAAAACGGCATCAATATTTACAGGCACATTCATCAGATTAAACAAAGTAATTTTTGCATCTTTAACTGCATTTTCCTGCTGAACTATTGAAATTTGATTACCACTCAACTGTCCTTGCATATTGGCAATATCATCCGGCTTTGCAGCGCCTGCGCCGTTCATTGAATCCAGGTGATTCATCTGTGCTTGTGTACTTAATAATTGCTGCTTGTAATTTTCCAATTGGTCTTGCTGATTCAATACATTCAGATAAGCAACAATTACCTGTAACGTGATTTGGTCTTTTTCATTTTGCAGATCGTATTGGCTTGCTTTAAAATCCAAATCTGTTTTCTTGATGTTGTTTCTATACTTGAACGCATTGAAAATGGGAACGCTGGCAGACAAACCGTAATTTGCCTGCGTAAAACTTTGGGTCGAATAAGTATTGTTCTGGGAATTGATATTGCGTCCGCTATTGAGCGAATGGTCAATCGAACCACTAACCGAAGGATAAAGTGCAGCTTGCGCCTGTGTATGATAAGCTTTGTTTTGCTGAGACTGAAATGCCGAATTGTTGATGTCTACATTGTTGCGCAAAGCCATTTGCACACATTTTTCTAAAGTAAAATCAGAAGTGGTGTCCGCATCTTGCGCCTTTACAAAAACAGAAAGAAAAAGAAATGAAATAATAAATATTTGCTTCATTGAAAACTATTTTCAATGAAGCAACACCTTACATGCCAATTGATTAACTAATTAAAAATCAATTATATGAAGTTTTTAATAATATAAAAAGTGTCCGATTTTGATACACATAGTGTTCGGTATTGATACATTTTTTTTCGCAAACGAATAACTTGCTCAGAAAATAAATAGTGCGCTAATTAAAACCTCAATTTCAATCCCGCGCCCCATTTATACCTTGAATCCCAGCCAGCAGAGATGGATAAAGTCTTCGCCAGAATATATTGGAAATCCAGATGATATTCCTTATCGGTATTAGCATTCCAGTTAAACATTACGCGCGGCAACAGCCATTCATCGCCTTCGAGTTGAAAACGTACTCTGCCTTTTGTATTAATCCTTAATTCCGATTCGATAAAGTAGGGGAGTGTGTACCGAACACCGATAATAGGTGCATTAGTGTTTTGATAAAATGTTTGCTTACTGTTGAAAATATTATAATACTTTTCTCTTGTTACACTCATGCCTACAAATGGCCGAAACCAATCGCCGATATATCTTTCATAAGTTAATTCTCCTTCGTATTTGCCGTGATAATCTGCACTTCCTTCAAGCCGAACTGCATTATTGCGATTAATATAATTCAAATTTACTTCACTCATTTGAGATTTTAATTCTGCATTTCCCCAAAAGAACCATTGCTTATCGTCATCAAGCGCTTTTTTATACGGATATTTATGTAGCAATGAATCTCTTGAAAAGCCATCGTAGTGAACTATCCGAGACATGCCGCTCATCATGTGGTATAAAATATGACAATGAAACATCCAGTCTCCTTGTGCTTCGTTTGCAGGAAATTCAATTTCAACAGTGCGCATTGGCGGCACATCAACAGTATGTTTTAAAGGAGAATAGTCGCCGTTATCATTTAACACTCTGAAGAAATGTCCGTGCAAATGAATAGGATGATTCATCATTGTGTTGTTGACCAAAATCATGCGCACATTCTCGCCGCGTTTAATCAAAATGGTATCTTGTTCGGATAAAGTTTTATTATTAATCGACCAAATGTAGCGATACATATTTCCCGTTAAATTCAGTACAATATTTCTGTCGATCTTTCCTTTCAAAGCCGTTGGTTGCAAAGCTTTCAGCATGTTGTAATTGAAAATTACATAATTAGAGTCATCCGTTTCGTCATCATTATTATCACTTTTCATGTCGCTCATTTTCATGCGCGTACCGTCCGGCATTACCATAGTCGAAGTGTCTTCATCGTCCTCATTCATAGAAGACATATCATGATTGTGATGCATTGACATACCTTTCATGTTCATGTATTTCATGCTGATATTTGAATTCATCTTCATTGGCACGTTGATGTCTGCCAATTGCATCATTCCATCCATTGTCCACATATCAGGTTTAGGCATATTTTTTACAAAATGATTTTCGCCATTGCCTATCATTACAGACGTTTTTCCTGTTTGATCCATCGGAGTAGCACGAAATTCATAAGCGCCGTTTTCGGGAACAGTTATTATAAAATCATACGTTTCTGCAATGCCCATCAATACGCGGTTTACATTTATTGGAGAAATATCATTTCCATCGGCGGAAATCATTTGCATTTGTTTGCCTGCAAATTCTATATTAAAATAGGTGGAAGATGAACCATTGATAATACGTAATTTTATTTTATCGCCTGCTTTATATTTTGATAAATTAAAAGTGTTTTTACCGTTAATTAAAAAGGTATTATAATAAACATCGCTGACATCCATCGGCGGTATTCTGTTAAAACTAGCTTGCAGCCTGTCTTTCAATGCATGATGTTGAATTAATTTATCAAAGCTTTGCGCATATCCTTTTTTAATAGCGTACCATTCGTTGCTTTCATCGCTTCTCTTTAATGTACGAAGTACTTCTTCCGGTTTTTCATTTGTCCAATCGGAAAGCAACAACGTTTCTTCTCCGACCACTTTATATTTTTCTTCTTTAGGTTGAATAACAATTGCGCCATAGAGCCCGCTTTGCTCTTGCAACATTGTATGCGAGTGATACCAGTAAGTGCCCGATTGTTTCAAGGGAAATTTATACATAAAAGTTTCATACATCTTTATCGGCGGCGTAGTAAGATAGGGAACGCCATCCTGATTATTTGGCAAAATAATTCCATGCCAGTGAACAGAAGTTTCCATCATCATGGCATTATGCACATAAATAATTGCAGTATCGCCTTCTTTGAAATATAAGGTTGGCGCAGGTATTTGTCCGTTTACAGAAATGGCTTTTACCTTTTTGTCGGTATAATTTACAGTTGTATCAGAAATAGTTAAGTGATAAATATCATAATGCGAACTGTCATTTTGCTGCGCGAAAATGAACAACGGGCTTGCTAAAAATGCAAGTATGAAAAATATTTTTTGCATGAGATAAAGATTGATTTTTTTAAACTAATTTATTCGTCAAGCCGAACTTGTTTCGGCATCTCTTGGCAAATAATTATTACGCACGATATAGATTCGCGCCTACGCGGGAATGACGCACGAGAGCTAAAAAAATCAATCAAATCAAAAAAGAACGATACAGGATATTTAAGTCAGGCGGACTCGTATCAACAACAGAAACTTGTTGATAATAAACAGACTGAATGAAAGAAAAATTATTTTCGGGTAGAGATATAAAATGAGAAATTAAAAAATAATGAATGGCTGAAAACTGCATAGACACTACATTTACAAGTGTCTTGTCCATTTCATTAAAAGAAATTGTGTGATGATTTTTGCAGTCTTTTTTCGATGAATCATGTTTGCAGCAGCAACAATTTTTCATCATCTTTTTATCCTGCCTGTGAGTAGGAAGTTGTGCGAAACCGCAACTGCACAAGGCAATCAGGTTAATGAAAAATATAATCAACAGCGTAAATGCCTTTATTTGTATTGATACGGTTTTGCGTTTCATTGTTTTACAAAAGTAAAACAACCCGAAAAATCCGGGTTGTTAATAATATTTATTTTGCAAATAATTATTACTTAAACACATCGTTCAGCACTTTTGCCAAACGCAAGCCGCCGTCCAGTAATTGCTGATTCAACTTATTGTAGAAAATGTAATTATACTTGTAGCTGAGCTTTGAATCTTCGGGAGTTCTGTCGTAAATTTCATCGGCAAGTTCATGCGATTGAAAAAACCAATCTTCCAAAGTACCGCTTTGAATTTGCTTTATTTCATCTTTTCCTGCTACATCTATATTGTTTGCATATTCTGTATAGCTCCATTTTTGAAAATCTACAAGTTCATCATCCCATATTGAATGCAGATTAGTCGGTTTGTTGAACCACGTCAATTTAATTTTATTTCCGCCTGCATCTTCATCTCTTCCTACATGTAAAGGTTGATGAAGGTCGCCGATTAAATGAATAAGAAAACGTAAAGCAATTTTCTTATCTTCAAGCGACGCATTTTTATCTTTCAATATTTGCTCCATCGCCGGAATTTGGGAATACAAACTTTTATGATCAATGGCTTTTAAATCTTGTATAAATACTTCTTTTGAAACATGGCCGGGCAAATCCACAAAATGCCAGCCATAAGCCGCTTTCCATTTGTCTGTCGTATCCGATTTAATAAAGTCCGGCCAGTTTGCCCAATAATCCAAAGGTTCTTTGCCGAATATTTTTGCAATTTCTTTTTTTGCATGTTTCGATAAATGTCGTTGTGCAATTTCCGCTACTACACGATGGCCGGTGGTTCCCCATGCAAATGCCGATTGAGAAATGAAAAAAGCAATGATTACACCTATAATATCAGATAAGCAGCGTTTCATTTATACATTTTAAATTAAAAATTTATAATCGAACTTTTGGGCAAAAAATGAAGATGAATTCTATCGATATTATTTTTAATAGAATTGATAATATTCGCCAAAATTAAAAGTTAATCTCTTAATCTGTCGGCTCTTTTCAATAATTTAATATCACGATTAATACCTCGCATTGCCAGTATTAGAAGAATGGGTATCAAAAATATAAAAATAGAAGTAAGTGCTAACGTACCGCTTCCTGTCAAGAAGTGCGAGTGAATTTCGTTATAATATAAATAAATCAATACAATACTGATGATGAAATTAAGCACGGAAATTAGCAATTGCTGCCGCCTGTTTTTATACAGAAAAATTGATATTAATGCGATTACAATAATAATTACCGTAGCTATCAAAACGAGAATAGAAGGATTGTATGCAAGTAAAGATATTTGCGGATGCTGTACATTGTCTTTTACCCAAGTACCTACGTAAAAAGGAAATTTAAAAGTTAAAGCCGCAAGTATAGCTGTAAGAAAAAGCCACAAAGTTTGAATGCGTTGTATCATTGGATCGATTTATTTATTGCTTTTATTGTCAAATTGTTTTTTGAAAAAGGATTAAGGTTTTTATGATAACCACGATAATAATCTTCCAATCCTTAAAATCTGCCCAAATCTTCGTTCAGACATTTACCTTCTCATTCCTTTTAGCGCGCCCATTCCAGGCATCATGCCGCTCATTGGCATTTTATTCATCATCTTCATCATTTGGCGCATTTGTTCGAATTGTTTCATAAACGCGTTTACTTCGCTCAATTGCTTACCTGCACCTTTTGCTATTCTGTTCCTGCGAGAAGTGTCGATACTGTCCGGATTGGCGCGTTCAAACGGCGTCATTGAATTGATAATGGCTTCCACTCCTTTGAAAGAATCATCGCTTATATCCACATCTTTAATAGCTTTTCCTACGCCGGGAATCATGCCCATTAAATCTTTTAGGTTACCCATTTTTTTGATTTGCTGCAACTGTTCCAGAAAATCCTGAAAGTCAAATTGATTGCGACGGATTTTCTTTTCCAGCTTTTTTGCCTGTTCTTCATCGAATTGGGCTTGCGCTTTTTCAACCAATGAAGCAATATCGCCCATTCCGAGAATACGCTGCGCCATACGATCGGGATAAAATACATCAAGTGTATCTAACTTTTCGCCGCTGCTGGTAAATTTAATGGGTTTATTAACCGTATATTTTATCGTAAGTGCAGCGCCGCCGCGTGTATCGCCATCGAGTTTGGTAAGTACAACGCCGGTAAAATCGAGCCGGTCGTTGAAAGATTTTGCTGTATTCACCGCATCCTGGCCGGTCATGGAATCTACAACAAACAGTATTTCATTCGGACGAACTGCAGATTTTATATCTGCAACTTCATTCATCATCACTTCATCTACCGCAAGGCGGCCGGCCGTATCAATGATGATAATATTTTTCGCTTTTTCTTTTGCATATTTAATTGCGTTTTCGGCAATAGAAACAGCATTTTTGTTTTCGCGTTCACTGTAAACTTCTACGCCTATTTGCTCGCCTAATACATGTAGTTGGTCAATTGCCGCCGGGCGATAAATATCCGCAGCTACCAGCAAAGGCCTTTTGCCTTTTTGTGTTTTGAGATAATTGGCAAGTTTACCGCTGAATGTGGTTTTACCACTTCCCTGCAAACCGGCAATCAACACGATTGTAGGATTGGCATTTGTTTCAAAACCGGCTTCCGTGCCGCCCATCAGTTCCGTTAATTCATCCTGTACAATTTTTACCATTAACTGCCCCGGACTGATGGCATTAATTACTTTCTCACCGGTTGCTTTTTCTTTTACTTTATCGGTAAATTCTTTGGCAATTTTATAATTCACATCGGCATCAAGCAATGCACGACGAATATCTTTTACCGTATTGGCAATATTTAATTCCGAAATACGCGCTTCCCCTTTCAGGTTTTTAAAAGCGCTTTCCAAACGTTCCGACAGATTATTAAACATCTTTTCTTTATTCTGATTTTATCGTGGCGAAATTAAGAAAATATATCAATGGCAACTAAAAACAAAAGCCGGGTAATTTTTCCTTTTGGCAAAATTTTATTACTCAAGCATATATACTTCATCTTCACTGTCGAGTAAGGCAAGATTAATAGAGTCTGCGCCCGCAATTCCTTCTATGGAGCCATGCACATGCGTAGCATTCAGCAACACTTTTTCCAATTGCTTTTCTCGTTTTTTCCATAGCTTTTCCATCACAATCCGTTCGTTTTCAATGCTGCTTTTCATAGCCCGGAATGCTTCTACAATTGCTTTCCATTGCCCCGCAAATTCGTGCCCGGTAAGATAATCATATAACATTGCCATTTTATCGCCTTTATTTTCCTGGCTTTTTCTCAGTTCCGACAATTTTAATAATCCGTTCCTGAGCAAAGACACAACGCTTCTTACTTCCAAAAAGGTACAGATATAAATACCGTCTTTTTCGCCAAAACGATCTAATTCTTTAGGTAAAGTTTTTGAAACGATTACCGCTATATCGGCATTCAGCGAGCGCATATCGGCTTTCAGTTTTTCGATCCATTCTATATTAAAATCTTTGGTATTCTTGCTTTCAAAAATTATTTTGCCGGCTTCTTTGCCGAAATTATTATGAACGGTTTGTACGCAATCCGCACCTTTTACGCCTTTTGGCACTTCATCGATTTTATCAAAAGGAAAAGTTGATTTCAGTATTTCTTCCAATTTCAATTCCTGCACTTCACCTTGCAGTTGCATGCTTCCCTGCTCGGCTTTGCGGCGCATTTCTTCTACCAATTTTTTCTGGTCTTCCAGTTGCTTCTCTTTGGCAAGCAGCTTTAATTCAAATTCCTGTTGCTTTAACCCGAATTTAAGTTCTTCTTCTTTCATCAATTCATTTCTCATCTTTTCCCGCTCTTGTATCAGTTGCCTTTGCAACATTAATTCCAGCTCAGCTTCCTTTTCTTTCAGTGCATTTTCCTTTTGCAGATATTCCAGTTCTTTCGCACGTGCGGATTTGAGTTTTTCTTCATTTGACTGAATAGAATCCCTAAGTATTTTAATCTGATTTTCGAAATCACCGGCAACCGTTTTTCTTATCTCATCTTCCAGCGCTTTGTTCTTTTGTTTCAATTCTTCTTCCCATTGTTTTTTTTGTGCCGCTTGCTGTTCTTTCAGAACAATTTCTTTTTTATTATATTCGTCTTCTTTTACTTTTAAAAAAGTATTCATCTGATTCCGATACTCGTTTTTTGTATTCTCGAGCAGTGCATTCAATTCATCATTCAGCGCGGCCTCTAAAGGAAACTCGTGATTACAATTAGGGCATTTTAATTTCGTAGCCATAAAAAAAATTATTTTGATAAATATCCTGATAACAAAGATGGATAAAAAATAATGATTAAGTGCAGAAAAGAACCGGGAATACGCGGATGATAGTTTGCAGAAATATGTAATAATTTAAAAATTCCGGGCTGATAATAACAGCAAGTATTTATCAAAAACCGATAAGATTGTACTAAATATAAAAAAAATAAAAAAAAGTGCGCGAAAAATTTGTTTGTGTAAAAAACTCGTTGAAATTTTACGAAAGAAAATATTGATGAACTATGGCAACAAAATCTGACAAAAGTAAAAAAGACGCCCCGAAAAAAAATGTTCCGTCTGCAAAAAAAGCTTCGGCTTCTAAATTAAAAAAACACGATGATGAACTGGAGGATGATGATGACTTAGATGAAGATGATGACGATGAAACGCCTCGTAAAAAATCTTCGGCTAAAAAAACACATGATGACGATGATGATGAAGATGATGATTTAGACGACACTGATGACGACTGGAATAAAGCGGAAGAAGACGATGATTGGGATCCCGATTTTGATGAATTTGACATACCTAAATCAAAATCTAAAAGTAGCGGCAGCCCCAAAAAATCTGTAGGCAAAAAAAAGGATGAGGATGATGATGACTTTAAATTTGATGATGACTTTGGCGACCTCAATACTTTTGATGATGATGAATTTGATGACGATTTTTAATTACTTGTAATTTTTAAAAATTCATGGAAAGAAGATAGAATTTTTAGAAAGAACGTAAATGAGAAATATGGTAGGAATGTATTAATTCTTGCCGGTTTTCAACAATAATTAAGGACAATGCTTTTCTAATAAATAAGCATTGTCTTTTTTTTGAATTGAATTAAAATGCGAAATTTTTGCCAATGAAATGCAACAGAAAAATTCTGCTGTAAAATTGTGTAACTTTATTATCTAAAATTTCGGATAATGATTGGTTTTGAATTTTCAAAAATTGTTTCTGATGATGGCAAAAGCAAATTTGAGCAATTGTTAGATATTTTTATGCAATTGCTTCCTTACACAAATGGCGATGCTTATGAAACTCTTGAGTGGATGAACCAGCTGGATAAGCAATTTAAACTTACGGATGAGAGTTATGGCATGGGCGATTTTATTCAGGATTTAAAAGACAATGGTTATTTGAAAGAAAACGAAATATCCGGCGATTATTCTTTAACGGCGAAAAGCGAGCAAAACATACGGCAGCGAAGCCTTGAGGAGATTTTCAGTAAATTCAAAAAGTCAAAACAGGGAGATCATAATACTAAAAAAAGTGGCGGCGGCGATGAAATAAATTCCGATACAAGAAGCTATCAGTTTGGCGACAAACTTGAACAAATAGATTTTACGGAAAGTATCCGCCATGCACAAATCAATCACGGCATCCATAATTTTTCTTTACATGAAGATGATCTGCAAATCCATGAAACAAACTTTAAAGCGCAGACTTCTACCGTATTAATGATAGACATTTCTCATTCTATGATCCTGTATGGCGAAGACAGGATAACGCCGGCGAAAAAAGTTGCGATGGCATTAAGTGAGTTGATTACTACAAAATACCCGAAAGACACTTTGGATATTGTAGTATTTGGCAATGATGCATGGACTGTGGAAATTAAAGATTTGCCTTACTTACAGGTTGGGCCTTATCATACCAACACGGTTGCCGGATTGGAGCTCGCCATGGATATTTTACGAAGAAGAAAGAACGCCAATAAAAAAATTTTTATGATTACGGACGGCAAACCAACCTGTTTAAAAATCGGCGGGCGATATTATAAAAATTCCTTCGGGCTTGACAGAAAGATTACTAACAAATGCATCAATCTTGCGGCGCAATGCAAGAAATTAAAAATAGATATTACTACTTTCATGATTGCTTCCGATCCTTATTTGCAGGCATTTGTAAATGAATTTACAGAAATGAACAACGGCAAGGCATATTTCGCAACCCTCGACAATCTCGGTTCTTTCATTTTTAAAGATTTCGAAAGCGGCAAACGGAAGACGGTTTATTAATCAAAAGAAAATACATTCAATAATTTATCCGGATTTTATTCCTAAGAAAAAGATAAAAACGATCGTTCAGCCTTATGCATTTTAATTACTTTTCCATTTAAATTCATAAGAGAAAAGCTTAACTGCTTTAATTCATTATTTTTGTCGCAGCAGCGATAAACACTTATAATTATGGTAATAAAAAAGCTCGACAAATTAATCCTTCGTTCTTTTATCGGGCCATTTTTTGCAACATTTCTGATCTCGGTTTTTGTATTGGTAATGCAATTCCTTTGGCTTTGGATAGACGATGTGGTAGGGAAGGGGCTTGATATGATTACTATTGGCAAGCTGCTGCTGATTATTACTGCTACTACAATTCCGCTGGCATTGCCTCTGTCGCTATTGTTATCTTCTATAATGACTTTTGGAAAATTGGGCGAATCGTTTGAACTGGTTGCTATCAAAGCCGCGGGTATTTCTTTAGCGCGGTTTATGAGGCCGCTTTTAATAGTAGCCGTATTATTAAGCGGAATTGCTTTTTTATTCTCCAATAATATTATCCCTGTCGCCAACTTAAAACAAACTACATTGCTTACCAATGTAATTACTACGAAGCCTGCGGTAAATTTTAAGCCGGGTGTTTTCTATGATAAAATACCAAATTATATTATTCGTATCGGCTATAAGGATAAGTCCAATAAAAATATAGGCGATGTAGTAATATTTGAAAAAAACTACGGGTTGCAAGATGATATAATTTCCGCTAAGTCCGGCACTATGGAAATGACACCCGATAAACTGTCCATGCAATTTACCTTGCAAAACGGATATATGTATAATGAAGAAGGCAGGCCTTCCACATCCAATACACAATTGACGCGCACCCATTTTGAGACATACAAAAAAGTATTTGATATGTCTACTTTTAAATTTAATGAAATGGGCGAAGAAGCATATAAAGGCAATCCGAAAATGCTTTCCCTTCGACAGCTTTTACCCAGAATGGATTCTTTGAAAAAAGGAGATACTTCCTATCCCAAACGAATAAGAATAGCCCTTAATCCAAACATAAAATCAATTCAATACCAGGACAGCATATGGGCAAAAAATAAATTAATTTATAAAACCGACCTTACACATTCGCTATCGGATTCTGTAAGAAATATTGTTTACCAGCGCGCTGTGACACAATTGGAATCGGCGAAAAATAACATAAAATATATTGAAGGGGATTATAAAGATTTTAATGACGGTGTAAATCTTTTTCTTATAGAAATTAATAGAAAATTTACTTTATCTGCCGCCTGTTTCATCTTATTCATGATAGGCGCTCCTTTGGGATCTATTATTCGTAAAGGTGGTTTGGGTTCGCCATTGGTTTTTTCAATTATCTTTTTTGTGCTGTTTTATTTATTGAATACAATAGGTGAAAGACTTGCGAAACAAAATGTGGTATCGGTCTTTACAGGTATGTGGCTTTCTTCATTTGTATTATTACCGATAGGACTATTTCTTACATATAAAGCGATGCGCGATTCCCAGCTGTTTAATAATGAAGCATATTTCAGATTTTTTAAGAAAATAAAAAAAATGATCGGCATAAAAGTAAAGAGGTTTACAGGTGCAAAAAATTAACCTATCCGTTTCAATAAAATGAATACTGCCCAACAAAATTACAAGGTTCAAAAATGGATATGCGCGCTATCCGTAGTACTTTTTATTGCTAAAATAATTGCATGGTATCTTACCAATTCATCCTCTATTCTTGCCGATGCGCTTGAAAGTATCGTAAATGTATTGGCCGGATTTATAGGATTGTACAGCTTATTTATAGCTTCTAAACCGAGCGATGAAGGGCATCCTAACGGACATGGAAAGGCTGAATTTGTTTCCGCAGCTGCAGAAGGCACCATGATAATCGGCGCAGGAATTCTTATAATTTTTCAGACTGTTAAAAATTTTTATCAGAATACGCCAATCAATTCTCTGGATAAAGGTTTGATGTTGGTAATAATTACGGCCTTAATAAATTATGCTGCAGGATTTGTTTGTATAAAAATCGGTAAAAAAAATAGTTCACTTGCATTGCAGGCGAGCGGGAAACATTTGCAGATAGATACTTATACAACTATTGGAATAGTTGTTGGGCTTTTAATTATTTTATACACAAAAATTTATTTGTTAGATAAATTAATAGCCATTGCAATAGGCTTGATGGTATTGTGGAATGGTTACAGAATATTGCGCTCATCTTTGGCCGGCATTATGGATGAAGCTGATACGCAATTGCTGCATAAATTGGTAGATGTATTGAACAGGAACAGAAGAGAAAACTGGATAGATATTCATAATCTTCGTGTAATAAAATACGGCGCTTTATTACATGTAGATTGCCATTTGTCTCTGCCATGGTATTTAAATTTAAGACAATCTCATGAAGAATTAGAGATACTGCAAAATCATATAGCATCTGAATTAGGCGATTCCCTTGAAATGTTTATCCATACAGATGCCTGTCAATCGGCAAGTTGTTCTATATGTTCTAAAACAGATTGCAATGTGCGCCAGCATCCCTTTGAAAAGCGCGTGGAATGGACTTTGGATAATGTAGTACGAAACAGGCAACACACAAGTAGTGATGAATTAATAATAAAGAATTGATATTTTAGATTAGAGATTTCTTCCGCTTATAATTTTAACGCTGTTCTTTCTTCATTTTAAAAATAAAAAATGCGCCTCAATTTCTTGAAGCGCAAATTGAAAATTATAAATTATCCCGTTACTTATTTCTCTGCACTGTCCGGCAATGTAGGCAATGATTTCAAAGACGAATCTGCAGGCATTTGAGAAGGCTGTGATTGCTCCTGCGCTTGATCCGGAGATAGCATATCAGGATTTCCAAGATCAATTTTCCATTCATTTTTTTCTTTCTTAAGATTCAATGTTTGGGTTTGTTCCGTCTGTCCCATAATGGCCTTAGGAAGCGTAATTTCTACATCCACAGTTGCTGTATTGCCTGTGATTTTTTCGTTTTTCGTTTTTATAACCGCTTGCTTAATGATTTGCAGAATGGAATCAGGCATAGCCATTTGCTTGCTGAAAGCTGCCATTTGATCTATCAAAGCAGTATTCGCAGAAACAACATATTTTTTCGCATTTACAAAATCTTGCGTAATCATGGCTTTGGTAAAAGCACTTGCTACTGAAGATGGTGATGAACTATTTTTACAAGAGAAAAAAAATGCTGTTGCAAACAAAAAAGCAATGACCGATAAGATCTTCTTCATAGAAAATTTAATTTGATAAATAATGGCAAAAGTAAGGATATATATCAGAGCAATCCTTCTTCTTCAGACTTTTTATTGGCATAATACCTGTGCTCAACTTCCGTCTGCTCATCGGCCTTATTATATGCTTTGATGATTTGTTTTACCAACCGGTGCCTTACTACATCTTCTTCATTAAGTTCAATATGAGAAATGCCGTCCACGTTTCTCAAAATAGAAACGGCTTTCCACAAACCGCTCCGCTGATTTTTGGGCAGATCTATTTGTGTAGGATCTCCGGTAATAATGGCTTTTGCATTTGCACCTATGCGTGTCAAAAACATTTTCAATTGAAGGTCATTCGCATTTTGCGATTCATCCAATATTATAAAGGCATTATCCAGCGTTCGTCCGCGCATATATGCTAAAGGTGCGATTTCGATTATCCTTGTACTCATATAATAGCCGAGTTTATCCGCCGGAATCATATCATCAAGCGCATCGTATAATGGACGCAGATACGGATCGATTTTTTCTTTTAAATCGCCGGGAAGGAAGCCAAGGCTTTCTCCTGCTTCCACTGCCGGACGTGTAAGAATTATTTTTTTAACAAGTTTGTTTTTCAAAGCACGCACAGCAATGGCAACTGCCGTATATGTTTTTCCGGTTCCTGCCGGACCGATAGCGAAAACGATATCATTTTTATCGGCTGCGTGTACCATTGCTTTTTGATTGGCGGTTCTGGCGCGTATGGTTTTCCCGTTGGGGCCAAATACCAAAACATCATTAGGATGTTTATCAAGGAAATTATCCACTTTTCCTTCATCTATGCTGCCCAGGATTTCTTCGAAATAAGAATCGCTTACATCGCCGCTGCGTTCTAAATACTGGATAATAAGATTGATTTTTTCTTTTGCTTCCTCAACATATTCCGGTGCGCCGCTTAATTTTATTTGTGTGCCGCGCGACAGGATTTTTAATAATGGGAAGCGCTTTTTAAGAAGATTTAATTTGGCATTGTTAACACCGAAAAATTCAATCGGGTTTAAGGTATTTAGTTCGATAATTGTATCTGTCAAAATAAAATTTTTTAAATGTTGATAATTGGATTAGTGCTATAGCAATTTACTTCAATTTATGCGCCATGCAATAAATTAGTTATTAACACATGTTAAAAATTGAATGAAGTGATACCCTCCAAAATCTAAAAAGCATATACCGATAGTTTCAGTATATGCTTTTTAATTTCAGAAAAAATACTGTCAAACTACACCGCTGGAGTAGTTGGTACAGCATCGGAAGGCGCTTCTGAAGACGTATCTTTTTTCCCGAATAAATTTTTTAAATAATTTTCTGCATCTGCCCAATGTTCTTTTAAAGAGTCGCCGCCTTTTGAGGTAAGCTCGGAAAAATAATCCTGCGCTTTGTCAAAAGTAGCGGAGGCTTCTTCTCTTACTTTACTGGCTTTGTCTTTAATACTTTGTGCAAGCTTTTCTTTTTCTTCATCACTCATCGATGAATATTTTAATGCGGCAGCGCCGGCAGCAGCGCCTAAAAGAAATGTTGCTATATGTTTTGCATCAACTCCCATAATTTTATTTTTTAAGGTTAAAAAATAAATATAATACATTTTATTCTTTACAGCAATTATGAGAACAAAGATTATAAAATAAATAATTTAAAATGTTTAATTAGAATTGACGTTCTGTTTTAGATTTAATACAGTTTATATTACTAAGATAGTCTGTTATGATAAATTGTTTTGGACTCACCCGTCACCCTGAACTTGTTTCAGGATCTTGTGCCAAGAGATGCCGAACTAAATTCGGCATGACGCGATAATATTGCAGACCAGCTATGTTTTATAAATAGTATAATGAAGTTATCTAAAATGCGTATGTTACCTTATCTTAAAGTTGTAAACAAAAATTTTGCCATATCAATTAATCAGTTAATTTTGCGGCGTGAATAAAAAATCACATACACATCATCATCATTTCTTATCCGAAGGGTAAGCGATTTTGTTTTGTGTGATACAATAAAACATTTGAGGCTTGCCGTGATTGGCGAGCCTTCTTTTTTTAAAAATAAATAATAATGAATTTAAAATTAGCCATTCAGAAATCCGGGCGTTTGCACGACGATTCGGTGAAGCTGTTGAAAGAATGCGGCATAGATATTACGAATAATGTAAAGGATCAACTGAAAGCTGTTGCATCGAATTTTCCGATAGAAGTATTTTTTCTTCGCGACGATGATATTCCGCAATATGTAGAAGACGGCGTGGCCGACATAGGATTTGTAGGAGAAAATGTAATATACGAATCCCAAAAGAATGTTGAAGTTATAGAGCCGCTTGGTTTTGGTAAATGCCGTTTATCTTTTGCTGTGGCGAAAAATGAAAATTATGATAATGCACAGTTCCTGAAAGGAAAAAGAATTGCCACGAGTTATCCAGTATTGGTACAAAAATTTTTGGATGAAAAAAATATCAAAGCTGAAATTCATGTTATCAGCGGCAGCGTGGAGATTGCGCCGAGCATTGGTTTGGCGGATGTTGTATGCGATTTGGTAAGCAGCGGCTCTACTTTGTTTATGAATGGATTGAAAGAAGCCGAAGTGATTTTGCGTTCACAATCGGCATTAATTAAATCTCCCGGATTACCTGCAGATAAACAAACCATTTTGGATAAATTATTATTCCGCATCCAGACCATTAAAAAAGCAAAAAACAAAAAATATGTTTTGATGAACGCGCCTAATATTAAAATAAACGATATTATACAAGTGCTTCCGGGCATGAAAAGCCCGACAATTTTGCCGTTGGCTCTGGAAGGCTGGAGCAGCATCCACACAGTATTGAGCGAAGAAGAATTTTGGGAACATATTGAAGAAATAAAATCGATAGGAGCGGAGGATATTCTTGTGCTTCCGATAGAGAAAATGGTGGTATAAAATATAAACAATTTTCTGTGATTTAATAATCTATCAACTTTAATTATCATCTGACAATAAAATGAAAAAATATATTTATCCGGAAAAAAAAGAATGGACGGAAATGCTGATGCGGCCGGCGTTTGATAATTCTTTACTAAAAGAAAAAGTATTTTCTATATTAAAAGACATAAAGCAAAACGGAGATGCTGCCGTTAAAAAATATACCGAACAATTTGACGGTGCTGCTGTAGAAAATTTTAAAGTAACACAAGCGGAAATTGATAATGCGGAAAAAAACATTTCTGATGAATTAAAACAGGCAATCAAAATAGCTGCAAAAAATATTCGCAATTTTCACGAAAAGCAATTAACGCAGATAGAAAAAATTGAAACGCAATCCGGTGTGTTCTGTTGGAGAAAATCCGTAGGGATAGAAAAGGTCGGGCTGTATATTCCCGGCGGTTCAGCGCCATTATTTTCAACAATTTTAATGCTGTCTATCCCTGCGCAGATTGCCGGATGTAAAGAAATTATACTTTGTTCTCCGCCTGATAAAAATGGCAACCTGCATCCCGCAATTTTATATGCTGCAAATCTTTCAGGTGTTCATAATATATATAAAATTGGCGGTGTGCAGGCAATCGGTGCAATGGCTTACGGCACGCAAACCATCCCTAAAACATATAAGATTTTTGGGCCGGGAAATCAATATGTAACTTGCGCAAAACAATTGATTCAGCAAGAAGGAATTGCTATCGACATGCCGGCAGGCCCAAGTGAAGTTTGTGTGTTGGCAGATGATTCTGCGAATGCTGCTTTCGTAGCTTCCGATTTGTTGTCGCAGGCGGAACATGGCGCCGATAGTCAGGCAGTTTTAATAACAGTTTCTGAAACATTATTAAACAATATTGAAGAAGAAGTGAAAAAACAATTGAATAATTTACCAAGAAAATCCATTGCGGAAAAGGCATTGGATAACAGTAAATTAATTTTGGTAAAAAACATAGATCAAGCAATTGAATTAGCAAACGAATATGCATCGGAACATCTGATTGTTGCGTGTGAAAATGCCGAAAGTGTTGCAGAACAAATTGTAAATGCAGGGTCTGTTTTCATCGGTAATTATTCGCCGGAAAGTGCAGGCGATTATGCAAGCGGCACAAATCATACTTTACCCACAAATGGTTTTGCGAGAGCGTATAGCGGTGTATGCGTAGATAGTTTTGTAAAAAAGATAACTTTTCAAAGGCTGACGCAGCAAGGATTGCAGGGAATTTCACAAGCGGTAATCGCTATGGCGGAAGCAGAAGGATTAGATGCACATGCGAAAGCGATTTCTTTGAGAATTAAGAATTTAAATTAGTAGTTAATAATTGATGAAGTTGTAGATAATTAAGTAATAATGAAAACGCTTCCACATCATTACCGCGAAAGCGGGAATTTCTCAACACATTTTTTGAGATGCTTGACTATCGGGCATGACGGCAAAATTGCTGATGCTTTTCAATCAATTTTAATTTCAAATAATGTAAATGCAGTTAAATTTTTAAAATCATGAAAATTGAATTTAAATTTTTGGAAGAAGATAAATCTCAAAAAATAATTTCATTCTTTCAATTACTTTCAAAAGATGCATCTATAGGAATTTTGGAAAACAGATTAAAAGAAATGTTCCAAGCCGGGTATAAGTGTATAGGCATTTTTGACGGAGACAATATTATTGGTATTTCTGGATTGTGGATATTAGTTAAATATTATGTTGGAAAACATATTGAACCTGATAATGTTGTCGTTTTACCTGAATATAGAAATAAAGGAGTGGGTAATTTATTAATGCAATGGATTTATAATTATGCCAAAGAAACAGATTGTGTTGCAAGCGAACTTAATTGCTATGTTACAAATTCTTCAGGGCAAAAATTCTGGGCAAATCAAGGATATAAAATTATTGGATTTCACTATCAAAAATTATTATAGTTTTTATGTTAGATTTAAATAGTTTACTAAGAGAAAATATCAGGAATCTCGTGCCTTATTCATCTGCTCGTGATGAGTTCTCGGGCGAAGCAAAAGTGTTTTTAGATGCCAATGAAAACAGTCTCGGTTCGCCGCTCATCAAATGGTACAATCGTTATCCGGATCCGTATCAGCAAAAAGTAAAAGAAGCAATATCTCTTATCAAAAATATTCATCCGAAAAATATATTGCTCGGCAACGGCAGCGATGAATGTATCGATATTTTATTTCGCGCATTTTGCAATCCCGGAACAGACAACGTGATTATTTGCCCACCGACCTACGGCATGTACGAAGTATCTGCCAACATCAATGATGTGGAAGTGCGTAAAGCGCCGTTGCTGGACGATTTTCAATTAAACCTTGCACATCTGGAAGCGCTTACCGATGAACATACAAAAATCATTTGGCTTTGTTCACCTAATAATCCTACAGGTAATTCTTTAAACAGAAATGATATTGAAACAGTCTTAAATAATTTCAACGGCATCGTAGTAATTGATGAAGCATATATTAATTTTGCACGACAAAAATCTTTCTTGCAAGAGCTTAAAGAATATCCAAATCTTGTGGTCTTGCAAACCTTTAGTAAAGCGTGGGGATTGGCAGGATTGCGCTTGGGTATGATGTTTGCTTCGGAAGAAATGATTCGTGTATTTAATAAAATAAAACCGCCGTACAACATTGGTCAAGCTACGCAGGATTTGGCTTTACAAGCTTTGCAGGAAAACGGTCAAGTGATTGATATGATTAAAGAAATTGTTGCCATGCGTGAAGCATTGAAAGATGTATTTGAACAAATTCCTATTGTGGAAAAAGTTTATCCTTCTGATGCAAATTTTTTATTGGTTAAAATAAAAAACGCTTCCCAAGTGTATGAATATTTACTCACGAAAGGTATCGTAGTACGCGATAGAAGCCGTGTAATGCTTTGCGAAAATTGCTTACGAATTACCATTGGCACTGAAAAAGAAAATACAGAATTGGTCAATGCCTTAGCTGATTTAATAGAATATGCAGCAGAGAAATCATAAATCTTTTTAAATAAAATAAGCGCATGAAATTCAGGTTTTCTACAGCGGTTCTTGTACTAATTTTAGTCATCATTATCGGGCTTTTGGCTTATTTTTTAGGCAAGAAAAACGGTTCCGTGAAAATAGAAAATATTGCTACCAACGAAGCCTTTATAAAAGAAATATCAGAATTATCTTCTCTTGAAATACATGGTACGGCAACTATTAAAAATACCAATATTCAAAACGACGGCAGCATTTCCGATAATTTAAAAAAAATATTTTTGGAAAACACCGTAAACATTTCTGTACCATATATTGCGAAGTATGGTGTGGATTTGCAACAGGAAAAAATAAATTTATTTCCAAATGGAAAAATAATTGCCATACATCTTCCGGAGCCAAAACTATTGAGCTATGAACTTGTCCTGGATATGGCCACAGGCATTACAAAAGAAGGATGGTTTGCTTCCACAAATACTGATTATTACAACGCAATTCAGGCCTCTTTATACACGCAAACTAAAAAGCAAATGGAAAGCAATAACCTGCATAAAAAACAAACAGAGGATAAAATTGTTTCCATATTGAAAGAATATTACAAACCTTTAGGATACAGCGTTTCTGTGCAATTTGGAGATAACGAAAACATAATTATTACTAAAGATTCATTGTAGGCATAAAATATGCTGTAATAATTAAGGAAATTTTTCTCGTCATCTCTTAAAAATAATACTAAAGTAATATTACGTAATAATTATTTTTTATTAAAGCTTGTAAATTTTTTTTCGACATTATAAATTCTTCGTCATCAATTACATTTGCAGGAAATTAATTTATAATGAACTTGATTGAGGAATTACGCTGGCGCGGCATGTTGCAGGATATCATGCCGGGAACAGAGGAACAATTATTAAAAGAAAAAACATCGGGATATATAGGTTTTGACCCTACGGCAGACAGCTTGCATATCGGAAGCCTTGTGCCGATATTATTGTTGGTGCATTTGCAACGTGCCGGACATAAACCTTATGCATTGGTTGGTGGCGCAACCGGAATGATCGGCGATCCAAGCGGTAAAAGCGCCGAAAGAAATTTATTGAATGAAGAACAACTGAATATTAATATTGCAGGTATAAAAAAACAACTTTCCAGGTTTTTGGATTTCACTTCCAATAATGAAAATGCTGCAGTCTTGGTAAATAATTACGATTGGTTTAAGAATATTTCTTTTATCGAATTTCTGCGCGATACCGGCAAACATATTACCGTAAATTATATGATGGCGAAAGAAAGTGTGAAGAAAAGAATAGAAGGCGATGCCGGCATTTCTTATACAGAATTTGCTTATCAGCTAATGCAGGGATACGATTTCTATTGGCTTTATAAAAATGAAAATTGTAAGCTCCAGATGGGCGGCAGCGACCAATGGGGAAATATTACTACAGGCACAGAATTGATTCGCCGTAAAGCAAGCGGAGATGCTTTTGCATTTACTTGTCCGTTGATAAAAAAAGCGGATGGTACCAAATTCGGTAAGACGGAGAGCGGGAATGTGTGGCTGGATGCAGATAAAACATCGCCTTACCAATTCTACCAGTTCTGGTTGAACGCATCGGATGAAGACGCTGAGAACTGGATTAAAATATTTACTTTTTTGACAAAAGAAGAAGTGGACGAGATAATTACTGTTCATAAAGCTGATGCCTCAAAACGCTTGCTGCAAAAGTGTTTGGCACAGGAAATCACTTCATTCGTTCACGGACAAGAAGAATACCATAAAGCAATTGAAACAACAGAAAAATTGTTTTCCAATCAACATGCCCCGGCTGAAAGTTTAAGTGAAGAAGATTTACAGAATATGGAAGGCGTTCAGAAAATTTCGATTCCTGCATCACTCTTAAATGCAGACGTAATTACTTTTTTAGCGGATACAAAAATATTTCCCAGCAAAGGAGAAGCAAGAAAAATGTTGCAAAACGGCGGTATCAGTATCAATAGAAAAAAAGCAGAGGATATACAATTGCAAATAACAGCAACAATGTTGTTGCATAAAAAATATTTGCTTGTTCAAAAAGGGAAGAAAAATTATTATCTGTTAGAAGTAAATTAAGGCATTGCGCAGTAATTTGATAAGGATTTAAAGAAAAAAGCCCCTGATTTTTGATTAGAGCTTTTTTACTGTCGGAGACTAGTACCAAAACCCGTTTACAACGCAAACCGGGTAAAAGCGTACAAGCCTTTGATACCATAACTTTTCAAATGTTCGATGCCCCTATAAATTTTATAAAATAGGCGAAACCAAAAGAAACCCATTTGCTTTTCCTGCATATTTAGTCAAAATGTTGCATTATCGTTTTAGTACAGAAAAGAACGAATATCACGTAGATATTAAATGTTACGACAATTCTTCTTTATGTGATTGAATTTTTTCTAAGAAAGGATTTTAAAAGTTAAAAAGAAGAGAAATATGGTAAGCTTACCGGAGATAGAAATTCGTCCAGAATTGTCCGCACCTGTTTCGATATTTTGTTAGAACTGCTTTCCAAAGGTAAAGTTTGCAAGCTTTGCTTTTATTGGCTTTCTTGCTTATAACGAAAAACTGCAAACTGAAACCACGGTAAGAACCAAGCGGGTTAGATATGTAACTATAAATTTATTGGGCGATAAAAGCTTTGAAGTGTTTGAAGACTAATATACAAGTTGCTGTCTTGCAGCTAACAAATTGCCCGACTTGAATTTGATAAAGCAGGGAGCAAATACCGTTTTGAAATCTCAATTTTAGTGCTAATCGAGGGGTTAGCTTTTTTGTTCGTATGAAAAATGATTGTTAGTTTTATGAAGTTGAAACAACAGAAGCCATAAGACGTAGTATGCGTAAGTAAGCTTTTTTAAATACTAAAAATATTAACTTTTATATTACTAAATATATTAGCTTTGTATAGCTGTTGTGATATATGATGATTTTGCCGTGTATTTTGAGTTACTGTATTAAATAAATCAATTATGCGCTTTAGACTGAAACTTTTTGCTTTAAATTTTCCGGCTATTTTGCCGCTCAATTACCAGTATCCATTGAGTGCTGTTGTATATAAAATATTGCAGCAGGCCGACAGTGATTATGCGTACTTCCTACACGAGACAGGATATAGGCGATCCGGAAATTCTTTAAAAACATTTAAGCTGTTTACCTTCTCGGATATTAAAACGCCTTTTAAAATTCAGGGCGACAGGATGCATATGCTTACACCCGAAGCAGAAGTTATAGTGTCGTTTCATTTGCCGCAGGCTGCGGAAGTTTTTATTAAAGGGTTGTTCTTAAATCAGGAAATTGAAATAGCGGACAGGAAAAGCAGGACAAAATTCAGAATTAGCCAAGTAGAATCTGCGCCGCTTGGATTAAGCAAAGAACCATTACAGGAAATAGTGTTGCAACCATTATCTCTGATAGTGAGCAGCAAACCTAATGAGAATGGATACTATGATTTTCTTGCACCGGAACATCCTGATTTTATTCCGCAATTGATGTACAACTGGCAATCCAAGTATAAAATCTTGTATAATGATGTGGAAGATGCTTTTGCCGATACGGAGATGGAAGTGTTATTCTATAAAAATCCGCCAAGAGCAAGGCTGATAACAATTAAAGCATATACGCCTGAAGAAACGAAGGTTAAAGGGTATGTAAATTTTCAGTTGAAAATAAAAGGAAAATTGGAAGCGTTAGAGTTGTTAATAAATGCAGGAGTTGGCGTGTATAATAGTACAGTTGGTGGTGGGTGCGTATGTATCGAAAAAAGGTAAAATATTATTTTCAAGAACCTTTTTAGGTTGTAATATATCTTTTATTTTTTTATTTAAATATAATTGACTTTCTTTGCGTAGAATGCCTGCTAAGAGGGAATTGAAACAGAACTTTTTTGGTATGTAATTATAATTGCACCAAGGCAGGCTTTCTTATTTTAAAACAAGAGAGAAATTATGAAAAAGCAAGACAGATTAATTAATAAGCCGAAGAAATGTCTTAATTGTAACAAAAAGATAGTCGAAGGCGAATGTAATGAGTGTGAAATCTGCAATGGTTTCCATTTTTAAATTGAATAAAATTATGAAACGAGGCATTGATTGGTATATTAATTCAACCGGTGATCCTTTTGCAGATATTGGGGGATTGGTAATCGAATACTTGCAAGAAAAGCAGCCTCAAAAATCCATTCTTGATTTAATTGAAGAGGCTGCAAGCATTTATGTACATAGATGGAACAATAACCTGCACAGTTTCTTTCTGAATTCGACTATTACACACAACTCTAATAAAGGGCAAAAAGGGTATGATAAAGCCATTGCATACTATAAAGAATTGATAGATGGTGTTAATGGAATAGACGGTTATTGCAGAATTACAGGGCAAAAAACAAAAGTTTTTTCCGCAGCGAGAGATAATCATATTATGTCAGGTTCTGCAACTTTGATTAATTTTCATCACGGTTTTGAAAGTGGTCTTTTTTTATCTAAAGAAGCGCTCATTCGTATATTTTTTGTTCCGTTGGGAGTAGAGCAATTGGGGGATAAAGTTGCTGCTCTAATAAGTAACAAGTCTGAGGTAACAAAATACTTTGTGCGAAAAAATGTAGATGAAAATTTTCGGGCTTTAGGAAATAATTTATCCCATTCGATAGTGCGTTCTGATTTTTCAAGTCCGGTAAATGCCATTTTTGATTATGCCCGTCAGTGTATTGAAGATGTGAAAATAGCCACTTATGATGAAGAAAGTGAAACGAGCCATACGAAAGGTGTAATATTAAACCTTTTTCACTTTACTAATTTCGGAGCGAGTCCGACTATAAATATTATTACGCTGCCGGCTACTATTTTTTCTTTTTATGCTTTTTGTCTTTTGCATCACAGAAAAGATTGGAATAATTTCATTTATCGCCAATACAGCAGTTCTAAATTTAAAAATGTGGTTTATGATGCAAAGTTGGAGCAATGGACAAGCAGTAAAGAAATAGTTGGCTTTGACGATTATAAAATATGGCGAAACAAAGCCTTTGATTATTTGTTAAACGGCGATGCAGAGCGGTTTCGCAAATTAATACTACGGCATAGTAAAACACAAACTTTCAACTTTCAAATTATTGAACAGTACCAAATAAATATTAGAAATATGGAAAAACGTACACTTTCCAAAATATTGGAATTAGCAGATTTCATTATTTCCGACAGTAGCGATGATGAAATCAAAAAAGCTATAACTCGTATCAACGGGCAGCGGTCAAGCAGTGCATTAAGACGATATTTATTAAATCTTAATGCCGGGTATAATAAGAAGCATGGAGATGAAAAGAAACCCCTTATTTCGGTAGAAGATTATGCCGACTATTTATTCCCTGACGGAACTTACTGGAGCGAAATCAGAGATTTACTGTTAATTGCCATTTATCAGCGATTGCATGAAATGAACAAAGCCGTAGATGTAGAATTAGAAGAAGAAACTGAATTTGAAACCGAAATCTAAAAACTTAAAATTATGAACTTAAAAACACAAGGCTTCATTCTATTAGATGTAGATATTGTAGCTCTAAACAATGCAGGCAAAAGCACCAGCAGTAATTTTGACAATGCTGTTGCAACAAAAAAAGTTTACAAAAACGGAAGAGCCTATACTTATGTTTCCGGTCAAGCGTGGCGTTATTGGTGGCGGGAGTGCTTAAAAACAAACCATGCTTGGGAGTTATCCCCTGTTACAAGAGATACAAAAATTGCTTTTACAGATGCAGACCCAGTTGTGTATGCTGATGATGATGTGTTTGGGTATATGAAAGCCGCAAAGGATGTGGTGCGTGATGAAGACGGTAATCCTATTTTGGATAAAAAAGGGAAAGAGCAAAAAGAGGATGTAACTGTTACAAGAGTTTCTCCTCTTAAAAACTCTGCCATTGTTTCTGTTACAGGTGTTACAACAGCAGAAAATTGGTCAAGTATGGCAAGGCAAGACGGAGATAGTGTGCCTTACAGCAAAGAAGAATATTCTGCAATTATGAAAGGAATGTTTTCTTTGGATTTGTTTCAAGTAGGCACATTTGCTAACTATAACAAAACCGGTTTTAAGAACCTTACGGACAAAATAAAAGAAGAGGCAATTGCTAAAGGAGCATTGCAAATCAATGACCCATTTGTAAAAACAAAATCGGGCGAACCACAGAAATTAGTTCAGTTAGACAAAGACATTCGAGAAAGGCGTATTACTGATACTATTTCTGCCTTGAAAACCATATCTGGATGTGCTATGCAAACTAATAATATGGCAGATGTTACTCCTAAATTTGTTGTGCTGGCTACAACAACATCAGGTAATCATCCTTTTTCTCACATTGCTGTTGGCGAAGGACAAAAAAGTGAAAGGGCGATATTAAATATTGAAGGGTTGAAAGAAGTTTTAAACGACTATAAAAGCCAGTTTAAAGGAACTATATTCATTGGTAAACGTAGCGGATTTATGGATGAATATAACGATGATTTGAAGTCGTTAGCAACGGAGTTTGAAAACGTAAAAGTGTTAAGCATCAATCAAGCTATTGACCAATATTGCGAGCAAGTAAAAAAACAATTGCCTTAATATGAAAGTGTATAAAATTGACATAACGAGTTGGACAGCAAGTTTCAGATACCCGAATCTTATTAGTGGCACACAGCCTACATTGGAGGTGCCACCATTGAGTACGGTATTGGGGTTAATTAATGCAGCCGCGGGTCAATATTTGCATCACACCAATTTACGGTTGGGCTACTATTTTGAATACGAAGGTGAGGGCGAAGATCTCGAAACTATTTATCAAATCAGCAGTAAAGACGGTAAGCCTACGAATAATGCGAAGTCTAACATTATTTACAGGAAATTCTTGTTCAATAATTTCTTGCGCATCTATACGCCGGATGAACAAATAGCTCAATATCTGTCTGCTCCATATTTTCAATTACTGTTAGGCAGAATGAATGATTTAGCAACCGTAACGAATATTTCTGCCAAAGAACAATTGGAAAAAGTAGAGAACGCTACTGAAATTAAAGGGCAGATAGTTCCGTTTAAACATCATTTGCCCGGACAAATTCAAGCACTGCCTCAATACTTTACTGATGAATTTCCGAGAAAAAATTTGGGTACAGAACCATACAGCATTATTGGTTACAAAGCAAAAACTTTTGACACACCAATCACTGCATACAAGGATAAATTGCCAAACGGCAAAGAGGTAAACATATATTTTCATGAATTGAATTTTGAGTAGATGATGGAATTATTGGCAAAGTCAAAAAACAGCAAACAAAGTACTCCAGCAATTTCTTTAAAGGAACATATTGATGATTGTTTGGTTATTTATAATTTCCTCAAAACAGCCTTCCCAAAAGCTGCTGATATATCAGGTATAGGAGAACGCTTTTGGGATATTTTAAAAGTTGCTATTATTTTCCACGATTTGGGCAAAGCTCATAAAGAGTTTCAGTATTTGTTAGATGAAAAACCAAATAAATGGAAGTACCAGCGACACGAATTGTTTTCTATTCCTTTTGTTGATGCTTTGGGCGATTTTGATAAAGAGGTTATTAAGGCTATTAAACTTGCAGTTGCCGGACATCATAAAGATTTAGAGGAGTTGCAACAACAATTGGCATTTTATGAAACAAATGCCGGTTTCGGAATGTTAGAAACATTGGATAGCAGAAACAATTTTGTAGATGCTTTTAATGCAAACATCAGGCTAAACGATGTTTTAGATTTGCTGAAAGAATACGAGATAAATATTGCCAAAGTTCAGCCTAAAACATTAGACGGATTAATTAGAGGCTATATAAAATCTCCATACAAACATGATACAGATAAATATTTTTTGCTGATGTTGCTGTTTGGCGGTTTAAAATGGTGCGACCATTTAGGCTCTGCAAAGATCAATACATTGTTCAATCTTGAAGATAAAGATTTTGAGTATCTACACAACGCTTCTTACATACCCTATGCACATCAGTTGCAATCAAGTAAAACGGTTGGAAACTTGCTATTGACAGCACCTACAGGCTCGGGAAAAACAGAAAGCGCCTTTATGTGGTTGCAAAACCAATTAGACCATTTTGGTCAGGGGCGAGTATTCTATATCCTGCCTTTTACGGCATCAATTAATGCTATGTTTGAACGACTCAAAAAAGAGATGAGCAATGATAAAATAGGTATGTTACACGGAAAAGTCAGTGATTATCTTAATAACTATTTTGATAATCTTCAGTATGCTGTTCAAGCCAAAAAAGAAAGCATTCAATCTTTGAAAGAGAAATTTAAAAGTATAGTTACGCCTGTAAAAGTTACAACTCCATTTCAGCTACTAAAATATTTATTCGGATTAAAAGGTTATGAACAAGGCATTTTTGAAATGGCCGGAAGCTATTTGATATTTGACGAAATCCATGCCTACAATCCTGAAACTTTTGCACAGATAAAAGTGTTGATAGAATTTGCCGTTCAATATTTGCAAGCCCAAGTAATGATAATGACGGCTACAATGCCTCGATTTATGCAGCAAGAATTAGAAAGTGCACTTGGCAGTTATTCAATAATAAAAGCAGACAATGATTTATATAAAAGTTTCAGAAGGCATAAAATTATTTTGAGAGAAGGATTATTGAGTAATTCTTTAGACGAAATAAGACAGCAATTAAAAGCAGGCAAAAAAGTGTTGGTCGTGTGTAATACCGTAAAATCTTCTCAGGCTGCTTTTCTATACTTGAAAATAGCATTAAAAGAAGATAAAGCTGTTCTGCTACACGGTTCTTTTACGGGTAAAGACAGAATCAAAAAAGAAAAAGAATTGGTAGCTGATACTGTGAAATTATTAGTCGGGACACAAGCAATTGAAGTAAGTCTGGATATTGATTATGACATGATTTATTCAGAACCCGCGCCTATCGATGCTTTAATTCAACGTTTCGGGCGTGTAAACAGGCGTAGAGAAAAAGGGATTTGTGAATGTGTTGTGTTTAAAGAACATAATTCCGAAGATGAGTATATCTATAATCTCGAAATTATTGAAAAAACACTTGCCGCCCTTGAAAGAATCGTTATAACAAATAATGGAGTAATTGATGAGGCTTTGCTGCAAACATCTATTGATGAAGTATATCCGGATTGGGACGTAGAGGGCAAGAAAAAATTTGATGACCAATATTATTATCTTAAAGAAGCATTACAATTGTTATCGCCAATGTTCAAGAACAAACATACAGAAGACGATTTTTACAGACAATTTGATGGCATCAAAATACTGCCTCAATACAATAAAGAAGACTACGAACAGCATTTGTCAGACTTGGATTTTATCAGCGCGGAAAGCGAAAAAGTACAGATACGAAAAGGTCGTGTTATCGGCTGGTTGCAAAGTGATAATATCCGAAAAGAACGTTTTGCTTTTAGCAAAGGAAGCAAAATAAACGTTGAGCAATATCTCATTACAAACAAAAAATATTCCCCTGATTTGGGTCTATTATCTGACGAGGAAGATGCTTGGAAAATTACAGAAATTTTTTAGCTGAATGAACATCAACGCCACACTCATAAACTTGTATCATGTTTGCCCGCGTGAATGTTGGCTGCATACAAATGGCATCAACATGGAACACACTTCTGATACCGTATATGATGGCAAACTCTTGCACGAAACCAGCTATTCGCAACGAGCCGAAAAATATACCGAGATAGAATTGAGTGCTACACTAAATGATGAAATCACACTTACGGGCAAAATAGATTTTTATGATGCCAACGAAAAAATAATTCACGAAACCAAGCGCAGCGATAAGGTAGAAGAAGCGCACGAATGGCAGATTAAATATTACATTTGGTTATTAGAATTAAATGGCATTGAAAATGCGCAAGCGATATTGGAATATCCAACGTTGCGGCATAAAAGTTTGGTAGTATTAAATGATGCGGATAAGCAACATTTATTGAGCATTATCTCAGCTATTGCGCAGCTAAAAGAGAGTGATATTTGTCCGCCTAAAATCAATGCAAAAATTTGCAAAAGTTGTTCTTATTATGAACTCTGTTATATCGATGAATAATGAAAAAATCCTATTATTTATTCAATCCAGGGCGTATGAGTCGCAAGGATAATACGCTAAAGTTTACGCCTGTTGATGAAGATGGAAATGAATCTACACCCAAATATATTCCCGTAGAAAGTGTGGATAATCTCTATTGTTTTGGTGCATTGGATGCTAACAGCGAATTGTATAATTTCTTAGGGAAAGAATCCATCAGCGTTCACTTTTTCGATTATTATGAGCATTATACGGGTAGCTTTATGCCTAAAGATTATTTACTCAGCGGCAAAGTATTGATTGCACAAACGGAACATTATACCAAACCTTCAAAACGAATTTTACTGGCACAAAAATTTATTGAAGGCGCGGCGTTCAATATGATTAAAAATCTGCGTTATTACAACAATCGCGATAAAGACACATCGGCACAAATAGAAAAGATAGAATCATTGTCGCAGCAAATACTGCAAACAACCAAGACTGATGAATTGATGGGCATTGAAGGCAATATCCGTATGACATATTACGAAGCGTTCGACCTTATCATTAACGATTTTGAAATGGGCAATCGCAGCAAACAACCGCCGTCCAACGAGGTGAATGCGTTGATTTCATTTTGCAATATGCTATGCTACACGCTTTGTCTCGACCAGATATATCATACACAACTTAATCCAACCATCAGCTATTTACATCAGCCTGGCGAGCGCCGATATTCACTTAGTTTGGATTTGTCCGAAATATTCAAACCTGTTTTGGTGGACAGAATGATATTTTCTTTGCTAAATAAAAAGATAATCGGCAAAAGCGATTTCGACCACAAACTGAATAGTTGTTTACTGAAAGAAAGTGGCAGGAAAAAAGTAATCAAGGCTTGGGACGAACGTCTTGCTGAAACCATTAAACACCGCAGCCTTAAGCGCAGCGTGAGTTACAAGCATTTAGTAAAGTTGGAATGCTATAAATTGGTTAAGCATATTTTAAGTATGGAGGAGTACAAACCTTTTAAAACATGGTGGTAGTATGTATGTGATTCTGGTATATGATATTGAAGAAAAGCGTGTAGGGAAAATGCTTAAATTGTGCAGACAATATTTGAATTGGATTCAGAACAGCGTGTTTGAAGGAGAGTTGACAGAAGTGAAATTGAAGGAACTGTTAGCCAAAGCAAAAACCGTTATGAAACCTGAAGCAGATAGCATTATTGTGTTTAAAAGCAGAGATGAAAAATGGTTAGAAAAGCAGGTAATAGGAATGGAAAAAAATACGTTGGATAATATTTTGTAGTTGTCGATGAAGAGGTTTTCCGAAGAAAAAAGTTCTTTGACATATTGGAAAAACGAAAAATGCAGTAAGGATAAGGCCTTCACAAGGTTGTCGATGTACGGGTAAAATTATACAATTGTACATCGACAACTTTTTACGTGCAAAAATCTATATCTTTGAATTATAAATGCCTGAAAAACAGGCTTTTTTAGTCGTCGATGCGACGACTTTTAATTGAACTAAGAAGAATTGAAATATAAATTAAAACAATGACAAAGAAAGAAGTATTACACTTTTAATTGAACTAAGAAGAATTGAAATTTGATTATATGAAGTCAGAAGTTGTGAATGGGGCGAACTTTTAATTGAACTAAGAAGAATTGAAATGATTTTGACTTTGAAAGTATTAAATGGCACGAAGCCCTTTTAATTGAACTAAGAAGAATTGAAATTTAAGTATTCAAATCAAATATTGCTTCCTTCCGAATCTTTTAATTGAACTAAGAAGAATTGAAATAATTATCGAATTAAGGGTACACGTGTGCCCTTAATTCTTTTAATTGAACTAAGAAGAATTGAAATAAAGTAGGTTATGTTTCTTTTTATGTGTCGAATAAACTTTTAATTGAACTAAGAAGAATTGAAATTGTAAAGTTACTGTTGACAGATATGAACCGTATGAACTTTTAATTGAACTAAGAAGAATTGAAATGGATTTAAAAACATCCCTTTCTCTTCTTTATATTCCTTTTAATTGAACTAAGAAGAATTGAAATAACCATCCTCTTTTAATTACGCCGTCTGCTTGATCCTTTTAATTGAACTAAGAAGAATTGAAATATGTGTAACTAAACACAACAAAGCCATCACGTTTTCCTTTTAATTGAACTAAGAAGAATTGAAATTTAATTGTTCGCTCACTTCTCCAAGTGTTTCATCGCCTTTTAATTGAACTAAGAAGAATTGAAATGGGGTTATTACATTAGATACTTGTATGGCTCAATCTTTTAATTGAACTAAGAAGAATTGAAATAGAAATTATGTTCGGCAAAACAATGAAGAAGTTCCCCTTTTAATTGAACTAAGAAGAATTGAAATAACCAATATGAACGGAATACCGGACCTACTTTGTCTTTTAATTGAACTAAGAAGAATTGAAATACATCTCTCCTTTATTATATAAAAGCCAATCTAAATTCTTTTAATTGAACTAAGAAGAATTGAAATAATTATGTAAATCCTCCCTTCGGATCCATTATTCACTTTTTAATTGAACTAAGAAGAATTGAAATAGAAAAGCAATAAGCATAACCCATAATCCTCCGACTTTTAATTGAACTAAGAAGAATTGAAATAAAACAGGCTTAACAAAGGAAGCAAAAGATGCTCCTTTTAATTGAACTAAGAAGAATTGAAATAACACCTTACCGTTATGATGAAATAAAACTTTTCGGCTTTTAATTGAACTAAGAAGAATTGAAATTTAGCTACAAGATTGCGCGAACGGGCGCGAAGCATACTTTTAATTGAACTAAGAAGAATTGAAATAGGCACACAAAGGCGATTTAGTTACAATGATGGATGTGCTTTTAATTGAACTAAGAAGAATTGAAATGGCACACAAAGGCGATTTAGTTACAATGATGGATCTTTTAATTGAACTAAGAAGAATTGAAATAAATAGTTCTATTTACCGAGCAATGAAAGTAAATGTCTTTTAATTGAACTAAGAAGAATTGAAATTCAGTATCTTTAATAAGATTTAATTTTGGGTCATTCTTTTAATTGAACTAAGAAGAATTGAAATTAAGTTCTCATGGGTTGTTCGCAAAATTGAATATCCTTTTAATTGAACTAAGAAGAATTGAAATTATCCTCGTAACAAAAAGCGTATCATCGCCCGCAACTTTTAATTGAACTAAGAAGAATTGAAATATTATTGAAACAACCAATAAAAGAGCTCGCGGCAACTTTTAATTGAACTAAGAAGAATTGAAATGAGGGCAATTTGCCGTTGAACTTAGTTGCTTTTGCGCTTTTAATTGAACTAAGAAGAATTGAAATCGTCCTGTACGCAATAAGCCTTGAACATTTCCCACTTCTTTTAATTGAACTAAGAAGAATTGAAATATAATTCTCCTATCTGTTCCATTTTTTTGAATTTCTTTTAATTGAACTAAGAAGAATTGAAATGCGTCTATCAGCGTTTGCATAACTCAAATCTGTTTCTTTTAATTGAACTAAGAAGAATTGAAATATGTTGGATTGTTTTACATCTGATTTCTTGGAGGAACTTTTAATTGAACTAAGAAGAATTGAAATGGATATAAGAAACGTAAATATATTAGGCTGGGGACTTTTAATTGAACTAAGAAGAATTGAAATCACCTTTGTATTTTAATAAAGCTTTCTGAACCGCCGCTTTTAATTGAACTAAGAAGAATTGAAATTCTTTATTAGAAGCAACTTCTTTTTTCTCCGGTGCCTTTTAATTGAACTAAGAAGAATTGAAATTTTGCAGACAGACCGATATTTTCCTGAAGACTTAGTTCTTTTAATTGAACTAAGAAGAATTGAAATACGAGAAGCAATTCAAATTATTAACCAATCTTTCTTACTTTTAATTGAACTAAGAAGAATTGAAATTCGCTTGGATTTTCCATACAATAAAATTTCAGTTTGGCTTTTAATTGAACTAAGAAGAATTGAAATTAAGTTGCTGTAGCGGCTGTTAATACTGTTCCAGTGCTTTTAATTGAACTAAGAAGAATTGAAATACGGCTACAATACCGACAGACCCGAACGACAGCACGCTTTTAATTGAACTAAGAAGAATTGAAATACATTAGATTCATGTTTTCTTACAGAAGAAAACGAACTTTTAATTGAACTAAGAAGAATTGAAATTTTTTCTTAGCTAAATTATGCAACGAATCAGTAAACTTTTAATTGAACTAAGAAGAATTGAAATAAATTTATATGCGCTTTTTACGGCAACTGGCGTTAGCTTTTAATTGAACTAAGAAGAATTGAAATAAATAGCTAAGCGGTTGAGCAAAAGAACGATTATTCTTTTAATTGAACTAAGAAGAATTGAAATGGGAAATATCAATATACAAGCCAAAAAAGTAAATATCTTTTAATTGAACTAAGAAGAATTGAAATAGTAGTACGATACTGTCCTTGCCAGTTGCGGAATGCTTTTAATTGAACTAAGAAGAATTGAAATATGGTTGAATCTTTTATACTTATCTTTTTGTCATAACTTTTAATTGAACTAAGAAGAATTGAAATACGTTCGTGTTGATATGGTATCTTTATCGTAACCGTTCTTTTAATTGAACTAAGAAGAATTGAAATTTTGTGCTAATGAATATTAATACAAAATCCGGGTCTTTTAATTGAACTAAGAAGAATTGAAATAGAAAGAATTTAGCATCGGATGTTGAGCCACACGCTTTTAATTGAACTAAGAAGAATTGAAATAGATAATTAATAATAGCACTTACCAGTGGATTTTCCTTTTAATTGAACTAAGAAGAATTGAAATAAGAAAAACTTTCAATGACTGAATCCGATTATCGTCTTTTAATTGAACTAAGAAGAATTGAAATATTGATGGGATTGACGAAGTTGCTAAACATAAAGATCTTTTAATTGAACTAAGAAGAATTGAAATATTATTGCGCCGTCTCCAATTATTGTGCGATGTCCCTTTTAATTGAACTAAGAAGAATTGAAATACGTAAACCGGCATCTTTTAAATTTTTAATTTCTCTACTTTTAATTGAACTAAGAAGAATTGAAATATATCAGCGCTGAATATATTTAAAAAGTCTCTATAACTTTTAATTGAACTAAGAAGAATTGAAATAACACCAACAGGCAACGAAACAACAGGACAAGCCTACTTTTAATTGAACTAAGAAGAATTGAAATTTTGATTTTGATAATCAAAATTGCTTACAAGTTTTGCTTTTAATTGAACTAAGAAGAATTGAAATTTTATATAAATATGACACGCCTTGCACATTAGATTTCTTTTAATTGAACTAAGAAGAATTGAAATATTAAAAAAGCAGAAAAAGAAATAACTGAAATAATGCTTTTAATTGAACTAAGAAGAATTGAAATTGTAAAGTTACTGTTGACAGATATGAACCGTATGAACTTTTAATTGAACTAAGAAGAATTGAAATTAAATTATTTAGAAGAACAAGCTAAAGGCTGGGGTCCTTTTAATTGAACTAAGAAGAATTGAAATACAGATACGAAGAAGAAAAAACTAAGCAAGTAACACTTTTAATTGAACTAAGAAGAATTGAAATATTCAAGAAAACAGCGAGTGCCGTTGCCGCAGGATACTTTTAATTGAACTAAGAAGAATTGAAATTTTTCTTTTAATGCCTTTTTTCGTGAAAACAATTGTCCTTTTAATTGAACTAAGAAGAATTGAAATTGCAGAGATTGCACGCCAACGACCCAGCAGGTGTACCTTTTAATTGAACTAAGAAGAATTGAAATATTCATATAGTAAATGGAGCAGGAACCCCTTTTGTCTTTTAATTGAACTAAGAAGAATTGAAATATCACAATTAAACAATAAAAGATGGCAAAAACAAGCTTTTAATTGAACTAAGAAGAATTGAAATTTCATTGGCCTACACTCAAATACCTGTTTCGACAGTTTGTTTGAAGGGGAATTTAATGGATGATGCACGTAATTTCAATTCGGCTGGTATAATAATCTGGTGCAAACCAGAACTGCTTTCTTTGTGTTTGAGTTTTTCATATAGTATACTGAACAATTGGTTTGCTAATTTCTCCATAGGTTGTGCAACAGCACTGATCGTTGGGTTATATAATTCAAAAATTTCATGATCATCAAAAGCAATGATAAGTATATCTTCTGGAAAACGTATTTTTAATTCGCTTAAAGCCTTTATGCCGCTCAATGTTAAATAGTTTGTAGCAAAAACAAGCGCATCTAATTTATTGTTATCTATCAGAAAATTTCGAATAATTGCGGTCATTTCGCTGCTACCGCAGCCAAACGGTATCTCGAGTAAAACAGGATGCAATTTAAACTCTTCCAAAGCATTCAAATAGCCTTGTAAGCGTTCCTTCATTTGCGTTTGTATTGACTTTAAAGTTATAAAACCGATTTTCTCAATTTTTTCTTTTGCCAGATAATGAACCGCAGCATAAGTGCCTCTGTAATTGTCAAGAATGACATAATCAGTCTGGATATCTGGAAAATATCTGTCAAAAAGCACTACAGGAATGTTATCCTGAATAAGTTCCTGTACTTCTTTTTCAATGCCAGGGGAAGGTGTTATGATATATCCGTCCACATATCTGTTACGCATGGTACCCAACAGTTCTTTGGCTTTTTCAGTATCATTTTCCGTACTGCAAAATATAATTTTATAGCCATTTTTATAAGCCAATTCTTCCAACAGGAATGCAATATGAGAAAAAAAATAATCAGATATTTTTTCCACCATCAAACAAATCATTTTTGTTTTACCGGTACTTAAACTTCTGGCAATCTGATTCGGCTCATACCCCTTTTCTTTAATAAATCTTAAAATTCTCTCGGCTAATTCACCACTTATTCTTTTTTCCCTAGCCTTGCCATTCAGTACAAAAGAAACGGTAGATTTCGCTACCTTGAGTTCATTTGCAATATCTTTAATAGAGATTTTTTTTGCCATAGGAAATAATTAAGTCAATCGTAGACAATAATAGCAACTTCATATATCAATTTCATGAATAATAAGATTCAATTTTTTCCAATTCAACACCTTTTGTTTCAAATATAAATTTCTTAACGAAAAGAATCAATAAAAGATTAATGATTCCGTAAGTAAAAAATGTATAAGCACCTCCAAGGTGGGACAACATTATCGGAAAAGTAAGCGTAACTATAGTGTTGGATACCCAATTCCCAAAAACTGCAACAGAGGTAGCGTTTCCCCGAATGCTGTTCGGAAATATTTCAGCGACATATACCCATAATACGGCACCCCATGAACAGGCAAAACCACCAATGTAAATAAAAATTAGTGCAAGGATAAAATAATTTTCCAATTTATTGAACAGGAAAAAACAGCCTAAAATCACCATGCATAGTCCCATTATAAACGAGCCGTACAAGAGAAGTTTTTTTCTCCCTACTTTATCTATCAAGGGGAAGGCTAATAGAGTAAAGACCAGGTTTGCTATACCAGTCAACATTGTTTGGAACAAAACACTACCTCCCATTTTTGTTTTTTCGAATATTAAAGGAGCGTAATAGAAAATGATATTTATTCCGGTAAGCTGTGCAAATGCGGCAAAGAAAATACCAATTAAAACGATTGTTCTGTATTTGGGAGAAAAGATTTCTTTCAGATTTTTTTTTGTTTCGGAATTTATGGACGCACTGACCAAAACAATTTGTCTGTCCGCTTGCCCTTCATTATATATCCTGTCAAATATTTTTTTGGCAGGCAACATTTTACCCTTTGCAATTAACCAGCGAGGACTTTCGGGTACAAGTAATAATAAAATGAAAAAAAGTACGGAAGGCAACGCTGCCGCCCCCAGCATATACCTCCAATAATTATGTTCATTCAAAAATGAAAAAGAGCTATTGACGATTAGATAGTTGGATAAATAAGAAATCAAAATACCTAAAACGATAGCCAGTTGCTGGAGCATTCCCAAACGGCCTCTTACGTATGATGGCGCTATTTCCGAAATATAAATAGGCGCTAAGGTCGAAGCCATTCCTATGGCGATGCCGCCGGTAATTCTATAAATAACAAGTTCAGAAAAAGAGTTGCAAATACCGCTTCCTACTGCGGCTATTATGTAAAGTAAAGATGTAATAATCATCATTTTTTTTCTTCCGTACTTATCGGAAAGGTTGCCTGCAAACAAAGCGCCCGGAATACATCCAATAGAGGTTGCGGCAACAACAAAACCCAATTGCGCATCGTTTAATAGCAGGATCGGTTTTATATATTGCAATGTACCCGCTATCACCGCAGTGTCAAATCCAAACAACAATCCACCGAGAGCAGCTATGGATGCAATTAAAATGGTGTATTTTTTCATAATTCTATTTTTGTATAATGCTTTATTGGGATTACATGTTCAATGCCAAACTCGTTTTAATCCGAAGGTTTCATTATGCACTAATACAGGTAATCAATAACATGATTATCCGCCTTTAATTTATTACCGTTTATATATGTCCTCATTGATGCCGGAATTAATACAAGACAGACGGCATTATCCCGTTGAAGGGTAACAGGAACATTTCCATGAACATTTCTCTTTATAAAGCTTTTTGTGACCTTGTCATATATATTTATATCTTCTTTTCCTACTGAAATCGCGACTGTTTTACGCTCTTTATAGGGATTATATAAAAGAAATGAAGGGAATTGATTATCAGAAAAAAAGTCGGTGGCATTGCAATTAAGTTTCAATATTCCTCTCACATTTGTCGTATCGATTATACCGGCCAATATGCCTACCCAAGCAGATCCGTAAGGACATATATCGGTAAATGCAGTTTGGTTTTTCACCTGATCGCCGATTGCATAAGGACCTTCGTCCGATAGAATACCTTTAAAGACTTTAAAATTATTACCATGATCCAAATCCTTACGTAAACCTTCGTAGCAGATGACATGTTGGGGGTCGCCTTGCCACAAAGAACTGCTCTGCCTGTTTTTAGGATGTTCATCGGCATAAAATAAGCGACAAGAATTCGCCATGTTTAATACCCATTTTCCAATTGTGCGAGCGTAAGCAGCGTTGTATTTAACAATAGGGACGAGTGCCGCCGCCTGCGAAAATGTATTCATCGCAAATGCATATTGCTCATATTTTTTCTGGCCTACCAGCCCGTCAACACCCCTGCCATTCCATTTCCCGGTAATCACGCCCCACCCGTCCCTGTCAGAATTATTGCCGTCAAAACACCAGTTAAGCATCTTTAATTCATCGTAATGTGTACCATATTCTGCATTTGACCTTACTGATAGGTAAGCACCGTAAGGCATCAGCAATTCATAATAGGGGCCTTCTTTGGCTTTTCTCAGCTGCAAAAAATCCATGCAAGACTTAAATGCTTTGTAATATGAAGAATCTCCAAAACTTTTCCAAGCAGCGAACTCTATCCATGCCAAACCTGCTGCAGCATCCGGTTCGTGCCATTTTCGATTGAATATTCCTTTATGAGTTTGAAAATCGTAGGCAGTATAATTAAAATCAGAGTACCCGTCTTGAGATAAATTTTTAATAGCCTCTATCCATTTTGCAGCATTCCATTGCATAATTTCTTTCAACTTTTTTTCTTCCGGATATTTATCTACAATCATAGCGAATGCGATCCCGGGAAAAATATCATACCAAAAACTGTTTCCTGTTTTCCTGTCCACAGAATTTAATACCAGTCCTTCACCATTCTTTTTATTATAGAACTGTTTGCACGTACGAACAAAATCGATTCCGTTTACATTGCTTTTATCTATGCCTGCCAGTGTAGCGCCAATTATTGATCCCATTACAGGCAAGGATTCATAGTCTGATCCTTTCCCTCTCAGAGAACCGATATAACTTGGCAAGCCGAAAGCTCGCTCAGGGAAATTGGTATATGAGCTGTCCCACCATATAGCCGGGAGAAATCGCCCCTCGGCGTTGAAATTATATAATAATGCATCCTGCTTTACAGCAATGTCTTTCCAGTCTTTCATCTTAAATCCCTGTGGAAAATTTGGCATAGAGTCAATTAATCTTATAGACTGCTGGATCACTATTCTTTGACCAGAAGTGTTCCAACATATCATTGTTGATAACACGAAAAACAGCATCCATCTTTTTCTAAAAAATTTCAACTTATAAAACATTATAGATAAATTAGTATCCTGTATTTTGAGTAATTACTCCATTGGTATAATCTATCTCATTCTGCGGAATAGGTAGTAAATTATCTCTACTGTCAGTAAAATTTTTTCCTTTTGAAGTATTATATTTTGTTGCGAAAGCTTTCATTACCGTTCCAAATCTGTTTTGCCGGATCAAATCATCCCTGCGCCATCCTTCCATCGCCAATTCGCAACGGCGTTCGTGCCAAATGTCTTGACGAAGCTCGGACTGATTGGTTGTTGTAATATCGGGAAGCGTTGTTGCCGTATTTGTACCAGGCACGTAAGTCTGTTTTTCTCTGTCAGGATCGACCGGATTGGATTCCCTGGCTCTCTTACGAACCTGATTCAGATAAATCAAGGCTTGGGAGGCATTTCCGGTTTCATTTAAAGATTCTGCATATAGCAGCATTATATCGGAATATCTTATTACCCTACTGTTATATGATACCATCCATGGATCATATCCGATTCGTTTGTAATAAGGCACTTCGGTCTTCCTGTTATAATACCCATCCGGGGAACCGGAATTATCCTGCACCGCTACATCCTGCAAATACTCATCGCCGGTTCTTGTAAATGTATAGGTAATCCTAGGGTCATCTGCATCAAATTCATTATATAAATCTTGCGTAGGCGCATCAAACCCATATCCCTGGTAATTGGTTGTATTACGAGTAGTGAAATAATGGGGGACATTGCTTCCTAATGAAAGCGTCTTATTGGAGGTCATAATTGCGGGAATTTCAAACACCGATTCTTTCGAATTATCTATATTCCAGTTATCTCCGTACTCAGGTAGTAAATCATATACGCCCGATTCTACAACCTGCTGCAATGCCTTTGCTGCATTGGAATAATCTCCTTGAAACATATATGTTTTTCCCAACAATGCATAAGCAAAGCCACTTGATACTCTATATTTATCAGCATCTGCATACTCATTTTTGGTCGGAAGGGATGCTGCATCATTCAAATCGGTAACAATTTGCTTGAATACATCCTCTGCAGAAGAGCGAGGAGTATTGACAGCTTCTGAAGAATTTAGCGGATGCAATACCAACGGCACGCCGCCATACAATGTTGCAAGATTGTAGTAGCCGAAGGCCCTAAGGAGCTTAGCTTCGTTGATATATCGTCTTATCAGCACAGTATCTCCAGTAGCATTAGGACCGTAGTAAATAACGTCATTGGCTCTGTTTACCAAATCATACAAAATGGTCCAAAATGTATTCACCACGGAATTAGTCGGATATACCGTGAATGTGGTCAAATTCATTAAATCTGAATTGTCGGCATCATTTGCACCTCCTTTCCATGCATCATCGGTGGTGATATCACCCAGAAAATGTTTATACAAACTGTATTCAGTCCATGTTATTCTTAATTGTAAGTAGGCGGACGTTAAAGCCGATTCAATATCCCCATCGGTCTTATAAAATGTTTCATTGGACTGTGTTCCGTATATCGGTTTATCTATTGAATTTTTTGAACACCCGATACCAATAAAAAGAATTGCTACAAGTACTCCGAAAATATAATATGATAATGTTTTCATCTTCTCTAATTTTTTATTTAAAACTGTGCATTCAGCCCCACTGTAAATGTTCTTCCAGAGGGGTATCTTACCGGATCGTATCCAATGTTCAAAGGACTTGATACTCCAATGTCCGGATCCGGTCCTGAATATTTTGTAACCGTCAGTATATTCTGTCCGCCTATGTATATTCTGCAACTTGATAAAGCATGAGATTTTTTAATGATTGATGTAGGCAATGAATAGCCTATTTGAAGATTTTGCAACCTTAAATAGGACCCGCTTTCAACATACCAGGAAGATGCCCTGAAATTATCATTTGCATTTGTCAAAGAAATTCGAGGATAACTTGCATGATCTCCTTCTTGTTTCCATGCATCCGTATATGCCGCAGCTAAAGTGTTTTGATATCCCGGAGGAGCCATAAGTTTTACGCTGTTATATATATCATTTCCCAGTACCCCCTGAAAATAAGCAACTATATCAAAACCTTTGTAATTGGCTCCCAAGTTAAAACCGTAAACCAGTTTAGGATTTGGATTTCCGATAAATTTCCTGTCGGCATCCGTTAATGAACCGTCATTATTTACATCTGCAAATTTGAAGTCGCCGGGCTGAGCGTTCGGCTGTATAAGTTGACCATTGGCTCCTTTATAATTATCTATTTCCTGCTGATTTTGGAATATTCCTAAATATTCATATCCGAAAAATCTTCCCATAGGCCCACCGACTTCGGTTTTACTTGCCGATCCGTATAAAGGAGCATTGCCATTTCCTAAAGAAGTTACAGTAGTTTTATATGTTGAAATATTGGCACCTATATTATAATTAAAGTTGCCTACATTGTTTTTATATCCCACAGTGGCCTCAAAACCTGTATTGCGCACATTACCGGCATTTGTATATGGTACTGTAACATAGGATGCAATGGCAGGCATAGGCACCTGAAGTAGCATACCTTTTGTTTTCTTAATATAATAGTCGGCGCTAAGCGTTAATTTCTGTTCAAAGAAACCTGCATCCAACCCAATATTTGTCTGTTGGCTTGTTTCCCATTTAATATCCGGATTTCCAACATTCGTAGGATAATATCCTTGTAAATACCCGCTTCCAAAATAATATTGTTTTTCCGTTGTCGTGCCAATCAAGTTCAATGCTGCAGATTTACTTATATTCTGATTTCCCGTTTGTCCCCAGCCTGCGCGTAATTTCAGGTCTGATATAAATTTGTCTAGATTACTGTTTTTGAAAAAGCTTTCATTATTAATTCGCCAACCAAGAGAAAAGGAAGGAAAATATCCCCATTTGTTACCGTTTGCAAAGATGGAAGAACCGTCAGCCCTGAAATTAACAGTTGCCAAATACCTGTTATCATAAGAATAATTGATACGCCCTAAATAGGATAAAATAGAGTTTTCTGTTTTACCGCCGGACACGAGATCATTTAAAGTCGCGGCATCCAACACTTGGAATGCTTCATCATTTCCCGGTGCATTTGTCTTAAAAGCATTGATCCCTTCTGATTCATCATCTTCATAAGTCATGGCAACCATTGCATCTAAGTAGTGTTTGCCAATGCTTTTTTTATAATTTACCCTTTGCTCGATTATGTAATTATTTACTTCCCCGCTGTTATTAGTCAATTGTGTCTGATCACGGAATTTCCCATCTTGGTTGGCTAAATTGTCATCACTGAATACGGAATGATATTCCGGCTGGAACAATTTGAAAGTAGTTCTGTTATTTTCAAAATTATATTGCACAAAATATGTAAGCCCATCAATTATTTTTACTGTGCCATAAACATTTCCCAGCACATTCAGGCTTTTATTAATCCGACTGTCCACACGCAACATCGCAACTGGGTTGGGGTTAAAACTCCATTCCGTTGGGGCATACTTATCATATTGATAATTCGCATCAGATTTATCTACTAGTGGATTGATAACCGGTGTGAATGGGTCTGCATTTAAAATCTGAGAAAAGTTTGGGAGATTGCCATCATCGGTATATTGATCTTTGGATATTCCAAGATGTTCCCCTACCGTAATACGAGAAGAAATATCATACTCGTTATTGATTTTCAATGATATTCTTTTGTACATCGTTGTGATAATCGCCCCATTATCATTATAATATCCCAAGCTATAATAAGTTCTGGATTTCTTGCCGCCGCTTCTTACACTTACATTATAATTTTGGTCGAATCCTTTCTGAGATACGGCTTTCCACCAATCGGTGTTATATCCTTTTTGGTATTGTGCAGTAAACTTAGGATCTATTGTCTGGCCTGCATTTTCATAAGCGTCTTTCATAAAATTATAAAACTGGTCACTGTTTGCCATGTCATAGCCTTTCACATTTGATTTTTGCCCGACATACGCATCAAGAGAAGTGATTGTTTGCCCTGATAATCCCTTTTTGGTTGTAATAAGAATAACGCCATTGGAACCCCTTGAGCCGTAAATTGCCGTAGCAGAAGCATCCTTTAATACTTCAATATTTGCAATATCATTAGGATTAAGGCTGTTTATATTATCAAATATTTGCCCATCTACCACATATATCGGATCGTTGCTGTTAACTGTCCCGAAACCCCGGATCCTGACTACCGAAGTTTGTCCCGGCTGTCCTGAGCCTGAGCTTACATATACTCCGGCTGCCTTACCTTGAATTAATTCGGAAACATTTGAAACCGCATTATTCGCCAAATCCTTACCCGAAAGTGATACGATGGAACCTGTTAGATCGCTTTTTTTCTGTGTGCCATACCCAACAACAATCACGTCATTTAAAGATGTGTCTATTTTTTTTAACTGAACGGATAAAAAAGAAAGATGATTTACGGGCACTTCTTCTGTTTCATATCCGACATATGAAAAAACCAATGTATCTGTATTTGATGGAACATTTAATTTAAAAGATCCGTTCGTTTCAGACAGCGTATGAATGCTGCTGTGCTTTACGAGAACTGTTACAGAAGACAACATTTCACCCGTTGTTGCCTGTACTAAGCCTGAAATTTCGAATGTGTTTTGCGCTAAAGAAGATGTACATATCGTAGTAAATATCAGACTGATCATTAAAATAAACAGCCTGCCGCCAATGTTAATACGTATTACTTGCCTTCCGGAGAATGATAATTTAAAAATGTTCATATAATAAAGTGTAAAAAATTTAAAATAAAAAAACCGGTTTTGCAATTTTGCAAAAATTATAATGGATCGGGATCTGATGGATTATTTGGATCATATACAGCAACGCCCACGCGGGAATCTGCGCAACCATAATACAAATACCACTTCTTTTTGAAATAAGCCATTCCTTCAATAAATACTGTCCCGTCAATATATTGACCGCTTTTCTCAAAAGGCTCCATAGGGCGTAAAAAAGGAGCATCAAGTCTTGCAATTGCCTTCGTAGGGTCTTTTTGATTAAATAAAACTTGTCCGGCACAATAAGCTTTGGCTGCAAATCTCTTGTCGCCGTTATTACCTGCATCATTTTTACCGTTGTATAGCAACAAAATTCCTTTGTCTGTAATAATTGCAGGTGGGCCACATTCGGTTAAATTACTGTCGAAGTATCCTTTGCGTGGAGATATCAATTGTTTAAGAGAGCCGTCATTTTCTATGATAGGTGTCCAATCTATAAGATTGTCGGAAATGGCTGCATATACATGTTCTTCACCCCAATACATCCAATAATGCCCATTTACTTTAGTAATAATTTGTTTGTCATCTTTAATCTTTGTAACTATTGAAGCTGATTTCGTGGCCATATCGGCAAATTTGCCGTTTAAAGATTTCCGGAAAATAGGACCGTGTTTTTTCCAGTTTTTCAAGTCCCTGGAAGTAGCTACACCCAATCTCGGCACGTGATGATTCCATTGTGTATAAAACATCACGTACAATCCATCTTCTGTAACAGCTACTCTCGGGTCTTCGCAACCGCCCGGCCATTCATATTCTTTTTGGCTGTCATCTTCCGGATAGAGGACAGGAATTTTATCCCTCAAAAAATGCAATCCGTCTTCGCTGGCCGCGTATCCGATACGGGATGTCCTTGTTCCTATTACTGTACCCGTTTTATCTTCCGACCTGTATAAAACAATCACTTTCCCATTTTTTATCGCAGCGGCAGGATTAAATGTATAATTTGCTTCCCAGGCAATCATTGTTCCCGACATCGGATCTATAAATTTGGCATCTTCTACTGGACTGATGATAGGGTTCACATTCTTAGGTCTAACAAATCCGCCGAAAGCCCAATCAGGCAAGTTGTGGCGTTGGCAATAACTTACATTTGTAAAAGCAAATAAACAGAGAGCAATTAAGAAAGATTTTCCGAAACCTGTAATCATCGCATTTGTTTTTAGATTATGATAATGACTATAAAAATTTAACAAATATATGTTAGCAAAATCGGTTTTGCACCTAATTTTTAAGACATTAACTTATTATTAATAATTCATTTATAAAATAAATTCTCACACTCGTGAGAAGAAAACTATTATATCATTGTAAAACTTGGATAACGAGATGCCACGCATAAATTAATACCTATATCAGTAAAAGGCTTAAATGAACTAGCCAATTAGGAAGGATTGAATCCATAGAAATACCAGCACCAATAAAACAACACCTAAACAAGAAAGACGAAAACGGTATTTTTAATATCGCTAACAATTTCGGCATAAGACACTATATCAAAAACCAACAGACAGAGTATGACAAAGCAATTTGGTATACTTGAATTTTCTATTATTACTTAGTGACCTTATAAGCTGTTTTACAAATGATAAACAAAAAATAAAACATTTTTCGCAATACTGAATCTTAAACTAAATAAATCAAATACACGGTATATAAATCTTGGTTGCTGGCAATCGAAAAAAGGGAATATTTCATACGCAATGTCGGGGAGTTATGAAATAAAGCATTGCGGCTGTTATGCCTAATTCTATACAAAGAAAAATGAATTAAAGCGAATTTTATTTAAAATAGTCCTGTCGAGACCACTTTTCGGCAATAGTTATTTTTTATAAAGTGAAGCAACTGAATAACCGGAATTGAATATCTCATCTGGTAAATGTTGCAGGTAAGTTTTGATTATATCCTTTTTTATAAAGAAGTTAGATTATCTTAAAAATTTCACCAACGCTTTTTGCAAATCCTCTCCACGTAGATTTTTAGCAATTACTTTTCCGGTTGGGTCAATAAAGACATTTTGCGGAATAGATTGTATTCTGTATAGTTGTGCCACGAAATTTTTCCATCCTTTAAGATCGGATAACTGGTTCCAGTACAATTCGTCTTTATGAATCGCGTTACGCCACGCTTCTTTATTATTATCTAAAGAAACGCCAACTATCACAAAATTTTTATCCTTATATTTTTGATATGCATTCACTACATTAGGGTTTTCGGCTCTACACGGCCCGCACCACGAAGCCCAGAAATCGAGCAACACATATTTTCCTCTAAAGTCAGATAGCTTTCTTGCAACATTATTGGTATCCGCTAATGTAAAATTAATAGCTTGAGAACCGGGCAAAAGAAAACTTACATCCTCTAATTTCTGCGCTATCTTCCTTCCTGCTTCCGTATTTTTTACACTTGCGTTCAACCTTTCGTATAATGGATTTATTTTAGTGTAATCAACATTTTTATCTGTCATTTCATTTAAAGCAACAGCGCTTATAAAGTAATCCGGATGTTTATATATGAATGCACTTTTTAATGAATCGATACGTTTATTAATAAGAATTGCCTTTTGCATTAATATTTTTTGAAATTCCTTGCTATTCCTTATGTTGTCAGAAAATTTTGAATAATATGTCTGAAGTGATTTGTATGACTTTGAACCTTCATTGAGCACTTCTGTGTTATATTCCTTATATTCTTTGTTTATTTTGCCACCTTTTACAGTCGCGTTTCTCACAGAATCTTTACTTTGTATATATACATTTCCTTTTTCCAAGTAGAACTTCAGATAATCGGATCTAAGCATGTCAGCAACCTGCCGTTCTTGATTGTACGTAACTACGATGCTTACCTCTTCAGGATCACTTATCACTTCATGAAAAACAAATCGGTTTTTTTTATAATCTGCCGAATCCAAAACGCACTGGTTGGTCCAACCTATAGAATTGACTAAATATGCTTTTAAAGGAGTCAAGGAATGGTTCATTTCAACTGTTACAGTACAAGTATCTTTTTGTGCCTTTGTAAAAAAAGGTAAGAATAGGAAAAAGAGCTTTATGAATTTTTTCATCTCGTATTTTTAAAATTGTTTTATTGTGAAAAACATTGTTTAATTATCTCCGTAACCGGGATTTTGTATAATAGCAGGATCTTGTATAATATCTGCAGGAGGGATCGGCCATAATTGCATATAACTTTCCCATGTAGTAGGTTTTGTGGGCGCCACTACAGACATAACTGAATCAATTCCGCCAGTACGTTTTAAATCAAAGAAGCGATTTCCGTTTTCCGTAAATAGTTCGGCTTGTCTTTGTTTTGCTATTTCTGCCAGCAAGGATGCCTGTGTTGTTGCAGTCGTATTAGGCAAGCCTGCTCTTGCACGTATCACATTAACATCGTAGATGCAACCTTCAATATTATTCTCATGTGCCCGTGCCTCGGCCCTGATTAAGTATATTTCAGCCAGACGAAGCAATATTTCATTCACAGAAGATGGCGTAGCATTGGTGTATTTATTCGGGAAATAGTAATAAACCGCAGGCGTACTGCCGGATGCCTCGATAACAGTGGTGCGAACCCAGTTAGTTAATCGAAGATCACCCGTATCAAAGGAACGCATAACATTATCTGATAAAGTCGAGAGTACATATTTAGATGGCACATCAGGAGGCACCAAGGACGCCGGAATTCCGTTATTATAATATCCGTATTCATAAGACGAAATGCTTGCGGTAGAAATAAGAGCCATGCCCCACAAAGTTTCTTTGCTTTGCGGCGTAAAAATATTACTTAAATTATCTAATTGATAGTTTGTATTATTGATTACAGAATCGGCCATTATTTCGGCGCTGTCCCATTTTTCGGCATACAAATACGCCTTGGCTGCCATTCCCATAGCAGCATATTTATTAGGGCGAATACGTGCGGTTGTAGTGGCGCCGTTTGCATCTTTATAATCCGTACTTAATAGATTTTGTGCTTGCCTCAAATCAGATAAAATCTGTACATACACTTTAGTTTGCGGAGATCTGCTTAAGGTATTATTAATTTTATAATCAGAAGTTGTTGCTAAAGGCACGTCTCCATATAAATTCGTCAAGTAAAAATAAAAATAAGCGCGTAAAAAATAACATTCTCCCAACCATTGGTCTTTATAATTAAGTACTGCGGAACTGTTGTTAATACCTTCAATCGCCGCGTTTATTAAGTAAATTTTATTATATAGATTGGTCCATTGATTAACATTAGAACTAGTAATTATATCTTTATAAAAAATATCTGCAAAATTTCCCGTAAGGAGGCTTTTAGTTTCATCTGTATAAAGTGATGTAATATATCCTAAGTTTTGACCAGTGCCGCCTGTAACCAACCCACCTGAAGATTCCGTGCTGATAAAAATACCGGTAACTACAGACCCCGCCGAATTATCTGAAACAAAAGCATTTTCTGATACAAGATATCCTGCCGGTAAATCTGTATTCAAATATTTGTTACAACTGGTCAATATAATTACTGTAAAGAATGCACATACAGTGATTTGTAAAATGATTTTCATTTTTTAATATTTTAGTTTTCCTTGTTTCTGTTTAAAGAGTAAGATTGATTCCCGCTGTGAAAACTCTTAATGGAGGAATTACAGCTGCATTTAGATTTTCCGGATCTAAGCCGTTGAACTTCGAGAACGTCATTAGGTTTTGCCCTTGTAAATAAATTGCTAAAGCCTTCAAGCGTATTTTCTTCAGTATTTTGTCTTTAAAACTATATCGTACGCTCACATTTTGCAATCTGGCGTAAGAGGCATCAGTATATGCGCCTGTGCTGCTTTGATATAATTCTTGACGGAAAATGCCGAACACCTGAGTGCTTACTTTTGGCACGTTTGTAATATCGCCGGCTTTTTGCCAGCGATTAAGCCATAAAGTAGAACCGTTCAATCCCATCATTCCGAAAGGAATGGAATATTGCGCTAACATGTTTTGTCCCAGGCGTTTTGTGAAATTAATTGAGAAGTCTATTGTAAGTTGTCCATAAGTAAAAGAATTCTCAATACTGCCAAATTCTTTAGCCGATAGGTCTCGGAATTCTGTTTTATCAGTTTGTGTAAGTGAGTAATAATCATCTTTTACTCCGTCCGCATTTGTAAAGCTATAATATCCCGTAGTTGGATTAACTCCGTTGTATTTGTATAACTTAATACCTGTTACAGGTTTCCCTAATACAAAATTTGTGTTTTGATTACTCAAAGAAGGCATTTTTAAAAGCTTACTGGAAGGAATTGATATATTGAAATTCGTATTCCAGGAAAATAGCTTATTCTTAATATTTGTTGTGTTAAGAGTAATTTCCCATCCGCTGTTTCTGATAACCGCATCCGAATTAAGTGTGTAACCGCTGAAACCTGTAACAGTTGATAAAGGCTGGCTAACCAACTGATTAGCAACTTTGTTGGAATAATAATTACCTTCTATATATATTCTATTATTTAAAAAACCTAATTCAAGTGCTATTTCTTTATCTTTGTTACGTTCCCATTGTAGATACGGGTTTGCCAAACTTCCGGGAAGAAATCCTGTTGCGCCGCCGTAAGTAATATTTTGTGCACTGTAAAGGCTTAAATATTGATAGTTGCCGATTGCATCTCCGCCGATAACGCCTATGCTGCCTCTTAGCTTTCCATAACTTAAAAATGAAAGATTTTCTTTTATCCATTTTTCTTCCGTGAAAATCCATGCGCCACCAATTGATCCAAAATTTCCAAATCTGTTAGACGGTCCGAATTTTGTGGAGCCGTCTCTTCGTCCGTTTAGATCAATAATATATTTTTGATCCCATATATATTTGATTATTCCGAAGAAACCTAATCCCTTGAAAGGTGTTTGACTGTAAGATGTTGCAACCGAAGAGGCAGATGCGGGGTTTGAAAGCATAGCGTCAGAGGCAAAGCCCGTTCCTGTAATTTCGTCCTGGTATGTTAATTGATTATCTATTTCGCCGCCGGCTTTAAGGTTTAAATTTCCCTTACTCCCCAGTTTTGTATCGAATTCTGCATACGGTGAGATTGATATTGATCTTGATTCATAATGGTGGAACAAACTTTTCGTTCCCCGCATAATATTTAGGGTAGTGGGTGCGAAAGTACTGCTCGGGTATTTTGCAAGTTCTTTGCCGGTAATATCATTAAAACTGAAAGTAGTGCGCAGCGTAAGTTTATTAATCGGTTTATATGTTAATGTTGAATTTGCCAGAAAATTGTTTGTAACATTTCTGTATGTCCGGTTAATATTTGAAGCAATCGCGCTGCTGTTGATATTGGTTCCGATAGAAGCCCAATCTATGCTTCCGTCTGCCTTAAAAGCCGGTGGAGCATCCGGCGGCGTTAACGCCGCTGTCGAAAAATCATATGGGACCATTGTACTTACAGAGGAAAGATAAGTTCCTGATAATGACATTTTAAACTTGCCGTTCAAAGTGCCGGTATTTAAGGAAAAACGTAAGGTGCCGTCTCCTGATGTTCCTTTATGTTTTTGAATGTTGCCGTTGTTTCTTATACTTCCGCTGATTAAGTAATTAGTTGTTGCATTACCTCCAGTATAAGAAACATCAGCATTTGTTGTTTGAGCACCTGAACCGAGAAATTGTTTTCTCCAATTCTCGTTTAATGTAGTATCCCATGTGCCATTGACATCCAAATCGGTTGGCAGTACGCTCAATCCATCATTAGCAATTGCTTCTTTTCTCAACATTACATATTGCTGTGTATTTAATAAAGGCGCCATTCTGCCCAGTAAAGAAACCCCTGTGTACACATTTGCATTTAAAGAAGGTGATACAGATGTTCTTGCTGATTTTGTTGTTATAAGAATAACGCCGTAGGCACCTGCAGATCCATAGATAGCAGTCGCATCCGCGTCTTTAAGCACATCAATTCTTTCAATGTCATTAGGGTTTAAATAGTTCAGTCCGTTACCTCCTTGTAAAAAATTCCCGGTAGCAACTGAAGCGTCTGTTGACATTGGTATTGTGCCGCTTGGATACCTTACACCGTCCACTATTATTAAAGGTGGAATAGCGACGCTTGAAAAATTTGCAGCATTTCGCAAGCGGATTGAGAATGCACCTCCAGGTTGTCCGGTGGTTTGTTGGATAAACAAGCCGGGAACTTTTCCTTGCAGTGCCTCCAAAACATTATTTACAGGATTTTTAGCTATCTCATCTGCTGTAATAGTTGTAATATCACCAGGGTTAAAACGCTTTGTAGTTGTGCCATACCCGATAATCTGTACTTCATCAAGAAATGTATTTTTAACACGAAGAGTAACTTCAATAAAATTCTTTCTGTTTATCTTAATTTTTTCGGTTGTGTACCCTATATAAGATATTATTAATTCATCTTTTTTGTCTGTATTGTTTACTATGGCGTTTCCTTCTGCATCTGTTTTGGTACTATAATTTTTTCCCTCCAGGGAGACGGTCGCCCCGTTTAAATTGTTCCCCGCTGAATCCGTAACATGCACCTTTACGGTATTGCCTGGTTGTATTTTGATTAGTGCCGTATCTTCCGGCAGTCTGATGGCAGGGAACGTCTTATCCTTCACGACAATCGTTTTTCCTACGATTAAATAAGTAAACGGCTGATTGCTGAAACATAACAATAAGACTTCTGATAAAGGAGCATTTTTAAACGAAACCGATAGTGTATTAGCGTTTCTAATTTGCTGCTCCGTGTAAAAGAATATATAACCGGTTTGTTTGTAAACCTGTTGAAAAACTTTTTCAATAGAGACGTTTTTTCCAGAATAAGTTACATTTTGGCTATAGCTTTTTGCACTAACATGCATACATAGCCCCAATATCATTATGGCTATTAACTTCATTGCGCGGATAATAAATCTGTTTTTTGGGGGAAAATAATTTAAGCTGGCCTTTATATGTAAAGGCGGGAGAATAGCATTTAATTGCATATCTTCGTTTGGTTTGGATGAAAGAATAAGTACGGTTAAAATTTATATCTCGATTCCCGACATCACGCGCTCCGGCTCCTAACCCGGAGCGTTTTTGAGAATCTGCTTTCGCGTTTTTATATTTTTTACGGCATAACTATGATTTTTCGGTTTTCTATTTTAAAATGAATATTATTTTGTTCCAGAATAGACAGTACTTCATTTGCAGTATTATTCCGTGAAATTCCACCCCCGAATTTTATATCCGGTATGCCGCCTTTATATTCAATTCGGACATTATACCAGCGTGCAATCTGTTTCATGGCTTCCTTAACCTCCGTATTATTAAATATAAAATATCCGTTTTTCCAACCTACGGCTTCCATAGTATCAACAGAAATTATATGAACGGAATTATTCTTGATGACTGCCTGTTCGCCCGGAGAAATTTTATTGATACCTATTTTAATTGCGCCCTGTATCAAGGTCGCTTTTATGGACGATTCGTCGTCGTACGCATTAACATTAAAGACAGTTCCAATATCTTCAATTATCTGGTTCCCGACTTTTACCCGGAACGGGTGGATCGGATCATGTTTTACAATAAAATACGCCTCTCCAGTTAAATAAACCATTCTTGGCTTTCCCGCAAGTGTGGATGCATATTTTAAACTTGATCCGGCATCGAGCCAAACCATAGTTTGATCAGGAAGAATTACCCGGTATTGACAGCCAATAGGGGTTTCAAGAATATTAAACCCTGTATCAATTTCTGATTTACCCGCATAAGATAAAGTACTGTCATTTTGTTTTTGAATATAATCAGTTATACTTCCCTGTTTAATTTTTTCAAGTTGTATTTGCCGTCCGTTTGATAATGTAAGAATTGCCCCATTCTTTCCGCCGATAATTTTTTCAGGCTCATTGTTCCGCGAGATAATATTACGGTGATCTTTATGCCCATTAAAAAAATAATAAGTAATACTCAATCCGATCAGGCATGCCAAGAACGCAGCGTATTTAAGCCATAACTTATTTTTAGTGCGCTTCGGATTATAAATATCTTCCTTAATTACGCTTTTATCATCAAATTCCAGTCTGGAATATATTTCAGACAGAATTTGATTCTTTAGGTTATTTTCAGAATCTTCATTATCTAAGTTCCAAATAGTGTCACCCTGATTAATATTATTAAGATACCAATTTTGTAAGTATAATTTTTCTTCCGCAGTTGCCGTATTATCTAAATATTTTTTGATTAATATTTCTATATCGTCTTGATTCATACATTTAAAAAGTACAATTATAATCAGTACCACGAAAGTGTGTATTCCCCTTGCTTTTAGAATAAATATTTTTTTAGTAAATGAGGAGTGCTCCTATAATAATACCGCAGGCAAAGAAAATGGCTAAAGGAGATTGGTGAGGACCTTTTGTAAAAAATATAATAATGATACCAACAAAAACAAGCCGCTTTCATTTAAATACCCTTTTAATAGCTTTAAGCTTTTTGTCAGGTGGCCTTCAACCGTTTTTTCCGATAAAGATAATTGTTGGGCAATTTCCCTATTGGTCAATTTATTTAAGCGGCTGCTTTTGAATACGAGCCTACATTGTTTAGGCAGCCGATCAATTTGTGCATGTAAATATTCTTCCAGAAATTTAGTTTCTATTATTTTCTCCAAATCCGTTTCGTTGAACCCGGAAATACAGGCTTCACTTTCGATATATTTTCTCCTTCTTTCCCTTTCCGTCTTTTTGTAAAAGCTGAATCTGACGGCAACCGATAAATAATTTTCCATACTTCTTGGATAAAAAGTTACTCTTCTTTCCCATATTCCTACAAACAAATCCTGCACTATTTCCGTCGCACTTGATTCATCTTTCGTAAGATTAAATGCAATTGCACATAATTTTTTCCAATAGCGATTATATATTTCAGTAAATGCAATTTGATCACTATTTTGCAATAATTCCAACAAGTTATTGTCTGATAGTGAAGAATAAGTCATTATTCAAAATATAGTTAAATTTGTGTAAAGATAAAAAATTATAAATTTTAAAGAATTAAAGTTTTGAAGTATACGAGCATGTTTAAAAATGGTAAAGAGCTACAATTGAATAATACACTTCGCGTCATTCCGGAATTCTTTCGGAATCTTAGCAGATAATGAACAAGATTCAGCACGACATAATTTGTGTTTCCTAATTTTAAAAAGGCTCCTATAACTATATAAAAGATAGGGTGTAAAGTGCGACAATTCACCGCTCCTTTTCCACTATAGCGGTAAAATCGAAATTCAATTCGATAATGCCACTCTTTTTATGCCCTTGAAGTAGGTATATTCCTTTTTTATGGGAGAATAATAGCAATTAATAAAAGTGATATTGCTCTAATCGATCTCTAGTTTTTTCTACTATTACCCCTTTAATTTAAAATTAAAAACAATTGTACCGGTTTGCGCCTGAATATCACTTTTATTGAATTTTATTTCCCTTGCTTTTCGCTTGGCTATATTCAGGATATTGCTGTTGGTAGTTGTAGTGCCGCGCGGATTGATGCTTGCTGAAGTAACCTGACCGGAAGCATTTACGATAATATCCACGGCGACTTTGGCATTTTCATTAAATTTATCTTCGAAAGTGCGTCCTCCAACAAATCTTCTGTTTGATAATCCGCTGCGTATGCTGATACCGCTTGTGCCTGTACCACCGTTGCCGTTATAATTATCAGAATTTGGGTTGCCATTTAATTTTCCCTGATCTCCATTGCCTCCGGCAATTCCTTGGTTGCGTACACCATTGTAACTGTCTGCATTATTACCTCCGGTGCTTTTATTGGTGCCACCTTTGTATATGGCTTTAGGAGATGGCGGCGCCGGGGTTTTATTAATTGTTTTACTTTCTACATGTTTGGCAACTGATTTTTCTATCGCCCTTTTCTTTAATTCTTTAATCTTCTTAGGCTTAGAAGATGTTTTTATTACAGGTACATCATTGTCATTATTATCTGCAACTTCTTTAGACTCAACCGGCTTGTCTTGTGTAGCGGCAGTCGGCGGTGGGTTATCAGTCTGCTTTACATCTTCCGAAGGATCACCGGGCAACTGTGGAGCTACATCGCCCAAGCCTTCGTCACTATTACCTAAATTTACTTCAATTCCGTTATCGACAACGGGCGCAGGCGTTGTCGGTAAAGTCCAACTTACTAATAACAAAATGGCAATGAGCAATATACTTGTTCCTAATGTATATCCGATTGCTTTTATATTTTTAGATTGTTCTTCGTTTTTCAAAACAAACTCTTTGCTACAAATATATGAAAACTAAATTGAGCCTTTTTCGTAAAAATGAATTAATCTAATTTCAATACAGCTAAGAACGCTTCCTGTGGTACTTCTACGTTTCCAATTTGGCGCATACGCTTCTTTCCTTCTTTTTGTTTTTCCAATAATTTACGCTTGCGCGAAATGTCGCCGCCATAGCACTTTGCGGTAACATCTTTTCGCATGGCGCTAATATTTTCCCTTGCTAAAACTTTCGCGCCTACCGCAGCCTGAATGGCAATTTGGAACTGTTGTCTCGGGAGAAGCTCCTTTAATTTTTCACATAATTTTCTTCCGAAATCCTGCGCCCGGCTTCGGTGAATCAACGCACTTAGTGCATCTACTTTATCGCCGTTTAACAAAATATCCATCTTCACAATATCGCTTTCCCTGTAGTCGAGCGGCGTATAATCAAACGATGCATAACCGCGTGTCTGGCTTTTTAATTTATCATAAAAATCAAATACGATTTCTGTTAATGGCATTTCAAACGTAAGCTCAACGCGTGTTGGTGTGATATAGGTTTGATTAGTCAATATGCCACGCTTGCCCAAACACAATGTCATAATATTGCCTGTATAATCCGATTGGGTAATTATTTGCGCACGAATAAAAGGCTCTTCGACTCTTTCCAGTTTTGTGGTATCGGGCATTTGTCCCGGATTATTTACAATAATTTTTTCGCCTTTTGTAGTATATGCGCTAAAGCTTACGTTTGGAACTGTGGTAATCACTGTTTGGTTAAATTCCCTTTCTAACCGCTCCTGAATAATTTCCATGTGCAGCAATCCCAGGAAACCGCAACGGAAACCAAAACCTAACGCCTGCGAAGTTTCCAGTTCAAAAGTAAGTGAAGCGTCGTTCAATTGGAGTTTCTCCATGCAATCGCGCAACTCTTCAAAATCTTCCGTAACTACAGGAAAGATACCTGCGAAAACCATTGGCTTTACTTCTTCAAATCCTTTAATGGATTTTCCGGGATTTTCCGGAAGCGTAATGGTGTCGCCAACTTTTACTTCTTTTGCGTTTTTAATACCTGTAATAATATAGCCTACATCGCCGGCTTTTACATCTTTGGTGGGCTTCATTCCCATTCCCAGCACACCAACCTCATCGGCAAAGTATTCCTGACCGGTATTGATAAATTTAATTTTATCTCCTTTTTTGATAGTACCGTTGTAAACGCGGAAATAGGCAATGATTCCTCTGAAACTATTGAAAACACTATCAAAAATCAATGCCTGTAAAGGCGCTGTTTCGTTGCCTGTAGGAGCAGGTATCCGTTTTACGATAGCCTCCAATATTTCTTCAATCCCAATGCCGGATTTGCCACTGGCGAGTAAGATATCTTCATCTTTACAACCGATAAGGTCAATGATCTGATCCCTTACTTCGGGAATCATTGCACCGTCCATATCTATTTTGTTGATGACCGGAATTATTTCCAGGTCATTTTCCAAAGCCAAATATAAATTGCTGATGGTTTGCGCCTGAATACCTTGCGTAGCATCTACCAATAATAATGCGCCTTCACATGCTGCAAGCGCACGGCTTACTTCATAGCTGAAATCCACATGGCCGGGCGTATCTATTAAATTGAAAATATATTTATTGCCGTTCAGTACATATTCCATCTGAATAGCATGGCTTTTAATGGTAATACCTTTTTCCCGTTCGAGATCCATGTCGTCCAAGACCTGGTTCATCATATCACGTTCGCTGATAGTTTTGGTATGTTCGAGTAATCTGTCTGCCAAAGTACTCTTTCCATGATCAATGTGTGCAATAATGCAAAAGTTTCTAATATTCTTCATTGGCGCAAAGATAATATCTTGAATGATGATTACGCATTTGGAATTAAGCAATTCGTATAAACTTTATAAACTATTTTTGAGTGAAATAAAAGTTTTTATGCAAAAAGTAATTTCTATTGTTCCGGCAGCCCCACTGCGTGCGGAATCATTTCACCGTTCGGAAATGGTAAGTGAATTGCTGTTCGGAGAAACGGCAAAAGTTTTGGAAGTAGATAAAAATTTTATTAAAATAAAAACAGATTTGAATCATTACGAAGGTTGGATTCAGTATTCACAAATAACCGAAATAAAAGATACAGAACCATTAAAAATATTAGGTTATGCTTATGAAGAAGGGAATATTTTATTTAATAATTTACCCATGCGCATTTCAATTGGAACGCCGGTTTTTGATATAAAAAATATTGGGAAATACACTGTTGATTATTCTAATATAGAGTACAAAAAATTGATTGTTTTTTCAGAGGATGAAATAAAAAATATCGCTTTCAAATTCATAAACACTTCCTACCTCTGGGGTGGTCGCTCTTCTTTTGGTATTGATTGCAGCGGCTTTGCACAATTAGTATATTCCTTTTTCGGCGTTTATCTCCCAAGAGATACTTATCAGCAAGCAACAATAGGAGAGACAATTGATTATCTGGATCAGAGTAAGTGTGGCGATTTGGCTTATTTTGATAATGAAGACGGTAGAATAATACACGTAGGAATAATATTAAACAAAGAAAACATTATTCATTCCTCGGGAAAAGTGCGAATAGATAAAATAGATGCGCAAGGAATTGTAAATGTTGATAATGGGGAACGCACACATAAATTAAGAATTATTAAAAGAGTTGTTTAAAAGTTTGGCTGCTAATAAGATAAGTCTTATCTTTGCACTCCATTTGAAAAACAACACATACAAAAAGCGATTATTTATATAAACTTAATATCGCGAGGTAGAGCAGCGGTAGCTCGTCGGGCTCATAACCCGAAGGTCAGTGGTTCGATCCCATTCCTCGCAACAAGTTTTTTAGTTCTTTATTTATTATTATGCAGTAATTAGCATCAAAAGTTAACAATTTTAGTTAACAACTAAAATGCTATTTTATTTTGGATAAAAAAACTATGGACGGATCCAAAGATTAAAATCGGTACTACATCTTATGTTTAGTTCCGATTTTTTAATGAAAGCATAGGCAGGAGCAAACTAATTAAAAAGGGAGGAACCAACGCCAAAGGTTTAAACAAAGCCCAAATTCGCCAAACTCTTACGGCGTTTCAAAACGAAATTGTTTATAAGTTAAAAATAATAGGATGGAATCTTATTACTAATTCTTATCCCTTTCCAATTGAAGAAATCGAAAAAAATTTTCTTTCGACGAAATGGAAATAGATTTCTTGCGTGAAATGACTTTTTCAGAAGTGTTAGAATTTTCATTCAAAAAGAAATTACCCGATTGGGAAAAGAAATCTCGCTCTGATTATAAATCAACAAAAAAATATTTTCTTGAAGCCTCTATTATGCTCGGCATTGATAATAGAAAAATTGTAGAGCTAAGGTGTCCGCATTATATTACATTGCTTGAGAAGGCTGCCGCAATAAGAAGGCTGGGAGCGAAGGGTACAATAAACATCGCGAACATTTATCTACATTTCTAATTAAGATTGAGGAATTTGAAATTATCGAATACAATCCCGTTGAAAAAATAAAAACAAAAGAAGAATTAAATCATTTGCGCACCGACCACCGACTGAAGAGGAGAGACGAATAATAGTGAATCACATAAAAAACAATTATTATAATTATTATAATTAATTCAAGTTGCTATTTAAAAGAAGTGTTTAAACTGTTCAACGCAAATAAAGCAGCACAATTTTATTAAGAATCCGTTGAGCGTAACAGCATGAATAGTTCTCGGGAAGAGTTTTTTGATATTGCTGATAGTGGCTTCCACACGCTTTCTCATTTTGAATTTATGTTGCATTTGTTCTTTCGTATCGGTTCGTTTACTATTACTTTTTCGTTGCGCCAGCAAGAATATGCAATGGTTGTTCCTTAAATTATCTTCGGCTTTGTAACTGTTATAAGCGCTGTCGGCTTAAACAGTAGCTTCCGGTTGAAGATGCTTTAATATATCTTCCACATGTTTGCCATCGGCAGTCTTGCCCGTGATAAAATGAAACTGCACGGGAATGCCTTTGTTATTGACAATGAGCTGTACTTTAATTCCATAAAAATAGCGGCGCATACTGGCTGTATATCCTCTCCATGAATTGCCCTTTGCTATTTTGCTGTTTTGTATCCGTATATTATCACACAAGGCTACCGGAAAAGAATCAATAATGTATTGCATATCACAACGGATGTATTGAATATAATGCGTTATAACAGAAAATAATTCGTGCAACAAAGCTGCCACTTTGTGTAATCTTCTATTGAAGCGACTTTTATCGAGCATCGAAGGAATTAGTCCGCTGCTTTTCATGTATAATATGGCCCTGTGTTGATGTCCATAAAAATATTTCCCCGCTACTACTGCAGTGGTCAGTATCTCACTTTCGGAAACCTTGCGTCTTTTATCTTCTTTGTGATTCATACTTTTCAACACATCGTCTATAAAACAATAAATTGCTATAATTTTATCTTCCACAAGCATTTAAGTTTGTTCTGTTTGTTTGTTCAACCCAAACTTAATGACTTAAATGCTTTATTTTAATTATATCTCAAATAGCAACTTGAATTAATTATTTTTAATCGAACTCTTGTTCGTATGACTTTACGATTTTGAATGAAACTCCTAGGTTTGGGTATAAGAACTTTAAAAAAAATAATTAATTAATCATATATAAATCAGGATTTATTCTTTTATTTTGCTTAAAACCTACCTCAACTGATACAAAAATGGGACAACCAAAATACATCCTCATCTTCTTGAGCCTTTTTTTGTTATTTTATTCTTGCAAAAAAGATGCTTTAAATAATAACACATCTATAGGTACAAGTACGTTAGTAGTCGACAATGATAGTAATTTGCAACATTTCATAAATGGTAAAAAATTCCAACTTGCATGGAGTGATGAATTTAATGAAAAGTCTTTGGATACTGCATTATGGAATTATAGATATGGCGAAAGAATAAGTAGTAATAATCTTTCAAAAAATATTATAGTTGAAGATGGGCTATTGAAAATAAAATTAATAAAGGAAAAATCTTTTATAGAAAACGAAAACGGAGTAAGTAGCACTCCTTCACAATTGCAGTTTACAAGTGGGGGTGTAATATCCAAATCGCTTTTTGATACAGGATATTATGAATGTAGTGTAAAGTTTCCATCTGCAAATAATTGGCATACATCATTTTGGACAATTCAATATTACACCGTAAAAAACAATGAAATTGATATAGAAGAAAATACTTCGGATTCCGAAATAAATCAGACATATCATTGTGGTACTATTGACTGGAATCCATATTATGATCCATTAGGGCTCACTTTATTCGGCTATAATGTGAAAGGCGATAAATTTCCTACTTTAGATAAAAGCTTTAATTTATATGGATGCCTTGTCACTAGTGATTCAATTAAATATTATTTCAACAATATAGAAGTCGTCGGCTATAAAATATCTAAAACATGGTCGTCAATGCAAATCAAACCTGCAAATATTCTTTTGACCTCAGTGGGATTAACCGGATGCAGTATCATGCCTAATCTCGATTATGACGAAGCGGATTTTGATTATGTGAGATATTATAAGGAATGAAATGCTTAGGTTTGAAGAAAGAATTGACTATGATAAAGTGGTTGGTAATATGATGTCCTAGCCGAAACCTAATTATAGAAGAAGACAATTACAATGAGATATTCTATGATAAATTCTTTTTGACTAACAACTTTGGAAGAGTAGCTAATTTGATAAATGAATACGAAAAATTCGCTGATGAAATTGGCAAAAGTTCTTTGAAATATCTTATTAATTCAAAGGCTATTATTTACGGATTTGTAGAAACATACAATAGCCTATTGTCAATTCACACAGTAATTCAATTCAATGTGGGATTATTATGGCTCATTAAAGATAATGCTTGCTTTACTTTTAGTTATTATTTTAATTTACACTCATCTATAATAAATTTACCAAAGCATAATGTAGACTATAAAGTCATTTCCGCAAATAATATTTTAGGTAAATATGAGCCTGCAACAACAATTCATAAAAAGGATATTGACAACTGGATTGAGCAAATAAAATATATGAAATATTTGGTAAAAACGTCTGATGAACCGAATATTGAAATTCTTGAATTAAAAGAACAAAATGAATCTAAACTTCGGCGTACTCAATACAATGATTTGTCAAGGATACAAAGAGCTTGGTTATTCATCGCAAATGCTCGCCACCTCAACCATTGCTATCACAAAAGGTATAGTTTTACCGGAGGGTAATTACAAAGGTTCTTCTGCAGCGTTTACTATTAGCAGTACAGATTCTTCTACAAACATCCCTGCCTATATCGCAATTAATAATGGAAATTGGGCAACTGCAAGTATATGGTCAGGAGGCAGCGTGCCGGATTCAAGCTCAAGTGTGGCAATTCCTAATGGCTTAACTGTAACAGTTGCTGCTGCTTTAACCCGCGGCAAGCCAAGTACGACTACCGTAAACGGAACGTTAGTTTTATCATCCACTTTGACATCGAATGGTACAGTAAATATTAACAGCGGCACAATACAGGTAAATATCAGTCCGGCACTTCCAGTAAAAGCCTTACAGGCACGCATTTTGTGTATGACAGTACTGTCTGGCTTGTTTTTAACAACACATCCGCGACAACTGTTTCAGATGCGAGTATTTATTGGGGCAGAACATATACAACCAATGAATTTACCACCACGGCGCCACGAAACATAATTATTCAAGGAACCGGTTCTGTTGGAACTTACGGAGCAGGCTCTCGTATCGTTACCAAATTATTGAAAGTAATATCTAATACTTCACTGACCACAAGTTATTCAAGTTCTGCTGTAGGGTCTATTACGATAGAAGGTACTTTTGAAGTAGCGGCAGCTGCAACTATTAATGCCAACCTCACTTGCAATGGTATTTGTCAAATTGATCAGGGAGGTTCTATTGTATCCGGAACGGCTGCTATTGATAAAACAGATGCAACCGCTACGAGAACGCTTGTTTACGGGCCTTCATCTATATTAAGATATAATACCGGTTCAGCGACAAGTGTAGGTTCTGAATGGCTTACGGGCACTTCCAATCCCGGCTATCCGGCTAACATAGAAGTTATAAATGGAACCGTTGCAGGAGCCGGATCTATCCGCTCTCTTTCCGGTAATTTTATGATTGATAGCGGTGCAACATTTGTACTGAATGGCGATCTGAATATCGGAGGTAATTTGGTTAATAACGGAACATTTACTCCAAATACCAATACAGTAACTTTTAATGGGACTGACGATTCGATTTCGGGCATCAGCAACTTATATAACCTCACACTCAACAATGCTTCCACTCTTACATTAAATAATAATTTAGCTATTGGTAATAATTTAAACCTTACGCGCGGGAAAATAATTGCCGGCGCAAATACATTGTCTATCGCAAATCCCACATCTATTACCGGCGGTTCCTCTTCAAGTTATGTTGTAACCAACGGAATTGGAAAATTGAAAATAAACAATATCGGCAGCGCTTCAGTGAATGTTATTTTCCCTGCCGGTTATTCAACCTCAAGCTATACACCGCTCACACTTAACAATAGTGGAACAACGGATAATTTTTCTCTTAATATACAATCTCCGACCAGCTCTATACCGGTAACCAATTCCGATAAGATAGTGCCTATATTATGGGATTTATCCGAAGATGTTTCGGGTGGAAGCAGCGCAATCATTACCTTGCAATGGAATGCCGCCGATGCAGCAGGCGCATCAAATTATACTATAGACAGCAACAATGTAATTGGCCATTATGTAAGTGGAAGCTGGCAGAAGCAGGCTGTTACCACCAAAGGCAACGGGCCTTATACTGCACAAAATACGGTTGCCTACACCAGCTTTTCTCCATTTGCCATTGGCATGGATGGGGCTTTTGATGGAAACCATATAACAGCGCTTTCACTGATTTCTTTTACAGCGTCTGCCTTATTTAAACAAGTAACTTTAAAATGGCAATCCGTTAATGAAGTAGATGTAAGCCGGTATTCGATAGAAAAAGGATCGGACGGAAAAACGTTCGCTGAAATAGGAAGTATAGCAGCCAAAAATGAAGTGGTAGATAATTACTCTTTTACCGACCTTGTAAATTATAACCCATCATACTACCGGTTGAAAATGATCAATAGCGATGGCAGTTACAATTATAGCAAAGTCATACCGGTTAATTCATTATTGACAGATGGCTTGTCTGTTTTCCCGAATCCCGTACGCAACAAATTGAATATAAACTATGATGCGAGCACGCAGGGAAGCATTATTTCAATTTATACAATTAACGGGCAATTAATAAATTCTTATGTTGTTCCGGCACAATCTGTCCAAACAATAATAGATGTATCAAAATATTCGTCCGGATCTTATATACTGGTTTTTAAAAGCCAAAATAATAAAGAGACCAGGCAATTTATAAAACTGTAAAATTAAACATTTCAAAAAAGCTGAGAAATCCATTGGATCAAATCCGGTGGATTTCTTAATTTATATAATAGCATATAATTTATAAAAAGGGGTTCCCTATTTTTTGTATCAAAAAATTACTGTTTTGCTATTTCTTAAAAATAATACCTTAATTTTCCGCATATTAATTTTTTTATAATAAAATATAATCATGAGTTTATTTGCCAAGAAATCGCTTGACAGTTTGCTGATAGAAGCCAATGATTCGGAAAATGGTTTGAAAAAAACTTTAACATCCGGAGCACTTGTAGCATTAGGCATTGGTGCCATTATCGGCGCGGGACTTTTTTCCATCACTGGTGTTGCCGCGGGGAACAATGCAGGTCCCGGCATTATGATTTCCTTTATTATAGCTGCTGTGGGCTGCGGCTTTGCGGGTTTGTGTTATGCGGAATTCGCCTCTATGATTCCTGTTGCGGGTAGTGCATACACTTACTCTTACGCTACTATGGGAGAATTTATCGCATGGATTATTGGCTGGGATTTAGTATTGGAATATGCTGTAGGTGCCGCCACTGTAGCATCAAGTTGGTCTGGATATTTAAATAAGCTATTGAACTCGTGGGGAGTTTCATTACCGGACTCATTATTAAAAACACCATTTGAACCCGGAGGCATTATTAATCTTCCCGCAGTTTTCGTAGTTATACTGATGTCATTTGTGCTTATCAGGGGCATCAGTGAATCTGCTAAAGTCAATAATGTAATTGTGATATTGAAATTGTCTATCGTAGCATTATTTATTATTGTAGGATTTAAATTTGTAAAGCAAGAAAACCTTCATCCGTTAATTCCCGTCAATACCGGCATATTCGGGTCTTTTGGTTGGTCTGGAGTTATCAGAGCGGCAGCAATTGTATTCTTTGCTTATATAGGATTCGATGCAGTTTCAACTGCTGCACAAGAAACCAAGAATCCACGAAAGTCTATGCCTATTGGCATTATGGGATCTTTATTAATCTGCACCATTTTATATATTTTATTTGCTTATGTGATGACTGGCGTTGCAAATTACCATTTATTTACAGCAGGCAACGGCTCAGATCATTTGGCTCCTGTTGCAACTGCGGTAGGACAAATGGGTTATAAGAATTCTGCCGGCGTAATTACACCTGCATATCCTTGGTTAAACAGATATATCATAATTGCAATATTGTTGGGTTATGCATCTGTAATACTGGTAATGCTGTTGGGGCAAAGCCGGGTATTTTATTCAATGAGCAAAGATGGACTGTTGCCCAAAGCATTTTCGCAATTGCATAGCAAGTATCGTACACCTGCAAAATCGAATATTTTATTTATGGTATTTGTAAGTCTGTTTGCAGCATTTATTCCCGGCAATGTAGTGGGTGAAATGACGAGTATAGGTACATTATTCGCCTTTATATTGGTTTGCATAGGTGTATTGGTTTTACGTAAAGCCCAGCCGAATGCACCTCGTGCATTCAGAACACCGGGAGTGCCTGTTATACCAATTTTAGGAGTACTTACTTGTTTTGGCATGATGGCATTTTTGCCACTCGATACATGGATAAGGCTGCTTGCGTGGATGATGATTGGCTTAGATATTTATCTTGCGAGAGGCATTATTCATAGTGTAATCAATAAAAATGCTCCGGCGATACAGCGGGCAAAAAGCTATAAAATAACTTCTATTTGCGGATTGGCTTTAACGGTAGCATTGATAATTGTTGGATTTTTTCACTATAACAATACTGCCGGCTCCGATATAGGGCTGATAATATTCACGGCAATCATGGTTGTATTTCATATTTTCTATTATGGATATTATTTAGCTAAAGGGAAAAAATGAAAATTTGAGATATAAGATGTTAAATAAAGCAATTGCACCTCAACGCGATTGCTTTTTTATTTCTTTCAAAAAAATATAATTAATTAGTTTTGGCTTTAAAATTTAGTCATGGAAACAGATTTTCTTGTTGTAGGTTCAGGTATAGCTGGTTTAACATTTGCAATTAAAACCGCCAAACATTTTCCGGATAAAAAAATAACGGTTATTACCAAAGCATCCTCTGCTGAAAATACCAATACAAGTTTTGCGCAAGGTGGCGTAGCAGGCGTTTGGGACGAAGAAAAGGATAGTTTCGAAAAGCACATAGAAGATACTTTAATTGCCGGTGATGGGCTTTGCAACCCAAGAGCTGTGGAAATTGTAGTTACAGAAGGTCCACAGCGAATTCAGGAAATAATCAATTATGGCGCATCATTCGACAAAGATGAAAAAGGCGAATACGATTTAGGTAGGGAAGGAGGCCATAGCGAATTCAGGATATTGCATTACAAAGATGTTACAGGAAGAGAAATGGAAAGGGCGCTGATCGAAGAAGCTAAGAAACATCCAAATATTGAATTTATTCAGCATTGTTACGTAATTGAATTAATCACGCAACATCATCTTGGTTATTTAGTTACAAAAGCAACACCGGACATTACTTGTTTTGGCATATATGTATTAAATCATCATACAAAAAAAATAGAAAAAATTCTTTCTCCCGTTACGTTGTTGGCAACGGGCGGTTGCGGGCAAGTTTATAGAACAACTACCAATCCAAAGGTTGCAACAGGGGATGGCGTTGCAATGTTTTATCGCGCCAAAGGGCGAATAGAAAATATGGAGTTTATACAATTTCATCCGACTGCATTGTTCCATCCCGGCGAGTCTCCCTCATTTCTGATAAGCGAAGCTGTACGCGGGCAGGGCGCTATTTTACGAAACAAACTCGGCGAAGCTTTTATGGAACAATATGACAAGCGCAAAGATCTGGCGCCGCGCGATATTGTAGCACGTGCAATTGACAGCGAAATGAAGAAGCATGGAACAGAGCATGTTTATTTAGATTGCACTCATTTAGATAAAGAGAAATTTTTGCAACATTTTCCTAATATATATGAGAAATGTTTAAGTATCGGCATAGATGTTTTTAAACAATATATACCTGTTGCTCCGGCTGCTCACTACAGTTGCGGCGGCATTAAAGTAGATGAGAATGCAAAAACATCAATCAAAAATTTATATGCCTGCGGTGAATGCAGCAGTACCGGTTTGCATGGCGCCAATCGTTTGGCAAGCAACAGCCTGCTGGAAGCCATGGTTTTTGGCCATCGTGCTTATGCAGATGTAGTAAGGCTTTTGGAAGAAAAACAATTAAATAAAATTGTTGAACACCTATATAATATTAATGTGCCGGATTGGAATGCCGAAGGAACTTCCCAGCCGAAAGAAATGATATTGATAACACAGAGCTTAAAAGAGCTTGAGCAGATAATGAGTGATTATGTAGGTATTGTAAGAAATAATATTCGTCTGGAACGTGCCATGCGCAGGCTTGATCTATTGTTTGAAGAAACAGAAAATTTATATAAGTCCGCTAAAGTGTCGCCGCAATTATGCGAATTGAGAAATATCATTACCACCGCTTACCTTATCGTTAAAGGAGCGCAGCTTCGTAAGGAAAGCCGCGGTTTGCATTACAATACCGATTATCCCAATAAGAGCAGCATTGTACAAAATGTAATTCTGTAAATTTTTAAAAAGTTAATGTACTACATCTTATACGGCTTTCTTTATCTCATCTCTTTACTGCCCTTCTTTATTTTATATGCGTTTAGCGATGCGATTGCTTTTATTCTTTATGGCATTATCCGCTACAGAAGAAAAGTTGTTTCCGAAAATTTAAAAATTGCATTCCCGGAAAAATCAAATAAAGAAAGGAATAAAATCAGCAAAGAATTTTACCGCCGTTTTACAGACAATTTTATAGAAACGATAAAGCTGATTTCTCTTCCTCAAAAAAGTGTCTCTGCCAGATTTGATTGTGACTATAAAACGCTGGAATCCTTATATAATCAGGGTTTCAGCTGCGACATTATCATGGCGCATTCATTTAACTGGGAATGGGCAAATCTTGCATATTCCATCAGCAATCCTTTTACACAGTTAATTGTATACGCGCACGTAAACAATAAAACAATGGAAAAAATTATGCTGAAAATTCGCTCACGTTTTGGCACAAAACTGATTGACACATATAAATTTAAAGAACAGTTTAAGCCATATATTCATCAGCAAAAATCTTTTGTTTTAGTTGCCGACCAAAGCCCGAGATTCTTACGCGGCGCATACTGGCTGGATTTTTTCGGAAAAAGAACGGCTTTTACAAAAGGGCCGGAAACAAGTGCGCGAATTGCAGATAATGCTGTTGTATTTTGTGAAATAATAAAAATAAAAAGAGGTTTTTACCGTTCTCAGTTAACTGTACATACAACACATGCAAGACAAACTGAACGTGGTGAAATTACCAAAGCCTCTGTAAGATTTTTTGAAGAAACTATTCGGAAAGATCCGGCCAATTATCTCTGGAGCCATCGCAGATGGAAACGACAATTCGATGAATCCAGAGACACAAAAAATGTAATCGGATAACTGTAAACTTTATAACATTCAGCCGGGAATATTAGTTATAATAATCGAAAACCAATACCAACTTGAAACTGTTGATTAGTCCATTTATCCGAACTTGTAACATCGCTTATATTTGACAAACCGATATTGTATCTGCCGTACACTTTCAGTTTATTAAGGTTCAGTTGTACGCCCAGGTCTATAGCAAAGTCGCCGCCTTTAAAAGCATCCCGGCCATTTTGCACAAGGTTATTGTTTTTATTCATCAATATCCCGAATTGGGGGCCGGCCTGTAAACTCAAAATATTAACTACATTATATCTTAGTAAAATAGGAATGCTGAGATAATTTAAATGCCCTTTTGCACCTTGATTTAAAACATCGCCGGGCGAAACCTTGTCATCCTCAACCGTAGTTTTGGTTTGATTGAATAATACTTCCGGCTGAACGCCTACTTTATTACTTCCGATATATGCAAAAAATCCTGCATTCACACCAAAATTATATCCTTGCTTAAAAGATTCTCCATCAATTTTTCCGAAAGTACCTCCGGCTTTTACGCCAAATTCAAACGAGGATAGCTGTGCATGAATCGTTGTAGAAAAGATAAAAAGAGAAAATAAAGAAATGACTATTTTCTGCATAGATTTTTATTTAATTTAATAGAGATTAGAGAATGCCTCAAAGATAATTATTATAAAGAAATTTTTATTAAATCTGCTTTATCCTAATTTTAGAAAATAAATATTAAACATGAATAATGATGCTATAATCAGGAATGCTGAAATAAAAGATTTGCCATATATTTTGGATATTATGAATGAAGCTATCATTAACACTACTGCCATTTACGATTATCATGAACGTGACGAAAAATATGTTCAAAAATGGTACCAACAATTACACGAGGCGGGTATGCCTGTAATTGTTTGCGAGGCAGACGGGAAATGTGTTGCTTATGGCTGCTATTCAAGATTCCGGCCAAAAGATGGTTATCGTTTCTGTGTAGAACACTCGGTTTATATACATAAAGATTATCGGGGAAAAGGTTATGGTGCAATGCTTTTGAGCGAATTAATAATTGCAGCCAAACAACAAAAAATACATACCATGATTGCCGGTATAGATGCCGCAAACAGTATCAGCATTGAATTTCACAAAAAGTTCGGTTTTGTTGAAGTTGGTTTTCTAAAAGAAGTAGGATATAAATTTGATCGTTGGCTGGATCTGATTTTTATGGAAAAAATATTATAGTGCACTTAAGAATCAATGCATATTTTACTGTTCTAAGAAGGAAGTATTTCGAACCGATCTGCATCGTTTAAAAATGAAAACTGAGATCTGATTTGTTCAAGATTTTCTCTTTTTAATGTGATTGTAAAAATATCTTCATCATTCTCTTTTTGATAAATAATATTACCCAGCGGATCTATTACAGAAGTATTACCGTTATATAAAATATTGTTTCCGTCAATGCCTGTACGGTTTACGCCCACTGTATAAGCCATATTCTCAATTGCTCTTGCCTGCAGCAAAGTTTTCCATACGTGTTGCCTTTTTGCCGGCCAGTTTGCGACATTTATAAGCACGTCATATTCCGGAATATTATCTTTCATATTTTGGCGTGCCCAAACCGGAAATCGCAGGTCGTAACATATTTGTAAATTTATTTTCCAGCCTTTCGCAGAGGCAATCAATCTCTTATCTCCGCCGGTAAAATATTTATTTTCTCCGCTGTATGAAAACAAATGCCTTTTGTCATATACCCCATATTGCCCATTTGGCAACATCCATATTAAGCGGTTGAAATATTTATCGTTCTCTTTTATTACAATACTTCCGGTTAAGATACTATTTTTTTTAGAAGCTGTTTTTTTCATCCATTGAACAGTTGTGCCGCTCATTGTTTCGGCAAGATTTTCCGGCTGGCTGATGAAGCCGGTTGAAAACATTTCGGGCAGAACGATGATTTCTGTTTTATCGTGTATCGAATCAATTTTCTTCGAAAACATTTCTAAATTCATATCGATATTTTCCCAGTGAATTGCAGATTGTATCGTAGTTATCGTAAGTGTTGATGACATATATGGATTTATAAAGATAAAGCAATGTAGGCGAATTGATTTAATAGAAATACTTATCAAGTATAAAGCATAAAAACCGATTCATCTTTGAATCGGTTTTTATGCTTTTCCTTTTATGTAAAAAATTTTATTTCTTAAACAATACAGGGAAAATTGCATCATCAGCCAGTTGTTCTTCTATGCGAATCAACTGATTGTATTTTGCGATTCTGTCTGTACGGCTTGCAGAACCCGTTTTGATTTGACCGCAATTCAGGGCAACTGCTAAATCGGCAATTGTTGTATCTTCCGTTTCGCCGCTGCGATGGCTCATAACCGTTGTATAACCAGCATGCTGCGCCATTTGTACAGCCTGAATGGTTTCAGTCAAAGTGCCGATTTGGTTTACCTTAATCAATATACTATTGGCAGTTTTGCTTTCTATACCGCGTTTCAAAATCTTACTGTTGGTAACGAATAAATCATCGCCTACCAGTTGGATTTTATCGCCTAAAGCATCAGTTAATTTTTTCCATCCGTCCCAGTCTTCTTCAGCCATTCCGTCTTCGATAGAAACAATCGGATATTTATTTACCCAATCAATCCAATATTGTACCATTTCGTCAGAAGTAAATTCCTTGCCGGTACTTTTATAAAATTTATATTTACCGTCTTTAAACATTTCGCTGCTTGCTGCATCCAGCGCGATGGAAACATCTTTGCCCGGCTCGTAACCTGCAGCTTTAATAGCTTCCAACACCGTTTCGATCGCTTCTTCATTGCTTTGTATATCTGGTGCAAATCCACCTTCATCGCCAACATTGGTGCTGTAACCTTTCTTTTTTAATACAGATTTCAATTGATGAAAAATTTCAGTTCCCCAACGCAATGCTTCGCTGAAAGTAGTTGCGCCGTGCGGTACAATCATATATTCCTGATAATCGATTTTATTATCTGCATGTACGCCGCCGTTCAAAATATTCATCAAAGGAACGGGAAGAACCGTTGCATTTACCCCACCGATATAACGGTATAATGGAAGATTAGTTTCTTGCGCAGCAGCTTTTGCAGCCGCTAAAGAAACAGCTAAAATTGCGTTTGCGCCCAGCTTACTTTTATTTTCCGTACCATCAATTTCCAATAATTTTTTGTCGATACCCACCTGGTCGGTTACTTCCCAACCAAGCAATTGCTCAGCAATAATATTGTTTACGTTATCTACCGCTTTTAAAACACCTTTGCCTACATATACTTTCTTATCATCATCGCGCAGTTCAACTGCTTCATGAATACCGGTAGATGCGCCTGAAGGCACAGCTGCGCGGCCAAGCACACCGTTATCGGTTAATACATCTACTTCTACCGTAGGATTTCCGCGGCTATCCAATATTTGCCTTGCGTGAACATCAGCTATAAAACTCATCTTGATTTTATTTAAATTAAAAATGGAAATTTTCGGACTGCAATGTTATCATTTATTTACGGGAAAATAAAAAATAGAAGATTAAAATTATAAGAACAAATGTTAGAATTGATAGGGGTTTAGCGTGATAATTGTAGTGTGGATATCAGTATGCCGATAGAAAATATTAGTAATATTTTTCTTCATTTATACCAAATTCGTTAATATTGTATCCACCCATTGAATTAAATGATGATTTCCGATATACCTCCGTCGACGCATTCTGTCGATTTGTATAGAATTTTTCTAACTATCTTTCTTGTATTGCTAAATGGTTTTTTTGTTGCTGCGGAATTTGCCATTGTAAAAGTCCGTTCCTCACAGTTAAATACTTCAAAAGGAGCTACTGAAAAATTGGTAGATACAGCTAAGCTGGTTACTAATAATTTGGATAATTATTTAGCTGCAACACAATTGGGCGTTACACTTGCTTCGCTCGGCCTTGGCTGGGTAGGCGAAGATGTAATGACGGGAATTGTACAAAATATATTTACATTCTTTCACATCAGCCTTGGTACACATGCGGCGCAAGAATGGTCTATTGTAGTAGCTTTTATGCTGATTACAATTTTACATATTGTGTTTGGTGAATTGGCGCCAAAGTCAATAGCTATACGCAAAGCAGCACCTACTACTTTATTGGTTGCATGGCCGCTTCGTATTTTTTATTTTATATTCCGTCCTTTTATCTGGCTGCTTAATTCCATTTCAAATATTATATTACGAATATTGAGAATTGATCCTATTCACGAACAGGATATTCACACGGAAGAAGAAATAAAAATGATCATCACTGAAAGCGAAGAAGGGGGAGAAATAGAAGATTCCGAACGAGAACTCATCAATAAAGTATTTGATTTTGATTCAAGCCGTGTAAGAGATATACTTACGCACAGAAAAGATGTAGTGGCGCTCGACCTTGATGATGGCGTTGATGAACTTATAAACAAAGTAATCAGCGAGGGGTATTCGAGATATCCTGTATACAAAGAAAGCCTGAATGATCTTATAGGAATCATTACCGTAAAAGACATTTTGCAGTTTGTAAACGATGGTAAAAAAGGGGATATTAAAAAACTGCTGCGACCTGTATTTTATATTCCCGACAGCATGAAGCTGAATGATCTTCTTCGTTCTTTTCAAAAAGATCATTTGCAAATTGCAGTAGTTACGGATGAATATGGCGATATTGCCGGTATCGTAACCATGGAAGATGTATTGGAAGAATTAGTAGGCGATATACAAGATGAACACGATGCAGAACAGCCGATTGTAGAACCGCAAAGCGATGGAAGTTTTCTGGTGCAAGCGCATGAAAACATTGATGACATTAATGATTTTCTTACCATAAAACTTCCCGTGATTGATGAATATTCAACGCTTTCCGGGCTGATAACTTATGAACACGGGAGCGTGCCGGTTGAAGGCGAAGTGCTTACTTATGATGGCTACGAAATTACTATATTGAAAATGTACCGCAGCTCTGTAGAAAAGGTGTTAATGAAACCGATAGAAGGCGAAGATGAAAATGAAAAAAAAGAAGATTAATCTTATCAAATAATTTTAGAAAATTGGATTATATACACATAGGGAAAATTGTGGCCACACATGGCGTTGCGGGTGAATTTATTATTCAGCATGTATTAAATAAAAAAACAAATCTGGATAAAGCCGCAGCCATATTTATTGAAGAACAAAAAGACAGTTTTATACCTTATTTTTTAGAATCGTCCAAGGCGAAAAATGAAACAGAAATAATTTGCAAAACAGAGCATATTTCCTCAAAAGAATCGGTTCAAAGACTTGTAAAAAAAGAGTGTGGCTGACTAAGGAAGACTTTCATAAAATAGCTGATGCCAACGCCCCGGTTTCTTTAATTGATTATCTAGTTTATGACGAAAAAGCTCCTTTGGGAAAAGTTGAAGAAGTAATAGAACAGCCGCACCAGATTCTTCTAAAAATATTCTTTCAGAATAAAGAGGTTTTGATACCGCTTCACGAAGAAACTTTAAATTCCATCGACCGAAAAAATAAGAAAATATATCTCACACTGCCCGATGGCTTGCTGGATATTTATCTTAAATAATTATATAAAATATTAAGCGTTTGTTTTAATAAACTATACAGTTTGTATCTTTACAGTTCAATTTCATACAGTTCAATCTTAATCTAAATTTTATACATGTCGCAAACTGATAGTCCAAAGATCTATATTCCGGTACCATTATTTTATATTGCTTTTTTTTATTTTTCAGTTCTGGCACAATATCTTTTTCCCATTTCTTACAATCTTCTCCGTGGTGATGCAGCAGAAGCTGTTGGATGGATATTTATGGGAGCAGGAATTATGCACGTGTGTGCTGCTTGGGTACAGTTTATCAAAACAAATAATAGCGTTACTACAATTAAGCCGGCCAATAATTTACAAACCGGTGGCGTTTATGCGTTTAGCCGCAATCCAATGTACATCGGTTTTTTCTTTATCTATGCTTCATCTGGTTTAATATGGGGAAACTGGTGGACGTTTATCTTAATGCCTTTCCTTGTACTGATTATAGATTTCTATGTGGTGAGAAGAGAAGAAAAATATCTTAGAAGAAAATTCGGGCAAGTTTATAAAGAATATAAAAAAAGTGTCCGTCGCTGGTTGTAAATAAAGCTTATTTTTTAGGCAAACTCAATTCATAATTCTTTACCAGTTCTTCTATTTCTTCTGACGAAATATTTTTTTGCTGATTATCTAAATTAATCAATATCAACATACCCATTCCCGAAGGTGTGCGCATAAATGTATTTACCAATTTTAATTGATCGCTTTGCAGAAGATAGCCGTCTTTCGGGTTCCATATTTCTGAAGTTGCCAGACAGCCGTCGGTGGGCGTTAAGGGATAAAACGGCTGACCTTCAAAGAATTTAGGATCGAGTGTACTGCCGTGTATAATTATAAATCTTCTTCCGGCTTGTCCCGCAAAAAAGCTTTCCTGCATAGGCATATAATCTTGCCATGACGGCGGCAGCAATCTTTTATAATTATCCAAAGGGCTTGCGGTAAGATCATAAGTAATGCCTCTGTAAAAAACGTAATCGTTTTGAAAAGGGATGATTGATTGTAAATTCGGTGTCGGGCCAATCAAATGATCGATTGATGAATTAATACCTGCAATTCTGTAAATGCCTTGCGGCGTATTGCCATTCGTAATAAAATACGGCATACCGCTTCCCGATCGCGCCAGTTGACGAATGGTAATCAATTTTCCTGAACTGTCTTTTGCAAAGCTGCCATCTTCATATTGCACAATGCAAATGCCCGAATAATCACGGTTTTGCCTTTGAAAACTGTAAACCGTTTTTTGCCCGAACAATCTTTGATAATTGAATAATTCTCTCCATGCAGGTGTGGCAATATGTTCGTAACGCACATGATTTAGCAAATATTTTTTAAGTTCAGATAATACAGGAATAGCATCATTGTTTGCAAATTGAATATTGATCTGATGAAGCATCCTTCTTACAAAAGCATCGGAAGAATCGTTGCGAAAATTGTACAAAACGCCCATCGCAAAAAGTTTCGGATTTTTCTCGTAAGGTACAATGGTTAATATTTTCTGATTGTATAGTGAAGGATAAACTGCATACGCGCACAGCAACGCAGTTTCTCTTGTGTAAGGATCGGATTGAAAATACCAATCAAACATTTTATCGAGGCCGCGCTGTGTGTATGGATTTTCTATGAGGAATTGTACGGCAGATAATGCCGCATCCTGAAATTTATCTTCGGTATATTGATTGAGCGGACCGGTAAAAGTTTCTTTGATTGTTTTATTGAATAAATAATTTTCAAAACTTGATCTTCTTGCTGCTAATGTAAACGGCGACTGTATGCTGTGAATGTCGTATTGATAAATACTATCCTGCGCATGCGTATAAGAATGTATAGCGCAAACAAACAATGTTGTAATAAAGATTTTTTGAAAGTTCATCGCCAAATATAAATCTAAACCTTGTTTCGGCAGATAGCAGGAATGTTTAAAATTTTAAAAATTGTTTTTTATCAAGCATAATAATGCATATTGCCGCGCTCGTAATTAGCTTGGATACCGGCGCAATGATTTTGAATTTTGTTTCGGTATGGCGGAAGATGTAATGATTTGCGTGGAGCGCGTGAAGGATAGTAAGGACGCGACAGAGCAGCGCATGAAGACATGAGCTGCGGCGAAGCGGTGCGCAGTGAAACGGAGCGCCGTAGCGAAGCGAAGACCTGAATAGCCTGACGGCAAGCGGTTTTACAAAGCATGCATAAAAGCAGATGCTGTAGCTTGGCGGCACGCCCAAATAAAAAATATACAATGTGTTTTCAAAAAAAAAAGTAAAGTTTTATATATTCAAAACTTTACTTGGATGCAATGTTTTATGCCGGTAAGCTCAGATGTGGAGCTTTTCTTTTTTATTCATTAATTCCTCCACAGTTTCCTTGTACATTTCGTCGGGAACACAGCAATCTACCGGGCAAACGGCGGCGCATTGAGGCTCTTCGTGGAAGCCCTGGCATTCGGTGCATTTGTCGGGAACTATATAATAAACATCTGTGCTGATTGGTTCAAAATGCTTATCGGCGCTAACTGTTTCGCCGTCCATAAGTATGTAATTGCCGGTAACCGTTGTGCCATCTTTGATAGCCCATTCCACGCCGCCTTCATAAATAGCATTGTTGGGGCATTCAGGTTCGCAAGCGCCGCAATTAATACATTCATCAGTGATTTTAATAGCCATATCTTAAATTGAATACTAATTTTTTTGAAATACTTTTGCGCAAAATTACATTGGATAAGATGAATTTGCAGCAAAGAATAAATGTATCGGCAAAATTAGGCAATTATTTATTGGAAAACAACGATGAATGGCAAAGCGTAAAACAGAAAGCATTTCAATCAAATGCCTGGTTTATTCCCGAGTTTATAGATAAGGCTTGTATAAATATTGCGAAACAATATTTAGATATAAAAAATTTGCAAAGCTGGGCGGTGAAATATCAAATTCCTGAAACGTGCGCAAATGTACGAACGGTGGGCATTATAATGGCGGGAAATATACCTTTGGTAGGATTTCATGATTTTTTATGCGCATTTATTTCCGGGCATCGACAACATATAAAATTGTCTTCCAAGGATAATATATTGCTTCCATTTCTGATTGAAAAAATGATTGAATGGGAGCCAGAAATTGCAGGAATAGTTAGCTTTGCAGAAATGTTAAAAAACTGTGATGCTTATATTGCAACCGGCAGTAATAATTCGGGGCGGTATTTTGAATATTATTTCGGGAAATATCCTTCCATTATACGGCGCAACAAAACCTCGGCTGCTATTCTCACAGGAAAGGAAACAAAAGAAGAATTGCAGCTACTGGCAAATGATATTGTGATGTATTTCGGTCTCGGATGCAGAAATGTGACCAAATTATATGTTCCAGAAAATTATGACTTTATTCCGTTACTGAATGTGTTGAAGCGGTTTGATTATTTTTTGGATTATCATAAATACAAACACAATTTTGATTATCAGCTTGCGCTATTAATCATGAGCAATAAATATTACATGAACAGCGGCGCAGTAATATTTACGGAAAATGAATCGTTGTTTTCCCCGATAAGCGTTGTGAATTATTCATTTTATAACGATGAAAATGAACTGTTATCTCTTAAAGAAAATGATGATGTGCAATGTTTAGTTGGAAACGGATATGTTACATTTGGAGAAACACAAGAACCATTGTTGGATGATTATGCAGATGGGATTGATACCATGCAATTTTTGATATATTTAAAATAAGCTTTTATTTTTGCCATCCTGAAAACGGGATGTAGCGCAGCCCGGTAGCGCGCTTCGTTCGGGACGAAGAGGCCGCTGGTTCGAATCCAGTCATCCCGACCTGACTGGACAAAGTGGATTTTTTTATCACTTTGTCCATTTTTATTTTCGCTGAAACCCTTAGACCTCTAGTTTTAACAGATTGCTTATTCACCTGCCCAGCAAACCGCTAATATATTTTTCATTTTCATTAATAGCGGACAATTTTGCATTCAAACGAACAATTTTATTTTTTAGGAAACGTATTATCTTCCAGTAAGTCAAAGCATTTTCCAGCAACGGGAACAAAAGATAAACACTGTTGTAAAAAACGGAGACATTCAGCAGTTCGACCAACAGGTACCCTGTCAGGTTGGCCTTGTAGCCCAGCAGGAAAAATCCAAGGGTCTCATAAGAGATGTAAAGGGTAACGCCAGCCACATTGACAATCAGATTCTGCGATTTTATGCTCATGGTATTCATTTATTTTTCCTTAATCGTGTCGTTCACGTAGGGTTTTGTGTCGTTTACGAAAAAGATAGGTTCCACAACATCAGAAGTGCATTATTATAAATAGTTAGATAGTAAAGAATTAACAGTAACAAAAAAATAATATCATGGTAACGACAAAAAATGGAAACAGGATTTTAAGGGTATCTGTATTTCACTTCAGCAATAAGAGGAATCAGAAAAGGGAATATATGTCTCTGACTATTTCAACTTCTGAAACTATTTCGGCTACAAATACCACGAGTTCCATTTGCTGATGTCAGACTTTCTTTTCACCTGCTGTCCATCAGGAAGAAACCCAACGGAGGGCAGGTAACTTTAAATATAATAATAAAATTTCTTTGCTGCATTACCAATTGATTGACCATTTGAAAAATATTAACATTACTAACTGTAACCTATTGACGACCAAATACTGACACGCTGTTACCATTTGAACCAATTTCATTTTTTCATAACTTCAAACCAGGAAAAGCATTCGATGTATGTAGGCTGATCATGTCTTAAAGTATGGAGGTCATTATGGGGAAAAAGAAATGTGATGCTACGGGGAAGGTAATATTTGAATCCAAGTCATATGCCAAAGCCATTATGATCCGATTACGGGAAAGAAACCGGTTCCTGAAAAACGGACGAAGGTATAAGCATCGTGAGGGGAAGCCGGTCCAGCGTAGGGCATATCATTGTGAATACTGCAATGGCTTTCACCTGACCAAGCAATGGAAATGGGAGATGCCCAATCCTCTGGGTAAGGCCTATGTCGCATCCTTACAGCTTAACTTGATTATCAGCAATGAGCATCAGTCCATATATAACCAGGGCGTAACCGAAAACCTGCGAACAGAGTAGGAACCATTTAATAACCCGAAAAAGCACTTGCCTTGTAAGTGACCGGAGCCAAAACTTTCATAATTTCTAAATTTATTACTATGGCTACAAAAACACTTACCATAGCTTTAGCCCTTATCATGGGCTCTTTTACCGCAACTTTTGCAGGAACTCCTAAGGACTCTAAAGATGCGTCTCCTGAACCCAAAACGGAAACTACCGCTCCAGACCCTGTAGCACCTAAAATAGAGTTAAAACAGGACGGAAGTTTCACGTATTATGTGGTGGATAGTATCGGTAGCTATTACAATGTAAGTGAATCAGATCCGGGATGCAGTGCGGGGGCACACCCGTGTGAAGTCCAGAGTGCGCAACAAAAAGATAACCAGAATAGAATTCTTAAAAGTGCGGTAACAGATGTCATCACGAGAAAAAACTAAAATGGCACTTATTCACTGATTGTCCTTTATCACTAAAACAGGAATGACGCGCTCCGTTTTTCGGAGCTGCAATCCCTGTTTTTTCAGGCAGGCTATCAGTGCACTGATATCGTTCATATCCTCCGGTAGGGTTATGGAATAACGAGCTGTTTCCTTCAAACCGGTTTCGTCCTCAAATATGATTGAATCTTTAAAATTTTCAAGTTTTTCCTTCAACATAAAAGAGATTTCCTGCCATTGATGGTGTCTGTAGTATGCAAATACCTTTTGTATTTCAATGGAATCAGATTGCTCTGGCTCTTCCCTCAAGGCAAAAGAAGGTTGTTTACTCAATACATAAGCCGGATAACGGATGGATTGTATTGCTGCAGAAATGCCCATTTCAGCTGACAGGTAGCGGTTCAGGTCATTTTGGACATAACTGTGTATGGAATCCTTTAACCTTTCTGTTAATGTTATCTGGTAGGAAAAACAATACCCTTTTCTCCAATCGTCCACCAAATTGGGGTCATCAGGCCATGACATTTTTTCTGCATACCTTGTCTTTAGCAAGACCCTGTAATCAAATGGACGGAGATGAAAGGCATTTTTGAACATTTCCACAATAGGTAAATTAAGCATCCGCCAACTATATAAATGATTAACGGTATCAGGCTTCATGTTAAAAGATTGCCCAAATCCAAAATTCGCACGTTCAAAGGCCGTATAGAATAAAGGCTTAATCCCATTTCCAGGAACCACCAGTCCTTTTTCCCTGGGCTCATAACCGGAAACCGCTATATCTATTTTGGGAGTCAATTCCAGTTTCCTTTTTTTAAGCCAGTTCATAATGTTTTCTCGGGTAGTATTATAACCGTTAGTATAAGAAATCACTCTGCCAGATTCATCTATCCAGACATGGTGTGGCACTGTTTTATGAGGGAACCGTATTCTCCATGTGGAATCACCGTAAATAACCGGAAGTGTGGAAATGGCCGGTCCGGTATGTGATTCTTTACGTTTGGATATCCATTGTTCTACCCTCTCTTTCGATTCCCAGGGGTTAACCAGGATAATCTGTAAACTGTCCTTAAACTCATTTTGAAGTTCTTCCAGGTGCGGGAATGCCCCGAAACAGCTATGACAACCTGTAGTCCAGAAATCCAGAATGACCAGTTTTCCTCTTAATGTTCCGAAAGAAAGAATATCCTGAGGTAGGTTATGGATATTGCCAAAAGTAATATTAACGGGAACAGTGTCTCCCATCTTAAAGGCACTTTTTTCTGTACTGAGATTCTGGCCTATAACCATTACAGGCATCAAAAGCAGCAAATAAATTATAAATTTCTTTTTCATTACCGTTCATTTTGTTGTATTCCCAGTAATTGAATTTCATCATCCGGGATAGGTAGCACATAGCGGGAATCACCGGGTGATAATTGGTAGGTTTGGCCGCCAATGATACGGACTAATGTCTTTGCATATCGGGGTTCCCTGTTCAGCCTCCGTAAATCCTCCCACCGCACCTGTCCCGTAAAAGGCAGTTCCTTTCTTCTTTCGCTGAGAATCGTATCCAGCACCAACTGGGCGGTGGAAAATTGAATCGGTTGATAGGTGCCGGTCTGGTACCGTTGCAGGAGTAATTTGTTTAAATCAGCCAATGCGTTTTCAGATTGTCCCATTCTTGCTTCGCATTCAGCCTTTATGAGCAATACTTCATTGGTAGCAATCCCTGAAAAATTATATCCATTGCCGGTATAGCCTCCCCTGTTCTGAACCAGTCCATTGGAATTCTTTATAAAAAACAGTGTTTTTCGCAAATCATCCGGTGCATACATTGCATACAGCAGCGTATCTACGTTACCCAATGCAGAAGCAAAATTCCATAATACATTATTACCCGTTCCCTGCGCGTACCATATAATTTCCGGATTGTTGGGATAAGTGGGAAACCGATAGGTACCTGACGGTTTAATCAGGTCTGTATTGTTATAGTCAAGTAAAACACTGAATTGATTCAGGGCGGCGGTTGCATAATTTAACGCTTCGCTATAGGCTCCCATGTTCAGGTATATTTTGGACAGTAAGGCTTCTGCTGCTGGCCGGGAGGGCCTTGTCTGGTAGGATGAAGACACAGGAAGCAGGGCTGCCGCGGCTTTCGCGTCGCTAATCATCTGATTATACGAATCTGCAACGGTAGACCTTCCGGGCCGTTCATTCACATCAGAAGAATTTCTCAGTACGAGACCTAAATCACCTCCTGCACCGGAGGAATCATATTGTTTACAAAAGGTTGAGGACAGATTATAACAGGCATAAGCCTTGAAAAACAATGCCTGTCCTTTTACATAATCGAATGTCGCCTCATTGGCCGTATTGCGCTCAATCTTATTCAGCCCATCCAATACGATGTTACAATATTCGACCACCTGGTACGGGTAGCTGTAGTAGGCCGATACGTTATACTGGATAACTTTGTCCCAGATATAAAGATTGCGATACATATTAATCGGAGCTGCATTGTATTGGGCATCCGTCATATAAAAATTATCCGCTCCGTTTAATCCGAGAATGGTCATTTGGTTATTCATGGAATAATTGTTATCCAGGATAGCCTGAAAATCACTAAGCGTTTGCGGACGTACATCATTAAGGTTGGACTTGGCATCCAGATAGTCATCAATCTTCTTACATCCCGGCATCATTAAAAATAACATCAGGATATATAAAGAGTGCTGTATCAGATTGTATCTTCGGATATGCATATTGTTTGTTTTAATCGTTAAAAAGAAGCCTGGACACCCAGAGATAAAGAAAATGGTGTGGGAATGCTATGACTGATGTAACTGTTGGATAAGTCTGGGTCAAGCCCGTAATGATTGGCCCGCCACAATATCCCAAGGTTAGCAGCATAGGCATATAACTGAAGGGAATAGAGGGGTAGCTTATTAAAGGCTTGTTTGAAATCATATCCTAACCTTATATCCTGAAGCCGGATATGGTCTCCCTTGTTCACCAATATTTCTGAGAAACGGTAAAACAGTGTCCTGTTTATATCGGATGGGTACACAAGAGAGGGAATGTTTGTGAAATGTTCATCGCCTGTCTTTTGCCAACGCTTTTCATAGTCTTCATTCGGATACAGATTAATGAGGTCAGTATAGCTGAGGCCAATGGAGGAGCGCCTGAAATAGTAACTGAACTTAAAGAGGATATTAAAGGACAGGCTGAAACCTTTGTAATAAAAATCATTGCGTAGGCTTCCGAAGAAACGGGGCTGTGCCGAACCATTATAAACGAGGCTGTCGGCCTGGTAATTATTGATAATACCTGTATAGTCTTTGCTGACAGCACCGTTGAGATACCCCTGTGGGTCACCGGTTTGGGGGTCAAGTCCTGCCCATCTGTAACTGAATATACTGTTCAGCGGATAACCGTTTGCCATATAATCACCCTGTACAGACCCCGAACTCACACTTACATCATACTTTGTTATTTTGTTGTTCTGGTTACTTAACAGCAAGGTGGTATTCCACTTTAATATGCTGTTGATGTTATGGGAGGTCAGGTTAATATCCGCACCTGTAGTTTTCATATTTGCGGCATTGCTGGTATAGCTGGAAAAACCTGAAGACGGTGGCAGTGCTGATGGTTCTACCAAATCGGCTGCGTTCTTTATATAGAACTCTATACTCCCTGAAAAAATATTATTGGCCGTAGCGAAATCAACACCGGCATTTGCCACTTTTATCTTTTCCCAGTGCAGCTCCGGGTTAGGGGCTGTCAGATTTGTGATATATGTCAAACCTGTGACCCCACTGGTGGAATAGCGACCTGTGGTATAGGCGGTACCATAATAAACATTCCCATTGATACCGTACGTACCCCGTAACTTCAGGTAAGGAAGCCAGTCCAGGTGATAAAAGGATTCCTTGCTTAGGTTCCAGCCGATTCCGGCAGACCATAGAGGCGTTATTTTATCATTGGTTTTAACGCCAAAAAGATTGGCACCGTCCCTTCTCCCACTTAAGGTTATCTGATAACGGTTTTCATAATCATAGGAAGCATTTGCGTAAAAAGACACAAATCTGTTGGTAACGCCGGTAATGGAACTGTTAGGCGTAGAGATAGTGGCGGCCACGGACGGATAGGTGCTTAAGTAGGTGGTGTAATCCAGTTTATTATCTGATGTGCCGAACTCTTTGTCATATCCATAATAGCTATTGGAGTATCCTTTTGTTTTCAGTTCCTTGATTTCCGTACCCATAATGGCGTTAATATGGTGCCGACCCTGAATAATCCTGTCAAAATTGAGCTGTCCTCTGGCGTTATTGGTGTACCAGTTATACTGGGCCATAGCAAGGATACCACCGGAATTGGGGAACTGGTAATCGATTGAGCCGTCCTGATTGATGATGGAAAATTCATTTACCAAGTTCCTGACATAATAACTTGCCGCATCCCTGAAATTATTGGACTGTATATTCTGCCATTCATTCTGGTAAAGTACTTCCGCACTTACAAAATCGACAATTCTATACTTAATGCCAGCCTTCAACAGGATGTCCCTGTTTTTGATGGTATTGTCTGCCAGCCTTAGTTCATCGAGGGGTTTGTAGCTCCAGTCCTCCAACCCTAATGATGGCGCTGCGGCCACAAATGAGCTGCGGAGGTCCATGCTTATGGCCACCGGGTTACCTGCATCGTCGGCAAACCTTGCATAAGGATAAAGGTTGCCATAATTACTGCTCCCTATCCCTATAGCCATATAGGCCTGCTGATTGTTGTTGTAAATTTTACTCTGTGTATAGGTGATACCCGCAGATATTTCCAGGTTCTTCACCGGTGTATAGGTATTGAAGCTATTGAGGGTAATGCGTTCAAGGCCGTTTCTTACAAGGTTATCCAGGTTCTTGTCAAATCCGATTGAGAAATTATTTGCCATTTTTTCGGAACCTCCTTTTATGCCCAGATAATATTGCTGCTTCACTGCTTTCTGATAAAAATATTTATCCCAGTCTTTTCTGACGTCGTTTCCCGACAGGGCTGCCAGCTGGCTGGCGGCGGCATCCGCAGTGATAGCACCGTTGCGTTCCTGGGTCATAATTTCCGCTGCCGGAGAAATAACCGGATAATCCACATCATTGGAAAGATCACTATCGAAAAATCCCTGATTAAACAGATATTTTTCCACCTCAATGTAATCACTGGATTTGAGATAGTTTCTATCATAATACAGGTTGGGCTTGTTTGTTACGGTAACATTGGTATTCAATGAAATATTCAAAGGCTGTTTCTTGCGGCCTTTTTTCGTGGTGATCACAATGACCCCGTTACCGGCCCTTGCGCCCCATATCGACGCAGCGGCGGCATCTTTAAGGACGGTAATGCTTTCCACATCATTGGGGTTGATATTGGACATGTCCCCGTCATAAGGAAAATTGTCTACCACAATCAAAGGGTTGGCGTTCACGGATATATTAAACGTGGAAGGTCCCCTGATTTCAAGGCCTGTTTGACGCAATAATGGATTAACAGAAGCCATATAGTTTGGATTGACTGCATCACTATTGTATTTTAGCCCGCTAACCATCCCATTGAGGCGGGACAGTATATCCGTGGACACTTCCCTGTTGATAATGCTGCTGTCCAGTATGATAAAGGAGCCCGTAGCTCTTTCCTTTGGTATCTGCTGGTAACCGGTTGAGGCAATGATGGTTTCGTCCAGCTCGCTGTATTTTTCATGCAAAACCACTCGTGTATTGCTGTTTCCGTCTATCGTTGCCGTTTGGTAGCCGATATAGCTGATTTCCAGCACTGGATGCGCGTCTGCTGTTTCTATGGAGAAACGCCCGTCCCTGTCGGCAATGGCAGTGATGTCGGTGCCCCTGACTTTTATAGTTGCCCCCGGCAGTGGATTGCCCAGGCTATCCACTACCCGGCCACGGATAGACTCCTGTGGCTGTTCCTTAACGGCATCAACAGGTGCTATATCTGTCAATGCCTCTTTTCTTGTCAGGGCTTTTCTCCGAATCACGACCGTCTTCTCTACCACACTATATGTGAAAGGCAAATCCCTAAACAGTATGTTCAGTGCTTCTGATACATTGTCGGCTTCTATCCTGGCGGAGACATCCTTTATGCTTTTCACTTCATTGTCCCGGTACACCATCTGGTAACCGGTCTGGTGTTCCAGATGGTGCAGCACCCACGCCAGCGGCTGTCTTTTTGGCCTCCACACGGATACGCTGTGCGTACGTGCGGGCCTGCAGGGACAGCGTGAACAATAAAGTGAATAATACCGTCAGTTTCATACCTAATAGGAGATTTAATTTGTCTGTTCTTTTTCCTCTCCTTTTTTGAGTCTGTCTGGGCGAAAGGAAAAACCCTGACAGTAGTAATCTTCGGACAATAAAGTCCCAGTAGCAATTTTCCTTGGATTGCATAACTTTGTTTTGTTGTGAAGTGAGTAAATGATGATTGCCTTCCGGCCTATGCTGGATATATCAACGAAAGCTTTCAACCTGGCCGGTGGTGTCGTAAGAACTGCGGCTTTTCGTCTACTGCCTTCTGCCTGATCTCTAAAGGGTGGCACCATGAGCGGGAACGTTACGACACTTCCGTTGCGAGCACATGGGAAATAGTTTTAGTCCACGACCAGTACCCTGCCCTCTACATGGCATTTCAGCCCGCTGAGGTTCAGTATTTTTACCACACCGGACAAATGGGTGTACCGGGAGATCTTACCACTCAACTTCCAGTCCGGCGGTGCGCTTTTATATCTGACTTCTATATCATACCACCTGCCTAATTGCTTCAGCAAATCCGGTATGTCACTGCTGCTGAAACTGATCAGGTTTTCCTTCCATGCTATGATGTCCTCCATGTTTTCCGGTTCCTCCACTTGCAAGGTTTGGGAAGAGATTCGTTGGGATTGCCTGCCGGGACTTAGTACGGCATTGTTTCCGTTTCCGGCACGTACCTGTACTTTCCCCTGGAACAAAGTCGTCCGGCTGGTTTTGTTGTCATCGTAGGATTCCATGTCAAAGTGTGTACCCAGTACGGTAACCGTCTGTTCCCGGCTGCTGACCACAAATGGCTTTTGTGGATTGTGCACTACCTCAAAATAGGCTTCGCCCGATAATTCAATCCTACGTTCCTTCCCGGCAAAAGCTGTCGG
>JAPWKH010000012.1 GCA_028283605.1 Arachidicoccus sp. | reverse complement strand
TAAATTATTATGATTTTATGGGCACATAAACCCAAATTATGGTAATCAGGTTATTGCAGAAAACTATAGAAACGAAACTTTTCAAGGGTAAAGCTATTCTTATTTCCGGCCCATGCCAAAGCGGCACATTTACCATCACAGAAGCTCCGTTGAGAAATAAGGATTATTTGTATATGAATGGATAAAGTAAAATCTTCCGTATTGGACCGGCAAAAATTACTCATTAGGAATGATTTATTATCTTTGGACAAATTTAAATCTGAATTTTAAATCTGTCCAATATTGAGCAATTCATTTATACATAGAGACTTACAAGAGGAATTATTGCGTATAAGCAAGTTATATCCTGTAATAGTAGTAACAGGTCCAAGACAATCGGGGAAAACAACATTATGTAAAAATGTTTTTTCAGGTTACGATTACGTAAACCTTGAATTAGTAAGCGTTCGGGAGCAAATCGCAACTTTGCCTGAAGAATTTTTGAAGCAACATTCTAAAGGAATTATCATAGATGAAGTACAACAATATCCTGAACTTTTTTCTTATATCCAAGTAGTTGCAGACGAAATCCCGAATTGTCATTTTGTACTTACAGGAAGCAGCAATTTTGCGTTAATGGAAAAAGTAACACAATCGCTTGCAGGCAGAGCCGCCACTTTAACTTTGTTGCCATTTTCGTTGAAAGAATTAGGAAGAAAAATCAAAGCTACACCTACAGATACGTTATTATTTAATGGAGGCTACCCGGCCGTATGGGCAAAGAAAATTCCTGTGCAGGACGTAAGCCGCAATTATTACAATACATATATCGAACGCGATGTAAGACAACTTTTAAACATAAAAGACCTTACAAAGTTTCAAACATTTATTCGTTTATGTGCTGGTCGCATAGGTGCTGAATGGAACGCATCCGCGCTATCAAATGAAGTAGGAATATCTGTGCCAACAGTAAATGAATGGTTAAGCGTAATGGAAGCATCCTATATTATTTTTCGCTTACCGCCATTCTATCGCAATATTGGTAAACGATTGATAAAAACACCTAAACTATATTTCTGTGATACAGGACTGGCTTGCTTTTTACTGGGAATAGAAAATGAAACTCAATTATCAACACATCCATTACGAGGAGCAATTTTTGAAAATTTAATTGTCTTAGAATTTTTGAAAAATCGGTTTAATAAAGGCAAATTATCTAACCTTTTTTACTACCGGGATAAATCGCAAAGAGAAGTTGATATTATTCAGGAACAAGGCAATAATCTTTTTGCCTATGAAATAAAATCGGCCAAAAATTTCAATAAAGATTTTATGAATAACCTTGATTACTTAAGAAATATATTAGGAGATAATATTGTTTCTACACAACTTATTTATGATGGCAAAACCGATATCCCTTCTGCGGAAAATGGTATGATTAACTTTAGAAATATGGAATAAAAAACGAACAAAAGATTAATAAGTTATCTAACTTGATACGGCGAAACGAATTAGGCTTACAAAGATTTTCCAAAACTCTTGGCACAACTGAGAGAAATCAGTTGAACGAAGAATACCTTGCAGACGTTTCAGAATAAAATTATATATAGGCCTCAAACAATTGTTTCTTTCTTTTGTTTTCAGAAAATTTTATTATCTTCGGTTAAGTCCTTTTGAATGCCTTATTTTACGAGGTAACAATTCGGTGGACAAGAAAATTAAAACGCTCAAACGCTTGCTGTACGCGCATTTCACAACAGGTTCGAATCTCGCCGTCTCCGCTGAAAACCAATTCATAGAGAAGCAACCCGCGCCAGAATGCAGTACTGGCGCGGGTTTTAATTTTTTTGCATATCAATTCATACGCGGGAGCAGATTCTTCTTCAACATCATCCCCTTTCCACTTGTTCCTTAAATATCTTTTGCAATGTAGCTTCTGGATTGTCGGTCAAGCCTGTATGTATTCTCGAAGTTTGCAAAATGGTGCTTCTTACTGCCGTCAACCAGCGAAATCTGGAAGCAATATCCAATGCAGCTATAGGGCTCTTTTTGTTGCTTCCGTTAGCTACATTTACAAATCCGTTTAAATAATCTTGAATCACAATAGTATCGGCTTCAGGGCACAGACTTTTCAGCAGTTCTTCATTTAAAAAAACTTCAATGCCAAGATAGCGTTTGCTTTTGCAATACAGCACTACGCCTGCATTGATAAATTCTTCACGCTCTACGGAAGGCACAATTCTTATAACCGCATATTCAAATGATTCCATATCAGGCATTGACAATTTGGTTATAAAATATGGATGCATTTTCCCGTCGAGTCTTTAAAAACGAGAAATAAACGTCCCTGAGCTGTTGAACGTTTTCATTATTATTGGCAGATGCCGACAGCCAATCTTCCGGAATCATATTAATAATTGCTTTCAAAACATTGTCGGTCAGCAATGCCGGAAATTCTTCATTTACCTTTTCCAAATCTTTTGCATAAGGCAACAGCACATGGTCTTTAATATTCGTAAACGGGCTTAATGCCATCTTTTCCCAATTCTGCCATTGATGATGAAAATACAAACTTGCGCCATGGTCTATCAGCCAAAGTGCATGATGCCAATACAACAGATTCGTATTTTTTGCGGTACGGTCTACATTGGTCAGGTAAGCATCGAGCCATACAATTTTTGAAGCCGTCAGGCTATCGATATCTTTAACCGCAGGGTCAAAAGTAACGGCGCCTTCCAGAAAATGTACGCCCAAGTTCAAGCCGGTACTGGCTTTTAATAAATCCTGTATTTCTTCGTCCGGCTCGGTACGACCGAACGATTCATCTAAATTTGCTGCCACCAATTCCGGAACATTTAATCCTACATACTTAGCAACGATGCCGCCGATGAAATCGGCAATCAAAGCTTTTGGCCCTTGTCCCGCACCTCTGAATTTGATAACATATTTGAAGCCGTCATCAGCTTCTGCCAAAGCAGGCAAAGAGCCGCCTTCACGAAAAGGCTGCAAGTACCTTACAAGATTTACCAATCTTAATTCGGGAATTTGATGTTCCATAATTTGTAAAATTAGCAGAAATAGGCAAATAGCGAGAGATATGCTGTTCTTCTTTAGAAAAGCTGTGATTTTGACTAAATCAAAAGCGGATTTGGCTAAACCTGTTTTTTACTTCTTACTGACTTTTGCACCAACAAAAAGAAACAGAAATATGAATACGGTAAATGAAACAAAAGTCGCCATTATCGGAGCAGGTGTGTCAGGTTTAACATTGGCAGCTTTCTTGCAAAAATCAGGAATACCTTGTGTTGTGTTAGAAAGGCGCAACAGAGGATTGCATTGAAAAAACACGGTTTCCCAAGCACTGATAAATTCAATAAACAATAACAACACAGCTGATTTAATCGCTTGAATCACAAACAGCAGCACATTTGCATAGTGAATATCAAAGAGGAACAAACTAAATCAATACTTTTTGCCAAATGGCAAATAACCAACAGACAATGATTTCTAACTTTGCACTATGGAAAAATTTATTGAATATATTTTACGGTTCGGTAATCTCAACAAGCAACAAATCGAACTCATTACAAGCAAAGCAACTGAAACAGAGCTTCGCAAAGACAAGTATTTTGTCGAAGCAGGAAAAATATTTAGCCAGGTTGCTTTTATTCTTGAAGGCATTTTGCGCATCTGTTTCTACAACAACAAAGGCGAAGAAATCACAAAATATTTTGGCGATGAAAATCATTTGTTTGCAAATCCATACAATATCCATGAGCCGATGGCGGAATATATTCAGGCAGTTACAGATTGCAGATTGCTTGTGTTTTCCAGAAAGGATTGGGACGAGCTTTCCAACACAATCGTCGGCTGGGACAGCATTGTGAACAAGATATTTCAAAAAGCATTGATGGAAAAAATGGACAGAAGAAGCGCGTTGGTTTCAGAAGATGCAACTACTCGTTATTTAATGTTTTTAGAAAAATTCCCGACCGTTGCCAATCGCGTTCCGCTTTCTTATATCGCGTCTTACTTAGGCATTACGCAATCTTCATTAAGCAGAATCAGAAAAAATATTCGCTGAAACACTTTTTGCCATAAGGCAAATGATTTCATTTTTTATCGAAGCAATTTTGCATTATCAATTTAAAAAAATAAAAAAATGAATATCAAAAAAACGATTACAATTGGTGCAAACACCGAATATCCGTTGACCGTTAACAGGTTTGGTTACGGCACCATGCGCTTAACCGGAGAACACGTTTGGGGCGAACCTGAAAACAGACCCGAAGCATTACAAATATTAAAAGCAACTGCGGACAAGGGAATCAACTTTTTGGATACAGCCGATTATTATGGCGAAGACGTAACGAACAGGCTTATTGCCGAAGCATTACACCCTTATCAAAAAGACTTGGTAATATGCACGAAAGTGGGCGCAGACAGAGGCGCAGACAAAAGCTGGCGTGTTTATGACAAGCCCGAAAATTTACGCGCAAGCATTGATAACAATTTAAAGACTTTAAAAATTGAGCAGATACAGTTGGTGCATTTCCGTGCAATGCCCGGCAGCGACACGCCTTTTGAAGAATCGTTAAACGCTATGTTTGAAATGCAAAAGGAAGGAAAAATTTTGCACATTGGATTAAGCAATGTAAATCCCGAAGAATTGAATAAGGCATTAACTATGGGAAATATTGCAACTGTGGAAAATGCTTTCGGTTATGAGCAAAGAACAAGCTTTACTTTGTTTGGTCAGGAAGTCCGAGGGCTTCAGGAAGTAATGAACATCTGTATAGAAAACGGAATACCGATGATTCCTTTTTTCTCTTTACAAAACTCTTTACCAAAAAATGAAAGTAAGATTTCAGTAATCGCCGAAAAATATAACACCACGCCTGCACAAATAAATTTAGCGTGGCTGCTGCATTACAACGATTTGATTTTGCCCATTCCCGGCACTTCAAAACTGAAACATTTTGAAGAAAACATAAAAGCGTTCGACATTTCACTTACAGGCGAGGATATGAACTTTTTGGAGTAATATCAGCAATAATATTTTTGCATTATGGCAAATGAACAACCATACAGAATAAAATCAATCAATGAATACACGAATTAATAATTAGGTTTTGCGCATTTACAATTGTTCAGTAAACTAAGACAAATCAAAGCCTATTGGAGTTTCGGGCTTCATTTAATTAATACTTCCTTTTCGGCTACAACAATGCGACTTTCGGCTACGTCCGTTCTTTTGTTGATGCGGAACTTTGCAATAACAAAAAATAATATAAAATGAAAGTATTTATAACAGGCGCTTCGGGCTTCATAGGTTCTGCGATTGTCAAAGAATTGATGGATGCAGGGCATCAGGTAACTGGTTTGGCACGTTCGAAAGCATCGGCAAAAAAAATCAGCGATGCAGGCGCGGAAGTTTTATTGGGCAGCCTTGAAGATTTGGATATTCTAAAACAAGGCGCAGCACTTGCTGACGGCGTTATCCACTGCGGATTTATCCACGATTTCACACAGTTCGCAAAATCGGCAGAAGTTGATAAAGCTGCTATCAACACGATGGGCGAAGTGTTGACGGGAACAGAAAAACCAATCGTTGTAACAGGCGGGCTTTTAGGACAACCGCTTATCAACGGATTTGTTACGGAAGAAAGCACCACGCAACACGCGCCCCGCTTTTCGGAAACTGCGGCGCTGGCGTTGGCGGAAAAAGGCGTGAATGCTTCTGTGATTCGTTTATCTCCGTCCGTTCATGATAAAGGCGATAAAGGTTTTGTTCCGTTTATTATTGCGCAGGCGCGGAAAAACGGCGTTTCCGCTTATCCTGAAAACGGCGAAAACCGCTGGAATGCAGTTCATCGTTTAGATGCGGCAAAAGCATTTCGTTTGGCAATAGAAAAAGGTGCGAAAGGTGCGTTGTACAATGCTGTCGGCGATAGTGAAATTAAACTGAAAACGATTGCGGCATTGGTTGGAGAAAAGCTGAATTTGCCTGTCGTGTCTTTATCGGGCGATGATATTGCAAAACACTTTGAATGGATGAGCCGTTTTATTGCATTTGACGCTCCTGCGACAAGTTTCAAGACGCAGGAAGCATTGGGCTGGAAGCCAACACACATCGGGCTTTTGGAAGATATGCAACAGCATTATTTTTAAGTTAGTAAAGCTCACGGATAGCGTGGATGCACACAGAAAAATCCGTGTTATCCGTGAGAAATTAATACCCTAATTTTACTTTATGGCAAATACAAAAACAGTGCGCATAAAAACCATCAGCGAATTTCATCGTTTGAGAGGCTTGCCAAAACCTGAACACCCGTTAATCAGCGTTGTTGATTATGCTTCCATAAAACGTCCGACTGACATTGGCGAAGTGAGCTGGATTTTTGATTTCTACCAAATTTCCATCAAGCGCGGTTTTGACGGCAAAATGAAATATGGGCAACAGGAATATGAATTTAATTACAATGAAGGCATTATGTTTTTTATTTCACCCAATCAGGTTTTCGGAATAGAAGTTGAGCCCAATAAAAACGAAAAAAAATCCGGGTTTATGCTGCTGATTCATCCCGATTTTTTGTGGAATACGCCTTTGGCAAAGACAATAAAGCAATATGAATACTTTGATTATTCCGTAAACGAAGCATTGTTTCTTTCAGAAAAAGAAGAAGCGATGATTAACGGAATTATCACTCAGATTCAACAGGAATATCATTCCAATATTGATAAATTCAGCAAGCAAATCATTATTTCACAAATTGAAACTTTGCTGAATTATTCCGAGCGCTTTTACCATCGTCAGTTCATTACAAGAGAAAAATCCAATCATCAAATATTAGGACGTATAGAAAAATTACTGATGGATTATTTTAATGGAGATGATTTGATTTCAAAAGGATTACCGACTGTACAGCTTATTGCCGAAAAATTGAACGTTTCGCCTAAATATTTAAGCAGCTTACTAAAGGTATTGACAGGACAAACTGCGCAACAGCACATTCATGAAAAGCTCATAGAAAAAGCAAAAGAAAAACTATCTACAACCGATTTATCCGTAAGCGAAATAGCTTACGAACTGGGCTTCGAGCATCCGCAATCATTCAGCAAATTGTTTAAAAGTAAGGTGGGACAAAGCCCGTTGGAATTTCGGATAGCTTTCAACTAATTCCGCCCTTTGGCTACAACCTTCCGCCTTTCGGTTACTTAAAGTTCTTGCTTATTATAGTCCTTTACATCATCAAATTTTAAAAACAGAAGATATGAATGTGACATTAATAACAGGCGCATCGGATGGTATTGGTAAGGCTATTGCACATCGATTTGCTTTATTAAAGCACAACTTGGTTTTGGTGGCTCGCAACGAACAAAAGCTGGCAGCAATTTGTAATGAACTAACATCCAATTATAAAATAGAAGCCCGATATATTATAGCGGATTTATGTAAAGCCGAAGCGCCGCAAGCCGTTTATGATGAATGCGAGAAACGCCATCTTGAAGTAGATGTGCTAATTAATAATGCGGGAAAAGGCTCAAGCGGAGAATTTTGCCAAAATGATTTGGCTGCCGAATTAGAGATTATTCAGCTTAACGATGTCAGCTTGGTAGCGCTTACTCATTTGTTTTTGCAAAACATGAGGCGGAACAAAAAGGGTTTCATTATTAATGTTGCGTCGATGATAGCATTTATACCAAGCCCATATATGGCTGTCTATGCAGGCTCTAAGCATTTTGTAAAAGCATTTACCTATTCGATAGCGGAAGAATGTAAACCTTACGGAGTGAAAGTGATGTTGTTTAGCCCCGGACTTACAAGTTCCAATTTTATGAACACCAAAGAAAACAACAATAACTGGGGAAAAGCTTTAACGAGTGGAGTTAATACACAAACCCCCGAGCAAGTAGCAGAAGAATTGATGCTGGCTTTTAGTAAAAATAAAAGCCGGCATGTATCGGGAAGTAAAAACAGAATTTTTGCCAAATTAGCCTCTTTTCTGCCGCCAAGTTTTATTGCAAGTACCTTTGCAAAACAGAAAAGAAAACAAGTAGGTATAAAAGAAGCATAATGGAAACAATTCATATCAAATCGATTTCCCAAAGCCATCAAATGCTGGATATCGCTAAACCCAAGCATCCGTTGTTCAGCATACTGAAGTTTGAGGAAATGCCGCAAACCGATGTTCCTGAAAAAACAAAACTGCTATTTGATTATTACCAGATTATTTTCAAAAAAGACTGTCCGAACAAATTGCAGTATGGTCAAACGATGTACGATTTTGATGAAGGCGTAATGTCGTACTTTGCCCCTAAGCAAGTCAGCATCGTGGAGCCGGGAATATTGTTTCCTCAATCGGGTTGGACAATCAGCCTGCACCCCGATTTTTTACGAAGCTACGGTTTAGGTAAAAAAATAAAGAACTATGGTTTTTTCGAATATGCCGCCAATGAAGCTTTAATACTTTCGGAAGATGAAGAGAAAACAATCGAAAATATACTGCAACAGATATATATGGAGTATCACTTGCCCATAGATAAATTCAGTCAGGATGTAGTGATTGCTAATTTGGAATTATTGCTTACTTATAGCAACAGATATTACAACAGACAATTTGTAGTAAGAAAGCCGGGCAACGATACTTTGCTGAGTAAATTTGAAAAGCAATTACAACAATATTTTGAAAATGAAATTGCGGAAAAAGGTTTGCCGGCTGTAAACTATTTTTCTGCTCAATTCCATTTATCGAGCAAGTATTTTTCCGACTTGCTCAAACAATATACAGGCTTATCGGCACAGCAGCACATCCACGAAAAGCTGATTGAAAAAGCCAAAGAAAAACTTTCTGCAACCAATTTATCCGTCAGTGAAATAGCTTACGAATTGGGTTTTGAGCATCCGCAATCGTTCAGCAAATTATTTAAGACAAAAACGAGCCAGAGTCCGCTGGAATTTAGAGCGAGCTTTAATTGAAATTCTCCGCAGATTTTTGTAGAATTACTATTGCTGATGAATGCAAATTTATTAATGGTTTCCTGAGAAAGTCTGTGTACTTCTGCGGAAATAAATATCGTTGTCATTACATTACTTTCAAAATATTCGTTGTCTGTATGGTGATATTTATCACAAACAAATTGTGTAATATGTCCTTTGTTACTGAAGATTGATTGGAGGAACTTTGCTGTATTAAAAACAAATAAAAAATGTACAACAAAGTAACTTGGCCGGAAAAATACGACCCACGTATATCAGCAATCTATGCTCTTAATGACATTGATGTAAAAGCGCCTGCCGAAGTAGTATGGAAACTTTTAGTTGATGCAGAAAATTGGTTCAAGTATTTTCCGCCGGAAAATCAAGTCAAAATTCTTAGCGGAGAAAAAGAATTAGCAGCCGGAACAAAGTGGAGCAGAGTAACAGTGGGTTTCCCGATGAGTTTAACCGTCACGGAATTTGAGCCCTTTCATAGACTTTCCTGGGCAACAACCGTTGACGGCGATGACACGAATTCAAGCGCTTATCACGGTTGGGTAATCACTCCTGCGAAAAACGGTTGTCACGTATTAACCGAAGAAACGCAGCAAGGAGAATGGTTCCTCGAAGAACTTGGCAGAAAACGTCCGGGAGCATTATACAATTATCATCAGGATTGGGTAGAGCGATTGGCTCGTGCCGCAGAAGCTATCGTAGCTCATCAATAAGCCTTTTATTAATCATTGAATAAGCAAAATATGGACTTACAATTAAAAGATAAAACCGCACTGATCACAGGTTCTACTACCGGAATTGGTTATGCCATTGCCAAATCGTTAGCTGCTGAAGGCGCAAAAGTTATTGTGAACGGACGCACAAAAGAACGTGTAAACACAGCCATTGAAAAAATAAAATCTGAAACAGGTAATCAGAATGTTATTGGAGCGGTGGCTGATTTTACAGATATAAAACAGGTAAATGCTGTTGTTGAACAGCATCCTCATATAAACATTTTAGTCAATAACCTTGGTGTTGCAGAGCCGAAAGAATTTAAAAATATTACTGATGAAGAGTGGATAAATATCTATGAAATAAATGTACTGAGCGGTGTGCGGCTTTCACGGGCTTATTTCGATAATATGCTAAAAGATAATTGGGGACGGATTATATTTATTTCGAGCGAATCAGCGGTACAAATTCCTGCGGAGATGATTCAGTATGGCGTTTCCAAAACAGCCCAGATTTCTTTATCCCGCGGGCTTGCTGAATTGACCGTTGGTACAGGCGTTACCGTAAATACTGTTTTGCCTGGACCAACATCAACAGAGGCTATTTCAAAGTTTTTAAAAGCAACCGCTGAACAACAAGGCATCAGCGATGCAGAGATGGAAGCGCAGTTTTTCAGCAGTATGCGTGGCACATCGCTTTTGAAACGCTTTACCACACCGGAAGAAATTGCGAATATGGTTACTTTTATTGCAAGTCCATTGTCATCGGCTACGAACGGTGCAGCAATTCGTGCAGACGGTGGCGTAATTAAATCGGCATTTTAAGGATATAAAGGTTTTCAGCTTTGCGTAGTGGCGGAAACAGAAGCGTTAATTTTTCAATTTAACTCTTAATCCGCCGTTACGCAAATCCGATGTATTATAATTGACGATAGACTTCCTCAAACGGCACTCGATAACGCTCGCCCCAGATGCCTTCATTTCCTTTTCGTATTCCGCAGGAAATGACCATGTTTATTTCAGCACCGGAGGGTAGTTTCAGTATTTTTTTAACTTGTTTGCTGTCCAAGCCTTCCAAAGGACAAGTGTCATATTCTTCATTTGCCATAGCAATCATAAATGTTTGGGCAGAGAGTGCGCAGGATTTGTGTACGACAACGCGCATATCATTTTCGGAAACCTGACGGAAAATAGGACGGAAAATACCAATTACTCCTGTGATTAAAATTCTGATTAGGCCAATCACTCCTAAAAAATGAGTATAAAGAAATGGCATTACCATTCCGTAATATAGTTTTCTGTCTTTAATGCGTTTTTCCTGACGTTCTTCCGGGCTGTTGCGCTGAATGTTTCCTGTTTCAAAATCTAAAACAGACTTTGCCCGTTTTTTGTGTAGATCCTGACGTGCAACGAAGACTACTATTTGTGAAGCGGTAGAAACGGCTGTCTGGTCAAGACAGGCTTTGGAAAGCTTTGCTAAAAGTTCAGGTTGGGTGACGTGATAAAATTCCCATAACTGCATATTGTAACTGTTGGGCGCTAATGTTGCCAGCTCCAAACAGCGTTTTACCTTTTCCGTATCTAATTGCCTTCCTCTGTCATATATTCTTACTGCCCGTCTGTAGTTCAATATTCTCGCTAAATCCATATTCTCTAAATGTCGTATTTTACTCCGCAAGTGCGGTTTTAACAACGATGCAAAGTTGCAGAGGAAAAATAAAATGAGTGTAACCTAATCAACGGATTTTGTACCAAAATCTCTGTTTGTGAATAATCAATTAAGCGATTGTCTGAACTGCGAAGGAGAAACAGATGTTCTGTTTTTGAACAAGCGGTGGAAAGATTGCGAATGCTCAAATCCTAAATGGTATGCGATTTCTGAAACCGATCTTTCGGTGGTGGACAATAATATTTTTGCCTTTTCGATAAGTTTGTTTTGTATGTGTTGTTGCGTCGTTTGCCCCGTATGTACCCGAAGCATATCGCTTAAATAATTAGGGCTTAGGTGCAGCGCTTCGGCGATGTATTGTACGGTCGGTAATCCTGAAATACTAATGTTCTTACTGAAATAATCATCCAGCAATTCTTCTAATTTTGTAAGCAAATCAGTGCTTGGCTTTTTTCGGGTCAGGAATTGACGATGGTAAAAACGGTCGCAATATTTCAGTAAAAGTTCGATGTTCGTTATCAGTAAGTCCTGTGTAAAATCGTCTGTATTCGTTTCCAACTCCCTATTGATGTGTTCCAATATGTCCATTATCAGATGTTCCTCTTTTTCTGAAAGAAAAAGCGCTTCATTGCCGGAATAGGAAAAGTAACCATACTCTTTTATGTGTTTGGCTAATGGATAACCTTGGATAAAGTCAGGATGCACAGCCAGCACCCAACCTTCGACGGGAGAAGGCGATATTTCTTCAAATTTCAGCACCTGATTGGGAGCAATGAAGTACATGATGCCATCATCAAAATCAGAATGCTGTTGTCCGTATCTGCATTTTCCTGCACAGTCTTTTTTAATGCCGATAATATACAAATCGATTGTTGTCGCGTGGAGCATATCCTCGGGCACTACTGTAATGTCTGCAAAATCAAACACGCTAATCAATGGATGCAATGGCTTCTTCAACTTTAAAAGATGATGCATCGCAGCGATGGATGATATTTTATTCGGAGTTTTCATTTACGTGCACTTTGATTTCTTATTCTGCTTAATGTTTCTCTTGAAACGCCTAAGTAAGAAGCAATCATGTGCAAGGGAACTCTATTGAAAATATCGGGAAAACAAGCTACAAAGTTTGATACTTTTCTTCCGCCGTATTGCTGATGTTGCTCAGAATTCTGTTTTGGCTTGCATCATAGCTGCGTGCTTTCAGTTCTTCTATAAAGTTGCCGAGTTTCGGAATGCTTGTCTTTAGATGAATGAAATCTTGTTTGTCTATTAAAATGACTTCGCAATGTTCCAGCGCATCAATATTGTTTTTTGAAGGCTTACCTGTGTTGTAACTTTCCTGGTCGCTCATCCACCAATTTTCCACACCAAAACGAAGTATATGTTCCGTTCCGTCTTCGCCAACTCTGTAAAAACGCATACAACCTTTCGCAATAAAGCAATTGTAATGACACACATCGCCTTCCTGAAGCAGATATTGTCTTTTCCTGATTTTCTTCTCTATGCTGACGGCACACACTGCCTCAACTTCTGCTGTGGTTAAAGCTGCTTTTTCTGTCAAATATTTTTCAAAAGTTTCAAACATCATCAAGTCTATCTGAAATCAACATTCTTATTTCAAAGCAAAGATAATTATGTTGCCGCTTTCTTTTTCCTGTGATAAAAATCACAGCTATTTTGTTTCAAATGTCCTTGCAGCAAGCATACAACTCTTATGACCTTTGCATCTCTAAATAAATATAAAAATATCATGAAAAAATCAATCGGAATTATAGGTGCGGGCAACATTGCCAAAGCGGTTGCAAAGCATTTTTTAAAGGCAGGATATCCTGTTATTTTAAGCAGCCGAAAAGAGCCTGCCGCGTTGCAAAACACCATAGAGTTGCTGGGAAAAGGCGCAATAGCAGGCACACCGAAGGAAGCGGCTCAGGCAAATGTTGTTTTACTGGCTTTGCCTTGGTCGCAATTATCGTCGCTTACGACATTAACGGACTGGCGGCAAAAAATAGTAATTGATGCTACCAATCATTTTACGCCAGAGCATCAGTTGGCGGACTTGAATGGTCGCGCCTCGAGCGAAGTAGTTGCGGATTATGTGCCGGGCGCTTATGTAGTAAAAGCATTCAATACGCTTTATGCGAATGTCTTACAAGCCGACCCGCAGGATGCAGGTGGTAAGCGCGTTTTATTTATTTCAGGCGATAATGTCAGTGCGAAAAAAGCAATTGCGAACATTATTGAAGTGCTTGGGTTTAGCGCTGTGGATTTAGGCTCGCTCGCAATTGAAAGTAAATTGCAACAGATTGGTGGACCACTCGCTGTCTTAAATCTTATTGAGAAATAAATAACGGGAGGAATCAGCAACTCGGCTACAATAATCTGCCATTTGGCTACACTTATTTTTTGAAGCAACTATACTTTTGCAACATGAAATTAATAGCAATAGAAGAACATTTTCTCACAAAAGAAGTGCGCGCCGAATGGCAAAAAAATATTGATAAAGATGACCCAACGCAAAATCTTCATCTTGGCGAAATTGAAAATCGTTTGGAAGATATTGGCAATACGCGCTTGCAATTAATGGACGAAACAGGCATTGATGTGCAAGTGCTTTCGCTTACAAGTCCGAGCCTGCACAATTTGGGAAACGAAAGTATTGCGCTTGCTCAGCAAACCAATGATTATGTTGCGGAAATTATCAAAAAGCATCCTGACAGGTTTCAGGGATTTGCCGCGTTGCCAATGTTTGCGCCGAAAGAAGCGGCAAAAGAATTGGAACGTTCCGTGAAAAATCTTGGCTTAAAAGGTACTATGCTTTGCGGACGAACGCGCGAGAAAAACTTAGACCATAAAGATTTTTGGGTGTTGTTTGAATGTGCGGAAGCATTGAATGTCCCGTTGTTTATTCATCCGCAGATTCCGCAAAAAGCCGTACGGGATATTTATTACTCTGGCTTTGACTATGATACAAATCTTGCTTTTTCCACTTACGGACTTGGCTGGCATTACGAAGCGGGAATACAATTTGTGCGGTTGGTGCTGGCAAAAGTTTTCGACCATTTTCCCCGCCTGCAAATCATTCTTGGGCATTGGGGCGAAGTGATTTTATTTTATACAGAAAGACTGGCTTCGCTGAGCAGAGCCGCTAAACTCGACAAACTATTTATCGATTATGTTCGTCAAAACCTGTACGTAACGGCAAGCGGAATGTTCTGCCAAAATTATTTGCAACGTTCCGTTGAAATTATCGGCATCGACAGGATTCTTTTTTCATCGGATTATCCTTATCAATATCGTGCGGGAAGAGATGCGCGCAATTTTTTGGAACAAACAGATTTAAGCGAAAATGATAAAGAAAAATTTGCCTTTGCAAATTGGGAAAGATTAACATGTGCCAAACTTTTATAAAAAACGAACCTCTGTAAAAATCCGATTCTGTTTTTTGACAAACACTTCGTACAGAACAGTTGCTAAGCTCGTTTCATGAAAGCATTCATCTGATCTATTTTACAGTTCGGCAATTTAAATCCGTCACAAACAAAATTGATTGCAAAAAAGCAGCGAAACACGCGTCTCGTAAAGATGAATATTTTTCCTAAGTACATATGCTGCGCTCCCTGAACGGGCAAAATATGCAACAATTCATCCGCGAAAAACTGATTGAAAAAGCAAAAGAAAAACTTTCTACAACCGATTTATCCGTACGCGAAATTGCTTACGAACTTGGCTTTGAGCATCCGCAATCATTCAGCAAATTGTTCAAGATAAAAACAAACCAGAGTCCTTTGGAATTTAGAGTGAGCTTTAATTGACCAATAAAAAAAGTTCGTACATCCCATATCACTTGTGAAACACTTGAATGAAAACTTCTGCTATTCAGTTTGAATAAACCATATAATTGCCGCCTTTTGCTAATTGGAAGATAGTTGCCAAGGAATGAATTTGGAATTACAAACAGCAAATAGAGAAGAAAAAGAAAAAATAGGAGGCGTGTTCAGAAATAGCAGTCGTCTTCAAAGGGAAAGCGGAACAAAAAATAAGTTTTTTTCTGTCGAATGAAAAAGAGTTTTTATGCTAAATCAAAACTATATACGGTTAAGATGATGAAAGATTTTATTCCAACTTTCCGTATTTTTTCTTCCGAATCATGCTGAGAAAAACAGGTGTAATGCCGAGATAAGAAGCGATATGTTTTTGCGCAATCCGCTGTTCTAAACCGGGATATTGTTTGCGAAAAAGCTCATAACGTTCTTCAGCAGACCTCGATAAATTGGAAGTAATGCGATGCTGATAAAGATTGAATCCGTTTTGAATCAGTATGCGAAAGAAACGTTCCAGCTTTGGAATTTCCACATACAATTGTTCCAAATCTTTATAATTGAAATAGAAAACTTCCGTGTTTTCCAACGCGGCAATCGCATAAAACGCAGGCGCTTGTTCTGCAAAACTTACTATGTCGCAAGTCCACCAATTTTCGGGGCAGAAGAGAATATTATGTTCCGCATTTTCGGCATCTTTATGAAAAATGCGCAGGCAACCTTTATTTACAAAGTAAATATTTGCGCACACTTTACCTGTGTTTAATAACGCCGCATTCTTCTTGATTTCCCTGTATTGCAACTTGGATAACACACGTTCTGTTTCTTCGGCATTCAACAAAATGTGCATCGCAAAATTGGTAAGAATAAGCTCGTGCATTTATTTTTTCAATAAAGATAAAACGCACGGCTTATATAATCTTTCCTTTGTTCCGCATTAAAAGAAACTGCCAATGCGCGTAAGCTTATGCTCTTCGTTAAACTCGAAATAATCAAAGCCTTCCTTTGAACCGTCCGGCAAATCTACTTTCCATGTATAACGACCGATATTGTGATGATATTCGGGCTGCGTAAGCACATGAAAAACACGATGCGGCGATTTTTCCAAAGATCTCCATGCAAGTTCTGCAATGCCGTCTACGCCTTTTACCAGCGCAAAATTCGGGTCTGTGTACTTTGCATCTTCTGCCCAACATTCGGCGAAGGCTGCTTTATAATCCGCAAAATTTCTTTTGTTCCATGCAGCTACATACTGCTGAATCATTTCTTCTACTGATGATGTCATTGTTATTGATTTTTAGTGCAGAGCAAATATAGGCAAGGAAAATACCGACTAAATTAAAGTAGTTTTATAAATTGCTCTCAAGCCATTTCCGTAAATAAAATTTTCATTTGAAATAATTCTTTTAGGATTATACTTTCTTGTTTCTGCTAAAAAACTTTCCTATAAATCCGAAAAACTTCCTCTATGGTAAAACTTTCTTATTCTAATGCGGGAACTTTATTCTTTGAAAAATTTTATGGCTTAAAAATTTCGTGATGGATAACCGGCATCATAAGAATATTTGATAAGAATCATAAAGAGATTCTGATAGAAGCAGGCATACCTGATGAATACAAAAAATATCACATCAAGGATGCGGAAGAATGTTATGCCAAAATCGATGAGAAAAATGTGATGCTTTTTCACAGCATTGATTTAGAGAAATTGGATATCTGCATCGGCCGTTACCTGATACATGAACCAATGAAATTTTTTACCGTTGCCAATCGCGATAGCTTGGAGTTTCACAACATGTTAGAAGGCAAAGCTCAATATCGTTTAAAGGGATTTGATTGGCGCATAATAAAAGCGAGCGAATACAAATCTTATTTATTTGGATGAGGTCAAGAACGAAGTTTATTTCGATAGCCCTGTTCTTACTTTTGATATTCAGATTGATAAAGAATTAATCTTTGAATTATCTAATGGATATACTGAATTAAAGTCTTTTGCAGAAAGGGTGCGTAAGGGCGAAAAAGCAAGTCTGCATTCTGAATTTGCTGCCAATTCTTTTAAATCAATGTTGTTGATTGTAAGAATAAAAAAGTTGCTGGAGGAAGGTGCAGGCAAAAGCCCGATAGTCAAAGAGCTTGCCATGCATGAACAGCAGATACTGGTATAGTTACATGGATATTGAAAGAATATTTCATGCTTCTGAAATGCAGATAAAACACATGGATAAAAAGAAGTACTCGCAAATCAGTTGAGCAAAAGCTATCTGAACGAAGACAAATTTCGTGAAGGATTTCGGTTGCTGTTCGATGCTAATCCAAAATGTTTTTTGTTGGGCAACGCGACACTCGCACAATACAATACTTTATTTTGCCGAACTTCCGGTGCATTCACACTTCTCTGTTAATGGCGGCCTGTAACTTCTCATATCGGTTCTTTCTAATCCTTTCCTAACTACTGTGCAGTGTTTACATGATAATGATAGCATCTAACATAGATGCTAATTCTACCGCCTGTCCCTGTAAAGTACACACGTGCCCGCAGGATGCATAACTCTTTACATTCTCTAGTTGTTTTAAAAGCCAATGATATTCTTCTGCGCTAATATATGACATTATGTAATTGCATATAGATGGGCAGCCGAAATAGCTGCTATTTTGGGCTGCCCTTTTTGAATACAAAACTTGATTTGAAACAATATTCAGCAGTAGTTTTTCCGTCACTTCGGTTTTTCCGAAAACCCTAAAATAATCTTATCAGTAGCAACAGATGCCTTCGAACTGTAAATAACATACACTGTAACGATGCTATTTGATTATATATGTAAACCGGCAAAAGAAGCTCCCGTTTTGTAAAAATATACCTGATCGGAGTATTTATCACATCTTGAATTTGTAAGACAGCCTATTTTATCCATTATTATTTCAAATTTCTACCTCTGAACTGTGGTGGTGGTACTACCAAAAGAACCGGCAGACACAGTTATGGTATACGTTAAAGTAAATGTTTGACTACAAGAAGAGAAACTGCCGGAACCAACAATTTTCGAAGGTCCATAACCCCCGGTATTATTCCCGTAAGCCTGACTTGGTATAGTTACTTTAAAGTTAGAAGGGTTTGTCCAATCAAGTGTTGCCGTAATCCCGGTTGTTAATACCGGATCTTCTGCAGAAGCTCCGACTATATAAATACCTAAATTCTGAATAGAGATAGTAGCTGTTGTTGACGAAGAACCATCTTTCCAGTTAGAAATTACAACAGAATTAGGATCTGTATAACTTGTGCCACTATAAAGATCTGTGATATGTTCATAATTACCTATTAAGTCATTACCGATGACATCGCAGTACTGTTGTAACACCAATTGTATTGAATCCTGACCATCAATAGCGGGGTAACCCGAAAACTTAATAGTAACCGTATCTTTTCTTCCGCCGTCGCTATATCCTGAATATATTCCGTTAAAGCGAAGCGTATCTAATACCTCCCCTGCCTTTATAGTAACAGGAGTAGGAACCGTATATTGCTGACCGGCAACAGCCGTGTTAGAAGAAGCCGTGAAGCTAACAGTGCGGTCGGAATTGCTCTTATTGGTCAATCCAACGGGAATTAAATAAGGCGTATTTGCACTAGTAACATAATAACTATTGATAAAGCTTCCGGATATCGGAACGAATTCTGCATTTGCCACAGAAGCAGAAGTTATCGGCGCATATTGTCTTTTGCAAGAAGACAATCCCAATGAAATAATTATTATCCCCATGATGCTCATCTTTAAAAGAAAAGATGTTGACTTTTGTACTTTCATACTATTGTTTTTATTCGTTATATACTATTGTTTTCATTTATATACATAACTACCATCCTGTGTTTTGAACCAAATTCGGATTGGTCTGTATATCATTGGTCGGAATGCCCCAAACAAATTGGTAATCATCAGCATCGATGGTCAAAAGGTTATAGCTTTCTCCTTGCATAATTGCATTTAAATTTTGCGGTGTACCTCTGGTAAATCCCTGGTGCCAACGTTTTAAATCCCACAAACGGAATCCTTCGAATGCCAATTCTCTGGTTCTTTCATCGCGAACAGCTTGTAATAAACTTGTTCCCGTTAACCCGGACAATGCAGGCGCATTTCTTGCTGTTCTTAGTTCATTTAACACAGCCTGCGCCTTTGCATCATTGCTGCCTGTTTCGGCCGCAGCTTCTGCATAGATTAAATATTGCTCGGCAATTCTGAATATTTTAGGCGCGTTTTGGTAGTTGGTAACCGAGCCTGTCCACAAATTTGGATTACCCGGATATTTATTGACCAATGTAAGCGTATAATTTGTAGCAGAAATAGTGCAAGGCTCGCTGGAAAAATAAGCTCCTATGCGATAATCTCCTGAACTATATAAATTGAGGAAAGCTTGCGTAGGAATAAAATATGGGTCGTATCTACCGTTTGCTGAATTATAATTCAGATAATAAGTACCATTAGCATTACCCAATTCATTAGGTTCGCTAAGATGGGATTGAAAAATAACCTCCGTAGATATATCGTTGGTCCACATACTATTCAATGCCGCTTGCGTTGTAGCTAAAGGATATTTACCTCCGGATATAAGCGCATTAGCCGCAGTCATAGCGCCGGCCCAGTCCTGCATATACAATCTGACTCTTGCTTCCAATGCAGTAGCTACATCTATATTAAAAGTTGTGGTGCTTTGTGAGCCAGCAAGCCCTGCAAGAAGCGTCTTTGCCTGTGCAATATCGCTTAAAATCTGGTCGTAAGTTTCCTGTACCGTAGCCCTTGCAGGTTGCTCATTCACATCATAAGTTAATACCAGTGGTACACCTAAATCTTTTGCCGCAGAGGAAGACTCATATGGCTTGGCAAATCTTATTACTAATTCAGAATAATAATAAGCTCTTGCCAGATATGCATCGCCCAAATACTGGTTTAAGCTGGCTGAATCGACAGTGCTCGTAGTTTTAATGGTTGGAAAATTTTCAATGCACAAATTGATATTTTTAAGCGCTACGTAAAATGCCGACCAAGGTCCGCTTAACGCGCCATCGGTAGCAGCAAAATCTGTTCCCCAGCGATGTACACTTCCGTAATTATTGCCAAAGTCGAGACTCGCATTTGTTTGATCTGCCTGAAAATCTTGGTTTAAAATATACCCGCCTTGCACATTTCCCCTTAAGCTGGAATAAAAACCATTATCCCAGGATTTTGCATCGCTTATGGTTTGAAACGATTGAGACAATGCTATTGTTCCATAAGGAGAAAGGTCTAATTGTTTTTTACATGCCGCTCCACTTAAAATAATAGAGAGCATTAAAATATTTTTAACTATCTTATTTTTCATTTTCATAAAATTTTATTATTCTTTAAAATTGAATGTTGATTCCCCCTACAGTTTGTCGTGTGTTCGGATTTACCCCTAATCCGAGATTTGAGTCAATTTCCGGATCAGGCCCGGGAAATTTGGTAAACGTAAGCAGATTCCGGAAGGTTACATAAAACTTAACTCCGGATATCACTTTATTGGTTTTATCCAACAAATTTTTAGGTAAAGAATAAGCGATAGTTAAATTCTTTAATCTCACAAACGAAGCATTTTCAATTAACCTTGAATCAAACTGTGTAAACTGGTTGTTTAAGTTAGGGTAACGTGCGATGTCTCCCGGTTGTTTCCAGTAATCCAGTACAGCAACAGATTGATTATAAGAACCGCCGAACAAAGTAGGATTATTAAAGAAATACTCATCATTATTAAGCAAGTATTTGCCCGAAGAAAAAGTAAAGTCGGCTGCAACTGAAAACCCTTTGTAACCACCATTCAAACCAAAACCACCATTAAACGGAGAATACATCTTTATACCGGTATTTTGCAGAAGCGTAGTCGAGTTAAAATTCGATGTAAGATTTTTTGGGTCTTTGTTTGTTTTAGTGAAATCTGTACCGGGAACATACCAAAGTGGGTTGCCGTTAGCAGGATCTATATAAGCAAATATCGGTTCATAAAAAGAAACCGCCTGACCAACAACATAAGTTATACCTGTATTTGGAAGCGTCCAAGATTGCTTTCCCTGAAACAATGATGTGACTTTTTGTTGCACATAGCCGGCATTTGCGTATAAGGTTAAGAATCCTTTCTTGCCGGATATCACATCTACACTCACATTGGCATTAATTCCTTTATTAGATAAACCGCCCACATTTGATGTAACACTTGAAAAACCGGAAGTATAAGGATAAGGTACGTCAAATAACATATGAGTAGTCAGCCTATCAAAATATTCTGCGTCTAAGTGTAATCTATTAAAGACAGTAGCTTGAAAACCAATATTAATCTGGCGCTGTTTTTCCCATGTTAAATCAGGGTTACCGGCACTTCCTATACTCCAAGAAGTTGCTGTATTGTAAGCAGTAATAGTTCCTACAGTAGGTAATGCAGCATAATCGCCTATCGCAGCATTACCGCTGGTACCTATGCTGGCTTTCACTATCAAATCGTTTAACCAGCTAACGTTGCTGAGAAATGATTCTTTCTTAGCCGACCAACTGGCACCCACCGAATAAAAAAGAGCGTTTCTGTTATTGGTACCGAACCTTGAAGATTCGTCATTACGGACAGAGAGGTCAAGAAAATATTTGGTATCAAAATTATAGCTTACCCGCCCAAATAATGAAAAGAAACTATATTGATCTTCCGACGAAGATGCGGAATAACCCGTCGTAGAACCCTGTTGTAAGTATAACAACCTATCGTCAGTAAAACCGGCATTGCTTGCCCCAAATGATGTAGCGGTGTATGCTATAAATTCCTGACCAGCCAATGCAGTTAAATGGTGATGTTGAGCCACCGTAAATTTATACTCTGCTGTATTGGTAATATTTTTTGTGGCAGCTCTTGCAAACGATTCACTCACACTACCGGAGTTTAGTGCACCCACATAAGAAGGTAATCGCTCAGAAGACTCTCGAAAATCGTAAAACTCTATACCTGCCGTTGATTTAAGGGTTAAGCCTTTAGTCGGGGTTAGTTGTATGTAACCCGTTGGATTCAATTGTACCTGATTAGTATTGTCAGGAAAATTTTTTGCGAGATATTTGGGATTATACCTGTTACTGCCAGCCATTAAATTGGGATATTCTACGCCATTTGAATCTTTATTGGAGTAATAAGGCAATATTAATTCGGCTAATCCTCTGTTTAATTGGTTAGAACCATAAGGATTAGTCTGTGCTTGTTCAAATGCACCGACTAAATTTATACCCATTTGAAACCAATCTTTAACGACACTGTTAATATTAGCACGAAAGTTATATTTATCATATCCCGATCTCCATGCCAGGCCTTCCTGGTTAAAATAACCGCCTGAAATATAATAAGTTGTTTTACCTCCGCCGCCTGAAACATTCATATCCATACTGTAGGTTGGGGTATTTTGCCTGTAGAACACTTTATACCATTTCGTATCCGCCGGTTTGTATGGCAGGCTGGACAATGCTGCGTCTAATTGCGCTTGTGTTTTTATCCCGGCAGCCACCACAAAACTTTCATATTGAGCGCTATTCATCATATCCTTATACAGGTTGAGTGTATTATTGGTAAAATTTGATACGCCGTATTGTGTGTTTACAGCAATCTTCGAACTATTTAAAGTTCCTTTTTTTGAAGTCAATAAAATAACGCCGTTTGCAGCACGGGCGCCATAAATAGAAGTAGCGGCAGCATCCCTTAATACGGTAATGCTTTCAAAATCTTCCGGGTTTAGCGACAATACAGTACTAGGGTCAATGGGAATACCATCCATCACAAACAAAGGTGTAGAACTTGCACCCAAAGAACCGACACCATTTAAACGAATAGAAGGTGTATTTGAAGGCTCACCGGAAGAGCTGTAAATTTGTAATCCCGGTACTTTTCCTTGCAACTCATCCAGCATATTTGCAGTAGGCTTTTGTTGAATTACCGAAGCTTGAACAGTAACTACAGAGCCGGGAACTTCATCTAATTTTCTTGCAGAACCATAACCAACAATAACGATATCATTGAGAGAGGAAGGTATGGCTTTCAAATGTATAGTTAATTCAAAATTATCCCCCACAGTGATGTTCTGGGGGATATATCCCACATAACTGATTTCCAAAACGTCGCCTTCATTAACTCCATGAAGTGTTATGAAACCTTCGGTATTTGTCAGGCCTCCTTTCTTGGAACCTTTAATCGCAACTCCGGCGCCCGGCAATGGCCGTCCTAACGAATCGAGCACATGTACCCGCACCTCGTGCGTTACGGGCTGCTCAAGAACGACGGAAGAAGAATCGGTTAAATCGGTTAAAGCCAGAAACCTTGGCGCTTCCTTGATAACAATAATTTTGTTATTGATGGAATAAATAAGACCGCTGTTTTGAAGGCAGTCATCCAACACATATCTCAGCGATTCGTTTGCAACCTGAATATTGACTTTGGCCTTGCCGGTGATCATCTCTTTCGTATATACGATACTGTATCCAGTCTGGCGGCTAAGTAAATTGAAAACTTTGTCCAGCGTTGCACTTTTCAATGACAGCGTGACATTTTGCGCATTGGACCGTGCGACAACATGGAACACGGTAATTAATAATAGAAGAGGTAACAACTTCATAGCTTTAAAGATTGTTCGATTCTTATACAGTACGGTCGTCCGTCTTCGCCCGCCAAGCGGCAAGCAGTTACATTCAGAAGGATTTTTTGGTAGTGTTTCGGCTGTTTGCCGAAATTGGTAAGGCAGATTCGCCATACCTTGTTCATACAAAGTGCATTTTTTCATACCTTTGCCAAGTTTGGGGTTTACGTGAATAAAAACAGTGTCCTATTGTTTCTGAACGGATTACCCAGATACCGCCGGAAGTGTCATCACCACTCCCGGTTTTTTTCTGTGGTTTCCCGCCGGCTCTTACCGCAAGCCGGACGCGGTTTATTTTTATTGTAATACGGTAATTTTATTTGTTTCAATCCTGAAATGAATGGAATTGGTCTGTTCCAGAACATTCAATACCTGCGAAACGTTCTGCAACCGTGTAAGGTTGCCCATAAAATGTACTGCAGATGGTTTGCCCTGATAGACAATCTCTACATTATACCAACGGCTGATCTGTCGCATAATCTCGTCAATATCCTGTCCACCGAATGCGAACCTGCCATCCTTCCAGGCCATAATACTTTCTACGTCGACATTATTATTTATATGAATATTACTTCCGATTATACTTGCTTGCTGCCCGGGTATTATAACTTCATGCACATCGGATTTACCAACTTCCACGGAGCCCTGCAACAAGGTAACATTGAACTGTCGTTCATCGTCATATGCCGCGATATCAAAATGCGTTCCCAACACCTTTACCGTTTCATCACCTTTAGTAATAATAAATGGCATGGCCGGGTTATGAGCAACTTCAAAATATCCTTCTCCGCTAATTGTCACCGCTCTTTCCTTACCGGTAAATACAGCTGGATAACTGAGTGAAGATGCGGCATTCAGCCATACCTGACTACCGTCCGACAGTGTGATATGCACCGGCAAGCTTCCTTTTGGAACGCTGAGCGTATTCACCATTATTTTATTCGTGCCTGCATCTGTCGCTTGTTTATAAGCAATATCGCCATTAGACAATTTGACAAGATTGGAATTACCCTGTGCAGCCAGTATACCGCTACTCGTGCTGTCCAGGTAAATGTGCTGGCCGTTAGCCAGCGTGATCACGGCATGTGTGCCGCTCGGCGGAGCAATATCTACTGTACGCACGACAGCTTGCTGTGCATTATTCTTTCCGTAATGTACCCATTCATAAGCACTCATCCCTAATGTCAACAAAACAAAAGCTGCAATTGTCAGTCGTTTTCTAAAGCCTGAACGATTCTTAAGTCTTGTGCTTCCTTCCATGGATACCAGCTGCATACCTAATCCTTCTTCCACTTTCTCGTCTACTCGCTTCAAATACGCATTTCTGTGATCTTCATTAAGGAAAACACGTTTCCCCTTTCCGATATCATCCAGCCAGGTTCTTATCACGGCTTCTTCTTCTGGAGAACAATGCCCTTCATTGTATTTTAATAACAACGCTTTTGCGGCTTCTTCAGTCATGAAATTTGTTTAGCTGTATAAATATGTTACCTGAAAATGAACTTGGGAGTAAATTTTTGTAAACTTTTTAGGTGATTCGACAGATCTCAAAAAACAACAGAATGGACAATACAACACTGATCAGCTTAAGTGCGTTTTGTACATGTTTTTTGACGGTACTTTCGGCAATATTCAGCCGTAGCCCAATCTCTTTATGATTGAGTTGATGCTCTCTGCTTAAAAGATAAACTTGGCGCATTTTTGATGGCATAGAATCGATGACCTTTTGCAGCTGACCTTGCAGCTCGTTTAGTTCTACTACGCTGTCAGGAGTATGAATTGTTAATTGGTCAAAATAGTAAGAAAAACTCTCTAACAGTTTAGCCTTACGGATATTGTTCTCCATATACCGTGCGGCAAGATTGCGAATTGAGCCGTAGAAATAGGCTTTCAGGGAAACACGAATGACGAGTTCATTACGCCTGGTCCAAAAGGATATGAACAGCTGTTGCACCATATCTGCTGCTTCTACTTCATCTCCCGTGATCTGTAATGCATAGTGTGCGAGCGCATCTCGATAACGGTAATACAATTCAGTAAAAGCAGCATTGTTGCCGGCCTTCAGTAGTTCCAGCAATGCTGCATCCGTGCATTTTTTGTAGTTCAACATTCCGAAATCTGTTGTTTTTATCTTAAGGTGCTAATTTAACAAATGTTTTATTAAATTAACAAATTATTAATTCATTTTATTTCGCATAGGACAAACGTTTGATTAAGCAATAATCTTTCATTTTTTGTGTTTGTTTAAAGCATCTGATATGCTTTGCTGGCGAATGATAAAGGAATTTGCAAAAAATATGAAAGCCGCTTACACCGCACCAACCAAAGACGCTGCTCTGGCTTTTCTCAACGATTTTGAACAAAAACGGGACAAAACTTTTAAATATGATAATTGGTATTAATTATTAAACACCTTTTGAAAAGGGAATGAAATATCTTAACCAACATGCATAGATTTTCTTTTCTTCCGAAAATTAATTACCTGATGGCAAAAGGGACTACATATAAAATTTAACAATATGGCAAAAATTAAAATATGTTCGTATTGTCTTTGAACTGAAAGTTGTTATTTTATTTCTATTTTTATAATTCGAGAATTGACTGCAATGCATTCGGTTCCGAAATCTCGAAACAAATAGTTATGTGCGCTTATTAAAATATTATTTGCAGAAGAATGTCAAAGCAATTTATCAGTATAAAGGAGCTTGCACTTGCATTAAATCTTTCCACATCCACGGTTTCACGTGCATTCAGGAATAAAGATGATATTCATCCCGATACAAAAAAACTGATTTTAGAAAAAGCCAAAGAACTCGGTTATTATCCGAATATTTATGCCAGTAATCTGAGGAATTCAAAAAGCAGGACGATTGCCGTTATCATGCCCGAATTGGCCAACAACTTTTTTTCCCTGGCCGTAAAAGGAATAGAACGAGTCGCACAGCTTAATGGGTATCACACTTTAATTTATGTTACGGATAGTCTCTATGAAAAAGAAGTAGAGATTATAGAAGATTTATATAATGGTCGTGTGGAAGGCATCATTATGTCAGCTTCCGGGGAAGGGAACGATCACAGGTATATAAATAAATTAAAGAGTAAAAATATTCCGCTTGTATTTTTCGATCGTGTATATGACGATACAGATTATCCGAAAGTTACTACGGACGATTATGAAAGTTGCTTTAAAGCTGCCGATTATTTATTGGATAATGGTTGCAAAACATTGGCGTTTTTGGTAATAGACAAAAATGTTTCTATCGGCAACGCCCGTATGAAAGGCTTTGAGGATGCTTGTGCAAAACACAATTTACCGGAAGATAACGCCTTAATTATTGATTGCAGCAATGACTTCGATGAATCCTCTTCCCGAATAAGACAGCTCTTGAAAACCCGAAAAATTGATGCAATAATCGCTTCCGTAGAAAGATTGGCCGTTGCGGCATATACGGTATGCTTAAACGAAAATATTAAAATACCTGAGGATATAAAACTGATAAGTTATTCCAATTTAAGTATAGCACATCTGTTAAATCCCCCTTTGTCGACAATTGCCCAACCGGCTGAAAATTTGGGTGTTAATGCCGCCGAAATACTTTTTGACATCTTGAAAGGGTTAGAACCTACTAATAAAAATGTAATATTGAAGTCCGACATTATTCAAAGAAAATCTACACAATTTTTCCGGTAAAATAATTATGTAAGTACGCTTACATTTTACAGTATTAACAATTCTTAAACATAATAAACATCCGTTTGTTAATAAAAAGGATTTAGTTTTGTTTTTCATTTCGGTAACGTTCTCGGTAACGTTGCCGAAGTCGTATAACTAAAGTTCTTTTATAAAATATTTTACACAAATGCAGCATTTCGTTATAAAATACGCAAGAAAAAAAAGTTGCGTATTAATTGCCATACTTTTATTGACCGGGAGTGTATATGCTCAAAATAAAAAAGTATCAGGCATTGTATCCTCTGCTATACAAAATGTTCCTATGGCGGGAGTTTCTGTTTTAGTAAAAGGAACAAATAAAGGCACCTTTACGACTCCGTCGGGATCTTATGAAATTTCATTAACGGGCAGTAATGATACTTTAGTTTTTACATATATTGGATATCAAACCCAAATTATTCCGATAACGGGAAGTAATATTAATGTTTCTATGTATTCCGACAGCACCAATAATTTAAGTGATGTAGTCGTAATCGGATACGGCGCGGTAAGAAAAGAAAATGTTTCCGGTGCTATTACAACTTTAACAACCAAAGATTTTCAAACAGGAACGGTTACAAGTTTCGATCAAATGATTCAGGGTAAAGCGGCGGGTGTATCCGTTACGCCAAACGGCGGCCGACCCGGAAGCGGCGGTACTATATTGATAAGGGGCATGTCTACCATAAATGGAAATGCGAGTCCTTTAGTTGTCGTTGACGGCGTGCCTTTCGGCGGTTATGTAAATCCGAATGATGTGGAATCCGTTACTATTTTAAAAGATGCATCGGCGGCTGCGATTTACGGTTCTCAGGCATCGGGCGGCGTTATTTTAATAACGACCAAAAAAGGTAAGCCAGGAGAAATTCAAATGAATTTTAATACGCTTGTTTCTGACGGGCAAGTACCGAAATATATTTCCGTACTCAACGCAACACAATTCAGAAATGTGCTGGAGAATAGTCCCTATTTTTCCGATCAGCCCGCCGTCGCAGCAATGATGGGAAATGCCAATACCGATTGGCAAAAATTAATTTATCAGTCTGCTATTACCAGTAATTCCAATTTAAGTTTACGCGGAGCAATCGGAAAATCTTTGCCTTACAGATTATCGGTCGGTTATTTAAACCAAGACGGAATTTTAAAAACCGATAACATGAAGAGGGAAACCGGCTCATTAAGCCTTACACCTTCTTTGTTTCAAAATCATTTAAAAATTGGATTGAACTTAAACGGAAGCCTGACTCAAAGCCGTTTAGCAAACACAGGCGCAATAGGCAGTGCAGTTTCGATGGATCCTACAGAACCTGTACGTTCGGACAGCTCATTATATGCGCCTTGGGGAGGTTATTATCAATGGTTTAAACCGGATGGAACACCCAATAATTTAGCTCCTGAAAACCCGATTGCTTTGTTGAATCAAACAAATGACCGGTCTAATTACAAACGAGGATACGGAAATTTGAAATTGGATTACAGCCTGCATTTTTTACCTGAGTTACATTTAATTGCCAATTGGGGCTTTGATGTCAATAATTATCATGAAACATACAGAGCGGACAGTATGTCTTTAGCAGCCTACAGAGCCAACGGGAACTTAGCTTACGGAAACGATAATCCTTCGTCTAATAAAACGCGCAATCTTTTAGCCGAATATACACTTAACTATAATAAAACTTTCAGTTCTATTAAGAGTAATATCAATGCGATGGCTACGTATTCTTATCAGGACTATAAGTATACTTCCTATAACTATCGCAGTTATGATTATAAAGGCGATACGATTCCTGCTACAACTGTTCCTAATTATCCCTATAATCTCACCCAAAGAACATTGATTTCTTTCTTGGGAAGATTGATTTATACGTATGATGATAAATATGTTTTTACAGGATCTTACAGAAGAGACGGATCATCCGTACTTGCACCGGCAAATCGTTGGGTAGGTTTTTATTCGCTCGCCCTAGCGTGGAATATGAAAAAAGAAAACTTTTTGAAAAATGCCGAAGCGGTGTCAACGTTGAAATTCAGGGCAAGTTACGGACAGACGGCCAATCAGGGCGGCATAGCAGATTATTCGTTTTATCCGGGATATTATATAAGTACACAGCAATCGGAATATCAATTCGGGAATACGTTTTATCAAATGTATACGCCTTCGGCATACAATGCTCAATTGACTTGGGAAGTAACGACTTCTCCTGATTTAGGTCTTGATTTCGGATTTTTAAATGACCGCATTTCGGGTAGTTTTGATTGGTATGATAAGCATACAAAAAACTTAATCGTGAGCAATGTGCCTATACCGGCAGGAACAAATTTTTCCAATGTAGTAGCCAGTAAGAATGTAGGAAACATGATAAATAAAGGTTTTGAACTGAATTTAAATTTAATCCCTGTTCAAAGTAAAGAGATAGAATGGTCGGTAAATTTGAACGCCGCTTACAATAAAGGAACTATAACCAAACTTCTTTCCGATACAGCCGCATTAAACGGACAGCCGGCTGGCGGAATTTCAGGTGGCACGGGCGCAACTATTCAAGGTGAATATGTTGGAGAATCGCCTAACTCTTTCCTTGTAAACCGGCAAGTATATGATGCACAAGGCAAACCCATTGAAGGTGCTTATGTTGACATCGACGGAGACGGAAGCGTAGCGCCGGGAGCGAGTGATTTATATTATTATCATTCTCCTTATCCGAGTTGGGTATTAGGTTTCAGTACAAATCTTAAATATAAACGTTGGTCTTTCAGTACAGTTTTAAGAGCAAACCTTGGAAACTATGTATATAATAATGTAGCATCAAATATGGGCGTTCTTAATCTTATGGGATCAACAGGAACAGCTTATTTGGCAAATGCTTCTTCTGATGTATTAAAGACAGGATTCGTTAAGCAGCAATTATGGTCAGATTATTATGTACAAAACGCCTCTTTCTTAAAAATGGATAATATAGGTATTGCGTATAATATCGGTAAAATATCACATTCCGATAAGACGAATCTTACAGTAAATTTTAATGTGCAGAACGTATTTACAGTTACTAAATATTCCGGAGCAAATCCTGAAGTATTCGGTGGTATAGACAATAACTTTTATATGGTTCCGAGAACATATACACTCGGTTTGAATCTTAATTTTTAAAATACGAAATTAATTATATAATGAAGACGTTATTTTCCTGGATCGGCATATTCGCAATACTCTCAACAGTACTGGTTTCCTGTACGAAAGATTTGAACAGAACGCCGATTAATACAACTATTGCTACAGATGTATACAGCACGCCTTCGGGTATTAAACAAGCCTTGGCAAAAGTATACGGTGCATTTGCACTTACGGGAAGTTCCGGTTCGGGAAGTTCCGATTTGGCGAATGTTAATGCAGGTTTCTCCGATTTTTTTCGCATGTATTGGAATGCACAGGAACTCCCGACAGATGAATCTATTTGTGCCTGGGGCGATGCGGGTATTCCCGATTTAAATTACATGACATGGTCTTCCGGTAATATTTTTCTCAACGGTTTATATAATCGTTGTATTTACCAAATTACGGTTGCGAATTCATTTCTTTCACAAACCGCAAACAGTTCTGTTGTAAGTGCCGATACGCTTGCCGCATATAGGGCAGAGGCGCGTTTTCTTCGCGCATATCAATATTGGGTATTGATGGATCTGTTCGGGAATCCGCCTTTTACTGATGAAAATAGTCCGATAGGTTCTACGCCGCCTCAGCAAATTAAAAGAACAGATTTATATAATTATGTAGTAAGCGAATTGTTAGCTATTCAATCTGATCTGATGGAACCGCATACCAATGAATATGGAAGAGCGGATCAGGCTGCTGATTGGTCATTGCTCGCCAGAATTTATTTAAATTCGAATATTTATACAGGTACTGCAAAATACGATTCGGCAATTATTTATTCGTCAAAAGTAATAGCCGCAGGCTATTCTCTGATGCCCAAATACAACCAACTGTTTTTGGCCGATAATAATTTGAATGATCCTGAAATGATTTTCCCTATAGAATATGACGGAACTTATTCCCAAAACTTCGGAGGCACTACATTTCTAGTAAATTCAACCGTTGCTGCCGGACAAACGGGCGGCACTGCACAGTTCGGTATTCCGGGAGGAGGTTGGGGAGGTAATCGTGCAAGATCGCCTTTACCCCAATTATTCGGTGCGGATTACACAGCTTCAAAAGATACAAGAGCAGCCTTAATGACAGGGTCGGTTTATACCATAAGCAGCGCTGCTGATTTTACGCAGGGAATACAAACCATAAAGTTCAGAAATTTGAATGCAGACGGGACCACACCTCCCAATGCGAGTACATTTTGTTCAGGCGATATTCCTCTATTTCGTTTAGCCGAGCAATATCTTATTTATGCCGAAGCTGTTTTACGCGGCGGTTCGGGCGGAGATGCGGCAACTGCATTAAGTTATATTAATTTAATTCGCACACGAGCTTACGGAAATTCCTCCGGGAATATAACTTCAATCCAATTAACATTGCCGTTTATTCTGGATGAACGTGCCCGTGAATTATACATAGAGGGTTTCAGAAGAACAGATTTAATTAGGTTCGGAGAATTTACGACAAATACCTATCTCTGGCCTTGGAAGGGCGGTACCGCCAACGGTAAAAGTGTAAGTGATAATCTGAATATTTATCCGATTCCGGCAACTGATATAACGGTAAATACAAATTTGATACAAAATCCGGGATATACGAATTAATATAAAAAAACTCTATAATCCATTTATCAATTCAAAATATGGGCAAGTATATTATTAAAATATTTTCTTTTCTTTTTTTCTTAAGTATTATAAATACTGCATGTAAAAAAAGCGGAGACATGATTGTTGCTAAACAAGGAACATTACCGGGGCTTACCGCCGATAAAAGTGAATTAAATTATACGATAGACGACTCAGCAAGCAATGCCGTTACATTCACGTATACTCCGACAAGTTACGGGTATAGTGCTGCTATCAATTATAATTTGCAGTTTAGTTATAATGATTCGAACTTCTCGTCAACTGCCGATTACACATTTGCAAGCGGCAGCATGTCATTTACCGTTGCAGCATTTAATACGTTATTATTGGGCTTAAAATATCAGGCCGGTGTAACAGATACAATTTTAGTAAGAGTAAAAGCAAGTGCCGCAGACAGCCTTTATACATATTCCGACACTGTAGGAATTGTCGTTTCTCCTTATGCACAACCGAGAGTTATCGTTTATCCTTTCTTATATGCTCCGGGAGCATATCAAGGGTGGAATTTCGGTGGTGGTGAACCTCCGACAATTATCGCAAAACTTTATTCAACCAAAAGTAATTCGGCATATGAAGGATATATAAACATTACAGACACCACAAACGGAAACGGACAATTTAAGTTAGCGCCTGCAAACAGTTGGAACTATTCTTTTTCGGAAGTCACGGCAACAACGTTTGCATCTTCCGGTAATAATTTCTCTGTAACAAAAGGTCCCGGTTATTATTTAATTGATGCCGATACAAGTACTAAAAAATGGGCTGCGACTATACAAAACTGGAGTATTATTGGAGATGCGGCGAACGGCTGGTCCGCTCCTGCAAATGATATCGCTTTTGATTTTGACGATACCGATCAGGTTTTGGTTAAGACACTTGACTTAAAAGCCGGCGGTATCAAGTTTATTATGAACGGTTCGTTTGATGTAAGCTATGGTATTCAAAAAGATCCGAACGATAATACAAAAGACCTCGCTATAAGTCCGCTGGGTGAAGTGCCTATTGCAACAAGTAATACGGATAATATTCCTATTACCGTTGCCGGTACTTATAAAATCACTTTAGATTTGCGTGTTCCGAGCGAACCCGTATGCACACTTGTAAAACAGTAATTTATTAAAAGCCCTGTATAATTTTATAGGGCTTTATATATAATAATCTATTATGAACTTTTTGAAAACATCAATCATCTTTATCGGAATGTCATCTTCTTTATTAGCACAAAAATCGGCTCCATTGAACAATGATGAAACCGGAGATCCATTGGTAACACAAATTAATCAAAATTATAAAAGTCCTGTATTATCGCCCGGAAATATTACCAAAATAAAAACCGAAAAACAACAGATTTTTATACAAACCGAAAACGCCTTTGCAAAAATTGAGGTTTATTCTCCTGGTATTATTCGAATAAGAATTGATAAGCATGAACTTGGTAAAGATTTCTCTTATGCCGTTGTAGGCAAGCCGCAATCCTGCAAAACGGATATTGTTCAAAACGATGATTCCGTCACGATTTTGACCGACTCTCTCAAAGCGGTTATTTATAAAAAGCCTTTTTCCGTGTCTTTTTATACTAAAGACGGACAATTAATTAACGAGGATGAAAGGGGTTTAAATACAGAATGGATCGGCGATGAAGTAACAACTTACAAATCGTTACAGCCGAATGAAAGATTCATTGGTTTGGGAGAGAAGACAGGAAACTTGGATCGTGCAGGAACGGGCTATACACATTGGAACAACGATAATTACGGATACAGTACTTCTGCTGATCCTTTGTATTCAACGATTCCGTTTTATATAGGATTGCATAATAATCTTTCTTACGGAATATTTTTTGACAATACTTATCAATCCGATTTTAATTTCGGAGCAAGCAACAATCGCTTCTCCTCTTTCGGTGCTCGCAACGGAGAGATGAATTATTATTTTATTTACGGAGAAACTGTAACAGATATTATTACAGGTTATACGTATCTCACAGGCAGAATGAATCTGCCGCCGTTATGGAGTTTAGGCTATCAGCAAAATCGTTACAGTTATTATCCGGAAACGGAAGTAATGCGTATAGCACAGACATTACGTGAGAAACAAATTCCTTGTGATGGAATTACTTTGGATATTCATTACATGGATAATTATAAACTGTTTACCTGGAATAAAGAGCGTTTTCCCGACCCTGTTGCAATGAACAAAAAGCTGGAAGATATGGGTTTTAAAACGACCGTAATTGTTGACCCGGGCGTTAAAACCGAAGATAATTATCCTGCACATGCAGACGGGTTAAAGAATGATATTTTTGTAAAATATCCTGACGGAAAACCTTGGACGGCACAGGTTTGGCCTGGTTGGTGCAACTTTCCCGATTTTACCGATCCGAAAGGAAGAGATTGGTGGAAGAAACAAATGAGCTTCTTCGCAAGTACAGGTGTGGACGGCATTTGGAATGATATGAACGAACCTGCAAGTTGGGGAAATAAAGTGCCGTTGAATGTATTATTCAATTACGATGGTCAACCGACAACCATGTTACAGGCTCATAATATTTTCGGTATGCAAATGTCGCGTTCAAGTTATGAAGGAGCAAAAGCATTGTTTCCGCACAGGCCGTTTATATTAACGCGTGCCGGGTATGCGGGTTTACAACGTTATACGGCTATTTGGACGGGAGACAATCGCGCCGAAGACGATCACATGATTGCAGGCATAAGATTATTGAACAGTTTAGGATTATCCGGTGTTCCGTTTACGGGAATGGACATCGGCGGTTTTACAGGAAATCCTTCCGTTTCTTTATATGCGCGTTGGATTCAGTTAGGCGCATTCATTCCTTATTTCAGAAACCATACGGCGGTAAATACAAAGTCTGCCGAACCGTGGACTTTCGGTGAAGAAGTAACGGAAATCGCAAGAAATTTTATCAACTTACGTTATAAATTATTACCTTATTTGTATTCAGGTTTTTATGAAGCATCACAAAACGGAATGCCCGTTATGCGTAGTTTGGCGATAGATAATGCTTTCGATGATAAAGTGTATGATACGCGTTATCAGAATGAGTATTTATTCGGCAATTCTATTTTGGTATTACCTTATGAAGGCGATGCAAATTTTGGCGAAGCTTATTTTCCTAAAGGAAAATGGTATGACTTCTTTTCAGGTAAAATACAAAATGGTCATGAAGAAAAAATCTTGAAACTCAATTACAGCAGGCTTCCTATCTATGTAAAAGAAAGCAGCATTATTCCGATGCAGTCATTAATTCAGTCAACGGCAGAAATGCCGAAAGATACTTTGTATCTGCATATTTACAAAGGCGATGTTGATAATGAATTTGTGTATTACGAAGATGATGGCGAGAGCTACAAATATCAAAACGGCGATTATTACAAGCGCGTGTTGCAATACGATGCGGCAAATAAAACCATTCGCCTGAATAAAGTTGAAGGAAATTTTGCATCGAAATTTAAAAACATAAAATTGATTTTGCACGGCTTTGATGTAACGCATAAATTTTCTGTAAACGGTAATGCTGCCGGCTTTGCGAAAGATTTTGTGGCGCAGCTTGTGCCTATTTCAAGGTTCGACCCGCAAGGCGTTTCCAATCCTATTGAAGGCGAAGATGTGTTGAGTTGCACGATTAAAAATAGCAATGATGCTATTGATTTGAAGTATTAATTTGTTTCACACAGAGAACACAACGAATGCCACGAAACAAAGCAAATCATTATAAAGCCCTCTTTGTTACTCTGTAATCTTTGTTCTCTTTATGTGAAATTCCGTATAAGAAAATTAATATGAAACGATTTTTTTTACTCCTGACTTCTATATTCTTTCTTCTAACTTCTCATGCACAATTGGAGAGAGTTGAGCCCATGTTTTGGTGGACACAAATGGTCAATCCGAAATTGCAATTGCTCGTACACGGCAATAAAATCGCGGGTTACAGCGTGTCATTAAACTACAAAGGTGTTACGCTTCAGAAAGTAAAAATGGTTGAAAATTCCAATTACCTTTTCCTTGATTTATTGATTGACAAAAATGCAAAGCCGGGAAAGTTTGATATTGTTTTTTCACAACAAGGGAAAAAGGCTTTGCGTTATGCGTACGAATTGAAGCAACAAGATAAATCTACAAACAGAAATCAAGGCGTTACCGATAAAGATTTGATTTACCTCATTATGCCCGACAGATTTTCAAACGGCGATACAACGAATGATAAAATTGCCGGAATGAAAGACCAAACGCTCAACCGCGATTCCATGTATTACAGGCATGGCGGGGATTTGCAGGGAATCATCAATCATCTGGATTATTTAAAAGATTTAGGTGTAACTGCAATTTGGCTTACGCCCGAAATTGAAAATGATATGTCGCATGCATCGTATCACGGCTATGCAGCAACAGATTTATACAAGATAGATCCGCGTTACGGAACTAATGATCTGTACAAAACTTATGTAGAAAAATGCCATGCGCTTGGATTAAAAGTCATCAAAGATGTAGTGCCAAATCATATTGGTTCGGAAGGATGGATGATGCAGGATTTGCCGATGAAAGATTGGGTGCATCAATGGCCCAAATATACGAATACCAATTATCGTGATGAGCCTTTGATGGATCCTCATGCTTCTGCATCGGATAGAAAATTACAATTAGATGGATGGTTTGTTCCTTCGATGCCGGACGTGAATGAGAGCAATACTTATGTCCAAAATTATTACATACAAAATTACATTTGGTGGATTGAATATGCCGGAATTGACGGATACAGAATTGATACATATCCGTACAACGATCCGCAATTTATGGCAAGTTGGGCACAAGCTATAAAGGCACAGTTTCCAAGCTTTACACTCTTCGGCGAAACTTTTGTTCAGACAGTTGCAGAACAGGCGTTTTATACGGAAGGAAATACCGTGAATCGAGGATTTGACACGCATTTGCAAGGCGTGACGGATTACGCGCTGAACGCTTCAATTTATGAAGCGTTAAACGGAAAAGAAGGTTGGGATAATGGCGTAAATCGTTTATATGAAACATTATCTCAGGATTTTTTATATAAAGATCCTGCGAAAAATTCCGTTTTTTTAGACGATCATGATGTAAGCCGTTTTTATTCGGTTGTCGGAGAAAATTTTGATAAATATAAAATGGGAATCGCTATTCTTTTAACCATGCGCGGCATTCCGGAATTGTACTATGGCACGGAAATTTTGATGAAGAATTTTTCTGATCCTGACGGTTTGGTTCGTGAAGATTTTAAAGGCGGTTGGGCAAATGATTCGGTCGATAAATTCACTGCAGAAGGGAGAACAGATTCGGAAAATATTGCTTTTAACTATGTGAAAATATTGGCAGATTATCGCAAAAAAAGTTCGGCTTTGCAAATAGGTAAGCTGATGCAATATGTTCCTGAAAAAAACATTTATGTATATTTCAGATATAATAATAAGCAAACCGTAATGATCATAGTTAACGGGAACGATTCATCGAAAACACTGGACACACATCGTTTCGGAGAAAGGTTGAACGGATTTACAAAAGCAAAAAATATCATTACGCAAGAAAAATTATTAGGCATACAATCCATAGATTTACCGAGACATTCTGCTACAATTTTGGAATTGGAAAAATAAATAAAATGGATTCACAAGCCGCCGCACAGGAAAAGCCGCACTTATCGGTTAGTCAAATCATCAATATGAGCGTAGGCTTTTTCGGGATTCAATTTGCATTTGGCTTGCAGAATGCAAATGTTAGCCGGATCTTCCAAACACTTGGCGCGGATATTGATTCAATTCCTATTTTATGGATCGCTGCACCGTTAACCGGATTAATTGTTCAGCCTTTAATCGGGCATGTGAGCGATAAAATCTGGTTGGGAAAATGGGGGAGAAGAAGGCCTTTCTTTTTTACAGGTGCATTGCTCGGATCGCTGGCATTATTTTTTTACCCGCAGACAGGTGTATTATGGATAGCCGCAATTCTTCTTTGGGTATTAGATGCTTCGATCAACATAGCCATGGAACCTTTCCGCGCGTTTGTCGGAGATATGTTGCCTGATGAACAACTAACTTCCGGCTTCGCTATGCAAAGTTTTTTTATAGGAGCGGGCGCCGTCATTTCTTCAATTTTACCTTATGTCCTTACTCGGCTTAATGTAAGTAATTCTGCTCCTGCAGGAATTATTCCCGACTCGGTAAAATATTCGTTTTATATAGGCGCGGCAGTATTTACTGCGGCAGTACTCTATACAATTTTTACCGTAAAAGAATATTCACCGGACGATTTACAACGTTTCGGTGCGGCAAAGGATACATATATTATTCATATAAAAACACCCGTAAAAAAGTTCTTATCGGGGGGATTGTTGTGGCTGATAATCGGAATTGTACTTTCGGCAGTTTTATTTTTTTATAATAAAAAACATTCGGAAAACCCGTTGGAAAAAGAACTGTATGTATTAACTTTCGGTTTGACAGCGTATGGCTTATTCCAAATTGCGGCCGGCATTTTCTTATCAAAAAATAATAAAAACGGGTTAGTCGAAATCATGGATGACCTGAATCATTTGCCGAATACAATGCGGAAGCTCGCGATTGTACAATTTTTTACATGGTTTGCTTTATTTTCCATGTGGATATATTCTACCGCAGCCGTTACGCAACACATTGGCCATACAAAGGATACGACATCTGAAGTGTATAACGATATGGCGAATTGGGTAAATATCATGTTCGGCAGCTACAACGGTTTTTCGGCATTATTTGCATTTGTGCTTCCGGTATTGGCAAAAAGATTTTCGCGTCCCGTAACCCACGCAATGGCTTTAATCTTCGGCGGCACAGGATTAATATCATATTATTTTTTTATGTCAAAAGAGTTATTAATAATCAGTATGATCGGAGTTGGTTTTGCGTGGGCAAGCATTTTATCTATGCCGTATTCAATGCTTACACAGGAATTGCCGCAAAAGAAAATGGGGGTTTATATGGGAATTTTCAATTTCTTTATTGTGATTCCGCAGATATTGGCGGCAACGTTATTGGGCATATTTACAAAACATTTGTTTCATGGAAATGCGGTATATACAATAGTCTTGGGCGGTGTGGTGATGATTATGGCAGCATTATTCACTTTGTTTATCAGAGAAAAACAGCATGAAAAATTATTGTAATAGTGATATGAATGATGATAATATTCTAATGTAGGATACCTTTACTTTATGAAATTTCAATGTAGTTATTAGGCTTCTTTCTTTTGAAAAACTGATTTCGTTAACATATGCAGGATCAATGAAGCTAATTATATAATACACAATTTTGCTGCAAAGATTTTTTACCTCGTTCTAAAGCTTTCAAGATAGTTTTCCGTTGTCTTATCTTTATCTTTCTCGTCCCAGAATAGCTTTACACAAAACAAATTTCACATGGCGACACAAAAGAAAAAATCAATACCGATGGGCTTTTGAAGCGCAAACCGTGGCAATGTTTGGAAAAATCTGCCAAAAACAAGGTTATAAGAGACTCAAAATCATATGCAGGCAAAACTGTCAATCGAAAAAATAATACATACAACGAAAAACGACCACTTTTAAGCATTAATTATATGCGCCCCGGCGCAAGCACATTTGCACGAAGGAAAGATTGATAAATCTGGAAACAATATTCAAAAAAAACAAACAGGAGGAGGTTCTAACCCGTATTGTAATCAATTTAGTAAAGTATGAACAGGATTAACACAAAATACTGTAAAGTTCACAATCAGTATTAAACTTAATAACTGTGAAACTATTTAAGGATGGGACAGACCAACTATTCAGACTTTCTGACAATTGCTATTCCCGACAATTCTATTTTGGTGTACAAAACTCCAATCTGTAAGATTGCTGATAATGGTTTATAACGTATTGCTATGTTCCGTAAGTTCATATTGAACCGTTACGGATTGTATATTTAAAACGGTTCGTTTGACCAACCGGTTAATTCCAACTCCTTTAATTCCTTGGCAACATCCTGTTTAAAATTCTTTCTAAATTATTCAACAATCGTAAAATCTCCTTTTTTTATTGTAATAGCAAATAGAAAATATGATTGATATTTTTCATTTCCCATTTATTCTCAAGTTTCGATTTAATACTGTCTGGGCATAATTTACTCTACTTTTTTTACCGGCTTCACCGGGCATAGGAGCTACCTCATATTTACAATTCCATTCTTTTATACTTTCTAAAATCGGTAAAAATGCCAATCCTTTTTCTGTGAGGGAATATTCTACCCTTGGTGGTAATTCTTTGTATGCTACTCTATGAATAATCCCATCTTCTTCCAGTTCTTTAAGTTGTTCGGTTAATACTTTTCGGGTTATCATCGGAATAATAGCATCCAACTGACCAAACCTGACAGTTTTGTCTTTTATAACATTAAGAATTATGGGCTTCCATTTGTTGCTTATTGTGCCTATTGCCCTTGTAAAGGGGCAATTTGAGTTACAAAAATTATCATCTCTCATTTCAATGTCTTTTACGTTTTATAAAAGTAGTTACCTAAAGGTTCCTAGAAAAACAAAGATAGTATATTTTAGAAACCAATGAAAGTACCTTTGTGAAACAAATACAAAAACAATGAGTAAATTAAAAGGCAAAGTAGCCGTGATTACAGGCGGTAATAGCGGTATTGGGTTTGGCATTGCCCAGGAATTTAAAAATGAAGGTGCTAAAGGAGTTATTGTAGGCCGAAATCAGGAAACTTTAGATAGTGCTGTAGCTGAACTTGGCGATAATTTTATAGCCATAAATGCCGATGTAACGAACGTTGCCGACCTCGAAAGGGTGTTTGCAGCAACAGCTGAAAAATTTGGTAAAATAGACGTGGTTGTAGCCAATGCGGGTGCCGGAGCTATAGGAACTGTGGCAACTTTTGACGAAGCCGACTTTGACAAGGCAATTGATCTGAACCTGAAAAGTGTTTACTTCACTGTCCAAAAAGCATTGCCCTATATGAATGATGGTGGTTCTATTATTTTGATCGGGTCAAATGCTGCACACCGGGCGTATGCGAATTTTACGCTTTATGGCGCTGCAAAAGCGGCTGTGATCTATTTAGCCAAAGGATTTTCAAGCGACCTTTTAGACAGAAAGATCAGGGCAAATGTGATCACACCCGGTACAACAGATACACCGGCATTTGACAAGTTTGTTCCCGCAGAACAAATGGAAGCGGTAAAAAAACACTTTGCAGATCAAATGCCGATAGGCAGGATCGGGCAACCATCTGATATTGGTAAAACAGCGGTTTTCCTGGCCTCTGATGATTCTTCATTTATGCTTGGTGCCGAACTCCTTGTTGATGGTGGGATGACCTATCTGTCTAAATAAATGCCCCACACCGGCGCGGGTTTGTAAACGTGCCATTAAATCATTAAAATAATTTCAAAATGAGCAAATCAGAAAACAAAGTAGCAAGCTACGCAATTGTAGGCTTTGGCACTATCGGCAAGGCGCTGGCCAGGGCATTTGCCCGTAAGGGTATCGAGGTTTCCGTTGCAACCACGCGCGACCCGGAAAGCTTTGCATCCGATGCGGCCGCGATTGGACCCGGGATCATTCCCACCACACTGGCAGAAGCTGTTAAGGCGGACGTCATCTTTTTGGCTGTCCGTTTCGAGTCGCACCCGGACGTCGCAAAGACGCTGCCCACCTGGCAGGGGAAGACAATCGTTGATGTGACCAATGCCTACGGCGTATCGCTTGAGCAACTGGGCGGGCAGCCCTCCGCAAAGGTAGTTGCACAAGCTTTTACCGGAGGAAAACTGATCAAGGGCTTCAACCATTTGGGCGCTGGCATTCTTGCACAGGATCCGGCCGTACATGGTGGCAGTAGAGTCGTTTACCTGGCAAGCGACGATGACGGTGCAGCAACGGAGATCGGGAAGCTTGCGGAAAATCTTGGTTTTTCACCTGTCCAGCTTGGCGGGCTTTCGGAAGGCGGACTGCTGGTGCAGGCGCACGGAAATAGCTGGGGTAAACTGATCTTTCAGGACTCGTTCAAGTTCGATTGATTATCAAATCTTAAAAAATAAAAACAATGAGTACATTAAAAAATAAAGTGGCAATAGTTACAGGTTCATCACAAGGAATAGGTGCATCTATTGCAAAACACTTTGCAGCAGCAGGTGCAAAGGTTGTTGTAAATTATGCTTCAAGCAAGGCGAATGCTGATAACGTAGTGAAATCCATAACAGATAATGGAGGCACAGCCATTGCGGTACAGGCCGATGTATCGAAAGAAGCCGATGTAACCAGGCTGTTTGAAGAAACAAAGAAAGCTTTCGGCACGTTGGACATTTTGGTAAACAATGCGGTTGCCCAGGGATATGCGCCTATAGAACAAATCTCGATAGCAGCTTTTCATCAGAGTTTCAACGTCAATGTATTAGGGCCTATCCTAACAATTCAGGCAGCATTGAAGTTATTTGGAGACAAGGGCGGCAACATTATCAATATCAGTTCGGGTGCCAGCAAATACCCGCTTCCGAATGCCTCCTTGTACTCTGCAACTAAAGCAGCACTGGATGCCTTTACCATTGCTTTATCTAAGGAGTTGGGTGTTAAAAACGTTCGGATCAATTCTATTTTACCGGGCGCTACGGATACGGAAGGCGCCGCCAGTGCAGGTGTTACTCCGGGTAGCGACTATGAAAAAATGTTTGTCGAAAAAACACCGCTGGGTCGCAGAGGCCGGCCCGAAGATATTGCGAAAGCCGTGGTATTTATTGCTTCTGATGATGCAGCCTGGATTACGGGTGAGCAGATTTCCGTTTCGGGCGGTATGTATGGTTTTTAAAAAAATGAAAGGCAGGAGACTACCATTATTGGTTGCCGGTGGTTGTGCGAACTTTCACAAATAAGTCTGAACCAATCACTACTTATTAGTATTAAAAAGCCACAGATAACTTGTATCTGTGGCTTTTTGCTTTTCGGACAAGGGTGTTTAACTGACAAATAAAAGCAGACAGATAAAAGTCAATATTGCCGGTATTGATATGGCATTATGGCGACTGCGAAAGAAATTCGACGGTAAGTGGAAAATTCATTATATCTGCATCTGTTGTTATGGAAGAGAAAGAATGCCTGTATTTCCAAAGTAAATTAATCCTATGCAATAAAAAAGACAGTTGTTTTTGAGAGATAAAAGACGAAAATTAAACTAATTACCTGCAATTTTTCATTATAGAAAAATATTGAATCACATTTTAATGTGATCTACTTTCAATTAGTCTATAGTTTTTCATGAATTAGCCGAACGAAACTGCATTCAACATTTTATTGAAAAGTCGCTTACCGTGAATAATGAAATTGATTTTCAATAGAAATATCAGTAAACCTAAATTAACCTTCTTGATAATGCATTACAGATAATATTCAATATTTTTCAAAAAATATTTGTTTAATAGAATTATACGTCTTAGCTTTGCGCTCCCTAAATGCGGGGCAATAGTTCTTTAAGGATTTACGGGGCTTATTTTTGGGAGGTTAGGCTTGGAAAAAAATAACTGAATAAATTTTTTAAAAAGATTTGTTTAATAAAAAAAAAGCTTCTACATTTGCACTCCCAAAGGGGATAAGGGTTGCAGGGGTTAGAGATAACTAAGTGACAGCTAATGAGTTACAAGCTCATAAAGATCTTTGAAAGGAAATAAAAATAACAGTAAGGAAGACACTACGAAGCGTTAGAAAAGAACACAAATTTTGACGCCTAAAGATTTCGAGAGAAAAATTTAGTCAGTTCAGACAAAACATTTACAATGGAGAGTTTGATCCTGGCTCAGGATGAACGCTAGCGGCAGGCTTAATACATGCAAGTCGAGGGGCAGCACGGTATAGCAATATATGGGTGGCGACCGGCAAACGGGTGCGGAACACGTACGAAACTTTCCCTTATCTGGGAGATAGCCCGGAGAAATCCGGATTAATATCCCATAATATAATCGAGTGGCATCATTTAATTATTAAAGCTTTGGCGGATAAGGATGGTCGTGCGTATGATTAGGTAGTTGGCGGGGTAACGGCCCACCAAGCCCACGATCATAGCTGATGTGAGAGCATGATCAGCCACACGGGCACTGAGACACGGGCCCGACTCCTACGGGAGGCAGCAGTAAGGAATATTGGTCAATGGACGCAAGTCTGAACCAGCCATGCCGCGTGAAGGATGACGGTCCTCTGGATTGTAAACTTCTTTTATAGGGGGCGAAACAACTGATATCTATCGGTCTTGACAGTACCCTATGAATAAGCACCGGCTAACTCCGTGCCAGCAGCCGCGGTAATACGGAGGGTGCAAGCGTTATCCGGATTTACTGGGTTTAAAGGGTGCGTAGGCGGACTTGTAAGTCCGAGGTGAAATCTCTGAGCTTAACTCGGAAACTGCCTTGGATACTATAGGTCTTGAATCTCGTTGAGGTTTGCGGAATATGTCATGTAGCGGTGAAATGCTTAGATATGACATAGAACACCTATTGCGAAGGCAGCAGGCTAAACGAGTATTGACGCTGATGCACGAAAGCGTGGGGATCAAACAGGATTAGATACCCTGGTAGTCCACGCCCTAAACGATGATTACTCGACGTGCGCGATACACAGTGCGCGTCTGAGCGAAAGCATTAAGTAATCCACCTGGGAAGTACGACCGCAAGGTTGAAACTCAAAGGAATTGGCGGGGGTCCGCACAAGCGGTGGAGTATGTGGTTTAATTCGATGATACGCGAGGAACCTTACCCGGGCTAGAATGCGAATGACCGTACCTGAAAGGGTATTTTCTAGCAATAGACATGAAGCAAGGTGCTGCATGGCTGTCGTCAGCTCGTGCCGTGAGGTGTTGGGTTAAGTCCCGCAACGAGCGCAACCCCTGTCATTAGTTGCCAACAGGTCAAGCTGGGAACTCTAATGAGACTGCCGTCGTAAGACGCGAGGAAGGAGGGGATGATGTCAAGTCATCATGGCCTTTATGCCCGGGGCTACACACGTACTACAATGGGTGGGACAAAGAGCAGCCACTTGGCGACAAGGAGCAAATCTCAAAAACCCACTCTCAGTTCGGATTGCAGGCTGCAACTCGCCTGCATGAAGCTGGAATCGCTAGTAATCGTATATCAGCAATGATACGGTGAATACGTTCCCGGACCTTGCACACACCGCCCGTCAAGCCATGAAAGCCGGGTGTACCTAAAGTCGGTAACCGAAAGGATCTGCCTAGGGTAAAACTGGTAATTGGGGCTAAGTCGTAACAAGGTAGCCGTACCGGAAGGTGCGGCTGGAATACCTCCTTTTAGAGTAACGCTTTATTAATTAATTAATAATTGTAGTATTACTGTTGTTTTTATTTTCTTTTAAAAATATTGGATATTATTTATTCAAAAACAGTTCTTTAAAAAAGTGGATCGCTGATGGTCGATGAGATGCGACATCTGTAAAATACATTGAACAATTGTCAATTATTCATTATCAATTGTCCATTAGCAGAAACAGTCTCGTAGCTCAGTTGGTTAGAGCGCTACACTGATAATGTAGAGGTCCCCAGTTCAAATCTGGGCGGGACTACTGAATTAATTGGCAATTACAAATTGACAATTGATAGTAATATTTGTCAATTGTTCATTATTAATTGTTCATTAAAACGGGGGGTTAGCTCAGTTGGCTAGAGCATCTGCCTTGCACGCAGAGGGTCATCGGTTCGACTCCGATATCCTCCACAGATAAATTAAGAATTGACAATTGATAATTAACAATTGAAGATTCGAAAGTTCTTTAGGTACAAAACAAAAGATGTTGGTTTGAAACAAGAGCCGCAGATTCATCATCTAAGCATCAACAGTTTTCAATAAAAGCATAATTGTCAATTATGAATTGTCAATTATCCATTGAAAGAAAGTTCTTTGACATATTGGAAAAAGCAAAATCAAAAGAGTAAAGGGAGTTATGATTGTTTGGTTATAGTTATAGGTGGCAACATTTATAATTTATAATTCGACATTTATAATTTTCAAATAGTGGTGGTAACATCACTACAATTTCTAAATTTTTTAAAGCGAATAAGGGCGCATGGTGGATGCCTAGGGTCTGAGAGGCGAAGAAGGACGTGGTAAGCTGCGATAAGCTTCGGAGAGCTGCACACGAGCGTTATATCCGAAGGTTTCCGAATGGGACAACCCGCTATGTTGAAGACATAGCACTCTGCAAAGAGAGCCAACCCCGAGAACTGAAACATCTAAGTACCGGGAGGAAAAGAAAATAAGACAATGATTCCCTAAGTAGTGGCGAGCGAACAGGGAAGAGCCCAAACCGGAGAGGCGTGCCTCTCCGGGGTTGTAGGACTGCATTTAGAAAGTACTGTCAAGCTGAAGTATCTGGAAAGTTACATCACAGAAGGTGAAAATCCTGTAGGCACAAATCAGTACGGACGAGCAGTATCCTGAGTAACGCGGGACCGGAGGAATCTTGCGTGAAACTGCCGGCACCATCCGGTAAGGCTAAATACTCCTCAGACACCGATAGTGAACCAGTACCGTAAGGGAAAGGTGAAAAGTACCCCGAACAGGGGAGTGAAATAGTACCTGAAACCGTGCGCCTACAAGCGGTCGGAGCTTAGCAATAAGTGACGGCGTGCCTTTTGCATAATGAGCCTACGAGTTACTCCTCACTGGCGAGGTTAAGTTCATCATTAACGGAGCCGTAGCGAAAGCGAGTCCTAACAGGGCGCTTAGTCAGTGGGGGTAGACGCGAAACTTTGTGATCTATCCATGGGCAGGTTGAAGGTTTGGTAACACAAACTGGAGGACCGAACCCGTTGACGTTGAAAAGTCTTGGGATGACCTGTGGATAGGGGTGAAAGGCCAATCAAACTGAGAGATAGCTCGTTCTCCCCGAAATGTTTTTAGGAACAGCGTCGCATATCAAGAAGTTTATTAGAGGTAGAGCTACTGATTGGATGCGGGGGCTTCACCGCCTACCAATTCCTGACAAACTCCGAATGCTAATAAATATCTGCGGCAGTGAGGCTGCGGGCGCTAAGGTCCGTGGCCGAGAGGGAAATAACCCAGATTAGCAACTAAGGTCCCTAATACATGGTTAAGTTGATCAAACGAGGTGGGAACTTCTATAACAGCCAGGATGTTGGCTTGGAAGCAGCCATTCATTTAAAGAGTGCGTAACAGCTCACTGGTCGAGGGGCCCTGCACGGAAAATAATCGGGCATCAAACCATGAACCGAAGTTCTAAAATTGTACTTGTACAATTGGTAGGGGAGCATTGGAAATCTGCGTTGAAGGTGATGGGTGACCATTGCTGGAGCGGTTTCAAAAGAAAATGTAGGCATAAGTAACGATAAATGGAGTGAAAAACTCCATCGCCGAAAGTCTAAGGGTTCCTGATCAACGTTAATCGGATCAGGGTTAGTCCGGTCCTTAGGAAAACCCGAAAGGGGCATCTGATGGAAAGCAGGTTAATATTCCTGCACCTGCATATTATTAAAAGTGACGGATCGCCGTGGCACTTGCGTCCTGACGGAATAGGGCGCTGAACGGAACCTTCGGGGGAAGTGAAAGTGTAAAAGCGGTTCCAAGAAAAGCGAGATATGCAGCCGGTACCGCAAACCGACACAGGTAGACGGGATGAGTATTCTAAGGCGCTCGGGTGAGCCGTGGAGAAGGAACTAGGCAAATTAATGCTGTAACTTCGGGATAAAGCATACCATAGCGATATGGTCTCAGTAAATAGGTTCAACCAACTGTTTAACAAAAACATAGGGCCCTGCAAAATCGAAAGATGACGTATAGAGCCTGATACCTGCCCGGTGCCGGAAGGTTAAGGAAGGATGTTAGCAGCAATGCGAAGCTTCTGACTGAAGCCCCGGTAAACGGCGGCCGTAACTATAACGGTCCTAAGGTAGCGAAATTCCTTGTCGGGTAAGTTCCGACCTGCACGAATGGTCTAATGAGTTGAACACTGTCTCCTCCACGAGCCCGGTGAAATTGTAGTATCGGTGAAGATGCCGGTTACCCGCCACGGGACGGAAAGACCCCGTGAACCTTCACTACAACTTTGCATTGATTTTGAGCAACCGATGTGTAGGATAGTTGGGAGACTATGAGCCAGGGGCGCCAGCCTTTGGGGAGTCAACGTTGAAATACCAACCTTCTGTTGCTTAGAACCTAATCCTGAACAAGGAGACATTGCATGGTGGGTAGTTTGACTGGGGTGGTCGCCTCCTAAAAAGTAACGGAGGCTTGCAAAGGTACCCTCAGTACGGTTGGTAATCGTACGCAGAGCGCATTAGTATAAGGGTGCTTGACTGTGAGGCAGACACGCCGAGCAGGGACGAAAGTCGGCTAAAGTGATCCGGTGGTTTCCGTATGGAAGGGCCATCGCTCAAAGGATAAAAGGTACTCCGGGGATAACAGGCTGATCTTACCCAAGAGCTCATATCGACGGTAAGGTTTGGCACCTCGATGTCGGTTCGTCACATCCTGGGGCTGGAGAAGGTCCCAAGGGTTGGGCTGTTCGCCCATTAAAGTGGCACGTGAACTGGGTTCAGAACGTCGCAAGACAGTTCGGTCTCTATCTGTGGTGGGCGCTAGTAAATTGAGAGGACATGACCTTAGTACGAGAGGACCGGGTCGTATGTACCGCTGGTGTATCGGTTATGCCGCCAGGTGTAATGCCGAGTAGCTATGTACAGCCGGGATAAACGCTGAAAGCATCTAAGCGTGAAACCTCCTCAAGATGAGTTTACTTTTAAGGGTCGTCAGAGACGATGACGTTGATAGGCTGCAGGTGTACAGGTGGTAACATCAAAGCCGAGCAGTACTAATTGCCCGTAAGCTTTATTTTTTTAATTATTCTTATTTTGAAATGTAAGAGTAAGCTCTTGAGTGAGCTTTTCCAATATGTAACTTATTGAGTTGATAATTGTCAATTGACAATTATTAATTCTTACCTTTTTATGGTGGTTATACCGAGGGTGTTCACCTCTTCCCTTACCGAACAGAGAAGTTAAGCCCCTCATGGCCGATGGTACTCGGGCATTGTCCCCGGAAGAGTAGGTAGCCGCCGTATTTATTTTAAAAGCCCCTGATATATTTTATCAGGGGCTTTTTTGTTTAAAAACTTTTATAAAAATTATACCGTTGTAGATAAAATTAATCAACAATATTCTTCAAAAGTTTCTATTAAATGACCTGCGATCATTTGAGCGGGACGGCCTTCTATCATGTGTCTTTCGATCATGTGTACCAATTTACCATCTTTAAATAAAGCGATAGCAGGAGATGATGGCGGATAAGGCAATAAATGTTCACGCAAGGTTTTTACTGCATCTACATCAAAACCGGCAAAGGTGGTTACAAGATGATTTGGTTTTTTCTCGGAATTAAAAACAGCCATTAATACACCGGGACGTGCGCTGCCGGCCGAACAACCACAAACAGAATTAACCATTACTAAAGTTGTTCCTTCCTGCTTTAAAGCGTTTTCAACTTCTTCAGGAGTTTGTAAATCTTCGAAACCGTTATCAGTCAGTTCTGCCTTCATTGGCAATACTATTTCTTCGGGATACATATCTAATTTGATTTTTATTTAAAAAATAAGATTACAAAATTACAAACTATTTTGATAGAGAATTGTAAAGAATTGGTCATTGAGGCCGAAGTCGGAATTATTTATTTCCAGCCATTTTGTTTTTAATTATCTATAAGAAGCGACATTATGACTTAATTAAAAGTAATAATGCGACTAATTGACTTAATTATAAATAATTTTTTCTGTTGGTTCATTGTTTGATTAATCATTAGTCGAAAATCAATTATTCATAAAATCAAAAACATAATATTATGACACTCGTAAAAAGAAATTACAACAATTGGAACAATTTGTTCGACGAATTATTCAATGGTCTTCCTTCGAATTATTCTAAAGATTTGAATGTTCCTCCCGTAAATATTCAGGAAAGTAATAACGCATTTCAGGTAGATGTAGTTGCACCTGGATTACAAAAGCAGGATTTTAAAATTAACGTAGATGCTGGTTTGCTTACAATTTCTTACGAAAAAGCAAGCGAGCAAGAAACAAAAGCAGAAAAACTGCATAGACAAGAATATACTTTAAAAAGCTTCAAACGTACATTTACATTGGACGAAAAGATTGATGCAGACGCTATTTCAGCCAAATACGAAAACGGTATTTTGCAAATCACGCTTCCCAAAAAAGAAGAAGTAAAAGTTCAGCCTAAAGAAATAAGCATTGCATAAAATTTGTGTTGAGTGATTGTTTAATGCTTCTTAACCGAAGCTAAATCCCGCAGCTTTCTAGCTTTGCGGGATTTTTTGTTTGACGGAATGCGTAATTTTGAAAATTGTTTTAATATAGAAAAATGAAATATCAAATAGGTGACGAAATATTGGTTTTGCAAACGAATGAAGAAGGGCGAGTGGATGAAATTCTCGACGATAAAATGCTGATCGTGGAAGTACGCGGCGTGCGTTTTCCCATACATTCCGATCAAGTAGATTTTCCTTATTTCAAAAGATTTTTCAACGATAAAAAAATTGTTCCCGAAAAGAAAAAAGAAAAAATATACATCGATCAAATTCCTACAGAGCGCAAGCCGCAAACGCGTGAGATTAAAGCATCGGACGGCGTATGGCTTTCTTTTATTCCGAAATATTCTTTCGATGAGTTCGGCGATGATCTAGTAGATTATTTTAAAATATATCTTGTAAATCGTACCAACGACAATCTTACATTTTATTATCAACAAGAGGCAAATAATGCTTTGCAATTTGAATTGAAAAGTGAGGTGTATGCGCAGAAAGATGTGTATTTACATGACCTTGACTTTTCTGTATTAAACGAAAGTCCGCAATTCTTATTCGAGTTTTCATTATCGCAACAGCATAAAAAGAAAGCAGAATATTTTGAAACGCAACTGAAGCTAAGGCCTAAGCAGGTCTTTAAAAAAATTGAAGAACTGAAAGAAAAAAATGAACCTGCTTTTTCGTATGAGCTTTTTGATATTTATCCTGATAAAATTATAGAACCTAAGCAGGGCGTTGATTTGAGCGGTTTGTCCAAAGCCGGTTTTAAAGTGATTAACAACAAAACAATTAAAGATTATAAAACGCCGGTTCGCAGCGTTGTAGACTTGCACATCGAAAAAATTTCGGACAATTTTCAAGGGTTGAGCAATTTTGAAATAGTGCAAATTCAATTAAAGGAATTTGAAAAATGGTATAATGTTGCCGTTGAAAATATGCAGCCGAATTTAATAGTAATTCATGGCGTAGGAAAAGGAGTGCTGCGCGATGAAATTCATAATATTCTTAAAACAAAAAAAGAAGTAAAACATTTCGTAAATCAATACAATGCACGCTTCGGCTTTGGCGCTACGGAAATATTTTTTCAATATTGATACATTTTTTTCTATTTATAAATTTGTAATTTGGTCAAAATATTTTTCATTAAAATATAATTGCAATGGAGAAGAAAGAATACACCAATAGTGAAATTACGATTGTATGGCAACCAAAAATTTGTATTCATTCAGGTGTATGTGCAAGAACATTGCCCAACGTTTATCATCCTAAAGAGCATCCTTGGATTACGATTGAAGCAGCAGCAACAGATCAAATTAAAAACCAAATTGATAAATGCCCGTCCGGTGCGTTGAGTTATTATTTTAATAAAGAGAAAATATAAATAATTCAAATTGACAAATAAAAAATTTATGGATTGGTTCCTTATTATTTTAGGTTGATAGCATGTTTTGCGCTTTATCAACAGTCTGATAACCTTTGCTACAAATAAACTAATAACTATTAACTAAATCATGAACCAAAGGAGAAACATCATCTTACTCGTCCTCGTGGCATCGCTTGGCTATTTTGTAGATATTTATGACTTGCTTATTTTTTCTATAGTACGTGTAAAAAGCCTTCAGGATATTGGTATTGCTCCGATAGACATGCGGCAAACAGGCGAATATATTTTGAATATGCAGATGGCAGGGTTACTTATCGGTGGCATTCTTTGGGGTGTACTTGGCGACAGAATGGGACGTTTGAAAGTTTTATTCGGATCAATACTATTGTATTCAGTGTCTAACGTAATAAATAGTTTTGTACATGATGAAAATAGTTATGCTTTAATACGATTCTTTGCAGGCTTGGGTTTGGCTGGTGAATTGGGTGCGGGAATAACATTGATTTCCGAAACAATGCCCAAAGAAAAACGCGGCTACGGAACAATGTTGGTTGCAGTTATCGGCTTATTTGGAGCGGTTGCTGCTAAAGAAGTAGCGCAGCATTTTGATTGGCGCAAAGCTTATCTTGTTGGCGGTATTTTAGGATTTGTATTGTTGCTGCTTCGTATAGGAGTTGCGGAATCCGGCTTGTATAAAAATCTTACCAATACAGCGGTACGCAAAGGAAACCTTGCAATGCTTTTCAATAATAAAGAACGATTCGGAAGATTCATAAAATGTATTCTTATCGGATTGCCTTTTTGGTTTGTTGTAGGTATTTTATTAACGCAGGCACCGGAATTTGGAAAAGCGCTGGAAGCCCCGAAAATACTGGATGCAGGTGCAGCAATCATGTTTGCATATATTGGTATTTCTGTAGGTGATTTGATTGCAGGATTATTAGCGCAAATCTTTCGTTCGCGAAAAAAAGTATTGTATATTTTTAATATTCTTTCCCTAATTGTTTGCAGTATTTATTTGTGTTACAAAGGCATTACGCAAAGCGAGATGAACTGGCTTTCATTTCTTATCGGAATAGGTTCTGGCTATTGGGCAAATTTTGTAACCATTGCATCCGAACAATTCGGCACTAATATGCGTGCAACGGTTACCACAAGTGTACCGAATTTTGTACGCGGCGCATTAATTCCCATTACATGGATTTTCGATTTATTGCTAAAGAAGTTTAATCTGATTAATTCCGCTTTCGCAATGTTGTTTATTCTTTATGCAATTGCGATATATGCTTTAAGCAGGCTGAAAGAAAGTTTCGGTAATGATTTGAATTTTGTGGAAGAATAAAAAATTTTAAAAATAATTTTATAATCTTCGTTTCAATTTCTGAACCATCTCTTTTTTCCATGAAGAAAAATCGCCGTAAATAATATGGTTTCTAGCTTCGCTTACAAGCCATAAATAAAAAGAAAGATTTTGCAAACTTGCCAATTCAAGTGCAAGTATTTCCTGGCTTACAAATAAGTGTCTTAAATAAGCTTTGGAATAATAATTACTTGTTTCGCACGTAAATCCCTCATCTATCGGAGAAAAATCCGTAGCCCATTTTTTATTTTTAATATTAATAACGCCTTCGGTTGTAAACAACATACCATTGCGGCCGTTGCGTGTAGGCATTACACAATCAAACATATCTACGCCCAAAGCAATGGATTCCAAAATATTCCAAGGTGTGCCTACGCCCATTAAATAGCGAGGCTTATCTTTTGGAAGAATGTTGCAGCATAGCGCAGTAAATTCATACATTACTTCTTCAGGCTCGCCCACGCTCAATCCACCAATAGCATTACCGGCTGCATTTTTAGACGCAATATAATGTGCAGATTCTGTACGCAGATCCTTAAAAGTGTTGCCTTGTACAATAGGAAATAAATTTTGCGTATAGCCGTATTTATCTTCCGTTTCATTCATTCGTGCAATACATCTGTCGAGCCAGCGGTGCGTTAATTCCATGCTTTTTTTTGCATAAATATATTCGCAACCTGCAGGCGGGCATTCATCAAAAGCCATCATAATATCGGCGCCAATACTTCTCTCAATATCCATTACTTTTTCGGGAGAAAATAAATGCCGGCTGCCGTCTATGTGAGATTGGAAGATAACGCCCTCTTCAGTAATTTTTCTTGTGCTGGACAAGGAAAAGACCTGATAACCGCCGCTATCCGTTAAGATCGGTTTATCCCAGCCGTTAAATTTATGCAACCCGCCGGCTTGTTCCAATATTTCTACGCCCGGCCTTAGATAAAGATGATAAGTATTGCCTAATATAATTTGAGCCTTCACAATATTTTTCAATTGCTGCTGGTTTACGGCTTTAACGCTTCCGGCAGTGCCTACCGGCATAAAAATCGGCGTAAGTATTTCTCCGTGATCGGTAATTATTTTTCCTGCACGCGCATTAGATTCTTTATCAAAAATTTGATCTGTAAATTGCAATGATGACATTCCGCGAAGATATTTTAATTTTAAAATTATCGGCTTGCATTAATTGTTCTTTCTCTGCTTCTTCCGAATTGTATATTTATCTGTTAAAAAAATAATAGGTTTTCTTTTGGTTAAATGAAAACAACATTATATTTGTGAGGATAATTGAATAGAATTAATTCCACTAAATTTTGTTGATTTTGGAGTACGGTCATAACGAAAAAAAACAGGACAGCGTTTATAGCAAACGTTTAAAGGCGGGAAAAAGAAGAACTTATTTTTTTGACGTTCGTGAAACGAAAGGAAATGATTATTACCTGATTATTACGGAAAGCCGTAAAAGGTTTAATGAAGACGGCTACGACAGGCACAAGATTTTTCTGTATAAAGAAGATTTCAACAAGTTTGTGAAAGGGTTGAATGAAGCTGTGGATTATATTAAAACAGAATTGATGCCGGATTATGATTTTGATGCCTTTAATCATGACAATGCGGATAGTCCGTATAGCCCTGCTGATTCTTCAACTACTGTACAAAGTGATGAAAGTAAAGCAGAAGAAATTTCTCCTAAGCAAGATGTAACAAGCGCTGCGGATACGGATAAAAATGAATTTCCGGAAAGTACTACGACTGACAAATTTACCGGTTCCTCATCAATAAGCGGAGTTGCCGATAATACATCATCATCTACCGAAGATGTAGATAAATGGTAATAGATTTAATAATAATTTTTTAAGAGGAAATAAGTTTTCAAAATACTTAATAATCCCTGTCGGAATAAAAATTTTCGGCAGGGATTTTTATTAATAATGCAGTCAAAAATAGTTGCTAATATTATTGAAAGAAAATTTAAGAGGCGCTACAGGTTTCATAGGTGTATAATTCTTATACTTATATTTCAACTTAACCTCATACGATGAAGTTAATTAGAAGTTCGGTTATATATTAGAAATTGCCATGCGAAAATAAATAACATTTAATTCCATTCATAAAAGATGGATTGTGGAAGAATATTATCCTGTAGATTATGACAGAAAATATGAGATAATTATGAGCTGCTCATGTAGTCTTCATAGGAAGTGGTCAAACTTTCTTCCATAAAACTTTTATCTAATAACATTTATGCAGGCTCATATAATTTATAAGAAATAATTATTTTTTAATAAACTAGGTAATATTTAACCTTTACGTGTTTTATATTTAGAGATATGCCTAATAATTTTTTATATAGCAATATTTTTAATTCTCTCAAGAATAAATAGGTAAAATACTGAATAAATTATACTGTTCTAAAGAAATTTAGTATTTATAATTAGCTTTTAACAAGACGGGAAATGTTGTAGCATTTCCCGTTGGATGATTGAGAGACAATTAAGTCACCCATTAAAATCATTGTAAAATTATGAAGAAAAATACTTTTTTCATACCGCTATGTCGTAAACGAATATTAAAATTTATAATAATGGCGCAATGGGTCATTGCATTGACATTAGTTACTTCTCTTACAGTTTCTGCGAAGGTTTACACGCAGAAGAAGATAAGTTTGGAGATAAAAAATACAAATGTGGGAAAGACGTTATCCCTGCTTCAGAAATCTTCACATGTAAGAATCGTTTATAGTGAGGATTTGTTTCCCAAAAATCAAAAAATAACACTAAGTGCATCAAACAGGCCGTTTACAGAAGTGTTATCTCAGGTATTATTTGGGACGGGATTAGACTATAAGATTATTGATTCCAATCAGGTAGCCATAGTTCCCTATCCTGCATCTCAATTTTATAAAAACACTATTTCTGGAAAAGTTAGAGATGAAAACGGAATCGCTATTGAGGGTGCTACGATAATTGAAAAAGGAACTACAAATGGAACAACAAGTGATTCGTCTGGTAATTTTGAATTATCTGTTAAAGACACAAATGCCATAATAATTATATCAAGAATAGGATTTCTTACCCAAGAAATTTTAATAGGAGATCAAACTAATGTAAATGTAGTATTAAAAGTTGCTCAGGGAAGTTTAAGTGATGTGGTTATCGTTGGGTATGGCAAGCAGAAAAAAATAAATTTAACAGGTGCAATTTCCTCAATTAATGGAGATAAAGATATTAATTGGAAGCCTGTAGGACAAGTATCTGTAGCATTGCAAGGCACAATGCCTGGTGTGACTGTAACACAAAGTAGTGGGCAACCGGGAAGTGATCAGGGAACTATTAGAATTAGAGGAATAGGAACTTTGAACGATAATGACCCACTAGTCCTTGTTGATGGCGTACAGATGAGTATTAATGATATAGATGCAAATGATATAGCCAATGTTACAGTTTTGAAAGATGCGGCTGCATCATCCATATACGGAGTAAGAGCAGCCAATGGTGTGATTTTAGTAACCACAAAACGTGGATCAAGTAATAATAAACCTAAAGTAAATTATAGTAATTATTTTGGATGGCAGAGTGCTGCACATATTTCTGATTTTGTAGGAGCGCAGGATTTTATGAAGCTGATGAATTTAACATACGAAAATTCAGGTGGTTCTGCAATATTTTCTGATTCAGCAATAGCACAATATAATAATCCAAATCGTAATACTGATCTATATCCTGATAATGACTGGGCAAGATTAATATTAACAGGAGATGGTTTTCAACAACAGCACAGCATTGGCGTTGCAGGAGGTTCTGATAACGTTAAGTATAGATTTTCAACCAACTATTTCGGTCAAAATGGGTTAATTACTAATATGAATTTTGATCGTGTTACCGTACGATTAAATACTGATATTACTATTACTCCTCGGTTAACTTTCAGTGCAGACATGGCTGCACGTCTTTCTAAACGTACAGAGCCACAGGATATTGGAGCAGGATCGGCTTGGTATCAGTTTCAAAGTGTAAACAATTCACCATTAATAGTTAATAGATACAGTGATGGAACCTGGGGAAGTTCTATCGTACGTATGCAAAAAGAAGGCGGCATTTATAAATACAATGACAATTTGATAACAGGTAATTTCCGTGCAGACTATAAAGTAATAAAGGGATTGATTTTGAGTGGTATTGCATCGGTTAATTATACGACTGATTATAATAGTCTACATACTAAGGCCTTGGACTTTTACGACTTCTTTACAACGCCACATGAATATCTATCTACATTAGGCACAAATTCTATTACTAAAGAATATGCCGATAATTGGTTCAAAAATTTTCAGGGCTTGGCAGATTATACTTTTAATACAAATAAACATTCTTTTCATGTATTGTTAGGGACTTCTTACTTGTCTAAAAAAGATGATGCATTAACAGGTTATAGAACAAGTATTCCGAACGGAGAATTAGAAGAAATTAATTCGGGGTCAGAAAATGGGCAATCTACTACAGGTACTGCTGATGAATATGGACTATTATCATATTTTGGGCGGGTCAATTACTCTTTTGCAAATAAATATTTATTAGAGGCAAATATTAGACATGATGGTTCTTCAAGATTTGCCGATGGGCAAAGATGGGGTACTTTCCCATCATTCTCTGCAGGTTGGCGTATAGGTGCAGAAAAATTTATGGAAGATCAGAAAATATTTCAAGAATTGAAGCTAAGAGGTTCTTGGGGACAATTAGGTAACGATAATACATCTTCGAATTATCCTTATCAATCAACTTATAGCTTCTCATCAAGCTATCCATTTGGCGGGACTTTAAATACTGCTGCATTATTAAGCTCATATCCATCAGCATCCCTATCATGGGAGACAACGAAAATGTGGGACATCGGATTAGATATGACAGTTCTTAATAAAAATTTAGATATAACTCTTGACTATTATGTAAAAAATACAAAAGATATTTTGTTACAGCTACCGATACCCTTAACAACCGGGCTAACAGCTCCCTACTCAAATGCAGGAAGCGTTAGAAATAAAGGATGGGAGTTTTCCGCAAATTATCATAATAGCATTGGAAAAGATTTCGAATATAACATAGGTTTAAATATGTCTGATGTAATTAACAGAGTGACTGATATGAAAGGTGCGGATTATATAGCAAGTTCTAATGATATTTATCAGGCATATTATACAGGATTACCAATTGGTTCTTTTTATGGATATAAGGCTGAAGGTCTTTTCAGTTCTGAACAAGATGTGTCAAATCATGCTACTCAAGCAACAGGCACATCTGCCGGTGATATCAAATATAAAGATCAGAATGGGGATGGTGTAATTGATGATGATGATAGGGTTTATATTGGCAGCCAAATACCAAGATATACATATGCCATTAATTTAAGTGCTACATATAAAAGGTTTGACATAAGTGCCTTATTTCAAGGAGTAGGAAAAGAAGACGTATACGTAAGAAATATGGATAAGGCTCCTACGTCGAATACTGGTAATTTCAAAAAGATGCATTTAGATTCATGGACGGAAGATAATACGAACGCCACTTTTCCAAGATTAAGTACAGGGAGTCAAAATTATTTATCATCTTCTTATTGGATTCGCAGCGGAGCATACTTACGGTTAAAAAGCGTTCAACTTGGATATAAATTCCCTGACACATGGTTTAAGAAAGCCGGCTTTACCGGACTTAGAATATATACATCTGCATCAAACTTATTTACAATTACAAAGTTAGAGAAAGATATTGATCCTGAAGCGCCCAATGACAATCGTTATTATCCGCAAGTAAGAACCATAACATTTGGCTTAAATCTTAACTTTTAAATCTATTCGTAATGAATCATAATTCTTTTAGATATTTTTATTTAATAATATTTTTTTTAGCTTTTACTGGATGTAGTAAATTATTAGACAAGCAACCATTAGATTCAAGCTCTACAAGTAATTATTGGACTTCGGAATCTGATATAGAAAAGGCTATTACAGGGTGTTATACATATTTGAGAGATATTGATAATGATATTTTTCTTTCTACAACTACCGATGATGCATTTTGTTTAACTACGTGGCCTATAGATATTCCATCTATCGGCAATGGATCTGCAACAACCGCAACCGGAGCATTTTCTACATTTTGGACAATTTTTTATAAAGGGATTGCAGCCACTAATAATGTGTTAGACAATATAGACAAAGTTACCGGTGTTGATTCTTCAACAATAGCAAATTATAAAGCACAGGCAAGATTTATTCGTGCATATTTTTATCAGCAATTGATAGGATTTTATGGAGATGTACCTTTGTTGACAAAAACTCCTTCTTCTGATTCTTTAGATGTGTCAAAGACTTCTAAAGAAGAAATAGTGAATTTCATCCTTTCTGAATTAAATGAAATTGCTGATGATTTACCAACTTCTGCAGATTTAGGAAGAGTTACTAAAGGTGCAGCATTAGGATTGAAAGCCAGGGTTCTATTGTATAACGAGCAATGGGCTGACGCAGCTGCTGCTGCAAAACAGGTAATGGATTTAGGCGTTTACAGTATTGAACAAAATGGGTTTCTAAGCATTTTTGATGGCACCAATAAAAATAGCACAGAAATTATACTTGCTGCTACTTATTCTACTACAGCCAATAGCCAAAAACATGGAGTTGTATCTTGGATTGCCCCACCATCTTTAACAGGATGGAACGACATGGTCCCATTAGAAGCACTTGCAGATGCATATGAATGTACAGATGGTAAAACAATTTCTGAATCCCCTCTTTATAATTCTTCTAATCCTTATGTAAACAGAGACCCTCGTTTGGGATATACCATTATATTGCCGGGAGCGGTAGTAAATGATGTAACTATTAACGTTACGTCCTCAACATCTTTAGATAGAATAGGATTAGGATCACCAAGCGGTTTTTATTTTAGAAAATATATTCCTGCAGAAATATCAGGAGACTGGAACGATAATTCGGGGAATGATGAAATATTAATGCGCTACGCAGAGATTTTATTAATTTATGCGGAGGGTAAAATAGAGGCCGGGGATATAGATCAATCTGTATATGATGCTATTAATAAAATAAGAGAAAGGGCTGATGTAGCAATGCCGGACGTTACTCAGGAAAATTATTCCAACCAAACATCATTAAGAACATTGGTGAGAAGAGAACGTCGTGTAGAATTAGCATTGGAACCATTTAGATTATTTGATATAAGAAGATGGAAAATTGCAGATAGCGTTATGAACGGAACAGCGTATGGTATATATAATTATTTTGACGCAAGTAGAACTGATTATGGTTCTAATGTAAAAATAGAGACGAGATCTTTTAACGCATCCCGAGATTATTTATGGGCTATTCCGCAAAGTGAAATAGACATCAATAAAAATCTTGTACAAAATTCGGGGTGGTAAAATTTGCATAAATTTCTTTAAGGAAATGTAAAGGAGTAGATTAAAAACTGTTTTATATAAACCATAAATATGTTCGTGTGATAAATTATTAATCTGTATTATTTCCTTGTATTATCTACTGATATAAATTTCTCAATATTTAAATTAAAATGAAAATTCAAATAATAAATATATTAATTGCATGTACATATATTTTTCTGTTTATACCTTCATTCTCACAAACCAACCGAAAATTGTTGTGGAGTGATGAATTTAATTACACGGGTTTTCCCGACTCAAATAAATGGTCTTACGAGGAAGGCTTTGTACGCAATCAAGAACCTCAATATTATACAAAGCAAAGAAAGGAAAATGTATGGGTTGAGAACGGAAACTTAGTAATAACGGCTAAACTGGAAAATTTTAAAAATTCAAAATACACCTCGGGAAGTATCAATACTTTGTATCATGCTGACTGGGATCATGGACGTATTGAAGTGCGCGCAAAAGTCCCAAAAGGAATCGGATCTTGGCCTGCCATATGGATGATGGGTGTTAATTTTCCGGAAGTTAAATGGCCGAAATGCGGTGAAATTGATATTATGGAATTTATAGGACGAGATTCTAACAGTGTATATGGAACCGTGCATTATATTAAAGATTCAGGTAAATATGAATTCATAGGAAAACATCCAATTGTAGGAAAGCCTTATGAAGGTTATCATATTTATGCAGTAGATTGGAATAAAGAGAAGATTAAATTTTATTACGACAGTTTAGAATACTTTGTATTTGACTTGAAAAAAGCAGATGAGTCGACTAAAAAGATTTTTAGTCAAAAATTTTATCTTTTATTAAATCTCGCATTGGGTAATGAAGGAACAACATTAGCCGGGAAACTTGAAGAAAGAATTTTGCCAATCAGGTTTTATGTTGATTATGTACGTGTCTATGAGTAAGAATAAATGAATAATCAATGATCATCATAAAGAAGGAATAATTATAAATGATTTTTAATTGGGGTTATAAGGTTAAATACTTTTTTACTGGAATATTATTTATGTGTTGTTATATTATTACGACTGCACAAAGTAATCTACCTATTTATAAAAATATTAAAATAAATATTGAAGATAGGATAAAAGATCTATTAAGTAGAATGACAATTCAAGAAAAAATATTACAAACAAGTCAATCGTATGTGGGAAATAATGATAATCCAAATAACATTAATAAAGAAGAAATTTTATCCAATACAAATCCACAAATAGGATCTTTAATATATTATAGCGATGACGCTAAGATGAGGAATGCTATTCAGACAAAAGCTATGAACACGCGTTTAGGCATTCCCATATTATTTGGGTTTGATGTAATACATGGATTTAAAAACTTATATCCAATTCCCTTAGCTGTTGGTTGTTCTTGGAATGTAAACTTGTATGAACAAGCATGTATGATGGCTGCAAAAGAAACATATCTTGCAGGAATAAATTGGACTTTTTCACCCATGCTTGATATATCTAGGGATCCAAGATGGGGAAGAGTTTCAGAGTGCTACGGTGAGGATGTATATACAAATGCAGTATTTGGTGTAGCTGCAGTTAAGGGATATCAAGGTAATGGGCTTTCTAATCCTTATTCTATAGCGGCATGTCTGAAACATTTCGTGGGATATGGATTATCCGAAGGCGGCAGAGATTATACTTATACAGAAATTTCAAACCAAACATTATGGGATACATACCTCATCCCTTATCAACAAGCAATCAATGCTGGTGCGATTACATTAATGGCTGGATTTAATAATTTGAACGGTATTCCTATGATTGCCAATCATTTTCTTCTTACAGATATAGTGAAAAAACGTTGGCAACTGCCTGGATTCATAGTTTCAGACTGGAATGGAGTTCACCAATTAATTGAGCAAGGTAATGTCTTAAATAATAAAGAAGCAGCTTTAAAAGCATTTAAATCAGGTGTCGATTTGGACATGACAGACGATGTTTATAAAGACAATTTGTTACCACTTTTAAATGAAGATAAAATCAGAATCACGGAGTTAGACAGTGCTGTATACCGAATATTAAAAGTGAAATTTATGCTTGGTTTATTTGATAATCCGTATGCTCCGGAAAATATTATTGATGATAGTTCTACACAATTACACGATAAATTAATTAGCGAAAAATTAGCCTCAGAGTCTATGGTGCTACTTAAAAACAAAAATATACTTCCGATAGATTTTAAGCATATCCATAATATTGCGGTCATAGGACCTATGTCGATGGATTCTCTTGATCTCATGGGGTCGTGGATTGGCAGGGGAAAAGAGATAGATGTCACTTCCGTATATACCGCTTTAAAGAGAAAATTAAACAATGTTATAAATATATCATTTGCTAAAGGAGCAGACTTCGATGGCACAGATACTACTGGTTTTGAAGATGCTTACAAAGCGGCTATGACTGCCGATCTTTGCATAATATGTTTGGGTGAAAAAGGTATTTGGAGCGGAGAAAATGCGTCTCGTTCATCTATAGAGCTTCCCTATATTCAGGAGCAATTAATTAAAATGGTATCTAAAGCCAAAAAGCCTATTGTATTAGTACTTTTTAATGGCAGGCCATTGGCATTAAAAAACATAGAACCCTATGCAGATGCAATTTTAGAATCATGGCAACCGGGAACTATGGGTGCTTTTGCTGTAGCGGATATATTATCTGGAAAATCAAATCCATCCGGAAAATTAGATATTACTTTTCCTCTTACTTCCGGACAAATTCCTATTTATTATTCGATGAGACCAAAAGCTCGTCCTTCTTCAGGGAATTATCAGGATATTTCTACTCAGCCCCTTTACCCATTCGGATATGGATTAAGTTATTCTAAGTTTGCTTATGATTCTATAAAATTATCTAGTTCACATATTAAAAAAGAAGAGCATCTTATTGCTCGAATTAATGTCCAAAACATTAGTGATAAAGATGGATTAGAAACTGTTTTATGGTACATAACCGATAAAACGGCTTCAATAACAAGACCTATAAAAGAGTTGAGATTTTTTGAAAAAAAAGAGATTAAAAAAAATAATACCAAGACCTTTATTTTTGATATAGATCCATTAAGAGACTTAAGTTATCCAGATGCTGATGGAAATAAAATCCTTGAACCCGGAGAGTTTATAATAGAAGCTAACGGACAAAAGGCGAGCTTTGACTTAATAGAATAATTTAGATTTCAACTATTTTAAAGCGGATTCGTTTACAAGAATCCCCATTATTTAATCGAAAATAGATTTGAAAATGGATGATAAGGACATAAATGGTTTAATAATTCTCATTACAGAAAACAATCAGGAGGCTTACAAAACTCTATTTTGGCATTATTACCAGAAACTTGAAAAGTTTTCATATAATTTTGTACAAAAACATGAGATTGCTGAAGAGATAGTGTCGGATGTGATGATAAATATTTGGCGTAATAGAAAATCTTTAAGGAACATTACAAATATTACGTTGTATCTATATAAATCTACTCGGAATCGTAGTTATAATTATATCAATCGAGAGGTAAAATATTCTCGTGTATCAGATTTAGATCAATTAAATATTGCCGATGAAAAAGATCCCTCATCAATAATTATATCATCTCAACTTCAAGCACAATTAGATAAAGCTGTTAATAGTCTCCCACCAAGGTGCAAAATGTGTTATCAATTAATCAAAGAAGATGGTCTTAGCTATAAAGAGGTTGCTGATATTATGTCTATTTCGGAAAGAACTGTAAATGCCCAAATGGTTTCAGCTATGAAGAAATTAAGCGATTTGCTGCGGGAAGATATCATAAATTATTTTAAAAAATAATATTTATATAGGTATATAATTATTTAGTACGTGTCTTAATTAAAAGTTTAAATACGTTGGAGAAAAATTTATTTCTAGAATTATTAGCTAAAAAGTTAAGTGGTCAATTATCGGAATTAGATAATGCCCTCTGGGAAAATATGATCCTGGAATATCCTGAGTGGGAATATGAATTTGAGATTTTATCGTCATATTGGAAAAATAAAAAACCTCAAATCCCTTTAACAAAGTTAGAACAAGCATGGGAAATGCACTTTTCAAAATTTCATAAAGATTTCGAAGATGATAATGAAAGTATTTCAGTAGTGAAAAGACCTAATACTTGGAGGATTTCTTTTATAATTTGTATTTTATTGATTTGTTTTTTTTTATTTTTTAATAAAAAAAATCCTGTAAAATCTTTTATGCAACCCTTCAATTTGACAGTGGAAACAAAATCAAATGAAGTAAGAAAAATAAATTTACCGGATGGTACTTTGGTAATGCTAAATGCGAATAGTATTCTGCAATGGGACACAACAAGCTTTGGAAAGGAAGAAAGAACTGTATTTCTTATTGGAGAGGCATATTTTGATGTTATAAAAAATAAGGAACGTCCATTCTATGTTAAAACAACACATTCTCAAATTAAGGTTACTGGAACGGCTTTTAATGTTAGAGATTATCATTGGTCCAATAGAGAAGAAGCAACATTATTAAGAGGGAAAATCGAAATTGTTATCCAGAATGCTCCTCATAAAACATATTATCTCAAACCAAACGATAAAATAATTGTAAACTATAATTTGGATGGAAAAGGTAGTAGAGTAAATGTGCTATTATCAAAAGCGCAGTTTATTAAATACAATGGAAATGATTATGCAAAAGAAACAACATGGCTTCAAGATGAATTTGTTTGGGAAAATGATTCTTTAAGTGTTATTGCCGACCAGCTTTCATCCAGATATGGTAAGGTTATACAATTTCTCTCCGATAAGGTTAAAGAATATAAATTTTCTGGATCTATTTCCAACAACAATTTTGTAAAAGTCTTGGAAACTCTTCGTTCAATTCGCCCTTTTAATTATACTATTAGCAATGACACAGTGAGAATATCAGAATAACAGGATATTATTTTGTATTATTTATTGAAAGTAATAGATAAATTTTAAAATGAAAAAAATTGTCATTTTATTACTGTATATACTTAATTCTTCTATATTCTTATATGCTCAGTACTCTAATTATTGTAATATAGATTCTACTGATTCTGAAGAGAATATTATAAACAAATCTTCGCTAATAGTACCGACTCCAAGACAACTAAGGTGGCAACAACTTGAATTGACCGCTTTTTTTCATTTTGGTATTAATACATTTACAAATAATGAGTGGGGGAGTGGTAAAGAAGATATAAGAATTTTTAATCCCATATCTTTCGATGCAAAGCAATGGGTGAGAATAGTGAAACAAGCCGGATTCAAACAGGTAATACTTACTGCCAAACATCACGATGGATTTTGTTTGTGGCCTAGTAAATATACAAAACATACTGTTGAATATACGCCATGGCAAAATGGTAAGGGAGATATCGTAAAAGAAGTAAGTAAGGCATGTAAATATTACGGTATTGGTTTTGGAATATATCTTTCTCCTTGGGATAGAAATTCGGTTTATTACGGAGATTCTGTTAAATACAACAGGTATTTTATTAATCAATTAACCGAACTCTTATCTAACTACGGAAAAATTGATGAAGTATGGTTTGATGGAGCTAACGGAGAAGGACCAAATGGTAAGAAACAGGTTTATGCGTTTGAAGATTGGTATAAACTTATTAGAAAGCTACAGCCGGAAGCGGTAATAGCTGTAATGGGACCCGATGTAAGATGGGTGGGTACTGAGACCGGGCAGGGGCGCAATACAGAATGGAGCGTATTGCCAATAAGCCTTGAGACACAAAATGATATTGCAAAAAATTCTCAGAAGAATCTTACTTTCTTACCTCATGGAAATATGATGGATGATGATTTGGGAAGTCGTGATAAATTACGAGAAGCGAAAGGTTTGATATGGTATCCTTCAGAAACAGATGTTTCTATCAGGCCGGGTTGGTTTTATCATTCTACTGAAGATACTAAGGTAAAAACGGTTAAAGAATTGAAAGACATTTATTATAGTTCTGTTGGCCGTAATAGTGTTCTTTTACTTAATATCCCCCCAAATAAACAAGGGCTTATAAGTAATGCAGATTCAGCAGCACTTATAAAATGGTCTTTATGCATGAAAGAAATTTTTTCAAAAAATCTATTAAATGAATCAGTTGTTTCTTCCGTTGTCAATGATGTAAAAAATAGTCATTATAATATTGATACCAGTGCTACAATTTACTATAAGAATCTTTCTTTAATAAAATGTAACCTTATACAATTACAAGAAGATATAACAAAAGGACAAAGAATAGAAAAGTTCAATGCCGAATATGAGAAAAATGGCGTTTGGGTTCCATTTGCAGAAGGAACTACTATTGGATATAAGCGCATTCTTTCTTTTCCTGCAATAGTTACCAAATCTATTCGCATAAACATTATTGCATCTCGGGCAACACCTTATTTAAATGGCGTAGAGTTGTATTATGATGAAGCCGCGCAAAATAATAAAAGTAATTCCACACAATAATTTTTATTATTTGATAAGAGTGTAGAATATAGTAACAGCATTAAAATACGTGTGATAAATATTAATCATAAGCATCACACTTTTTAAATAAAAACATAAAATAGATTTATATGAAAAAAACTAAATCAGTTTTATTATGCATGTTATTTTCAATATTCATTTTACCATTAACTGCTCAGCAAAAAACCGATATTTATGATGGATATTTATTTGCTTATTTCGACGGTGCTGTAGAGGCGGGACAACAGGAGCAACTTCGATTTGCAGTGAGTAAAGATGCGCAGAACTGGTCTGCACTAAACAACAATCATCCCATTATTAGCGCAGATACAATATCATCAACAGGTGGTATAAGGGATCCTCACATTTTACGAGGAGAAAAAAATGATGGTTTTTACATGGTTGCTACAGACATGTTTACTATGAAAAATGGTTGGGGGAGCAATCCGGGTATTGTACTTATGCACTCAGATAATTTGATTGATTGGAATCATAGCTATATTGATCTTGCTCAACTTTACCCTAAAGAATTCGGAAATGTAAAATGGGTGTGGGCGCCTCAAACAATCTTCGACCCTAAAGCAAATAAATATTTAATATATTTTACTATTCGTTTTAAAGATAATGACAAGCTAGATTTTTACTCAGCGTATGCTAATAAAAACTTTTCAGGGTTTGAAAGTAAACCTAAACTGATGTTTAGTCCAAAGTATGGTGGCATAGATGGAGATATTATATATAAAGACGGGACATATCACTTTTTCTTTAAAGGCAATACAAAAAATGCAACTGGTAAGGAAATTAAAAATGGTATTCAACAAGCTGTAAGTAAATCATTAAAAGGCCCATGGCAAGAAGATTTTAAATATTTGGATTCTTATGCCGGAACTCCTACGGCTGTGGAAGGATCGAGTGTTTTTAAACTAAATAATTCCAATGAATACATGCTGATGTATGATTTATATGCCGACCAACGGTATGAATTTCAAACAAGCAAAGATTTATATAATTTTAGCACGCAGCCACAAGCATTTACTAAGAACTTTAATCCTCGACACGGCAGTATTATAAGTATTACAAAAAAAGAAGCTCGTTTATTAGAGGCAAAATGGGGAGGCGTTCCTGTGTCGCTTTTAAAACCAACTGAGACAGGAGATATTTACAGCTTTACATCTAAAGGAAATCCAATTATTACACATGAGTTTACAGCAGATCCGGCAGCACTTGTAAAAGATGATACGATGTGGCTTTTCTCCGGTCACGATTTTGATGGAAACAAAAATACCTACAAAATGAAAGACTGGCAAGTGTATTCCAGTACAGATCTTAAGCATTGGTCAGAGTATCCCGTTCCATTAAAGATTTCTGATTTTTCCTGGGCGAAAAACGGAGATGCATATGCAGGGCAAGTTATTGAGCGCGATGGTAAATTTTATTGGTATGTAAGTACTAATCTGTATGGTATTGGAGTTGCTGTTGCTGATCGGCCGGAAGGTCCTTATAAGGACGCTTTGGGAAAGCCTTTATTAACAAATAAAGATTGTTTCGCCTCTAAACATTCTTGGGCATGCATCGATCCAACGGTATTTATAGATGACAATGGACAAGCATGGCTTTTTTGGGGTAATGGAGAATGTTACTATGCCAAACTCAAAAAAAATATGACAGAAATTGAAGGTGATATAAAACAAATTAAATTTACAGGGTTTGATTTTACTGAAGCTCCATGGATACATAAATACAATGGCATATATTATTTAAGTTACGCCTCAGGTTTACCGGAAAAAACGGAATATGCAATGTCAAAAAATATCGAAGGTCCATATGAATATAAAGGTATTTTGAATGAAATCGCCGGTAATAGTAATACAAATCATCAAGCAATTGTGGAGTTCAATGGCCAATGGTATTTTATTTATCACAACGGAAGTATACAACCTGATGGAGGAAGTTTTAATCGATCAATATGCATTGAATATCTTCAATATAATGCAGATGGTACAATTAAAAGAATACAGATGAGCACAGAAGGTGTGGACGATGAATATGTGCCTTATGATAATAGAAATAATCCTGTAATTAAAGGTTATTATGCAGATCCCGAAATCTTGTATTCTAACAAAACAGGTAAATATTATATTTATCCTACCAGTGATGGTTTTCAAAATTGGAGTGGTAATTATTTTAAGGCATTTTCTTCCTATAATCTTAAAGATTGGAAAGATGAAGGCATTATTCTTGATGTGAGAAAAGACGTTTCTTGGGCGCATCAAAGAGCATGGGCACCGGCAATTATCGAAAAGAAAATAGGGGTTAAATATAAGTATTATTTTTATTTTGTTGCAGAGCAAAACATTGGAGTAGGAGTTGCCGATAATCCAACCGGTCCCTTTAAGGATTCCGGAAAACCTTTAATTCCGGCAGAGAAACATTATGGACAGGCAATTGATCCGGATGTTTTTCAAGACCCTGTCAGTGGCAAATATTATCTATATTGGGGAAATTCTTATATGAAAGTTGCTGAATTAAATGATAATTTGGAATCTATAAAGTCTGAAACAGTTAAACTTTTGACACCGGATAAAACCTATAATGAAGGTACTTATGTATTTTACAGAAATGGGAAATATTATTTTATGTGGTCGGAAAATGATACACGTAGCGAGGATTATTGTGTAAGATATGGATTTTCACAAAGTCCAACCGGCCCTATTGTTGTTCCTGAAAAAAATTTAATATTATCCAAAGATGAGGACAAAGGCATATATGGAACCGGGCACAATTCCGTTATTCAAATTCCTGGAAAGGATGAATGGTACATCGTTTATCATCGTTTTAGGAGGCCGAATGCAGTAAAGATGGGGAATGCTGCCGGATATCATCGAGAAGTATGTATTGATCATTTAGAATTTAATAATGACGGTACTATTAAACCTGTGGTTCCTACACTTTAAAATGCTAAAACAAAGGCCGAGTTTCTATTGTTAAAAAATAGTATCACTTTAAATTCCTTAAAGATTCATTTAGAACATTTGAAACAAATCCGGCATTTGAACATAACTTATAAAAAATGAAAGAAAAAGGGTTGCTTTTTTTAGAGCAACCCTGTGAAGATTTAGATAAAATCTCATCTCGTGCGGAAGACTGGAAGCCGTTTGAACACCTGAAAGGCATTTTAGATGTTTTCAAAGAAATATTAGCTGGTCAATTATTTGAGAATCCATTAAACGTCAATCGCATTCATTCCCAAAACAAACAGAATCTATGTAAAGGGAGAAAAGGACTTAAGCGTTAGTCGTGTAGAATTCTACTTCAACTTAGTTTAAGTTTATTACCCCTATAATGTTTGCACTACTATCTTAATCAATTCTTCTAATGTTGTCTCTATTTGTTCCATCTCATATCTAAAATCATTAGCGATAAGGCTATTTTGAGATTTTATTTGTTCGTATACCTCCATTCCATCTCTTGTTAAAATCGTAAGTTCTATAATTTTTTGTTCGGGCGAAGTAGTGTGTATAAAATAATCTGCACATAATTCATTTAGTGGAGCTAAAAAATACTGATAGTGAAATTCCAGATCATAATTATCCTTAGGCATTTTTTCCTTTAATACCCCTAATATTCTTTGGAACTTATTGAACAAATTGCCGTCCTCTTTTTGAATCTGCAACATAATTTCTCCAGTTAAATTCCATGATTTATTATAATAGTCAGTAAAAGATAACTTACGATTATAATCATGTAATTGACTTTTCTCCATTTGTTTTGGAATCTTTTTAAAGAATTCATATAAGAAGTCTAATGAAGAAATTATCTTATTGAACTCTTCAACTGATTTCTTTCCGCTATCAGGAATCTTATCTATATATGCTTGTAAATATTCTTCCAAATTCATCTTTGTACATATTCTTTTCAAATCATTTAATGGAACAAAATTCATCATGTGAAATTCAACACTATTTTCATCAACTCTTTTAATATAATTTTCGATATTCTTTTTTTGCTGAATAGATAATTCTATGCATTTCTTAATAATTGTTGAGAAATAAAGTAGCTTATTTGAGCGTTCTTCTAATTTTTTCTTTTCTTCTTTTTCCCTATCTCTTTTGGTTTCTTCAACAAAAATATAGTACGCCATCCACGCAGCCAGAATTGCTATTCCTATTGGAAGAATAAAGTCTTTAGCAAAATAATAGCAATCATTGCTCTCATTATTTGAAAGCACATTATTCCTTAATTGAAGAAGTATACAAAAATATTTTATCATAGTTTTGATTTACATAATAAAAATAAGATACTTTATTAAAAACAAGTTCTACATATTCATCATCATAATATTGTTCGCTTCCTGCACACCCAAATACGGCGTTCATTTGCACAATGGCGATTTGCTGTTTGTCGCTGCAAATAATCAGAATTTATCGGGAGCTATTGATCGTGTAACGCAAACCAATCATAAAACCCATTACGATCATATTGCCTTGTTGGAGAAAAAAAGAAATAAATATTTCGTGCTTCAATCAAATATTCCGCGCGGTTCGGAGAAAATTTCTTTAGATAAATTCTTAAAAGAAGAAAATAAAAGAATTGACGTTTACCGCTTGCAAAAATCTTTCCGATCAATAATTCCTTCAGCAATTATTCGCGCCGAAAATATGATTGGTAAGCCATATAACTATACTTATGTTTTATCTGATACCGCATATTATTGTTCGGATTTTATACAAAAAAGTTTTTCCGACGATTCAATATTTGCGCTTAAGCCGATGACATTTAAGAATGCTGACGGCAAAACCGATTCTGCATGGATTAATCTTTACAAAAAAATGAACATGGATGTTCCCGAAGGAAAACCCGGCTGCAATCCGAATGGCATGGCGGCTTCACCTGCCATTTATTTTACGGGTACGCTCACAGCCAAATAAACCAGACATAAAACACATTCACACGTTCATTTACCGCTTATATAAAAAAGAAAATTACGCAGCTTATGTTGATTAATTTTGCGGTATGAGACGCAGGAAAATTTCGGCATTTTGGATATTTCAACTGGCGGGCTGGATGGGCTTTTTCGTAAGTACTTTACTCACGAATATTACAAAATTATATTCAAGTCCGTTTTCGGTAAGCATCAGCCTGTTCTTACAGCAGCTGATGGAAGTATTGGAAGGTATATTAATTACGGCTCTTCTTCGTCAGATAATTATTCGTACAAATATTCTCCAAAAAGAAATTAATCACACAAATCTGGTTCATCTTTTTATCGTCGCTCGTAACTTCCTTTATTTTATCTGTTGTATATACAATTACTGAAAATGTTATCGTTTTACCCGAAAATTATAAATACGATAAATATACGCTGTGGGTAAACTGACATTGAATTTCTTCATGATACTCATGTGGAGCCTTATTTATTTTTCTTATTATTATGTTGCGCGGAGCAACAAAGAGAGATTGGACAAAGCAAGGCTGGAATCGCTTGTGAAAGATCTTGAGTTAAAGACAATCAAAGCGCACATCAATCCGCATTTCATCTTCAATGCGTTGAACAGCATAAGATATTTAATAGATGAAAATCCTGTACAAGCCCGAACTGCTGTTACCAAATTAAGTATTCTGTTGCGAAGCAGCCTTCGTGCGGAAGATATAAGTACGACGCCGTTGGAGAATGAGCTGGAAATTGTACAATCTTACCTTGATCTTGAAAAACTCCGTTTTGAAGAACGGCTGCATATCAGCATGAATATACAGGAAGATACACGCAATATGCAAGTGCCGCCGATGATGCTGCAAACATTGGTTGAAAACGCAATCAAACACGGCATCAGCAAACAAATAGAAGGAGGCGATGTAAAAATAATTTCAGCGGTAGAAAATGATAAACTGGTACTCAAAGTGCAGAATTCAGGAAGATTTTTGCATTGGTCAAAAGAGCACGAAGGCTTTGGTATTAATGGAACGAAAAACCGGCTTGCACTAATGTACGGAGACAAGGCAAATTTTACTATTAAAGAATATGGAAATAATAATTTTGTAGAAGCTGAAGTGAAAATACCTATACAGGAATAACATTTAAAGTTTAAAAACTATACTATGACAGTAAAAGCATTAATCATTGACGACGAACGTCCCGCACGTGCGGAACTGAAAAAATTGTTGCAGGATTTTCCTGAAATAGAAATCATACCGGCGAAGCACAAAACAGTAAAGAGGCCACTGAAAAAATAACAGAGCTTGATCCGGATTTGATCTTTCTCGATATTCAAATGCCCGGCAAAAACGGCTTTGAATTATTACAGGAACTGGAACGCGTACCCAAAGTAATTTTTACCACCGCTTTTGATGAATATGCGCTTAAAGCATTTGAAGTAAATGCACTTGATTATTTACTGAAACCCATTGACGGCAAGCGCTTGAGTGAAGCGATCAACAAATTGAAACAAAATATTACCACGCAAAAAACGCAGAAAGAAGACAGGAATTTATTGACGGATAAAGATCAGTTTTTTGTAAAAGACGGCGAAAAATGCTGGTTTGTAAAATTAGCCGATGTACGCTTGTTTGAAAGCATTGGCAATTATGCAAAAGTCTATTTCGATAATTATAAGCCGCTTATTTTAAAATCTCTCAATTCACTTGAAGAACGTTTGGATGAGAGATATTTCTTTCGTGTAAACCGTAAGCATATAGTAAATTTAAAATGGGTTGAAAAAATTGAATCTTATTTCAACGGAGGGCTTTTGCTTGAACTGCGCAGCGGTGAAAAAATAGAAGTCAGCCGCCGCCAATCCGTAAAGTTCAGAGAAATGATGAGTTTGTAAATCCGTATTGCTTATCGTTATGAATAAAACACGATTAACTCCACAAACAGCATTGCAAAAAATAAAAATTTATTGCGCCTATCAGGAAAGAAGCCACTTTGAGGTAAAAGAAAAAATTATATTCTTACGGATTATACAAAAACGACGTCGAAAATATTTTGGGAGAATTAATTACAGATAACTATCTGAACGAAGAGCGTTTTGCCATACAATTTGCCGGCGGAAAATTCCGTATGAAACAATGGGGAAGAATAAAAATCATAAACGAACTGAAACTGCGCAAAGTAAGCCCGTATAGTATTCGGATTGCTTTACAGGAAATTGATGAAGAAAACTATCTCCAAACATTACAAAAACTTGCCTGCGCCAAATGGCAAAGCCTGAAGAACGAACATTATATGATTCGTGAAGCTAAAACCACACGATATTTGATACAAAAAGGTTATGAACCGCTTTTTATAAAATCTGTGATAAGCGATATTCGTAAAAAATAATTATACATAAAAGTCAGACGCCACAGAATAAATAGTAACAGACAGGGAAATAATTTTCTAAAATTATAAAAATATACTTTTATTTTGCAGCTCCTGCGGAGGTGGCGAAATTGGTAGACGCGCTACTTTGAGGTGGTAGTGCTCGCAAGGGCTTGGGAGTTCGAATCTCCTCTTCCGCACAAAAGGAAACGACTGAATCAAGTTGTTTCCTTTTTTTATGCGGTCAACGAATTGATTTACAGTATTTTATTTTTCCTTTTTCCGAAAGAAAATAGTGTTCGAGAATTGTCCCGAGATTTTAGTTGCGGATTGATTATGTAATAATCTCCATTAGAAATACTAAAATCGGATGTTCAATTCACTCTTTGGGTTCGGACTCATTGCTATTTTGTTGCGTTTTATATGTCTTCGCAATTAGATAAAGGAAATCCAATATTACTTCAGCTTTTTCTCTGTTTACCTTGATGCCATTACGACCTAATAGTCTTACAGCTTGATCCACAGATACTTTTCTCGCTGAAAAAACACTTGAGGATTTATAAAGAGACTGGCTCATGTTCTTGTGTTATTTGATTTGAAAATAATTAAGCAGATAGAGTCAAGTGGCGTGTAAGTCAAATACTAATTTTGTTGTTCAACAATAAGAGAGATGATATCGTTAATTTTTAAGGAATTAATATCATTTGTGGTGAGGCTTATTGAGGTTGGTGTGAATAGGCTTACGATATCTCGCTTCCCTTTAATATCCTGTTCTTTGTAAGATTGTAAAACATTAAAATCGATATCGGGCCATAAATTATTATTATGGTCGCACCCAATCAGCTTTTTCGTAATGCTATTTAGCTGATGGTTCAATTGACACAATACTTCATTATGTTCTTTTTTTAGTTTGCTAAAGTCATCAAAGTCAATCTTATCATCCAAAAAGAATTGTCTAGCCTTTGAAATATAAAGTTCTTGCTTTGAAATGCCATCCAGTATTTTTTTGCGATCATCCGCATATCCTCTTCGACTTGTAAAAATGTTTTCATCCTCCAGAATGAAACCAAATAGGTCATACACTTCAGGGCGGATGTGTATTTGTTTTAGTTTTTCTTCGTAGTGCTTATTTAAAGCTTCGGCTCTGAATCGACCTTTGCATTTGTGTCCCATGCAATGGTAATAAGAATATTTTAAGCGTTTTCCTTGGGATACACTTCCTGTTATTCTGCCACCACACCATGGACAAGATAGAAATCCTCTGAGAGGAAACAAAGACTTCAAGGCATCTTTATTTCCTCTTTTGTTTCGGTCTTTGGTTATGATAAGTTGAACCCGATGGAATAAGCTTTCTGATACCAAAGGCTCGTGAATACCCATTACAAATTGCTCTTCTTCATTACGGTTTGCCGGCACTCTAATAATACCACAGTAGATGGGATTATGTACAAGCCGCCAAAAGTTACTCTTTCCACAGCGGAACCCTTTTACACAAGCCATTTTTCTGACTTGACTGATTGTAAAAGACCCGGTTGCCAATTGCTGAAATGACCATTTTATAAAATCCGCCTCCGGTTGTTTAGGTATAATAACTTTTTTGCTATCAGGAGTTATACTGTTAGTATACCCCATAGGAGCTTTACCTGGCCACCGTCCCATTTTTCTCGCCCTTCGTATACCATCAGAAGCGGTTAAACCTCGCCTACTGTTCTCTGCTTCCGGTATTGATAAATAAATCGCAAGCGTGACAATACTTTCAGGCACTTCAATATCAATCGGTTGGTCTATTGCCATAGGGCGAACATTCAGCTCTCTTAATATTCTTATCATTTGATAAGCGAATTCAATGTTTCTGCTGAAGCGGTCCCATTTTATGAATAAGATATTTTCAGCCGGTCTGTGGGTGTTTTTCCGGATTTTTTTGATGAGCTTTTTCCATTCAGGACGGTTAAAATCTTTTGCAGAATAATCCTCTCGGTATATTCCTAAAATTTTGATACCGTATATTTCGCAATATCTAATAAGGCGGTCTTCTTGTTCTTCAAGAGAATGCCCTTTTCTTTTTTGTTCATCAGTGCTTACCCGCACATATAAATAAGCTGTTTTCATAGTTGTAATTTTTTGTTTTGAGTAAAGTGGAATTGGTTGGTGACCTGCAGAATAATATTCTTGACATATCTCTTTAATCTGGATGCGGACATCTCGCAATACTTTACAAGACTGTCTTCTTGTTTTACAAGAACATTGTCTTTTCTTTTCTGTTGTTCGGCACTTGCCCGAACATACAAGTAAGCTGATTTCATAACTATAATTTTTTGTTTTATAAATGATATAAAACTTCTTTAGTAATTGATAATTTTGTAAGAGAATTTTTAAATTATATTGAGCAGAGTAGTCTTTAATTAAATAAATTTTCAATAAGGAATGCAATTCAAAGCTCTGCGTGACTAAATATTAAAATTTTATATACTGCTCTAATGATTACCGAAATTGAACAACGTCTTTTAAGCTGTAACGGAGATAAATTTGCTAATCTATGTAGATTATATTTGTCGTATAAGTACAATATTATAAATTCTACCGGCTTTGTATTAGGAAAAGAAAAATCTAAAAAAGGTACACCTGACAATTTTATCTCAATTAGGGATTTTTATATTTTTAACGAGATTACGACTGTTGATAAAAAAAGATTGCTTCCTAAATTAAAAAAGGATATAGAACATTGCTTTAATCAAAAGACAATTCCACCAGAAAAAATCCTTAAAATAATTCTTATTTGCAATAGTGAAATTACTACTTCAATTCAAGAAAAACTTAATCAATATAAAAATTCTGTCTGTTCTACTGTGGATTTGGAACTCATCGGAATTGATGCTTTTGCTACGATAATATTTAAAGAATATCCCTCTATTGCAAGAGAATTGGGTGTAGCAATTGATTCGGGGCAGATTCTTGATGTGAGCGAATTTATTTCTCAATATGAAAAATCAAAATTTGCAACGCCACTTTCAAACCTTTTTTTAAATAGAGAAAAAGAATTGGAAGAGGGGACGGCATTATTAAATCTAAATGATTGTGTTATTATTTCAGGACAGGCTGGGATAGGGAAAACAAAATTCTCCTTGGAATTGGCAAAAATATATCAGGAAAAGAATACTAGTTATAAGATAAAATATATCAGGGCTAATGGAATTCTTGACATATGGGAAGATTTGAAAATCCAAATTATACAAAACCAGAACTATATTATTGTTATTGATGATGCCAATAAACTAAAAAGCAATCTTGACCTTATAATAAATTTTAAAAACAACTTTAATACGGGAAGTTTAAAACTCATCTTTACTGTTCGCAATTATGTAAAAGAAGATATTCAAAATAAACTAAGGAGCTATAACATAATGGA
>JAPWKH010000011.1 GCA_028283605.1 Arachidicoccus sp. | reverse complement strand
GAAGCTGCGACTATTGCGGCGCTCGAGTTGTTGAAAAAATTACTGGAAAGCTAAAAATATTTATCAATATCTGTAAACAATTCGGGTAGAGATAATTCTAAAATCTTGCAATAAATTAATAAAACGGAAATTGAAATTTTAACCGATCCGTTTTCTATTTTAGAGATTTTTGTACGATTTGTTTTTAATTGCTTAGCAATATATTCTTGCTTGATTCCTTTTCTTGTACGCTCACATTGCAACTTTGCACCTATAAGCCTATATATATTATAGCTCATAATTGACCAGTTTAAACTACAAGAATTAAGAGTCAATAAAAGTAACATTTATTTTACGATGTTCCAAAATCGGAACAAATTTATTCCTAAAATATTTAATTATATAAGGAGAGATAGAGTAAATTTATATTGTCTTATAGCAATCGGATAATTTAGTATTTTCTATATTGAGAATGAAGCAAAATTTTTAACAAAAAAATAAAAACAATGAAAAAGATTATTTTAGTATTTTTTATGTTATTAGCTATAGCTACAACAAGCAAGTCTACTACTAATAATTTTAATGCACAAGAAGATAACTTTCAGAAGATTGTGCAAGAAAATAAAGTAGACTTTAATTTATGGAATTATGATATTCTTGATGAATATGAATATAGGTTTCATACAACATGTCACACTACACGCTCCCTTATTGTTCCTTATCCATTAAGTAGTCAGGAAGAGTATGTGTTTGCCGAATTCTATGAAATCTTAGATTGTGGTGATAGCGGTCCATTTTATCTTGAGCAAGATTAATTAAGAAAGTTTTTTCTTTGTTTTAACTTAAATATCATATAAAATTTCATCTAACGGCGAAAAATATACACGAACAAATGTGATTATTTTCTAATTTGTAAAATAAAAAAAATTACTAGGTGTATACAGGTGAACCCGTTTGTGTTTTAGAGAGTTGCATTACCAATTACTGTGCAATTTAATGAATTTCATATTGAAGATAATATTTAATAACATTAAAAAACTACTTCTTTAATATTCAATTAATTTATTCTAATTTGGAATGAGAAATAAACAATTATTGTCAATAATAATTTTTTGTATTCAATTAATTATCTGCATGGAAATTTACGGTCAGAAAAAAGATAGTAATAAATATACTTGGATAGCTACTTACGATTTGAAATATAGATTAGATTCTACAAATAATCAATATAGAGAAGAATCTTTTGTGTTATCATTTAATGAGAATCAATCTGCATTTCAAGCAAATAATATTATTCTTAGAGATAGTGCAATGCGAACTGATAAACAAAATAATTCTCGAAAAGATATAAATACCTCATCAATTTTGAAGTATAGATCAAACTTTCCAGAATTTTTAATTACTGATATAAATAAAAAAACAGTTGCTGTTTCCAATGATTTTCTTTTGGATGAACCCATACATCTTGAATATTTAGAATTTATTTTTCATTCATGGAAAATAAACAAGGAGTACAAAACTATTAACGGCATAAAATGCACGAAGGCGGAGGAAGATTTATTTGGCAGACATTGGATTGTGTGGTTTTCAACTGAATATCCTATGCCATTTGGTCCTTATAAATTTTTTGGGTTACCTGGATTAATTTTTAAAATTGAAGATTCTAAAGAAGATTATCTTTACGAATTACGTTCTATACGTAAGCATTCAACTATAATGCCTACTCAATATTACTCTAACCCTACCCGTGTGACAAAAGAAAAATATTTAGAATTATTCAATCGTTACCATTACACTACTGCCATGTTTAATAGTGCAATTAATAGCATGACACCGGAAATGCAAGCCAAGGCAGAAGAAATGCTAAAGAAAAAAAAACTGAAGGAAAATAACCCCATAGAATTAAAACCATAATCTTATTCGAACAAAAACAAGATATAATATTAAATCAGTAAGTAAGGCGCTATTATGTATTGTAACAATAGCGCCTTGTTTTTTATATGCGCAAACTATTGTTACCGGTTCGGTAATATCAAAAAATAATTCTCTCATAGGCTATGGAAATATCATCGTCAAAAATCCGCAAGACAGCAGTATAATCGCTTATACATTAGTCAATAACCAAGGCAATTTTTCAGTTTGTTTCAATACTTCTCTTGATTCTATATTGCTGGAAATGAGGAATGTAAACTTTGCAACCAAAACTTACAAGTTGCGAAACAAAACCCAATCGCTAAAAATAATTGCTGAAGAAACAGCTACTACGTTAAAAGATATCACTGTAAAAACGTCTACGTTTATTACTCAAAAAGGCGATACCATCAATTATAACCTGAATGCCTTTGCCGCAAAACAAGACCGTACACTTGGCGATGTGCTGAAAAAAATCCCCGGTATTCAGGTAGATGATAACGGTACTGTTCGTTACCAAGGTGTGCCTATCAATAAATTTTATGTCGAGGGAAAAGATTTAATGCAGGGCAGGTACGGCTTAATCACGAATGCTATGCCCAATACGGATGTTGACCAGGTGCAAATATATCAAAACCATCAGCCTGTAAAATTGCTTCAAGGCAGAATAGCTACCGGGCAACCGGCATTAAATATAAAATTAAAAAACGGCGTTTCCGTTTCCGGAAGAGCCGAAATAGGCGCAGGTGGAAGTCCTTTTATCTGGAATACTAAAATAACACCGATGCTTTTCTCAAAGAAATATCAATACCTTGTCGATTATAAAATGAACAACAACGGAGAAGATTTGCTATCAGATATAAAAAGCAATTTTCTGATTAACAGCTACGAAGGTGAGGAAGAACAAAACATAACAGGACAGACTCTAAACATTGCAAAAGTTTCGATTCCCTCGTATATAAAAATGAACAAATATTTATTCAACAATACACAATCTTTTTCGGGAAATGCGCTTACCAATATCTCAAAAAACATAACGCTCAATATCAACAGCAATTATACACACGATATTTCGAAAGAAAACGGAATGGAAAATACGACAATTATAGGTTCTTCTTCAAACAATGGTATAAACTATTCAAGAGTCAGCAAAAGCAAATTATATACAAACCATTTCGATACGAAATTTACTCTTACCCAAAATACCGATAATTTGTTTTTCAAGGATGATGTGGAATTTGCGCTTGACAATAATAGTACCGATGGCAATATTGTAATAAATAATTTACCTATGAGTCAGCGTTTAAATTCTCCCGGATATTCTTTTCAGAATTCTTTCAGCGGCATCGTTCCATTTGACAAGAAAAAAATACATCTGTTAAATATAAAATCATTTATCAATTATGTAAACGATAAGCAAACTTATGTGGTAACTCCTTTATCAGGACTTTCTTTCAACGATACATCCTTGGCAACAGCAAATGAATTAGCACAGCATTTTTTATTGAAGACATTTTCGACAAAGAATAGTGCAACCGTAACTTATACCTTTGGAAAGTTTACGCTTGTACCAACTATTGGTGCAGATGTACAAAGTGACTGGCTAAATTCTATTTTATATGCGGATAACACTTCAAACATTCCACATAACGCCACCGATACTAATCGTCTGAAATATATCTTAACAATAATATATGCAAAAGCAGGCTTAAGCTATGAAAGTCAAAAAGTAAAAGCAAATCTTTCTTTGCCATTAAAAGAAAACAACCTGCATGCTTCAGACAATCTAAATGTGTTTAATCAATCACTTTCAAAACCGACTTTTGAACCTGAATTATATTTCAAATATGACTTTGCTAATAATTTATCATTTATTCAAAACGGCTCTGTTCAATATCAGTTTTCCGATATAAAAAGCCTGTATATTCAGCCCATTTTTAATGCACTCGACTTTGATTTTTCCGCACCAAGAATATCACAAACCCGAAGTATAAATTATAATTCTTCTGTTGCCTATGCCAATCCGCTTAAATCAATTTTTGCGACGGTTTCATATTCTTATAACAACAATAAAAATAATCTTACAGTATCCCAACAGGTCCTGGGTAACGGACAGCAGATATTATCGACACTGGACAGTAGTAATGTTTCAGTTTCCAACAATATCAATTTTAATTTCGGTAAATATTTCTATAAAGCAAAAACCAATTTTTCGGTATTGTATAGCTATTATACAAATAAATCGAGTCTGATATTAAATAATGCTTATACGCATGTTCTCTCAAAGACACAGTCTTATGGCTTAAAATTAAATAATAGCATGATATCATGTTTAAGCGTTGATTATAGCATAAGTTTATCATTAACCGATAGAAACCAAAATGAGGCAAAATCAATATCAAAAAGCTTAAGCCAAAATTTATCTGCGTTCTTCTTTCCGAATGACAATAATAGTATTAATTTCATTTTTAATAATTCAGATTATTTTTACGATAAAAATTCTTTCAAAAATATTTTTGTAGACGCCGCATATCAATACACTTTAAAAAAGAGAAAGATTGATTTTGAATTAAAGATTACTAATATTTTGCATAAAACGCATTACAAGGAAGTGGATATAAATAACATTCAGACCAACACACTGTTTTACATTATCAGGCCAAGACAAGCAATATTTACAGTAAAATTTAATTTTCATTGATTATTAGTTTTCAAACTGAAATCAAATTATCAATACATTTTACAAAAAATTATTATAAGAATTAATAATAGCAACGTATCTTTGCGGGTTCAAATAATGATGCCGTAACATCATTTGGTCGCCCCGTAAGGCGTCGCCTGAATAGATGTGGGCTATTAAAATTTTTAATCAAAATTAATAGACACAATTTTAACCCGAAAAGGGAATAAGAAAGTGCCCGAAACACAGTAATTATTTATGAAATTATCCCAATTTCGCTTTGATCTCCCGTTGAATTTAATCGCACAAAATCCTTCTAAACGCCGCGAAGACAGCCGGTTGATGGTTGTTGAAAGAAAAACAGGCAAAATCGAACACAGGCATTTTAAAGATGTAATCGAATACTTTGACGATAAAGATGTTTTTGTAGTGAATAACACTAAAGTTTTTCCCGCGCGTATGTACGGGCGTAAGGAAAAAACAGGTGCAAAAATCGAAGTATTTTTACTGCGTGAATTAAACAAGCAAAACCGCCTTTGGGACGTAATTGTTGATCCGGCACGCAAAATACGCGTTGGCAATAAATTATATTTCGGCGATAATGACGAATTGGTTGCGGAAGTAATTGACAATACTACAAGCCGAGGCAGAACCATTCGTTTTCTTTGGGACAGCGATGAAGATAGTTTTAGAAACATGCTGGAATTTATGGGAGAAACGCCGTTGCCAAAATACATCAAGCGCAAACCCACTGAAGAAGATAAAGAACGCTATCAAACCGTATATGCAAAATATGAAGGAGCAGTCGCTGCACCTACTGCCGGTTTGCATTTCAGTAAAGAATTAATTAAAAGACTGGAAATTCAAGGCATAAAATTTGCGGAACTAACTTTACACACAAGTTTGGGCACTTTTCGCCCGATCGAGGTTGAAGATTTGAGCAAACATAAAATGGATGCGGAATATTATCGTATAGACGAAGATACTTGCCGTATAGTAAATAAGGCCAAAGAAACACATCATCGTATTTGTTCTGTGGGTACTACTACGATGCGCGCCTTGGAAAGCAGTTTTACGGCGGAAGGTTTTTTAAAGCCGAGCGAAGGCTGGACAAATACTTTCATACATCCGCCTTACGATTTTAATATTGCCGACAGTTTAATTACCAATTTCCATTTGCCCAAGACAAGTTTACTCATTATGGCTTGCGCTTTTGCAGGTTACGATTTGGCAATGGAAGCATATAAAATTGCGATAAAAGAAAAATATAACTTTTTCACCTACGGCGATGCGATGTTAATTCTTTAATACGGAATAATGTCTAAGTTGTTACAATTGTTCCGAAATAATCGTTTAAGAGAAGTGAATATATTTCTAAAGAAAAATGTGGCGTATGTTTAATTTTCTTAAAAAGAAAGCTGACAAAATATCCAACTGGGATTTTATTCAAACAGATATACATTCCCATATAATACCCGGAATCGACGACGGAGCGGAAACAATTGAAGATAGTATCAAATTGATAAAAGAAATGTATCATCATGGTTACAAAAAAATGATTGCCACGCCACACATAAGCGAAGATATTTATCCCAATTCCAAAGAAACAATATTCGCAAAGCGCGATCAGCTCCGTGAAAAACTTGCAAAATTGGGTATTAATATAAAAATTGATGCTGCCGCCGAATATATGATTGACGGAAACTTTGTAAACCTTGCAAAAGAAGAACAACTGCTTCCGCTTTTTGATAATTATGTGCTGGTTGAAATGTCCTATCTTGTAGAATCACCTTACTTGGACATTGCAATATTTGCTTTGCAGACTCATGGATACAAGCCAATTTTAGCGCATCCGGAACGCTACAGCTTTTACCATAATAATTTGGACAAATACAATGAACTTAAAAATAAAGGTTGCCTGTTTCAATTAAACACAATAGCATTCTCCGGATATTACGGCAAGTCTGTCAAAAAGACTGCGGAGTATTTACTTGGGAAAAATATGTATGAATTTTGCGGATCGGACATTCATCATCTGAAACATGTGAACGCTTTACACAGTGTATTAAGCAGCAAACACACAAAGCAATTAGAAGAATATCACTTCAGGAATAATGAGATTGATTTGGCTGAGCAATTTGATTCATCGTCTGTACTTGCCGGAGATTCATTCCACAATTGATAAGCTAAGTATTACTGGGGAATAAATGATACGATAGTAAATATTTTCCAAAAAGAATTGGAAAAATTATCTGTCAATAGAAGTTCTTGAACTTGAAATATCATCAGTAGCTTTCCCGGAATCTCCTAATAACTGATTAAAACTTTGTTGCAAAATATCATCTTTTTTGCTTACAAATTCTTTTATTTTATAATCTTCCAAGTGTAGATCATAAAATTTTCCGCTTGCAATTTTTTTATTAAAATCAGGGTTTTGTTTTTCAAAAGCAGCTTTATTCATATTTAGCGCTTTACAAATAGCGTCTTCATTGTAATATCCCCGGATGCGTACAATATTATTATCATTGGTAAGCTCCACTTCACTTGCATCGTCATTGTCTGTTGTGTTTGATGAATTGTCGCGGATATTATCTTTATAGTTTTTCGTTTCTTTTGCACTCATGGTAGTAGTACCGCCGGTACCTTCAAAAAAATAATGTGTGCTTATAAATTTCTTTACGTGATTGCGGGTTTCCGTAGGCAAATAATATTGAACTTTCCAAAAATCATCGCTTCCAGCCTGGTCAATTGCCTTATTTACACGGCCAATTCCTGCATTATAAGCAGCAATGGTAAGCAGCCAATCATGATAATTATTATACAAAGAGGTTAATAATTTTGCAGCCGCTTCTGTGCTTTTTGCATAGTCAGTTCTGTAATCATGGCCATTTTTAATAAGGCCGTAACGGATACCTTCATCGTGCATCAGCTGCCACGGACCGGTAGCTCCGGAACTCATACGAGTATTTCGCTTAAGGCTGCTTTCTATAACTGCTAAATATTTTAATTGAGTAGGCAATTCATAATCTGAAAGAATGCCATCCATTAATTTAAAAATGGGTTTTGCCCAGGTTTTCATCCGAGTCAAATCGGTTGATTCATGATTAATATAATCATCAGCGAAATCCTTAACTTTTGGATTCAGCGCTACTTTAACTTCAGAAGAATATTTAGTTGATTTTCCAATATTTTCATCAACAGATTCTGTTTTTGGATCAAGCGTTACAGGCTGTGTAGTAGGGAGCAAGGTTGCAAATTCTTTAGGACCGGATTTGGCATTCGTCTTTTTTTCAGTTTTCTTGTCTTTTCCCGGCGCAACAGGCTTGTAGGTAAAAGACATAACAGAAATTGCAAGACTGCCAAATAACAATATATGTAAAACCGGATTTCTTTTTTGAAGAACTTTAAATAAAACGTGTTTCATTCTATTTTTTTTCGTTATAAAAATACCTTCTTCAATTTTCATGATTAAGGCTTTTCTAAGAAAAAATGCGTCTGCATTTTAAGTTGCATATTACATTTCTGCAATATACGGCGCTTGGGAAAAACAGGATGTAATAGAATAAATTTAATAGTTCCCGGCTATTTGCACCATTTTATTTGAAAGATCCAGCAACCCGAATTCTTTCATTTTATCAGTCATTATCTGCAGCCCGAAAGGCATTCCTAATGACGATCTAAACAAAGGTAAGGAAATTCCCGGAATTCCGGCAAGGTTTGCAAATACAGTATAAATATCCGCCAAATACATTTCCGTTGCATCATTGCTTTTGTCTCCGAATTTAAATGCCGTTACGGGCGAATTTGGAGAAACAATAGCATCGTATTTTTGAAAAATCTCTGTGGCTTTGTCGGATACAATCCTTCTAATCTGCTGTGCTTTAGTAAAATAGGAATCATAATATAAAGCACTCAGCACAAATGTTCCAAGCATGATTCTTTTCTTCACTTCTTTTCCAAAAGCTTGGCTTCTGTTCTCCTTATAAAAGTTTGTTAAATTGCTCGATTTGATTTTGGAACTGTAACCGAATTTTACGCCATCATACCGAGAAAGGTTGGTAGATGCCTCTGCAGTCGTAAGCACATAATAGGTGGGAACAATATAATCGAGATATTCAAAATCTATAGGCTCAACGGTATGACCATCATTTTTCAGCCGGTCAATAAAAGCAAATATCTGCTCTTTAATTTCTTTATTTAACGACGGATGTTCAAGGGTTTGTTTGATATATGCAATCTTATACTTTTTGTCCTCGTTAATTTTTTTACTATAGGTTTCCGCCGGCACATTGCTTACGGTACTGTCATATTGGTCTTCTCCCGCAATTACTTCCAGAACCAATGCGGCATCCTGAACCGTTTTTGAAAAAATACCTATTTGATCAAATGAAGATGCATAAGCGATTAATCCGTAACGGGAAACTCTTCCGTACGAAGGTTTTAACCCGACAACACCGCAAAAATCAGCAGGCTGCCTTACCGAGCCGCCCGTATCGCTTCCTAAACTTACCATACACAAACCTGCTTGTACCGCAACTGCCGAGCCGCCGGATGAACCGCCGGGAACACGTGCATTATCGGCTGCATTTAATACATTGCCAAATGCTGAATTTTCGTTACTGCTGCCCATCGCAAACTCATCGCAATTTTGCCTGCCGATAATAATTGCGCCTTCGGCCAACAGCTTTTCAACAACAGTTGCGTTGTAAATTGCCGTATAATTTTCAAGGATTTTGGAAGAAGCGGAAAGCCGGTGATTTTTGTAACTGATTACATCTTTAAGGCCTACTACTACACCGTGCAATTTGCCTAAGGATTTTCCTTCTGCAATTTGTTGATCTAATTCTTTGGCGCGCGCTAATGCTTCATCGCTAAAAACTTCGAGAAAAGCGTTTAGATGCTTCTTAGATTCTATTTGTGACAAATAATATTGTACCGCTTCGATACAAGAAACCTTCTTATCGAGAAGTGACTGACGATATAAATTGATAGAGGTAAAGGAAAACAGACAGCGTTATATTTGTAATGATGAACTAAGATTCTATGGTAGATGATGTTACATTTGAGGGTGCTACATTATCTTTTTCTTTTATGCCATTTTCCAGTTCTCTTCTTACACTGTCTTTAGCATCGTTGAATTCGCGCACGCCTTTTCCTAAGCCGCGCATAAATTCAGGGATTTTTTTGCTTCCGAATAATACCAATATTACAACTGCTATTAAAAGTATTTCTCCAAATCCAATGTCGCCCATTTTATAAAATTTTATAAAGACAAAAGTAAGATAATTTACCGAGTGCAGTATTAATATGTTGCTAATATATCTTGCTTACGCAGCAGTGCCCATTTCTTTTAAAAAATGAATATGCGACCAAAAAGCCTGATACATTCTTTTATATTCTATATAAGTAACATTATATTCATGGCAAGCCTGTTTTACAATTTTATTGATTGCAGGATAATGAATATGGGAAATTTTTGGAAATAAATGATGCTCAACCTGAAAATTTAATCCGCCAACATACCATGATATCAGCTTGTTTCTGGTAGCAAAATTGGCTGTAGTTTTTAATTGGTGTATCGCCCATTCGTCTTCCATTTTACCGGTAGCTTCATCCGGCATTGGAAAGTGTGTATGTTCTACAGTATGAGCCAGCTGAAACACTACGCTCAATATCAAACCGGCAGTTGCGCTCAGCAATAAATAGCCTACAAGCCAATCGATAAATCCTAAACGAACAATCGGGATAATCATAAAAACTGAAAAATAAACCGCTTTAAAAACCCAAAAAACAAAGTGGTCTTTCAGCTTCATTTTTTTCAGAGGAATCTCTCCCACTTTACCTGTGAAATATTTTACAAAATCATTTACCAATGTCCAGTACAAATGCAGAATGGCATAAAATATCCAAAAATATAAATGCTGGAAACGGTGCATTTTATATTTTTTTTGCGATGGTGCCATGCGCAAAAAAGGCTTAGCATCTATATCATCGTCAACGCCATCAATGTTTGTATAAGCATGATGAATTACATTATGTTTCATATTCCACATAAACTGGCTTGCTCCTACAATTTCCGTAGAATGTGCGGCGATTTTGTTGAGAAATGTATATTTACTGAAACTTCCATGACTGCCGTCGTGCATTACATTAAATCCTATTCCTGAAATAATTACTCCCATTGCCATGCACAACAATATGCATAATAAAGTAGATGCAGGCGTAAAAAATACAACCTGTACATAACAATATACAAGGGCCAATGTTAATAACAATGCTTTTGAAAATATCCTGAATCCTCCGGTAGCAGTCTTTCCGGATAATTCAAAATACTGATTAATGCGATTTTTCAGTTCTATATGAAAAGGAATAACCGATTTTGCGAATTTGGGTGTTTTCATCCGTCTCTTTTTATATTGTTTCTAATTACCAAATGGATCAGCCAAAAATAATCATTGCTTTGGGTATGCAGAATTTTTATGGCTCATTTCTTTATTAATTTATTCGTAGTATTTTATTCTGTTATTAAATTATCAAAGGATCTTATGCCTAACGGTTTTTCAGAAATAAATCCTTCACCGAATTGCACCCCTATTCTTTTGCCAAATTCAACTGCGCGTGCATCAATGAATTTGAGAAATTCAGGAGAAGATATATATGTTTGAGGGCCGTCATCCGTAACGTTGAACTGCGTATTGTATGCAAGTATCGATTTTAATTTTTCATTATACACTTCAGAAATATCTACTATAAGATCCGGGTCTAAATAATTATTTTGAATATAATGAAAAATCTGTTTTGGCCTCCATGCTTCTTGCAGCTCTCCGATTTCATCATATGTTTCCACTTTAATCAATCCGGAAAGAAAAGCCGCTTCTTTTACTAAAACAGATGCCCTTCCATGATCCGGATGCCGGTCTTCAGGCGCGTTACACAATATGATTTCGGGTTTATATTTCCTTATTACTTTAATTACCTTATAGATATTTTCTTCATTAATTTGAAAAAATCCGTCCGGCAATGCAAGGTTTTCACGCGATGAAAGCCCAAGTATTATTGTAGCGCGCGCCGATTCTTCTTCTCTTGTTTCGGCAGTTCCGCGCGTGCCGAGCTCGCCCTTTGTCAAATCTACAACTGCTGTTTTTTTCCCTTGCAAGACTGCTGATAAAAGCACACCTGAACAACCTAATTCCACATCATCCGGATGTGCGCCAAAAGCCAATATATCCACTTGCATAAGAGAAAATAACTTATTTTATAAACATTGCGAAGTTATGATAAAATGATGAGGATGTATGTTAATTTATATTTCTATTCTTGTAGTAAATTTATTATATGATAATCTAACGCAATTTTCGGTTAGTATGGAAAGAATTCTACTTATAGAAAAATAAATAATTTACATGCCATATCATTCCGAATACATTTCTTCCCTCAACAATTTTACTCTTTCATCTGACATATATTCGTCAAAAGTCATCAACCTGTCGATAATGCCTTTTGGCGTAAGCTCAATGATTCTATTGGCAACGGTTTGCATAAAAGTATGATCGTGTGAGGTAAACAAAACAATACCCGGAAAATTGATGCAACTTTCGTTGAATGCCTGAATACTTTCCAGATCCAAGTGGTTGGTAGGCTGGTCGAGAATAATTACGTTCGGATTTTGCAACATCATTCGGCTTACCATACAACGAACTTTTTCACCTCCGCTTAATACATTTGTTTTTTTGGAAAGATCATCTCCGGAGAAAAGCATTTTTCCGAAAAAGCCTCTAAGAAAAGGTTCATCGGCATCTGTAATATTTGGCGGCACAAATTGGCGAAGCCAGTCCAGCATAGGCAAACCTTCTTTAAAATATTTCCCGTTTTCGATAGGAAGATATGCTTTGGTAATCGTTGTTCCCCATTCGAATTTTCCGCTATCCGCGTTCGATTCATTATTGATGATATCGAAAAAATAAGAAATTGCCAAAGGATTTTTACTTAAGAAAGCGATTTTTTCCCCTTTCTTTATATCGAAAGTAATTTTGTCAAAAAGTAATTTCTCATCAACCGATTTCTTCAGGTTTTCTATGTTCAGGATTTGGTTTCCTACTTCGCGCAACGGCTGAAAAATAATGCCCGGATATCTTCTGTTCGATGGTTCTATTTCTTCTATCGTTAATTTCTCCAATGCCTTTTTACGGGAAGTTGCCTGCTTTGATTTCGAAGCATTTGCACTGAAGCGCGCAATAAAGTCCAAGAGATCTTTGCGCTTGTCTTCCATTTTCTTATTCTTATCTGCAATCTGGCGTGCCATTAACTGCGAGCTTTCATACCAGAAAGAATAGTTACCTGTGTAAATTTTTATTTTTTGCCTGTCCACGTCAGCTACATGCGTACATACGGCATCAAGAAAGTGACGATCGTGCGAAACGACCAATACGATATTTTCATAGTCAGCAAGAAAATTTTCAAGCCAACCAATGGTTTCAATATCCAATCCGTTCGTAGGCTCATCAAGCAATAAAATATCAGGATTTCCAAACAATGCTTGCGCTAATAAAACACGCACTTTCATGTTGGAAGGAATATCTTTCATTTGTGTTTGGTGCAAATCGTCTTTGATGCCCAATCCGCTCAAAAATGCAGCTGCATTACTTTCTGCTTCATATCCGCCCATTTCTCCAAATTCTGCTTCAAGATGGCTTGCATGCATAAAATCGTCTTCCGTTGCATCGGGATTCATATAGATTGCATCTTTCTCATGCATGATTTCCCACATCTTTTTATGCCCCATCAATACCGTATTTAAAACGGTTTCATTATCAAACTCAAACTGGTTTTGTTTCAGGAAAGACAATCTTTCGCCCGGCGTAATTTCAACAGACCCTTTCGTTGGTTCAATTTCTCCGCTTAATATTTTTAAAAAAGTAGATTTGCCGGCGCCGTTCGCACCGATAACGCCATAGCAATTACCTTTTATGAAATTGATATTTACTTCATCGAATAAAACCCGCTTGCCATAAGCGAGCGTAATATTTCTTGCACTGATCATTCTGTAAGTTCCTTGTTTTTTTAAAGGAGTTGCAAAGGTAAAAACTAATGTGGAAAGACGGAAAATGAATTGATATAAAAGCAAAAACTGCCCTCGCGGGCAGTTTCAATTTATAAAATAGAAAACATTGATTATCTCAGCAACAACATTTCACGGTATTTTGGCAATGTCCATGATTCGTCATCTACCAATGCTTCGAGTTTATCTACATGATAACGGATTTCGTCAAAGAACTTAGCTTTAACCTGGCTTTCGTAAGCGATAGCCCTTGTGCGCACATCGGTAATTGCATTCGCAATTTTACGTGCTTCCGTCATTTCATGTACCTTGGTATAGATAACCTGAATATGGTCAGAAATACGTTTCAGCAAATCTTTCTGAGCTGCATAAGAAGCTTCATCAAATCCAAGTTCTTTAAGAGATTTGATATTTGCAGCCAATTTATTCTGATAAGATACCGCAACGGGGAGAATATGATTTAGTGCCAAATCGCCCATAATACGGCCTTCTATCTGTACTTTTTTCAAATAGTTTTCCAACTCTATTTCATGGCGTGCTTCCAATTCCCTGTGCGTATAAACACCTAAATCAGAGAAGAGCTTTTTAGCTTTATCTGTAGCTAATGCGTCTAATGCCAAAGGCGTTGTTTTTACGTTGGGCAATCCACGTTTTTCAGCTTCTTTTTCCCACGCTTCGCTGTAGCCATCTCCTTCAAATAAAACTGCTTTGCTATCAACGATATATTTTTGAATGATTTGCAGGATTGCTACTTCTTTCTTTGTTCCTTTACCAATCAAATCATCTACTTCCGCTTTAAACTTAATCAAAGTATCGGCCAAAATAGAATTTAATGCGATCATTGCGTTAGCGCAATTGGCTGTAGAACCTACGGCACGGAATTCAAATTTATTACCGGTAAATGCGAATGGCGAAGTACGGTTTCTATCTGTATTATCAAGCAATAATTCGGGAATAGATTTGTGCAGATCCAGTTTCAAAATCGCTTCGTCCTGCTCATCGAATTTGTCGCCGACACGTGTTTCGATATCATTCAATACGTCGTTTAAATATTTCCCCACAAATACGGAAATAATTGCCGGCGGCGCTTCATTCGCTCCTAAGCGGTGATCGTTACTTGCGGAAGCAATAGATGCGCGCAATATATCTGCATTGTCATGAACCGCTTTAATAATATTTACGAAGAAAGTAAGGAATATTAAATTTGTCTTCGGCGTTTTGCCGGGAGCCAAAAGATTTACGCCTGTATCGGTTGCCAAGCTCCAGTTGTTGTGCTTTCCGCTTCCGTTGATGCCCGCGAAAGGTTTTTCGTGCAACAATACTTTCAGCTTATGGCGTTTTGCCACGCGGCTCATTACTTCCATTAAAAGGATGTTGTGATCTACGGCAATATTCACTTCTTCAAAAATAGGCGCTGCTTCAAATTGAGAAGGCGCTACTTCATTGTGACGTGTACGCAAAGGAATACCCAATTTATAGGCTTCATTTTCAAAATCGCGCATGAAAGCATACACTCTTTCCGGGATAGAACCAAAGTAATGATCTTCCAATTGCTGCCCTTTGGCCGGCGCAGCTCCGAAAACCGTACGGCCTGATTGTACTAAATCGGGACGTGCGTTTGCCAAAGCCTCGTCAATTACAAAATACTCTTGTTCCCAGCCTAATGTAGGCGTAACGCGCGTAATATTTTTATCAAAATAATTTGCCACATCTACCGCAGCCTTTCCTAAGCTTTCCAGCGCTTTCAATAAAGGTGCCTTATAGTCCAAAGATTCTCCTGTATAGGAAACAAATATTGTAGGAATACACAAAGTTTTTCCCGCAGCCACTTCGTATATAAAGGCCGGCGATGAAGGATCCCATGCAGTATAACCGCGTGCTTCGAAAGTAGCGCGAATACCACCATTTGGAAAAGAAGAAGCATCTGGTTCTTGCTGAATCAGCGTAGCGCCGTCAAATTCTTCAATAGGCGTGCCGTCACTTTTGATGGTAAAAAAGGAATCGTGCTTTTCTGCCGTGGCGCCTGTTAGTGGCTGAAACCAGTGCGTATAGTGTGTAACGCCTTTGCTCTCTGCCCATGCACGGATACCGCTGGCAATCTGGCTGGCTAAGTTGCGGTCAATCTTTTTTCCATTTTTAATGCTGGCAATCAGGCTTTTATAGCCTTCATCGCTTAAAAATGCACGCGCTTTGTCAAGGGTAAATACATTTTCACCAAATATTGCAGTTACTTTTTGTGTGGCTTCATTACCGGCACCGCTTTCTGCCGCGAGCTCACTTAATGCGTTAAACCTGAGAGACATATTCTTTCTTCTTTTAAAATTAAATAAAATGGAATGTTACAAATGTAATTGTATTTTAAAATAAATTGTATGGTAATAAAAATAAATAAATGACATATATTTTATTATAATATTATGACAGCGGCAATTCAACTATGAAAGTAGAACCTTTGCCCGGAATGCTTTCCACTTTTATTTTTCCTTTATGGGCAGTAATAATGTCTTTCACATAAGACATGCCCAATCCAAAGCCTTTTACATTGTGGATATTGCCGGTATGTGCTCGGTAAAATTTTTCGAAAATCCTTTTTACGGATTCTTTGGACATGCCGATGCCGTTGTCGTTAATTTGAATAATCAGATTTTTAGCTGAATTGGTTGTAGTAATTACGATGCGCGGCGGCACATCCGGCTTTGAATACTTGACGGCATTATCAATAAGATTATTCACAAGATTGGTTATATGCACTTCGTCTCCCGTTATCAGATCGTTGGCAGCATTGAAATGTGTAACTACTTCTCCCTTTTTGTCGGCCAGTTGCAAGGAAAAATTTTGAATCAGCTTCTCTATGATATTATGTACATGTATTTCATTTTTGTTCAGGTTAAGCTCCTGCTTTTCCATAAATGCCGCTTGCAGAATCGTTTCCACATGCTTATTCATTCTTTTATTTTCTTCTTTGATAATCCCGCTGAAGTATTGGGTTTTTTCTTTATTGCCCTGTACACGCGTGTTATGTAAAGCATCTACCGCTAAAGAAATTGTTGCGAGCGGTGTTTTAAATTCGTGTGTCATGTTATTGATAAAATCACTTTTGATTTTACTTAGGTTGCGTTGCTGCAGCATAATGCGAACAGTAAGATAAAACGCGGAGATTGTAATTAAAGTAAGCAATGCAGAACCAATCAAAATCCATATTATGGAACTCCAAGCTTGTTTATTCAAATTAGGTACAATGATAGTAAGCCCTTCATTGACTGAAAAAATTCCATCATCTGCATTTGGCTGTGAATTGATAGGAGCAATGCCTGTAAAATATGTATTGTAATAATAAACAGAATCTATGCTCAACCGCCGGTTAATATCGTTATAGTTTGAACTGGCAAATTCTATATTCATACTCAGCCTTGGCCCGAATAAAATCACATATGCCGTTTCAAACTTTTCAATATCATTATCCACAAGGTATTTATGAATAATATTATCGATATCCCTGTGCGTAAGCCTTTGGTTGATTTTAATATAAGGATTCGGTACGGCGGATAAAGAAACATTCGGAAAGCCCTGCATACGGTAAGTCAGTATATTCATTGAGTTGATTTTACGCAACGAGTCCGCCGCTTGCTGCGCTACTCTTTCTGCTTTAAAACCAATTTTTTGCTTCTGCAATTGCTGTGTGCTGATTACCCAATTGATTTGCAAAATCACAAAACCCACCAGCGACAATGCTACCAACACCAAACTTACGGGAATAGCTTTTCTCATTCCTCAAAAATGATTTTTAGTTATGAGACAAATATAAGGTTTCAGCAACTATCCCTTCTTTTTTGAAAAATTTTTACGAAAGAATTCCCATTCACAAAAATTATCATGCTCGCTTCTTATCCTTAACTTCGCCGCACAAAAACAGTTTGATACATGACTTCTTCGGAAATACGTAGTATATTTTTGGATTTTTTCAAATCAAAAGGCCATACGATTGTGCCTTCCGCGCCCATTGTAATAAAAAATGATCCGACACTTTTGTTTACCAATGCAGGCATGAACCAGTTTAAAGATTATTTTTTGGGTAATAAAAATCCGGATCATAAACGCGTTGCCGATACGCAAAAATGCTTGCGTGTAAGCGGTAAGCACAACGACTTGGAAGAAGTGGGCGTGGATACTTATCATCACACGATGTTCGAAATGCTTGGCAACTGGAGCTTCGGCGATTATTTCAAAAAAGAAGCTATTGCTTGGAGTTGGGAATTATTGACCGATGTTTTGAAATTGGATAAAGATAGATTGTACGTAACCGTTTTTGAAGGTGATGAAAAAGAAAGTTTATCATTCGACCGGGAAGCGTATGATGAATGGAAAAAATATATCGCCGAAGAAAGAATTTTGAAAGGAAATAAGAAAGATAATTTCTGGGAAATGGGCGACACAGGGCCTTGCGGTCCTTGCTCTGAAATACACGTAGATTGCCGAACCGAGGAAGAAAGAAAACAAGTGGACGGTAAAACATTGGTTAATGCCGACCATCCGCAAGTAATAGAAATATGGAATCTCGTATTCATGCAGTTCAACAGATTGAAAGATGGTTCGTTGCAAAATCTTCCTGAAAAGCATGTAGATACCGGAATGGGTTTTGAACGTTTGGTGCGTGTACTGCAAGGCAAACAAAGCAATTACGACACGGATATTTTTACAGGAACAATAAATGAAATAGAAAAAATTGTAAATAAAAAATATGATTTCAGCGATAGCAAGCAAGCGGTTGCGTTTCGCGTGTTATCGGATCATATTCGTGCTATCGGTTTTTGTATTGCCGACGGACAATTGCCGTCAAACACAGGCGCAGGCTATGTTATCAGAAGAATTTTGCGCCGCGCAGTGCGTTATTATTTCTCTTATTTAGATTATAAAACACCGTTGTTGTTTCAACTTATTCCGCATATTGCACAGCAGTTTGAAAATGTATTTCCAGAATTAATTCAACAACAGGATTTTGTAACGAAAGTAATTAAGGAAGAAGAAGAATCTTTTTTGAGGACATTGGATAAGGGAATTAGACGCTTTAATGATTACACAGGATTTTATATTGAAGACCCAGGCATGGGAATAATGACAGATACTCACACAACAAACATTGAAGAAGTAACCAAAACTAGTACAATTTTAGAAGAAATCAATCTAAATTTTCTTTTGGACGAAATTCAAAAAATTAAAAAATAAGTGGCGAGAAATATTATGTTTAAAATAATCTAATTAAAGGCGAGAAGCATTTGAACTCTATGACACTTATGGATTTCCATCCGACTTAACTAAATTAATGGCAAGTGAAATTGAATGGAAAGTTGATGAAGACGGCTTTAACAAGGAATTAAAAAAACAAAAAAACCGCTCGCGTGCAGCAACAGCTATTGATACAGAAGATTGGATTGTTGTAAACGAAGCTGAGAAAACTTCTTTTGTAGGTTACAGCGAATTGGAAACAACAACCAAAGTGGTTAAGTACAGAAAAGTAAAAGCAAAGAATAAAGAACAATATCAGATCGTTTTGGAACAAACGCCTTTCTATGCAGAAAGCGGCGGACAAGTCGGCGACTCGGGACAATTGATAATAGGAAATGAACAATTGACAATTGTTGATACTAAGAAAGAGAACGGAGAAATTATTCATTTCTCTGAAACGATTGCAAATGATATGTCTGCTTCGGTTGTAGCGAAAATAAATACCGGCCGACGTTTGAAAATTATGTTGAATCATTCGGCAACGCACTTGCTGCACGCAGCTTTGCATGAAGTAGTTGGCAAACATGTGAATCAAAAAGGTTCGTTGGTAAGTCCGGATTTGTTACGCTTTGATGTATCGCATTTTGCAAAAATTACAGATGAAGAATTGCATAAAGTAGAAACGTTAGTGAATGCAAAAATCCGTGAAAACATTCCTGTCGTTATCAAAGAATTGCCGAAAGAAGAAGCCATGAAACTCGGCGCAATGGCATTGTTTGGCGAGAAGTACGGCGATGTTGTCCGTGTAGTAACCATCGATCCTGATTTTTCCGTTGAACTTTGCGGAGGTACGCATGTAGGTTTTACAGGGCAAATCGGATTATTTAAAATAACTGCGGAAAGCGCTGTGGCTGCAGGTGTCCGGCGCATTGAAGCATTAACGGGCGAAGCTGCATTCCAATATGTTTCAGAAAAAACGGAACAAATAAAAATCATTTCCGAATTATTGAAAACAAAAGAACCCATAAAATCTATAGAGAAATTATTGGATGAAAAATCTGCTTTGGAAAAGAAAACAGAATCGCTGGAAGCCGCTCAATATGGCCAACTCAGCAAATCGCTTGCACAAAAAGCAGAAACTATTAACGGAGTAAATTTTGTTGGCAGGCAAGTAGAAGTTTCTTCTGCCGATGCTTTAAAGAAAGTTTGCTTTGATATAAAACAGCATTTGCAAAATTATGTTGTAGTGCTTGGCGCCAATATTTCCGGTAAAGCCAATGTTGCCGTTTTGATTGATGAGAAAATAGCAACAGACAAAAATCTTGATGCTTCAAAAATCATCAAACAAACTATTGCTCCCTTAATCAAAGGCGGCGGCGGCGGGCAAAAAACATTAGCAACCGCCGGCGGACAAGATGCAAGTAATCTTGATAAAGTAATTGATGCGGTAAGAGTTTTGATGTAAAATAATGCAAGCAAAATAGGATTATATTTTTCCTTCCTGCTTTAGTAATTTTTCTCTTTTAAACCATCGATAACCGATGTAGAAAAGCAATCCCAAAGGAATAAACATCAAATACAATATTCCTTTATTCAATCCGGATGCCGGACCATCGCCCAGTTGCTCCGCAGTTTTCGTACACAGTGCGCATTGCGCCATGCTTTGCGCAGCAGATAAGATTATAATTACTGTAAGAAAAAAATATTTCATCTTCATGATGCAACAAAATTATGCATTGCTTGCAGAACGTACCGTTAATTTTTTTACACGCTGATAAACGCTCATCCAGAAACCGATAACCATCACTATTACGCCTATCCATAAGATAGTTATAAAAGGAAATTCTATTACTTTCAGCGTTATCGGATTATTCAATGTATTGCTTTCTTTTATGCCGATTTCGAGTTTACCGTTTTTATCATTCAGCACACGGTTAAATTTTACGATTAAACTTTGTGCTGTAACGGTATCTGGAATTACCTGCGCATTATCATTTTTTATTAAAACTGATGGCGTGGATAAATATCGACTTCCTTCTTTCGATACTACTGTTAGATCAAGGCTCATCAGCAAACTGCCGGAATCTATTTTAGGAACAGCCGTGTTTGGCTGATTGACATCGACTTTGTTTAAAATGATTAATCCTTTGGAATAAAAAACGGTATCTCCAACTTTCAATTCAACAGGGCGGAATGTAGCAGTATCTGTGCTTGCATCGCTTTGGGAATAAGCGCTCACATAGGCATAAACATCTTTATTCCAGAAGTGTTTGGAATTTGGCGTTGCGCCGTATCCTTCCATTTGCCTATTATTCTTTAGTAAATATGGATATAGGTTAAATGATTTTTTGGTTTGCTTATCCTGCATATTAATTACGAAAACACGTTGATGATCCCTGTCATTCATCGTATCATTCTGGTAAGTCACCATGTACTTTCCCATATCAATCGGGATGCTTTTGAACAGCGTAATATTTTCCGCAGGATCTTCTGTTTTCGACTTCTCAAATAAATTAATTCCGGTAGTATTATGACTGATAATATTTTTCTTGGCCGATGAAATTAATACGCCTAATAAAACCAGCCCAAAGCCTATATGTGCTACCGATGGACCGGCTGTTTTTATTTTTCCGCGCAGTACTAAAAATATATATCCCAAGTTGGCAAGAACGGAATAAACAGCGCCAAATATGGCAATATAAATAGCAACTAAAAATCCCGTACCATGATCGCGGTAATTTATTTTAATCCCTACAAAAAACACACATGCTACCACGATGCTTATAAAAGTTGGCGTGAGTAATTTCTGATACAAATATTGTTTGGGCGTATGCTTGTATTTCAAATATTGCCCTATCGCAGTTAATAATCCCACAACAATTGCAATAAATATTTGTAACTGATTATAAGAAAATAATACATCTTCCGGTTGGGCTATTTTTGTCCCGAAAATTTTATTAAAAACAGGAATAGATGTTTTACCGATAATAATTAACCCTCCTAAAAATAAAACCAGAGAACCTATAAACATCCAGAATTCGCGGCTGTAAAGGCTTTCTTCCTCTTTTATGGAAGGCATTTGCTTTTGACGAAGAAGAAACAACACAATGGCCGGAATGAAAAGATGATTATAAAACTGATTAATTGTATGTCCATATCCGCGCCGGTAAATGAATGCACTGAGGTATCGCCAAGTACGCCGCTGCGTGTGAGATAAGTAGAATACAAAACCAGACAGAACGATAGTATATAAAAGATATAAGTAATCTTTAAAGAATATTTTGAATGATTGAATATGAGATTTGTATGCAAGCCTGCGACCATTACAAGCCACGGAACAAGTGAAGCATTCTCTACAGGATCCCAAGCCCAATAACCGCCGAAGTTTAAACTTTCATAAGCCCAGGCAGCACCCATCATTATTCCTAAGCCCAAAACTCCGCCGGAAAAAGCCGCCCATGCTACGGAATATTTAGTCCAGGTATTGTCTTTATTTATCAATCCTGCGAAAGCATAAGCAAACGGCACAATAGTGGAAGCAAATCCTAAGAACAATATTGGGGGATGAATAACCATCCAATAGTTTTGCAGCGTAGCATTTAAGCCTTGCCCGTCATGCAAAAATTGCAAATAATCTTTTCTAAAACCGCCAGTTGTTTTGTCGAGAAAAATAGGCGCATTATCCAAAATTCCTTTTTGCCGCATCAGCAGAAAAGGGTCGCTTCCTATTTTCAAGTGAAAAATATACAAACCAAGAATCATGGTTGCCAAACAAAACTGTGCAAAGCTCACGACAATCATTACAGGAGCTTCCCATTTTTTTGCCCGCCAAATCAAAATCCAGCCGAGTAAGCAATGCCAGAAAGTCCAAAGTAAAAAACTTCCTTCCTGACCTTCCCACAAACAACTAAAAATATATTCGGGCTGAAGTGTCTTATCACTATGTTCCCAGGCATAAAAATATTCAAACAAGTTGTGCGATAAAATATAGTAAATACAGCTTATCGTTGTAATCACGGCAATCGTTTCAATGAGAAATGCTGTACGCGCCATTCTTAGCCAGCTTTTTTTTTCTTCTGGAAGAAGCGCTTTGTTTGCTTTGTAAAAAGCGATTGTTGCCATCAGCGAAACTATCAGCGAAACTACCGTTGCTATATGTCCTAATTGTCCCGGAAGTAAGTGTTCGCCTGTATATGTCATTTGATAGAAGATAAAGTTGGAATAAATATTTCACAAAAACGCAGACAAGAATTACAAAGAAGCTTTTGCATTCAATACATCATCATTTTTCAAAGCGTTCGGATTATCCTTGTATTTGGAAGGGCATTTTAATAAAATTCCCGTTTGATCCCTTATTTGAAAAACGCCGTTGTGATCCATTTTCCCTTTTAAAACAATACGTTCGCTCTTTTCCATATCCTGCGGTTTTTCAAAGTAGTACACCACTTTCATGATATTTCCTGTGGTATCGGAAACATCAAACGTAAGGTAATTTGGATTTTTAACGGGATCGTATTGTAACGTTTGCTTATTCAGTTTTGCAATTATCGTTACAGTTTTTCCTTGTTTTGCTTTTGCGGAAGCTATGGTTTCATAAGTTGAAAAATTGCCCAACTGGCTTATCAATAAAGCGATGACCGCAGCTATAACCACCAATGCAACAATATGAATTTTCTTCATTACAAATAATTTTCACTTTGAATGTTGCGCAAAGGTAAAGCAAAATTGGTGTCGGCAAGAGAAGGCATGCTGTATTCAAAAAACTTTCACTATTTATGTTTGTTTGTATTTCAGATTATTTGCCTTTATTCCTTGTTTTTAATATGGTAGAGACTCTTTGGAAATATTTTAAGCCGCAGAAAAAAAATTATCATTTGGTCATTGCTTCTTGCTACGATTGCTCAATTGCTAAGTCTGGTAGATCTTGTAATTTGCTGGAAAATTATCGATAATTATGTAACACATCCTGATGTAAAAACAGAACACTGAATTTATAAATGGCATAGCACAAGCCTTTTCGTATGGTAAGAAGAAAATATATTTATAACAGTTTCGTTGAGATATAACTATTAATTTTGTTTCCAAACAAAACAATAATGAAATATATAATAATAATATTTGCAGCAATGCTATTTGCGGGAAATGCCAAAGCGCAAACCTACGATACTATTCCGCCATATCAAAAAGATTCCACCTTGCCGAAATTCTTATTGCTCAATGAAGACAGCACGTGGTTTAATACTGCACAACTGCCTAAAAAAACTCCGGTTGTAATTATTTTTTTCAATCCGGATTGCAGCCATTGTCAGCATGAAGCAGAAGAACTGGTAAAAGAAATAGATAAGATAAAAAATATATTTTTCCTTTGGACAACTTATGCTCCCACATTCGAAGAAATAAAACAATTTGCCGACCAGTATGGTTTATCAAAATACAAAAACATGCATTTTTATAAAGACCCGAATTATACCATACCAAGTTTCTACCGTTTGGAAATGACACCTTTCATGGCCGGCTATGATAAAAAAGGAATGCTCATCAAAACATGGACTGCAGGCGCAAAACCCGATGATTTGAAAGAAGCTTTATTGAAATAAATATTAAAGTTGTTTAGACTTTTAAGATTCAAAGATTAATCCCGAAGGGATTATAGGTTTATAGCAAATTTTAAAACAACAAATGTTCGACCGCGTCAGGGTCGCATATTGTTTTAAATGTATTCGCTATAAATGTTGGAACGCGCTGGGATCTATAATATTATAATAAAGTTATGCAAATCAAATTCCTACGCATAATATATTCTTATAACTAACCGAAATGCTAACCATTATTGCTTCGAACGAAGTTAATGAATATACCCTAAATAATTTATAATAACATAAATTGATATCTTTAAACAAAATTAAAATATCTTATAATTCATCTATCCAACCAATTTTTAAACTCAGCCACTTTGTTTTTGCTGATGATTATTTCTTTGGGCGTGGTTGGATTGGTGAGAATTTCCAATTGATTTCTACCAAATAGCAAGATGGATTTAATCGCATTTACATTGAGAATGCATTGCCTGTTCACTCGGTAAAAAATATCATTATCCAGCTGTTTCATCAACTCATCCAAACTGCCATTTATAGTGTATTTTTTTTGTAAAAATGTAGTCAATATCAAAGTGTTTTCATCCAGATAAATCCAAGAAATTTCTTGCGTTTCAATCGAAATGAGTTCATTTTTTTCATAGACTAACATTCGTTTCCGTTTAATATCTTCTTCATTTTCGGGAACAACTGTTTCAAATGGTTTGGATTGAGATTGCAACGTTTTAAGGTGATTATTCATCACATTTAATTCATTCAATTCTTTATTCAAAGAAGCTATGTGCAAATCAGTTGCTTGTTCGTACTTTCTGTAAATCAATCGAATAAGCAAATAGCACAAACCTGCAATGACAATTATCATCAATATTGTACCCAACAGAAACTGCCTAAACAAATTATCCATTTCAGACTGAACCATGCCAATATTGGCGTGGGTTGCCACCATCCAATCGGTGCCAATCACTGGATAAACGCTCACAATTTCGGACGCTCTATTTCGAGATTTAGGGAAATTCCGAACGGTTGTATTGGATTTTCCTTCTTTCAGCAGTTCACTAAATGGAATATTTTCTTCGTTACGCTTCACTTTTGAATCCGAAGTGTCAATCAATTTTCCCACCAACGCCGGATTTGGATTGCACAATTCCACGCCTTTTTGGTTGTACATACAGAGATATTCGCTCTGCGCATCGGTATTAAGGATGCTTTGTTGCAGGTTTTGAATCACCTTTTCCCGAGGCAGACCACTTTGCAATTGTTGTTCCAATAATCGCCCCACTTCCCGACTTTCACGTTGGGCATTGGTCATTTTACTTTCCGAAATAGTCGTTTGTGCAGAAAGGTAAAAATAGCGGAAAGTCAATAGCCCGACGATTAATACGATCAAACTAATTCCGAGCAAGGTCCAAGTATAAAGTCTGGCTTTTTTCATTTTCTAAATGATAAAATTAGTCGGAATTTTCTGGAATTTCTAATTTTCTAAAAGGAAACCATAATTACTACAAAACGAAATTTCCTTTCAGCTGCAATAATTCGCTTTTAAGCCCAAATTATTCCCTTTCAGACTCAGTTAATAACTTAACTAATTGCCTATCAATAGTTTTGTTTTTAAATTAATCTCGATTCAAAAATGAAAAAAGGGCATATTATTTTAATCATCATCTTGATTATTGCAGGAATTAGTCAGGAATTTCGACCCGAAAAATTGTCTAATGCGCCCATGCGGCCATTGAAAAATGTACCTGAAGATGTGGCAGCGATTTTACAAAATAGCTGCTATGATTGTCATTCTTCCCAAATCAATTTGCATTGGTACGACCAATTAACGCCTGCTAATTTCTTTGTTTCAGATCATATTCAAACAGGTAGAAAAGCTTTGAATTTTTCTAATTGGGACACGCTTCCGCCCACACAACAAAGAACGATTTTGTATTATGGACTTAATAAAATCATTAAGAACGAAATGCCTTTGTCTTCGTACACGATGATTCATTCTGGTGCCAAAATTTCGAATGTGCAATTGGATATACTCAAAAATTTTGCCCTTTCTCTTTCCATGAGAAACCCTTCAGATAACAGTTTGACAATACAACAAATTAAGCAATTTGCGGCATTTCAACATCCTAAAAAAGTAGCGGATGCGCCGAATGGTATTCCATATTTGGGGAATTATCGCGATTGGAAAATTATCAGCATTTCCGATCGGTTTGAGCAGGGCACACTTCGAATGATTTTTATAAATAAAATTGGAGAAGATGCCATACGAAACAGGCAAACCAATCCGTGGCCAGACGGGACAATATTGGCAAAAGCGAAGTGGAAACAAATTGTGCAGCCGAATGGCAGCGTGACAACAGGACCATTTTGGCAGGTAGAAATTATGATCAAAGACCGCAAAAAATATGCTTCGACAGATGGTTGGGGTTGGGCTCGATGGCTTGATGAGGATTTAAAACCTTATGGAAAAAATGCATTGTTCACAACCGAATGTCAATCTTGCCACCAATCTACTAAAAACAATGATTTTGTTTTTGCCAAACCATTAGACCTTCACTTTTAAACAGTAAACAATGAAAATATATAGTTTTATAATAGCTGCATTTACGCTGCTTGTTTGGACAAGTTGCCAACCTAAACATTTAAGAATCAATACAGAGGCGTCCTTGCATCCTGGTGATCAATTACCAGAAAATCCATTGTTGATGCATCCATTTACAACAACTATTTATCCAAAAGACAGCCTGATGTCGACACTTTATGGGAATGACACCGCTTTTCAATATGCCTTAAAAAATACAGATGGTCATTATCCAAATGGAAGTATTTTGTACGAAGTCACTTGGCGCGAACAGCCAGATTCGCAATGGTTTGGTGCCAATATTCCCCAAAAAATTGTACGAGTTGAGCGCCTTCAATTTCAAAACAATCAGTCGCATTATTCCAAATACGAAGGCATTCCGCTAACCCCTGTTGCCGATTCTGTCGACAATCCAAAAACCAAAATTATAGTTGCACAGAGAATGGCTATGATACCATAATTTTTTTCAAGATTCTTGTAAGGAACTTTTTCCACCTGCGTCTATGTAATGGATTAAATCACAAAAACATTACAATTATGACAACACAAGAAATTGCAACCAGATTGGTAAGCTTGCTTAGAGCAGGCAGTTTTGAAGAAGCGCAAAAAACTTTTTTGGCTGAGGATGCCGTAAGTATTGAGCCAAATACTTCTTTTTTTCCAGAAAAAACAGAAGGATTGAAAAATATTTTACAGAAAGGCGCCAATTTCAGAGCATCTATTGAAAAGGTAAATGGTTTGGAAATTTCCGATCCATTAGTTGCGGGCAATTCGATCGCGCTCACGTTCACATTGGACGCTGATTTTATCGGCAACGGTCGCATTGTATTTACCGAAATCTGCGTATTTTCTGTTGTAAAAGACAAGATTGTTAAAGAAGTTTATTTCTATTAAAAATTTTTGTAAGGAAATTTTTCCGCCTTCGTCTATTCTAAAAAATCATTTAAAAATATTAAATTATGAAAAAATTATTGATCGCTGCATTCGCACTAACTATTGGTATCGTTGCAAACGCGCAAACGAGCAAAACACACGATAAATCTTCTTGTTCAGCTCTTGCGGACAGTGCTAAAGCGGAAAACTTCGTAATGATGTACAAAGGTAAAATGATGAAAATCGTTGATGGTACACCTTCTCCAATGACTGAACCAGTAAAATTGAACAACGGTGCGAAAGTCAATACAGACGGTTCAGTAAATCTTCCTGATGGTAAAAAAATTAAGATAAAGGAAAACGAAATGGTGACTATGAGTGGTAAAATGTCGATGTACAAAGGAAAATAGTTGTTTCATCATTTATGTTTTAACTTCAGGTAAGCGGTGATTCGTCGCGCTTACCTCTTCTGGTAAAAAATAACGCCGATATGAATTCAAGTAGAAATATTCAAGCCAATAAATGGGTAAAAGAGTATGCCGATTATCTGTTTCACTTTGCTCACCAGCGTGTAGATGATGTGGAGTTGGCAAATGATTTGGTGCAAGACACTTTTCTTTCTGGTTTGGAAAGTAAAGATTCTTTTGAAGGCCGTTCGAGTGAATTGACTTGGTTGCGCACCATTTTGAAAAATAAAATCATTGATCATTATCGCAAACAAGCGTCTGGACTCAACAAAGTAATGGTGAATGTACCAGAACAAAATGAAACGGTAGATTTTTTTGACGAGAATGGTATTTGGAAAAATGAATTTGCCCCCAAACCCTTTACCAACAGGGCTGACGAGAAATTACACGCGAAAGAATTTTACAAAATTTTGGAACTATGTATGAAAAAATTACCCAAACTATGGGCTGCCGTTTTTTCACTCAAACATATCGATGAGGAAGAGAGCAATGTCATCTGCGAAACTATGAAGATTACCAACTCCAATTATTGGGTGATTATCCATCGGGCAAAACTAAATTTAAGAGAATGCTTTCAAAATAATTGGTGATGATAAAAAATAAACTCATAAGAAACACGATCATCAATGCACACGCTCAGGGAACTTGCAAGCACGCTACATTTTTGATAGAAAAAAAGGAAAATACCCGTCTTACTTTTAATGAATGGTGGGTGATGCAACTGCATTTGGCTATCTGCCCTTTATGTACATTGTACAAATCCCAAAGCCAATTATTGCAAAAAATGATGGTAAATATTTTCCATAATAGAAAAGACCGCACGATCTCAATGGATGAAGCAAAAAAAGAAGCTTTGGAAAAATTGATTGAGGAAAGAATAAATAATGATATGTAAGTGCTTTTGTTCTTAAAAAAAAGCGTTGTGAGATAAAACACAACGCCACCTTATTTATTTCTGAGCAAAAACATCCAATATGACAATATCTGGAGCAACAGCGAATAAGTCGGGTGCCTTTGCCATCAACGCTTTTGCGACTTCCCCTGAAAGATGCGTTATTCGTGCAGTTTCGGTTTCAAAAGTATCGAAAATGCCATAAGTGCCTGGTTCAAATTGTATAGCAAACCAATGAATTGTTCCGCTCTCGGCTTGAACCAATGGTAATGCACTTTTTAGAAAAACTTCTACATCTTCTTCCTTTCCTGGCTTTGCTTTTAACTTTGCTAATAAGGCTTTTGTGATCATTTTGAAAATTTTAATATTTAATAAATCATTATAAGATTCAATTGCCTAATCATAGACGAAATAAAGTTTGGTTCCTTACAACACCTAATAAATTGTAGCAAAAATTAAATGTTAAAATCATAACTATCATCACCAAATATGTAAGGCGTTCTTATAAGCTTCGTCAATTTGCATAGTAAATAATTCAGCAAAATGAAAATCATCAAAAATAAAATATAGAAACTTTTGTTCCTATTTGCACTCCCAATATATGATTGCAGCCAACCGAGCACGAAATTGAAGAACAGTAATGCTTTCGGGTCAATCGAACAAAGCACTACAAATAGAGATCAAACAAAAAAAGGTGGATACTGCTACATTTGCAGCGGGTTGTTTCTGGTGTGTAGAAGCGCAGTTTAAAGAATTAAAGGGAGTTATTTCTGTCACATCTGGATTTACAGGAGGTACTGTTGCTAATCCTAGTTATAGGCTCGTTTGCATAGGAACTACAGATCATGCAGATGCTAGCAATATTGTGTTTAATCCAAAAGTTATCACCTATGATCAATTATATCCGTCAATATCACTTGCCAATCTATAGGAAATGAATGAAAATTTTCTTCAGTAGCAAATAGCATAGTTAGACCTCCTTTATATATTGGGAGGTCGGCGTAGAAGCTTTCTATAAGATTGTTAGTTGTGATTATTGATGTTTACATTTTATTGTGGATTATCAATTAGACGGATCAATAAATTGTTCCTTTCGAACTAAGTTTAATTATTTAGTAAGGAATTACTTCAATTTTCGTCTATATAGGCAACTAATAAATTTTTATGAAATTATCTAATCAAGTAGCCATGATTACAGGTGCAGCTTCCGGAATTGGCAAAGCTCAAGCTTTGTTATTTTCAAAAGAAGGTGCAAAAATCATTGCCGCAGATGTACAATCTGAAAAATTGCAAGAAACGATCCAAGAAATTATTGCCAATGGAGGTGACGCAATTGGCATTACAGCAGATATTACGGATGAATCATCTGTAAAGTATCTATATGAAAAGAGCTTGGAAAAATATGGAGCAATAAGTATACTTTGTAATACTGCTGGAATTTTTGACAACCTTGTGTTAATGAGTCAATCCGAATATTCCTATTTTAAAAAAATTATTGAAGTTAATATCGAAGGAACATACCTAGTGACAAAATATGTTACGCAAAATATGGTTGCTAATAAATATGGCGTTATTGTAAATATGGCTTCAGCAGCAGGCTTAGTTGGTGGCGGTGGAGGTATTGCTTATACGATGACTAAACATGCTATTATTGGATTGACCCAACAACTCAATGTCGAATTTGGCCATGCTGGTATACGTGCGAACGCTATTGCACCTGGACTAATTCACACACCTATGGTAGAAGCATTCATGGTAGAAGGTTCTCCTATTATGAAAACATTTGACGAGATTCCAGCCAAAAGAAGTGGTAACGTCTTAGATATTGCGCAAACATCACTCTTTCTTGTGTCGCAAGATGCAAGTTATATTTATGGGGCAACTATTCCTGTGGATGGAGGTTTAGTCTCAACATTAAGGCTGTAGTGTTTTGCATTCTATTTATAATATATAATGTTGTCACATTATTAACTGTACTACTATTTTAAAATAGTGCCATCCTGAATATTTATGAAATTTCGTTTTCTTATACTTTCAATACTATTTTTTTCAATAACTCAAGCGCAAACCAAACATAAAATATTACATTTTCTGGACAAGGATTCAAAGGTTCCTATTGCAAATGCTAGCATTTTTAAAAAGCAGAAGCAACTTATAGGCATTACAGACAATAATGGCAATTTCGAATATCTTGGGAAAGCAATACGCGCTGATAGTTTTTATGTTCAGGCTATAGGATTTGAACCAATACATTGGAATATGGATACTGTTTCTGACTATACTATATTCTATCTCATTCCATCCAAAACGATGTTGTCTGAAGTCGTAATTACTGCCAACAATCTCAATCCATATCATGCAATTAGTCAGACGGATATTCGGCTACGTGGTGTTTCTAATTCACAGGAAGTCTTACGAATAGTTCCAGGTTTGTTTATAGGGCAACACCAAGGTGGTGGAAAGGCAGAACAGATTTTTTTAAGAGGTTTTGACAATGATCACGGCACAGATATTAATCTTTCTGTCGATGGTATGCCCATTAATATGGTTTCTCATGCACATGGACAAGGTTACGCAGATAGTCATTTTATCATTCCTGAAACCATCGAAAGTACCAACTATGAAAAAGGAATGTATAATACATCAAAAGGTGATTTGGCCGTAACTGGATTTGCAGCATTTCATACTACAAATGCTTTGGATAAAAATGTTATTAAAGTCGAAGGTGGACAATTCGATACCTACAGAGCGTTGGGAATGTTTAGTTTGTTACCCAAATCCATTCAAGATAAACACTCTTGGTATATCGCTTCCGAATATCGATATAGTAATGCATATTTTGATCATCCGCAACATTTTAAGCGCTTCAATTTCTTCACAAAATATACTGGTCAAATTAGTGGAAATAGCCAATTAACATTGAGTGCTTCTACAATGCATAGCAGCTGGTTGGCATCAGGACAAATACCAGAAATCGCCGTGGAACAAGGTCTGATTGGATTTTACGGAGCGATTGATCCTAATGAAGGTGGGAATACCAATCGAACTAATGGCAATGCACAATTGATTACCCATTTCCAAAATGGGGGTATTTTGCAGAACCAACTCTACTTTAGTCATTACACATTTGATCTTAATTCCAATTTTACTTTTTTCTTAACGGATAGTATCAATGGAGACGAACTTAGACAAAGAGAACATCGAAATTTGGTTGGATATAATGGATCGTATGCACAAGAAAATTCATTTGGAAATGTGAAAGTCAAATCTACTTTGGGCTGGAACACAAGATTGGATTATGTAAGAAATATTTCTTTGTCACACACTGTGAATCGTTACACAATTATAGATCCTATAAAATCAGGCAATATAAATGAACAGCAAGCTGATATTTATCTGAATGAAGAATTTACTTTTTCGCCAAAATGGACATTAGATGTTGGTGTTCGTTACGATTATCTTCATTATTTATATGATAATCAACTGGCTACAGACACTACTCTGCCTGGCATAGGAAAGTACACTGCACACAATGCTGTAGTAAGTCCCAAATTTAAATTGAGCTATCTCGTGGGTAAGGATGTGCAACTATATTTGTTTGCAGGCAAAGGATTTCATTCCAATGATGCACGCGTAGTTGTTGTGGAAGGTGGCAAAGAAACTTTGCCAGCAGCCTATGGTTCGGACTTGGGAATTGTTGCCAAACCTGTAAAGAATTTATTGTTGAATGCGGCAGTTTGGTATAGTTATTTGCAAAAGGAATATGTGTATGGCGGCGACGGCGGTTCTGTGGAATTTAGTGGGCGCACAAGAAGAATTGGAATCGATTTTTCTGGACGATCCCAGCCTTTTAGTTTTTTATATTTGGATATGGATATCAACTATGCACATGGACGATCCATGGACGATCCCAAGCATAACAACTATATTCCGTTAGCTCCAATATGGAGTAGTACGGGAGGCGTAACATTTATTATTAAAAATGGATTCAATGGTAGTGTAAGATATAGGTATATGGGAGATCGACCTGCCAATGATGATTATAGTCTGACTGCAGAAGGTTATTTTATTACAGATTTCGTTTTAAACTATACAACTAAAAAGTTTGAAATTGGTATGACAATTAATAATTTGTTCAATACCAAATGGAAGGAAACGCAATTTGATACTTATTTCAGACTTAAGGGTCAACAACCTGTTGATGGTATTGCATTTACTCCAGGAACAAAATTTGCGAGTCTTTTGCACTTATCTTATTTTTTCTAAAGAAAATGTAAATTTTTTGTAAGGATCAGATTTGTAATACGTCTATGTAGATACAAATTTTATTTTATGCAATTAAACAAGAAAAAAAGAAAATCCATCATCGTAGCGAGTATTCTTACTGCAATGCTTGGAGGCGGAGCAATCGTATGGGCTTCCGACCACGGTGATGCTCCCGCTGTAAGTGGCAAAACAACAGACATTACGGACTTGTACGTATTTCAAAGTCCAGAAAACAACAGTAATTTAGTTTTTGTGGGAAATGTGCAAGGCTTATTAAGTCCAGAAGCTACCAAGACAGCCGCATTTGACGAAAAAACTTTGTTAGAATTTAAGATTGACACGGACAATGACAACAAAGAAGATCTAGTCATTCAATGTGTGCCCAAAAATGGTAAAATGTATATCTATGGTCCAATAAAACCAGCAACTGTAGGTACTACATCTAGTACGATTAATAGTGATGCAACTGCAGTTGTAGACATTACACCTTACACTGCGACAACACCAACAGTTGCAAAAAGCAGCAAGGGAATTAAGGCTTTCGCAGGTCCAAGAGATGATCCTTTCTTTTTCGATTTGCCACAATATTTGAAAATAATTTCTGGACAAGCAACAAGTTACAATAATCCTGGAACGGATGCTTTAGCTGGAACAAATGTCTTAAGCGTCGTAGTAGAAGTACCTAAAACAATGCTAGGACCAGGAAGCACTATCAATGTTTGGCTTGAAACAAAACAAAAAAGTTAATTCACAAATTTAATCCAAAATGAAAAAAATATTTTATCCATCATTGTTGATCATGGCTGTAAGTGTTACTGCATGTCACAAAGACAACAATTCTACACCAACAGATCCTAACACAGGCGTTACTTTCGCAGTACAAGGAGATCAAGTTGCTCGCCCAGGTTTAAACATTGTATTCATCAGCAGCGCAGAGCATGACAAATTTAACCAAACAGAGCCTTCACAGATGGCCAGCATTTTTGGTACAGAAATTAAAAACAAATTATTGGCTTTAAATCCGAACTATACAACTAATAAAATAGGGTTGACCGCAGATCAATTTGCAGGAGCACTATCCACTGATGTATTGAATGTTTCTTTGACAGGTCCCACTACTTTCTACGACGGTACCCATGTCCTTACTGGAAGAAATTTAGCGGATGATGTAATTGACGACAATTTCACACTGATTTTTGGTGGAATAGACGGAACATCCAATCCTGGTCTTACATCTGATCACGTCGATAAGAATGACAAAGATTTCTCTAATAGTTTTCCTTACGAGGCATCACCTTGGTAAGTGTAAATAATTATTCGAATGTATGGCTGGGACTATCTCAGCCATTCGTTTTTAATTCCATTTATGAAATACGTACTGTTTTTTATAGGCTTAGTTTTACTTATTCCATTTTCGAGTCAAGCGCACGTGGTTGTAAACGAATTATCCCAATTATCAACTAGTTCTGTTGCTTGGGAATATCTTAAATTGGGTTATAGGCATATATTACCACTTGGTTTTGATCATATATTATTTATACTTTCTTTGCTCTTGTTGAGTCCGCAATTGAAACCTTTATTGATTCAGGCAAATACTTTCACAATTGCCCATTCCATTACATTAGGGTTGTCGATGTTTGGCTTAATAAATCCAATTTCAACTATAGTTGAACCACTTATCTCCATTTCAATATTATTAGTCGCATTAGAAAATATTTTTTCAAATAAATTGAAGCCAAGCCGGCTAATAGTCGTTTTTGTGTTTGGGCTTATCCACGGAATGGGATTTGCAAGTGCATTGCAAGGTTTGGGATTACCGAAAAATAGTTACTTATTAGGAATTGTTATGTTCAATATTGGTGTCGAATTAGGACAAGTAACCATTATATTGGTCGCATATTTTATTTTGATAAAATGGCTTTCCAAAAAAGTTGATTATAAGAAGGTTATTGTAATTCCTATATCAACAGTCATAGCCTTAGTTGCAATTTTTTGGACCATACAGCGAATTTTTTGAATAATAAAAAGCCACTTTGATTTACTCAAAGTGACTTTTTATGAAAAGGAGCATTTACAAAGAATCTAAATGAATAAATTTTTTGCGCTATTCTTCCATCTTTTTGATATCATTAATCATATAAGGGCTTAGATCATATTTGTTTTCCATAGCGGCATCAAAACATTTTTCTGCATCCAAACCATGACCAACGCTCTTCAATATTTTTCCGACGTAGTACAGTTCAATGCCTTCTATAGGCTTGCCAGCTATATATTGCTGAAATATTTTGTAGGCCTTTTCTTTCTGATGATTACACAACAAACTATAAGCAAACCAAGTATAGGTCTGTGGTGTTGCCCGATTTTTCAGCTCAGCGAAAGCTAAATTTTCGGCTTTTTGAGGTTGATTTAGAATTGTAGTATATAATTCAATCAAGTATTTGCTATACATTGATCCATATTGGTACATTGTGGATTTTTGCTCAAAAAGTCTAGCATAAAAAAACGCTTTTTGATTGTCCTTTTGCCATTGAGCCATTTGATATGATTTATAGTAAGGGTCTGGCAATTCATTTCGTTTTTTTGCTATTTCAAACAGTGCTTTGGCATCGACTGTATCATTATTTTGAACCAGTGTTACCCAACCTAATTGTAATATAGAATGTATATCACCTGGATTTAGTCTTATGGCTTCTTTCAAATCTGTTGATGCCGCAGATAAATTGTTTTGATGTACTTCTAAGTCGCCCATCATAGACCAAGCAAGGTTTTGCAAATAGGGACTTTTCCCTGCCAGCACAATGGCTTGTTGCATCGCACTTAGTGTGCTATCCATTTTACCATTCAAATGGTCAAATTTTGACCTTCTGAAATAATAGTTATAGTCTTTTAGTCCGCTCATATTTTTCAACAAATTCCCCGCCTGACCATAGTAGCCCAATTCAAAAGCAATGTCAAAGCCTATAGCGTTTTTCTGATACGCTTTAATCCCAATCGTGCATGCTTTTTTATAAAAAATATCTCCTTCAGCAAAACGATGACGCATGATTGAAAGGGAAACCAAACTCATCAATGGTGCGGCTAATGTATGTGCAAATGTTGTATCCACTTTTTTCAAAATAGCATTTGCACTGTCTAAATCTTGTATATGACCAGCTAATTTAAATCTGTTGATTAATGTTCCAGCATATTGCAATTCATTAATATTGCCAGGATTGGTTGGACTAATTCTATCTTGCCAGAAATGTAAAATTCGTTCATTAGAAGCTAATAGTGAATCTGGGGTATAAAGAGTTTGTAAGCTATCAATAAAGGATTTTTCAACTAAATTTTTGTTATTATGGCAGCTTTGAAAAGCTAACCCTGTTATAATAAAAAGTGAAGACCGAATATGCACACGTTTCATTAATTCTTATTTTTTAATAAAGACGTGATAACCAAGAATTCCTTACAATATTTTATGGCTTATAAATTCATTACTAAATTAACTCTTAATTTACCAGTTTAGTTTTCTTTCTTTTTGCTTTTTATCTGGAGTAATATGTCCGAATAAAGTTTCGGATTGTTGGGTAAATAAACCATGAATATACTCTTGTATTAGGTTAATTCCATAATCTTTAACATGGTCATTTAGATGCGCACATAGTTCAGGTGTAATGTTACGCTCTTCAAAATAGGCTCTGATTGAACCATAAAGTCCGATGGAAGTAATTTTATTTTCGTCTTGAAAGAATAGAAAATAATTAGTATCCTGGAATTTCCCTTTCAAAGCCTCCAGTTTAAAGCCATTGCCATAAATATAGAAAAGCAGGTTCGCCGCATTTCCTTGAGTAGGAATACCCTTTGCAAATGCAGATAACCTTTTTTGATCCAACAACTTTTGCTTTCTTTCCTGTAGACCTTTAATCCCCAATTGTTCCTGTATTCTAGTGGCAGAATAGTTTTTACCCAGTTCACTTCCATTGACCACCACTTTTGATGTGTGGCACATAAAAGCAATACCATAAACCATCTGCTTGTTTTGGTAGCCATTAAATCGCTGATTGCTACACAAGGGGGGTAATTGATTCTTATTTTGTAATACTGCATTGCATCTGTACTTTTCTAAAATTTCAAGAGCAAGTGGTAAAAGCGGAACTTCTTCTAATGCTCCTGTTTTTTGACGTTCTGTTATAATCCATTCTTCACCACCAATACCTGTTATAATATTGTTAGCTGTAAGCTGCATTACATCCGTAAATGCTAATCCGGTAAAACAACAAAATAGGTACACATCTCTCACTTGCTCTAATCTAGGTAGTAAAGATTTATAATAAATTCTTTCAATTTCTTCCATAGTAAGAATTTCCATTTGTGGATTTTCGTAGCTGCACTTGAATCCTCCAATTGGATTATAGATAATCCATCCCTAGCCAACGGCGAACTTCAATACTTGTTTTGTGATCTTGATATATTTCATCGCTGTATTGTTTCCAATTTTTGTCACGTTACACAAGTAATGCTCAAAGTCAGAGGTCAAGCTAAACTGGATTTGAGACAGGGGAAGATCATTAAACTTGTATATCTCCTTTAAAAAGGAGGAAACTTTCTCTTTTACTATTTCATACTTTTTGTAAGTACGATCACTATTTCGACCAGATGCTACTTTTTCGAAGAATCTTTGGTTATGCAATGCAAAAGCCTCCAATAAACTTCTCTGATTAATCTTCTTACCTAAGTAAGTGCTTTTCAATATTTCTAATGATATCGGGCTCTCCAATAGAGATAATTTTGTATATAATCCCTGCAAGGGACCCGATATTTGCGTAAGAAAAATATTAATTTTACGAGCTTGTTCACCTGTGCCTTTCACACGCTGATTCTTTTGATCCCATTGAGATGGATTTAGATATAAATGGGTGCAAAGTTCCATTCGTTTTCCATTCAGAGTAATACGGGAGTAAATTGGAAAAGTTTCGTTTTTGCTTCTTTGTCGATTAAGCCAAAATAAAATGGATAAAGTGGGATTAAGTTTTGCCATAACCAACATTTTTTTTGTGGTTAAAACAGAAAAACATTACTATTTTTATTACTCCTTAACCTTGTGTAACGTAATGTGGATAAGCATTTCGGTTTTTCAAAGGTTAGCACAAGTTAGACAAAATCTTGCTAACCTATTTGCCCCTTCGAGTTCTTAATTATTCAAATATTCAAGCTAACGACATTTAACAAAAAAGCCGTGTAATCTATTGATTTACACGGCTTTTTTAATTTTATTGAAATCAGTTTAACTTTGTCTTACTGCTTTCTGTGATCCCGCTGGGTTCTTTTAGAGTTCTTATTAAAAAGTCTAAACAACTTCATCAATAGCCAATATAAAAAAGTCATTTGGAAAATTTTTTCCAAATGACTTTTTATAAGATGTAAGAATCATTTATCCTACCAATTCTTTATAAGCTGCGGCATCCAGCAAGCTGTCCAAATCAGCAATGTTGGCAACTTCTACTTTTACCATCCAGCCTTTGTTATATGGATCGGTGTTTACGGTTTCGGGTGCATTTTCCAAAGAAGGATTTACTTCCAGTATTTTTGCTGCCACAGGCAAAAATAAATCGCTTACCGTTTTTACGGCTTCTACTGTACCGAATACATCTTCGGCATGTAAATCATTGCCAACAGTATTGATGTCTACATATACGATATCTCCAAGCTCGCTTTGCGCAAATTCAGTAATGCCTATTAAAGCTGTGTTGCCTTCAATTATTTTAATCCATTCGTGGTCTTTGGTGTACTTTAATTCTGATGGAAATTCCATAAATATTTTTTTTAAAATTTGTTACAAACGTACAAGAAATTTATACAAATATCAATTCAATTTAGATAACGCATTTTTAATTCTTACCCAGGCTTTTTCTATATTTTCTATACTGTTGGCAAAAGAAAAACGAACGCAGTTCGGCTCACCGAAAGCAGCACCCATTACAGAAGAAACATGCGCCGTATTTAAAATATACATACAGAAATCAGCGGAATCTTTTATTGTATTTACTCCATCCGTTTTACCGTAATAAGAACTTACATCCGGGAAAATATAAAAAGCGCCGTCTGGTTCGGAACATTGAATGCCGGGAATTTCTTTTATGAGTTCCAGCACACGTGTTTTGCGGCGGGTAAACTCTTTTGTCATATCAAAAGTCGGCGTAAGATCTGCAGTAAGCGCCGTTACTGTAGCTTTTTGTGTAATGGAATTTGTCCCGCTTGTAAATTGCCCTTGCAGTTTTTCCATCGCTTTGGAGATTTCAACAGGTGCAGCCGTATAGCCCAAACGCCAGCCGGTCATTGCAAAACCTTTACTTAAACCGTTTACAATAATGATTCTGTCGCGCAATTCTTCAAACTGTGCAATGCTTTCATGTTTACCTACATAATTGATATATTCATATATCTCATCGGATATGATCGCAATTTCGGGATGTTTTTTAAAAACTGCTGCAAGCGCTTCCAGTTCCTCTTTGCTGTACACAGCTCCGGAAGGATTGCAAGGAGAGGAGAATAAAAATACTTTTGTTTTTGGTGTAATTGCTGCTTCTAACTCTTCTGCGGAAATTTTGAATTTTGCCTGAGGTGTTGTTCTTATCTCAACTACTTTTCCGCGTGCAATTTTTACCAGTTCGGAATAAGTAACCCAATAAGGCGTAGGGATGATTACGTCATCGCCATCATCCACCAAAGCAAGTATGGCGTTTGCAAGGCTTTGCTTTGCTCCGGTAGAAAGTACAATTTCTTCCGGCTTATAAACTAAATCATTATCTCTTTTAAGTTTTGTACAAACAGCTTCCCGCGCATCTGCAAAACCGGCTACCGGCGTGTAGTGCGACCAATTATCATTAATGGCTTTTATGGCCGCTTGCTTAATATGTTCAGGCGTATCAAAATCGGGTTCGCCAATACTGAGATCTATAACATCGATACCTTGCGCACGCAATTCGCGCCCGAGCTTGGCCATTTTGAGCGTTTCAGGCTCACTGAATCTTTCTAATAAAGAAGATAATTTCATTCGTGTATTTTATTTTACTTTAAATGTCGAATGGAACTTCACATATACATTCTTCTATGTGAAAAAATTACTATGCTTCGTTTCATTCGTATATTTTATTTTTATTTTTTGATTGTCAAATGGAATGCGGCAAAGATAGATTGTGTTTTTAATTTTGGCGCAAGCCACGCAAAGAAATTTATTGGGAAATAATTTGATAGCGGAAAGGATCATTTGCATCTTGCGAATTGTATTTACCTAAAAGAAGAAATGTATATTTCTTTTGTTTGTCAAATGTAATATAAGTAGAATCCAAAATCTTTTGTGTAGTATCGCTGCCGTTTAGAAACCTTACTTTATAACTGATAGCGGGAACCGTAAAATATTGTGATCTTACCGGATAAGTATTATTATCCAGATAAGTTCTACTGTTTATAAAAGTAGATTGAAAATAAGGCGAAGGTAATCCGTATCCTGTACCCTCATTAATATTAAACCTAAGGTCAGTATATGTAAGATTCCTAGCAAAGTCAAGTATGCGAATTCTACACGAATCGTATTGCGGCAATTGCTGAATAGTATTATCGGCTACCAGAGTATATTGTGCGCTATCTGCACTTTCAGCGCTGTCTCGTACTATAAACAAGGAATATTGTGTGCCGGCCAGCAAATTGATATTGCCTGATAATAATTGATGATTGGTATTGTCTTGCACAGATATGGAATAAAACCCGGGCGATCCGCTCGCCGTTTTTGAAATACCGTTGAAACCAATGCCGGAGATAACAGTATCTTTACTGCCCAGTATCAAAGAATAGGTTTTATCTGATTTATAAAAGTTTAAAAGTTGTATCCCTGTAGCGGAAACATCGCCGTTCACACCATTTTTAGTACATCCGTTTATTATTACTAAAAAAATTACTGTACAAAAAAATGTTTTAAGAATATTAATATTCATTGCATATTATTTTTCAACATTCACTCAATCCCAGCGGAATGTGTATTGCGAGGCCGCCATCAGCGGTCTCTTTATATTTACTGTTCATGTCCAATGCAGTATCCCACATGGTTCTTACTACTTTATCCAAAGATACTTTTGCATAATCCGGGCTGCTTTGCAAAGCTAACTGACAGGCGGTTATCGCTTTAATTGCGCCCATTGTATTTCTTTCAATGCAGGGTATTTGAACTAATCCTCCGATAGGATCACAGGTTAATCCCAAATGATGTTCCATAGCTATTTCAGCAGCCATCAATGCCTGCTTTTGTGTGCCGCCCAGGCTTTCTGCAAGCGCTGCCGCAGCCATTGCGGAAGAAACTCCTATCTCTGCCTGGCATCCGCCCATGGCTGCAGATATTGTTGCTCCTTTTTTGAAAATGCAGCCTATTTCAGAAGCCGTCAGAAGAAAACGAATTATTTTATCTTCCTCATTGCCGTCACAAAATATTACAAAATAATTAAGCACTGCAGGGATCACGCCGGCAGCGCCGTTTGTAGGAGCAGTAACCACTCTTCCGAATGAAGCATTTTCTTCATTTACGGCCAAAGCAAAGCAGCTTATCCAATCAAGAATGGAGTTGAAATTTCCTGAAGATTTTTTTATCTGTTCAGCCCAATCTTCAAAACCGGAATAGGTATTATTTCCAATAAGCTTTTTATTTAATTCATAGGCTCTCCTTCTTACCCTTAAGCCTCCGGGCAGCTCGCCTTTTGAGTGGCATCCGCGATAAATACAGGCTTTCATCGTTTCCCATATTTTTAATACACCGGCTTTTGTTTCTTCCTCATTACGCCATGCGTTTTCATTCTCCATGACAACTTCATGGATCGGCATGCCTGTTTTAATGCACCAGAATATCAAATCCTGTGCGTTATTGACAGGGAAAGGTAAATCTACTTTATTTTTATCGCCCTTGTTTTGCAGGCCTTCTTTTATTACAAAGCCTCCGCCTATCGAATACCAAGTGCTGCTTATGGTTTGACCATTTTTTAAGACTATCAAAAAAGTCAAAGCATTGGGATGAAATGGCAATACTTCGTTATACAAAAAAACTATATCTTCTGCCGGATTGAATTCAACCGGATATTTTTGGGCAAGTAAAAGCTGATTGGAGAGTGCAATATGATTCATTTTTTCTTGAATCGTATTCACATCTGTTGTTTCAGGGTTTTCTCCGAGAAGACCCATTTTTACTGCAATATCCGTTCCGTGCCCAACACCCGTTTTTGCCAGTGAGCCATATAGCAAAACTTGAATGTGTGTTACATTTTCCAGCCCATACAATAATTCTGTTTCTTCCAAAACATTCAGCGCTGCGCGCCAAGGCCCGAGCGTGTGAGAACTTGAAGGCCCTACACCAATTTTAAACATATCAAAAACTGAAATAGATTCTTGTGGCATGGAGCAAAACTATGACTTGTTTTTTGATTTCTGTAAGTTGCAATAAACATAAGTGTAAGGGTTTAATAAAAAATTACTGCAAAAAATTTAGGTGCCGTTTTTCCGTAACTATTCATATAAAAAATAAGATTAACTTTTATTGATATATGCGCGAAAAAATTTGTTGGTATATTTACGAGACTATTCTATAGAAAAACAAATTCGGACTCACGGATTAATGTGGTTATTCAAATTTATTTATGAAAAAAATTATTCCTGTAAAAGTAGAAGATATTTTTTCGCGCATCAGAGAGCCTTTTCAGTCAGACGGAAGCAATCAGATAAAAAAATATATAGGCGAAAATCCTTTGGTATCCGAATTATACAGTGCTTCTCAGATGCAGCAATATGCCAAACGAACTGCTGCCGTCCATAAACTTAAAACAGAAAAAGGGCCGGATAAATTGCTGCCGCGTTTGGATGAAAACGAGAAATTACTTTCCGGCGTTTGTGATCTGTTAATAGAAGCTGTGAAAGAAAAAAGGCCTGTATCGCCTGCAAGCGAATGGCTGCTGGATAATTTTTATATCATAGAAGAACAAATAGAAATCGGCAAAAGGCATTTCCCTAAAGGATACAGCAAAAACCTTCCCCGGCTTGCGAATGAAGAATATGACGATTTGCCACGTGTTTATGTAATTGCTTTGGAAATAATTGCACATAGCGACGGCAGGCTGGATATGACCAATCTTAAAGCATTCATCGATTCATATCAAACGGTAACGCAGCTTTCACTTGGGGAATTGTGGGCAATTCCTATCATGCTGCGCCTGGCGCTGATTGAGAATCTAAGGCGCGTTGCCGCACAAATAGCATTAGACAGGATTGATAAGAATACAGCCAATCATTGGGCCGAACGATTAATAGAAATCAATAAAAAGAAGCCGCAAAATATTATACTGGAAATTGCCGAAATGGTGCGTTCCAATCCGCCGTTATCTCCGTCTTTTGTTGCAGAGTTTACACGTTTGCTGCAAGGAAAAGGTACACAATATGCAATGGCGCTTTCCTGGATGGAGCAACGCCTTTCGGAAACCGGCCATACAAGCGTGGATTTAATTTATGCGGAAAACCAAAAGCAGGCAAGTTCGCAGGTTACCATCCGAAACAGTGTTGAAAGCCTGAGATTGCTGCGCACTACAGACTGGCGTGAATTTGTGGAAGAAATAAGTTATGTTGAAAAAGTATTACAGCAGGATCCGTTTGAGGCTTATCCAAAAATGGATTTTGCAACAAGAGATATTTACAGGCATGTAATAGAAAGCATAGCACACAAATCGCCATTATCAGAAACAGAAGTGGCAAAAGTAGCACTTAGGCTGGCTCAGAAAGAATATGCCGGAGAAGATGCTTTCAAGAAAAAACATATCGGTTATTTCCTTATTGATAAAGGGCTTGCAGAAATGCAAAAAAACGCGCAAATGCATTGCACGTTTAAGGACAAAATTTTATCCTCGCTGTATCAACACAAATTTTTCGGGTATGCATTTTTAATTATTTTCGGTACATTATTGATATGCGATGCAGCATGTGGTTTTGCATATCAACATCACGTAAATATTTGGCTGCTAATTGCAATAGCCCTTGTTGGATTTATCGGCGGAAGCCAATTGATATTTTCTATAGTAAATTGGGTTATTACTATTTGTATAAAACCTCGCATGCTGCCCAAAATGGATTTTTCAAAATCACTGCCGCAAGACTTTAAAACATTGATTGCAGTGCCATGTATGCTTTCAGACATGGCTTCCGTAGAGAATTTAGCGGAAGGACTTGAAGTAAAATATCTTGCCAATCCTTTGGAAAACTTATACTTTTCTTTAATAAGCGATTTCCCCGATGCATCTAAAGAAAATATGCCCGATGATGAAACGCTGCTTTCTGCGGCCGTTAGTCTTATTAATGAATTAAATAAAAAATACAAAAAGGGAGAACATGATATTTTCTATCTTTTTCACCGGTCAAGAAAGTGGAACCCAAAGGAAAATGTATGGATGGGCTATGAAAGAAAACGAGGCAAGCTGGGTGAATTAAATGCATTTTTGCGCGGAAAAAATAAGCAGGCATTTACAAAAACAGCAGGCGATACGAGCGCTTTGCAAAACGTAAAATACGTAATTACATTAGATACCGATACGCAATTGCCAAGGGAAGCAGCAGCAAAAATGGTTTCAGCTATGGCACACCCGCTCAACCGTCCGGTATATTCAAAAAAATTGCACAGGGTAGTTGAAGGCTATGGTATTTTGCAGCCGCGCGTTGCAGTTACATTGCCAAAAGAAAACAGTTCCTATTTTAATCGGATGCACACAATCGATTCAGGCCTTGATCCGTACACACGCGTTACATCTGATGTTTATCAGGATTTGCTTGCCGAAGGCTCATTCATCGGTAAAGGGATTTATGATATTGATATGTTTGAAAAAGTATTATCTGATCGTTTTCCGGATAACAGGATTTTAAGCCATGATTTATTGGAAGGCAATTATATCCGTTCCGGTTTGCTTACAGATGTGCAATTGTATGAAGATTATCCCTCCGATTATTTATCAGATATTAAGCGGATTCATCGCTGGATACGCGGTGACTGGCAGATTGCAAGCTGGGCATTGCCCTTTGCTCCGAACGGAAAAAATAAGATTAGCCGCAACCGCCTTTCTCCTCTGTCAAGATGGAAAATTTTGGATAATATACGCAGAAGTCTGGTGCCTGTTGCATGGCTGGCAGTATTAATTCTCGGCTGGACACTCCTTCCCTATCCTTTGCTTTGGACACTAAGCGTATTGTCAATATTATTTATTCCGGTATTGATCACTACGCTATGGCAATTGCTTCACAAGCCGGAAGACCTGAATCTTTTGGCGCATGTAAGAGAAACATTTTACGCAGCAGCATTCCAGGCATTGCAGGTAATTTTTTATATTATCTGCTTACCCTTCGAAGCTTATTACAATTCCGATGCAATTATTCGTACCAATTGGAGAATGATTATTTCCAAAAAACATTTATTGCAATGGACGCCATCCAGCAGTATCGTTTTACAGAAAAAAACACTTGGATATAAATATTTTTTTATGATGGCGGCGCCTTTAATTGCCATCGCAACTTTTATTGTGATTGTATATTTAAACGCCGGTTCATTAAAGATTGCATTCCCATTTTTATTTTTATGGTTTTTAGCGCCATTAGTAGCATGGGTGCTTGCCCAGCCAAAGAAAAAAAGACTTTGGGAAATTACACAAACAGAGATTGCATTTTTACAAACAACGGCTCGCAAAACTTGGTTGTTTTTCGAAAAATTTGTTTCGGCTCAGGAGAATTGGTTGCCGCCGGATAATTTTCAGGAAAATCCCGTCGGAAAAATTGCGCACCGCACTTCTCCCACAAACATAGGATTGTCTTTGCTCGCCAATTTGTCTGCATACGATTTCGGATATATTTCTTTGAGAAATATGTTGTACAGGATTGAGCTTACAATGGAAACTATGGCAAAGATGGAAAGGTACAACCGGCATTTTTATAATTGGTATGATACTATTACATTACAGCCTCTGCAGCCGAGATATATTTCTTCAGTAGACAGCGGCAATCTTGCAGGAAATTTAATAACGCTGAGAGAAGGGCTGTTGCAATTGCCGTTTCAAAGAATTGTATCGGAAAGGCTTTTCATTGGACTGCGCGATACACTAAGGCTCACGCAAAAAGAATTTGGGAAATCAAGCCACCAGGTATTCAAAGAGGCGCGTGAATTATTAAATGAATTGTGTGAGAAATTTCCTCCCGCCATACAAGAAATTTACAATTATTTATCAACTTTACAAACGCATATAAACAATATAAGAAAGCAAAATTCTGTGGAAGAAAACAGCGATGATTTTATTTGTTTTTTTAAGCTTAGGGAAGAAGTAATTGAGCATATCGACCTGTTGAAATTTTTAATGCCCTGGATCACATCTGATATACATGAATCACTAAAACAACATTTCTTTTTCAAAGCAAACTTATCTCTCGACAGCCTTCTAAGAATTGATGATATTATTGTTCCGGATATCAACAAATTGATTTCTCAAGCCAATGATATAAATGAAAAAAATTCGCTTCTGAATTTTAAAGATCTTCTTGAAAACGGCAAGGAAAATGCACAGCTACTCTCCGCTTCAATAAATAAATCGGCGCAGCAATGCACTTCATTCGCCGATATGGATTATTGGTTTTTATATGACAATTCAAAGCATTTGCTGCATATAGGTTATAATGTGGAAACACATCTTCCTGATAATAACCATTATGATTTGCTTGCATCCGAAATGAGGCTTGGCATATACACGGCAATTTCCCAAAATAAATTACCGCAGGAAAGCTGGTTCGCCCTTGGCCGTTTATTGACCAATGCAGGCAAATCGCCTACACTATTGTCATGGAGCGGTTCTATGTTTGAATACCTCATGCCTCAGCTGGTAATGCCTTCTTATGAAAATACTTTGCTGGACGAAACCAATAAGGCAATGGTAAGAAGACAGATAGAATATGGAAGGCAAAGAAACATTCCGTGGGGAATATCCGAATCCGGATATAATGCCGTTGATGCAAATCTTAATTATCAATACCGTGCATTTGGAGTTCCGGGATTAGGTCTTAAACGCGGACTGGGAGACGATCTGGTAATTGCCCCTTATGCAACCATGCTGGCATTGATGATCATGCCAAAGCAGGCAACAGACAATTTGCAAACAATGGCGCAGAAAGGATTTGAGGGTAAATATGGCTTTTATGAAGCCATAGATTATACGCCAAGCCGCCAGCCGCGTGGCAAAAACGAATCCATAGTTCAATCTTACATGTCACATCATCAGGGAATGGGATTTTTATCCCTGGCGTATTTAATATTAAATAAAAAGATGCAGGTAAGATTTGAGTCCGATCCTCAGTTTCAATCTTCTTTGTTGCTTCTGCAGGAACGTATTCCTAAGACATCTGTCTTCTATACACAAACTTCCGATATTACACAAAGCAATGTAGAAAGCAGTGAGCCGCAGATGCGTATTTTAAAAACGGCAAATACTCTACATCCCGAAATACAATTATTATCCAACAGGCAATACCATATAGCAATAAGCAACGCCGGTGCGGGCTACAGCCGATGGAAAAATTTGGCGGTATCGCGCTGGCGCGAAGATGCAACGCTCGACAACTGGGGAATGTTCTGCTATATAAAAGATGTGGATAATAATATTCTCTGGTCTAATACTTACCAGCCTACGTTGGTGGAACCAAAAGAATATGAAGCCATATTTTCACAAGACCGCGCAGAATTTCGCAGAAAGGACAACAATATTGAAACACATACAGAAATTATCGTATCGCCGGAAGATGATGTAGAAATAAGAAGAATAAAAATATCCAACAGAAGCAACAGCAAAAAAACAATACAATTAACGAGCTATGCAGAAGTAGTGATAGCGCCGCATGCCGCAGATGAATCTCATCCGGCATTTAGCAATTTGTTTGTCCAGACTGAAATACTTGAACAAAGCAATACAATATTATGTTCCCGCCGTGCGCGTTCAAAAGATGATACGCCTCCATGGATGTTTCATCATTTCAGTGTCTCGGATGTAAAGAAAGAAAATACATCTTTCGAAACAGATAAAGCCAAATTCATAGGCAGAGGTAATACAATAAGTAATCCGTTGGCATTACAAAGCAGTAAACCATTATCCGGCAGTCAAGGACCGGTATTGGATCCTATTGTTGCCATTCAGCATACTATCGCAATAAGGCCAAATCAAACAGCAATTTTAGATATGGTATCGGGCATGGCAGAGTCAAGGGATGTATGTGAAAGCCTGCTTGTAAAATATCAGGATTATGGTCTTAAAAGCCGTGCATTTGAGCTGTCATGGACACACAGCCATATTTTGCTCAGGCAGATAGATGCTTCAGAAGCAGAGGCGCAATTATTCAATCGTATTGCAAGCTCCATCATTTATCCCAATGCTAATATGCGCGCTTCATCGGATATAATTAGAAGTAATTATAAAGGCCAATCCGGATTATGGGCATATTCCATATCAGGAGATTTACCAATCATTTTATTACGCGTACACGGCTCGGAAAATTTAGACTTTGTAAGGCAGGTAATTAAAGCACACAGCTATTGGAGACTGAAAGGCTTGCCTGTGGATCTGGTTATCTGGAATGAAGATTCCGGCTCTTACCGCTATAATCTCAATGAACAAATTCAAAGCTTTATAGCAACCTCAGGAATATCGGTTACAAACAATGACCAATATTCAGGAAATATCTTTATAAGACCGATAGAACAAATTACCAACGAAGACAGAATATTATTCCAAACCGTAGCGCGGGTAATACTTGACGATACATCCGGAAGCCTTTCTGAACAAGTGAATAAAAAACCTGCATTAAAGATTATCTCTTCTGCATTTGAACCGGTATTGTCAAAATTATCTCCCTTACCGGCAGAAACTTTACAATTGCCCGAAGGCCTTGTATTTTATAATAACTATGGCGGTTTTTCAAAAGATGGCAAGGAATATATAATGCGGATAAATGATAAGATAAAAACCCCTGCACCTTGGGTAAATGTTATCGCCAACAGCAATTTCGGAAGCGTAATATCTGAAAGTGGCAGCGCATATACATGGGGAGTGAACGCACATGAATTTAGATTAACTCCCTGGAAAAACGACGCAGTATCTGATAGCTCCGGCGAAGCATTTTATATACGTGATGAAGAAAGCGGCAATTACTGGTCGCCAATGCCTTTACCGAAGAAAGGGAAATTCAATTATATTGTTCATCACGGTTTCGGATATAGCATCTTCAAATATCTTGAAGAAGAAATATACAGCGAACTTACCGTATTTACAGATTTGAAAAAAGACGTGAAATACTGTGTAATAAAATTAAAAAACCAGTCTTCCCGCAAAAGAAAGATTTCCGCAACGGGTTATGTGGAATGGGTATTAGGTGAATTATCTGCCAAATCTGCAATGTATATTATTACAGAAAACGATTTGGAAAACGACGCCATTTTTGCCCGTAACAGATACAACAGTATTTTCTGTGATAAAGTTGCATTCTTTGATGTTGACGGATTCAATAAATCTTCTACGGCAGACAGAAAAGCCTTCATAGGAAGAAACAATACTTTAGCAAATCCCGCTGCGCTATTGCACGAAAAATTATCCAATACTTTCGGCGCGAGCAATGACCCTTGCGCTGCAATTCAGGTAGTGATTGAATTATTCGAAGAGGAAGAAAAAGAAATTGTATTTCGTTTAGGCATGGGCGATAATGAAGAATCTGCAAAAAAATTATGCAAAGAAATTAAGGGAACAGAATATGCATTGGATGCGTTGCAGGAAGTAAAAGATTTTTGGAATAAAACATTATCAGCAGTACAAATACAATCTCCCGATCCGGCATTGGATATATTGGCAAACGGGTGGATTGTTTATCAGGCATTGGCTTGCCGTGTCTGGGCTCGAAGTGGCTATTATCAATCAGGAGGAGCATTCGGTTTTCGCGATCAGTTGCAGGATGTATTATCTCTTTTGCACACAACACCTCATATTGCGCGGGAACAAATCTTACTGGCAGCATCTCGGCAATTTAAAGAAGGCGATGTGCAGCATTGGTGGCATCCGCCTACAGGCCGCGGCGTGCGTACAATGTGTTCCGATGATTATTTGTGGCTTCCGTTTGTCGTTGAAAAATATATAGAAGTTACAGGCGATGAAAATATTTTACAGCAGCCCGTTTCCTATATCGACGGGCGATTATTGAACCTGCACGAAGAATCTTATTATGATTTGCCAATTTTTTCAAATCAGTGGGAAACGCTTTATAAACATTGCGTAGACGCTATACGGCACGGTTTGCGTTTTGGCGAACATGGCTTGCCGTTAATGGGCTCAGGCGATTGGAATGATGGCATGGATAAAGTAGGTATTGAAGGTAAAGGAGAGAGCGTATGGCTCGGATTTTTCTTATACAAAGTATTAATTCAATTTGCTGTACTGGCAGAAAAAGCAAATGATAGATCCTTTGCCGATGAATGTAAACAACAAGCCGAAACATTGAAACAAAACATTAATAAAAACGCATGGGATGGCAATTGGTATCGCCGCGCTTATTTCGATAATGGCACGCCGCTCGGTTCTTCTCAGAATGAAGAATGCAGGATAGATTCCATTTCCCAAAGCTGGTCTGTGCTTTCAGAAGCAGGAGAAGAAGAAAAGCAAAAGCAGGCTTTAGAATCATTGAATAAATATTTAGTAAAGGACGATGCAGGCATTATACTATTATTAGATCCACCCTTTGATAAATCTGATTTAAATCCAGGTTATATCAAAGGTTATTTGCCCGGCGTGCGTGAAAATGGCGGGCAATATACACATGCCGCTATCTGGGCGATGATGTCATTTGCAAAAGAAAAACATAATGACAGGGTTTGGCAAATGTTTTCTATGATCAACCCTATTCATCACGGGCGTTCTCAAAAATCCATTGAAACGTATAAAGTAGAGCCGTATGTAATGGCAGCAGACATTTACGGCGTTGTTCCGCATACCGGCCGCGGCGGCTGGACCTGGTACACTGGTTCGGCGGGTTGGATGTATCAATTTATTACAGAATCGCTATTGGGCATTACGCGAGGCGGAAATAAATTATCTTTCAACTCTTGCGTTCCAACCGAATGGAAAGAATATAAAATTAAGTATAGATACGGCAATACATTGTATGAAATAATTATAAAACCGGACAGTAACAAAAATGATTATTCCTACAAAATCAATAATATTCCGCAGGAAGATAAATTTATCACATTGATAGATGATGGTAATACTAAAAATGTAGAAGTGTCGTGATCCATTAAATAAATAAGTAAAATAATGTAACTTAGTCGGTTCCTCAAAACAAATAATCTGAAATGGATAATAATGATTTTTTACATTATCCTGCAGCGCCAATGGCGTTAAAAATGGCGGTTGCAATTGGAATCGGAATGTTGATAGGCATGGAAAGGAAGTGGTCAAATAAAGAAATAGGCATTCGCACCTTTTCAATTGTGGCCTTATTTGGTATGCTTACTTCAATTTTAGGTTTACCATTTAGCATAGCAGGAATAATAGGAATATTTGTATTAATAGTGTTGGTAAATATTCGAAGCATTCTCGATGATAATTCTTTAGAAGCAACGACTTCTGTTGCATTAATTGTAGATTTTATCTTGGGTGTATTAGTTGGTGTAGGCCACATGTTCACTCCTGTGGCAAGCGCTATAATAATGACAATGTTATTGGCATTAAAAACAGAACTGAACAAGTTTGCCGGCGGCTTACAACTTTCGGAGATAAGGAGCGCAATTATCTTGGGATTAATTGGTTTTGTAATTTACCCGATACTTCCAAACAGGTTTGTAGATCATTGGCATTTATTTAATCCAAGCGATGCATGGATAAGCATTATAGCTATTGCATTAATCGGTTTTGTAAATTACGTTTTATTAAAAGTATTTAGTACAAGAGGATTATATTTAGGTGCTATATTTGGCGGGCTGATTAACAGTACTGCTACAATTGCAGAAATGAGCCAACGTGCAGAAAGCAATAATACAACCGGGAAATTAAGCGCTCTCTGCCTATTAACAACGATTGCAATGTTTTTACGAAACTTATTATTAATTGCTGTATTTTCTCCAGCATCATTAACTGCAATTTTACTTCCTCTTTTATTAATGTCTATAATTGCATCAGTGTGGTTATGGAGAGATTATACAAAAGATAAAAAATTGCCGGATACGTCATCCAACATCAAGCTTGATTCTCCCATTTCAATTAGTAAAATTTTAAAATTTGGAATATTCTTTATTATCATACAAGTATCAGGTACGATTTTAACGAAAATATTCGGAGCTTATGGTATTTTAGCTACAGGATTTTTTGGAGGGCTTGTAAGTAGCGCAAGCACTACAACAGCTGCAGCAACGATGGCTATGCACGGAACAATTAGCCCTTCTGTTGCAGGCAGTGCTGCTGTACTATCTTCATTGGCGAGCGCAATCGTTAACTTGCCTATAATATGGCGTATAGTACAAGATACTAAAATCAAGAAAAAAATAACGATACAAATTTCTATAATCGTTTTAGCAGGCATAATAATGGTAGCTATAGACAGAGCATTCGGAGTATCTGAAATTATCTTTCATGCTTAAATTCAATGGCTTAAATATTAACTATCGTTTATTATCTTACTATAAATTTATTTAAATCATTCTTCAAAATATTAATATTGACGACAGAATTATTACATTTGTAAATCAATTGTGATAATTACAGTGCAATCGCTAGCACGATATAATAAAAGGAGAAATAATGGCACGTCCTGTTCGCTTTAATATTCATCCAAAACAAGCAGATATACACGATAATATAGCCTTGTCTGATCCTCCGAACGGAATAAACGGAGAAGGTTATTTTGCAACCAGCCTCGAAAGTATAATCGCACTTGGAAGAAAAAATTCTATTTGGCCTTTGCCCTTTGCTACCTCTTGTTGCGGTATCGAATTTATGGCAACGATGGCTCCTACTTATGATATGTCGCGTTTCGGATCGGAACGTATGGCTTTTACTCCACGCCAATGTGATTTATTAATGGTTATGGGAACTATTGCTAAAAAAATGGGACCTATAGTAAGACAAGTTTATATGCAGATGGCTGAGCCTCGCTGGGTAATGGCTGTAGGCGCTTGTGCATCTTCGGGTGGTATTTTCGATACCTATTCTGTTTTGCAGGGAATCGATCAAGTAGTTCCGGTAGATGTTTATGTTCCTGGCTGCCCGCCGCGACCGGAAGCAATTATAGACGGATTTATGCGCATACAGGATTTGGTAGGTAAAGAAAGCCTTCGCCGTAGAAACAGCGAGCATTACAAGGCATTAATGGGAAGCTACGGAATTCAATAATTTATAAGATGACGAACGAAAGCATTCAAGAAAAGATCATAGCAAAATTTGGCGATAAAGTTTTTAATTTTTCGGAACCTTACGGATTTCTGACTTTTGAAACTCCTGCCGATAATAATATTGCATTGTTACAATTTTTGTTTGATGATGCAGATTTGAAATTTCGTTTTCTTACGGATGTTACTGTAGTTCATTATCCAAACGATAAAGGTCGTGAATTAGCTGTTGTCTATCATTTACATAATTTGGTAGATAATGTCCGTTTACGATTCAAATGTTTTCTTGATATTCAAACTCCCGATATAGATACAGCTACGGTTTTATTTGAATCGGCAAACTGGCAAGAACGCGAAGCATATGATTTCTTCGGCGTAAACTTTGTAAATCATCCGAATCTGAAACGTATTATGAATGTGGAAGAAATGGATTACTTCCCTTTAAGAAAAGAATATCCTTTGGAAGACCAAAGCCGCACGGATAAGGACGATGAAATGTTCGGACGAGGTGGGAGTTATAATTAAGATTTAATTGCTTACCGATATGAAAAAAGGGTTATTAATTGTTTTATTGTTTGTTTCGGCAAACATGCTCGCACAAGATAAAAGAGAGTTCTTTGTAAAGAATACCGGAGATACGGTTTTCTGTGACATTAAAAAAATAAATATTGCACCAAAAAAGAAAACTTTTGGTGGTTTTAAGGAGGCTAAAAATAATATTCTGTTCAAAACTTCGCGCGGTAATGAGTATAATGAAGCGGACATAGATGATGTAACAGGATATAAATTAAAAAACCAGTTTTTTTATACAAAAAAAAGATTGATTAGATATCGACAGGATGATAAATATGGAGTGGATACAATCTATTCATTTTTCCCTTCAGAGAATGGACGCTATCAGAAAAAATCGATTCAAATCATTAATAAAAATAATTTGCGCTTTTATAAAATAGCAGATGATATGAATTCAACACAAACTTATTATGTTCCAATGTATGCTGGCGCAATTGGAGGCGCAATAGGTGGGGGATTATCCGCAGGCTTTGGAAAAAATACCCCTGATGCTTATTATTTTGAAAAGGATAATTCAGGTGAATTATTTGAAATTCCATTGAAGAATGGTGGAATTTTTAGTTCGAATACCTTAGATGGTTGGAAACTTCTGAAACAATATTTATCAGACAATGCTGAAGTTGTGAAAGAATTGGACACTTATATTTCTGAAGGTAGAAAAGCAAAAAAATCTAATATTGAAGAAATAATCTTCGATTATACAGGAATTAATTTTGATGATTTGCCTAAACGAACAACAGATTAAGTTGTAATGCTATAATAAATGACAGACGAACTCATACAACACAATATAAAACTTCCCGATGGTTCTATCGAGAAAACAACCACAACGTTGAATCTCGGTCCTACGCACCCTGCGACACACGGTGTGTTTCAGAATATTCTGGAAGTGGACGGCGAGCGTATTGTTTCTTCGGAACAAACCGTTGGCTACATTCATCGTGCGTTCGAGAAGATTGCAGAGCGGAGGTCTTTGTATCAAATCACGCCTTTGACCGACAGGTTGAATTATTGCAGCAGTCCAATTAATAATATGGGCTGGCACCTGACCTGCGAAAAATTATTAGGTATCAAAACTCCCAAGCGTGTGGATTATATGCGCATCATTATCATGGAACTTGCGCGCATTGCCGATCATTTGATTTGCAATTCTATCATGGTGGTGGATGCCGGTGGTTTAACGCCGTTTACTTATCTGATGGAATACCGCGAATTAATCTATGAAATTTACGAAGAAATCTGCGGTTCCCGTCTTACTACAACAATTGGTCGCATCGGTGGTTTTGAAAGGAATTTCAGCGATACCGCTTGGAAGAAAATAGAAAAATTTTTAAACGAATATCCAAAAGCATTAAGAGAGTTTGAAAATTTGGCTACACGCAACCGTGTTTTCATGGAACGCTGTATCGGTGCAGGCGCAATTTCTGCAGAACGCGCGCTAAGTTATGGTTTTACCGGCCCCAACCTTCGTGCGGCAGGCGTGGATTATGATGTGCGTGTACATACTCCTTATTCCAGCTATGAAGATTTTGAATTTAAAATTCCTGTAGGAACTACAGGCGATGTGTATGACAGATATCTCGTGCGTAATAAAGAAATGTGGGAGTCTATAGAAATTATTAAGCAGGCATATCAAAAAATACAGGATTTTAAAGGCGAAGAAGCAGAAGTATATCATGCTGATGCGCCTGATTATTATTTGCCTAAGAAAGCGGATGTTTATACAAAGATGGAAGCGCTCATTTACCACTTTAAAATTGTGATGGGTGAAACAGAAATGCCGGCAGGCGAAGTGTACAATTGTGTAGAAGGAGCTAATGGTGAATTAGGATTTTATTTAATCAGCGATGGTGGAAGAACACCGTATAGACTACACTTCCGTAGACCTTGCTTTATTTATTATCAGTCTTTTTCGGAATTAACTAAGGGGGCAATGATTAGCGATGCGGTTTTGGTAATGAGTAGTTTGAATTTGATTGCGGGCGAAATGGATGCGTAAAATTAAAATAGACAATGAGTCAATTTGAGAATTTGAAAATAAAGTAGCATAGTAACAGATAATTTTCAAATTTTCAAATCATGAAATTTTCAAATTAATATGGTGCAGTTTTCAGAAGATAAATTAAAAAAAGTAAACGAAATCATAGCGCGTTATCCCGAAGGAAAACAAAAAAGTGCGTTGATTCCTGTATTGCATTTGGCGCAGAACGAATTTGGTGGTTGGCTGAGTCCTGAAACAATGGATTATGTTGCAGGTTTGTTGAATATTCTTCCTGTGGAAGTATACGAAGTGGCAACGTTTTATTCCATGCTCAATATAAAACCTGTCGGTAAATATGTGTTGGAAGTTTGTCAGACAGGGCCTTGTATGCTCAACGGCAGCGATGAGATTATTCAATACATCGAAGATAAGCTTGGCATTAAACCCGGCGAAACTACGGCAGACGGATTGTTTACATTAAAGCCTGCGGAATGTTTAGGTGCTTGCGGTTATGCGCCGATGATGCAGTTGGGCAAGTTTTATCGTGAGCATTTGACGAAAGAAAAAGTGGATTCGTTGATTGAAGAATGCAAAGCAGGTACGGCAAAAGTTGATAGTTAAGATTAATTATTTTAATTAATTAAAAATGAAATTACTTTTAGATAAAGCACATATAGAAGGCATCCGCTATTACGACGTTTGGAAGAAAAACGGAGGCTATCAAAGCGTAGAAAAAGCTTTAAAGATGGCGCCCGAAGAAATTGTTGAGGAAGTAAAGAAAAGCGGTTTGCGCGGTCGCGGCGGCGCAGGTTTTCCTACGGGACTAAAATGGAGTTTCATTGCGAAGCCCGAAGGCGTTCCGCGCCATTTGGTGTGCAATGCAGATGAAAGCGAACCGGGAACTTTTAAAGACAGATATCTGATGGAATTTCTTCCGCATTTGTTTATCGAAGGAATGATTATTTCTTCTTATGCACTTGGCTCAAATACTAGCTATATCTACATTAGAGGCGAATATGCATGGATTCCGGACATTCTTGAACAAGCTATTGCAGAAGCAAAAGCCGCGGGTTATCTGGGAAAAAATATTTTAGGAAGCGGATTCGATTTGGAAATTTATGTTCATCGTGGTGCCGGCGCCTACATATGCGGTGAGGAAACAGCTCTTATAGAAAGTTTGGAAGGTAAGCGTGGCAATCCTCGTATAAAACCACCTTTTCCAGCAGTACAAGGTGCTTGGATGCGACCTACTGTTGTAAATAATGTTGAAACTATAGCAACGGTTAGCCCTATCATCATGATTGGCGGTGAAGAATACGGTAAAATCGGTGTAGGGAAATCAACAGGTACAAAATTAATTTCTGCATGTGGAAATTTAAATAAACCCGGAGTATACGAAATACCTTTTGATTTGAGTGTAGAGGAATTTATCTTCAGCGATGATTGGTGTGGAGGTATTCCGAAAGGTAAAAAATTAAAAGCTTGTATTCCAGGTGGCTCTTCAGTACCTATTTTACCGGCAAATCTTTTACTCAAAACGGCAAAAGGAGATACGAGATTAATGAATTATGAAAGTTTAGCAGATGGTGGATTTGCAACAGGAACAGCTTTAGGTTCCGGAGGATTCATTGTGTTGGACGAAGATCAATGTGTAGTAAAACATACTTATACATTAGCTCGTTTTTATCGTCACGAAAGTTGCGGACAATGTTCGCCTTGCCGCGAAGGAACGGGCTGGATGGAAAAAATATTACTCGCGATAGAAAAAGGTAAAGGCAAATTGAGCGATATAGATTTGTTATGGGATATTCAACGCAGGATTGAAGGCAATACGATTTGTCCATTAGGAGATGCGGCTGCATGGCCTGTAGCTGCAGCAATTAGGCATTTCAGAGACGAATTTGAATGGCATATTTTAAATCCGGATGAAGCGCAAACGCACAATTACGGAATTGCGCATTATGCAGATCCTTTGGAAATAGCAGTATAGAGTTTTATAATTTATGAATTGACAATCATGGCTGACGTACCAAATTTTAAGGTCACAATAGATAATATTACCGTGGAAGTTCCTGCGGGAACCACAATATTGGAAGCGGCTCGTAAAATTGGGGGTGATATTGCACCACCTACAATGTGCTATTACAGCAAGCTAAAAGGAAGTGGAGGTAAATGCCGTACTTGTTTAGTAGAAGTAAGCAAAGGATCAGAAAAAGATCCGCGCCCCATGCCTAAGCTCATGGCAAGTTGCAGAACTACAGTAATGGATGGCATGGAAGTAAAAAACATAACTTCCGACAGAGTAAAAGATGCACGTGCAGGTGTTGTAGAATTTTTATTAATCAATCATCCGTTAGATTGCCCTATATGTGACCAAGCAGGTGAATGTAAATTGCAAGATTTAGGATATGATCATGGCAAGGCAGGTACAAGATACGAGTTTCAGCGCCGAACTTTTCCAAAGCATAATCTTGGTGATAAGATTCAATTACACATGACACGTTGCATACTTTGTTATCGTTGTGTAATGACTGCAGAGCAATTGACTAAAAAACGTGAACATGGCGTTGTAGATAGAGGTGATCATGCACAAATTGCTTCATATCTAGATCAGCATCTGGATAATGAATTTATTGGAAATATCATCGATGTTTGTCCTGTAGGTGCGCTAACGGACAGGACTTTCCGTTTCAAAAATCGTGTATGGTTTTTAAAACCTTTAAATGCGCATCGGGACTGTCCTACTTGCAGTGGAAAAGTAACTATTTGGAACCGGGGCGATGAAGTATTTCGTGTAACAGCTCGAAAAGATCAGTGGGGTGAAGTAGAAGATTGGATTTGTAATGAATGTCGCTTCGAGAAAAAGAAAACAAGTGATTGGGTAATTGAGGAAGTTAGCCCTGTAAGTCGTCATTCTGTTATCAATCAAAATAAGTATTTCAATTTGGATAAGCCGAAGGAAACGATCGATGAGATTATTGGCAAAAAGCCGCGATTATTCCTAGATATTCATAATGTCAGTAAAGTAAATGAAAAGAATAGAGATTTGAGTATGATTGAAGGTCCAGCGAATTCAAAAGATTTTAAAAATAAACAGCAATAATTTATATAATATTCAAAATGACTTTATTAGTAATTGATTGGGCACTTATAATTGAAAAATTAATTTTAATTGTTGTAGTTGTTTTAGCAAGTCTAGTAATAGCACTCTATTCGACTTATGGCGAAAGAAAAATTGCTGCTTTCTTTCAGGATAGAATAGGACCAAACCGCGCAGGGCCATTTGGTCTGCTGCAGCCTTTGGCGGACGGCGCAAAATTGATCTTTAAGGAAGATGTAATACCGAATGCCGCTAATAAATGGCTTTTTATTTTAGGGCCTGCCATGTCGATGACTGCTGCATTGATTACAAGTGCTGTGATTCCTTGGGGTAATCATTTGGAAATAGGAAAAAGAATAGTGCCTTTGCAAATCGCAGATGTGAACATTGGGATTTTGTATGTGTTTGGCGTTGTAAGTTTGGGCGTTTACGGAATTATGATTGGCGGCTGGGCATCGAACAATAAATTTTCCTTAATGGCTGCTCTACGCGGCGCTTCACAGGCAATCAGTTATGAACTGGCAATGGGGATGTCGTTGATTGCATTGCTGATGCTGACAGGTTCTTTGAGCTTGAAAACAATTGCGGCACAACAAGTAGGACATCTATGGAATGTATGTTATCAACCATTAGGCTTTATAATATTTTTGGTTTGTGCATTTGCAGAATGTAACCGCACGCCATTTGATTTGGCGGAAGCAGAGAATGAATTGAATATGGGTTATCACCAGGAATATTCTTCGATGAAAATGGGATTTTACCTGTTTGCGGAATATGTAAATATGTTTATCTCAAGTGCTGTGATGGCAACTATGTATTTTGGCGGTTATGATTTGCCTTTCTTTAATCCTGCAAATCATTCCGCTAACTTTGCAGCGCTGATCGGAATTATTGCATTGATGGCAAAAGTTTTGTTTTTCATCTTTTTGTTTATGTGGGTGCGCTGGACAATTCCGCGTTTCCGTTATGATCAATTGATGAATCTGGGCTGGAAAAAATTATTGCCTTTGGCTTTGGCGAATATGTTGATCACGGCAGTGGTAATTTTGTGGTTGCATAAATAAGTGATTTGAAAATTTGGGAATTTGAAAATGAATTACGTATAAATCTGTGGGAGTCAATCATTTGTAACAATTTTATTTTGTACAAACCTGCAACCTAACGGGGTCGAACATAAAGAAGGATTGGAATAAAAATTTGGCAAAAGCTGATATATGATATATTGATTTTATGAAAAAGAAAATATTTATTCCATTTTTTATTTCTTTGTTTTTAATCGCCGAAGGAATGTATGGATTAATGAAGGGTATTGAGCATCATGAAGTTTGGCGTATAAGTTTAGCAAGCGTTGCATTAGCTTTTTGGCTGTTTTTTACTTTTGTTTTGACAAAGAGAATTTTTAAAAAAGAACAGAAGACCTTTTGAAACGCGGAGCGCGTGAGGGATAGAAAAGCGGTAGCCCGCAACGAGGTACGAGCGAGGACTACAAGCAAATAGCCCGACAGCACGCGGTAAAATGGATGATGAAATGAAATGGAAAACGGAGCGTGGTGGCACGCCCAAATCATAAATAAATTGATATGCAAACTTTAACGAACAGATCTGAAAATGTGGACAGGAGTCCGATGACTTTTGTGGAAAGCCTTTACCTGCCTGCGATTGTAAAAGGTATGGGTATTACGCTGAAACATTTTTTCAAAAAACCGGCAACTTATTCTTATCCCGAAGTGAAACGTCCGTTCAGTCCGGTATTCAGAGGATTGCACGTGCTGAACCGTGATGAAGAAGGGCGCGAAAGATGTACTGCTTGTGGATTGTGTGCATTGGCCTGCCCGGCTGAAGCGATTACGATGGAGGCTGCGGAACGATTGCCGGAAGAGGAGAATTTGTATCGTGAAGAAAAATATGCAGCGAAATATGAAATCAATATGCTGCGTTGTATTTTCTGCGGCATGTGCGAGGAGGCTTGCCCGAAAGATGCTATATATTTGAGCGAAACATTTACGCCTTCGGACTATGCACGTAAAAAATTTATTTATGCAAAAGAAGATATGCTGATTCCAAATAAAAATACAGAGAAAGAAGATTACGAAAAGGCTTTGGGTAAAGATGTGCCTACTACAGCAAGTGCATTCTTCGATTAATATATTTAAGAATATTGAAAATTAGATAATGGGAATTAATACGATACTTTTTTCTGTGCTGAGTGTACTTACCATTTTTTGCGCTATCATGGTGATTGCGAGCAAAAATCCGGTGCATAGCGTGTTGTGGCTGGTGGCGACTTTCTTTACAATTTCCGGGCATTATATTTTGCTGAATGCACAGTTTCTCGCCATTGTAAATATAATTGTATATGCAGGCGCTATCATGGTGCTGTTTCTATTCGTCATCATGTTGATGAACTTAAATTCAAATACCGAACAACGTAAAAATCTTTGGATGAAATTAGCAGGAATAGTTTCGGCCGGAATGTTGTTGTGGATTCTAATTTCAGCCGTGAGAACGTACACAGAACAATTAGGCAAACAAAAATTAAATGCAACTTTCAATACAGGGAATATCGGATTGATTAAGAATTTAGGAAGCGTACTTTTCACACAATATGCTTTCCCTTTTGAAATATGCAGCGTGTTGTTTTTGAGTGCAATGGTTGGCGCAGTTGTAATAGGAAAGAAACAATAGTCTGAACCATGATTTGTGAGATCTGAATGACTCGCAGGATTTATAAATGATTTTAAGTTATTAATTGTTCATTATTAATTATTCATTGAGAATATGCCTATTCAATATTATATCGCTTTGGCTGTAACACTGTTTTGTATCGGCGTATTGGGTGTGTTGATTCGCCGTAATGCTATTATTATTTTTATGTGTATTGAAATGATGCTTAATGCAGCGAATTTGTTGCTGGTAGCATTTTCCAAAACACATGCGGCTTTGCCGAATAATCCTTTAGCCGGGATTGACGGGCAGCTTTTTGTATTCTTTGTAATGGTAGTTGCAGCGGCAGAAGTGAGTGTAGGATTGGCAATTATCGTAATGATGTACAGGAATACGCATTCGGTGGATATAAACTTTTTGAACAGACTAAAGAATTAGACAATTTGAAGATTTGATAAGTTGAAAATTAATTGTCTGATTACTTATAACTTATAACATAAAACGTAGAACTTTTTACTTCGAAATATGAGTTTAGCATACTTGGTACCTTTATTTCCGTTAATCGGATTTTTGATTAACGGATTATTTCGCAAACAACTGAGCAAGACTGCAACGGGAATTGTTGGTTGCGGAGCATTGCTGCTATCTTTTATTATAAGTCTCATATTGTTCTTCGATGTGAAGGCAGGAAACACAGGCGTTGCGGCTTATTTTGATTTTATTAATGTAGCAAGTTTCAAAGTACCATTTGCTTTTCAAATAGATCAATTATCTTCTATATTCTTACTCATCATTACAGGCGTTGGTTTTTTAATTCATGTATATTCAACATCATACATGCATGACGAAACTGCGCCGCATTTTGCACGATATTTTTCTTATCTCAATCTGTTTGTTTTCTCGATGTTGTTGCTCGTGATGGGCGCGAATTATTTAATCATGTTCATCGGCTGGGAGGGCGTAGGATTGTGTTCTTATTTATTAATCGGTTATTGGTTTAAAAATACTAATTATACGTATGCTGCCAAGAAAGCCTTTGTGATGAACCGCATAGGCGATTTCGGATTTTTGATTGCTTTGTTTTGGATTCTATCCAAATTAGGAACGCTTACTTATAGCGAAGTTTTTACGCAGGCATCACTTGCAAAATTCACACCTAAAGAAATTACGGCAATTACATTATTGTTATTTGTAGGTGCAACCGGCAAGAGCGCACAAATTCCTTTATACACATGGTTGCCCGATGCAATGGCAGGCCCTACGCCGGTTTCCGCATTGATACATGCAGCAACGATGGTAACGGCAGGCATCTACATGATTGCACGCAGCAATTTATTATATGTCTTAGCGCCTTGCACAAATCAAATAATTGCTATCATCGGCGTAGCAACGGCTGTGTTTGCAGCTACAATTGCCGTGCAGCAAAATGATATTAAAAAAGTATTGGCTTATTCTACAGTAAGTCAATTAGGTTATATGTTTTTAGGTCTTGGCGTTGGCTCTTATGGCGGCGCTATTTTTCATGTAATGACGCACGCATTCTTCAAAGCATTATTATTCCTTGGCGCAGGTTCTGTGATTCATGCGATGGGCGGCGAACAGGATTCCAGAAAAATGGGCGGACTGAAAAAATTTATGCCAATTACGCATATCACATTTTTATTAGCTTGCTTCGCAATTGCAGGCGTGCCGCCGTTTTCGGGCTTCTTTTCGAAAGATGAAATTTTAGCTGCGGCTTATGCAAGCAATCCGGTGTTGTATTATTTCGGATTATTCGGTGCATTGCTCACAGCCTTTTATATGTTCCGTATTTATGCGATGACTTTCCTTGGAAGTTTCAGAGGAACACATGAGCAGGAACATCATTTACATGAAAGCCCTTCCGCGATGACTTTTCCTTTAATTGTTTTAGCAATTCTGGCTGTGGTTGCAGGTTTTCTCGGTATTCCGGAAGTATTTGCACCGAATGCCAATGCACTTGAAAATTTCTTATCGCCGATTTTTGCAGCATCCAAACCTTTGCAACATTTGAATGAATTAAGCCATACAACAGAAATAATATTAATGGTTATTTCTACAGTTTTAATTCTTGTTTCGATCGTTTGGGCATGGACTAAATTTTCCAAATACAAGTATGAAAATAAAGAAACTACAGGCTTGGCAAAAGTGCTGGAAAATAAATGGTATGTAGATGAATTGTATAATGCCGTTATTGTTTCGCCTTTATTGGCATTCGCCGCATTTCTAAAAAATGTGGTGGAAAAATCTTTCATCGATGGTATCGTGAATGGCGTAGGAAAATTCTTACAATATTCATCGCGCAAAATACGGTTGGTGCAAAGCGGTTATGTAGGCGGATATATTTTGCTGATGGTTTTTTCATTTGTCATATTATTTTTATTGTATTGGAATCAAGGTTATATCATTTATTTTTTCGGTAAGATTTTCAAATAGTTCAGTTAAGAGAAGATTATATATTCGATATGATAGCATTATTTATTATTATTCCGTTAGTCGCAGGATTGATTTCGTTTTTCGTTAAAGACGATAAGTCTGTAAAAGGGTTTTCGATTGTGGCTTCGGCAATTGTGTTTCTGCTTACGCTGTATGCAACATCATGTAATCATACTTTAAGTGTAAGCCTTCCTTGGCTTCCGCAACTGAACAGTAATTTTTCCTTATCGCTCGATGGCATGTCTAAGATGCTTTGCGTGCTTACTGCGCTGTCATTTCCATTGGTTTTCACTTCTACAATAGATAATCATTATTCCAAACCCAATAATTTTTACGGTTTAATGTTCCTGACAATGGCAGGATTGATGGGCGTATTTTTGGCGAATGATGTTTTATTATTTTATTTCTTTTGGGAACTTGCATTAATTCCTGTTTACTTTATTTCTTCTCAATACGGCGGTGAAAGAAGGATTCCTGTTACATTCAAATTTTTCGTTTATACTTTTATCGGTTCATTGCTGATGCTTGTGGGCATTATGTATTTGTATTTTCAAATGCCGAATAAAGATTTTTCCATACAGGCATTTTATAATTTGCATTTAGCCGGCAATCAGCAAGATCTTGTATTCTTTTTATTTTTTATAGCGTTTGCCATTAAGATGCCGATATTTCCTTTGCACACATGGCAGCCGGATGCTTACGAACAATCTCCTACGCCAACAACGATGATATTAAGCGGTGTAATGGTAAAGATGGGCTTGTATGCAACTATTCGTTTTGTGGTTCCGATATTTCCGGAAGCTGTAAAACATTTCAGTCATTTGGTAATTATACTTTCTGTCATCGGTATTTTGTATGCTTCGCTGATTGCAATTAAACAAGATGATATAAAAAGATTAATAGCTTATTCATCTATTGCACATATCGGTTTGATGTGCGCCGCTATTTTTTCCTTGCAAGAAATTGGCTGGCAAGGCGTGATGATACAAATGTTCAATCACGGTATCAACGTTATAGGTTTGTGGATTGTTGCGAATGCGATAGAACAACAAACGGGAACACGCAAGCTGAGCGAACTTGGCGGTTTGGCTATAAAAGCTCCGGTGCTTGCAACAATGTTTATGATAATGACTTTGGCAAATATATCACTTCCTTTAACCAATGCGTTTATCGGTGAATTTTTGATGTTCAACGGATTGTTCCGTTATAATATATGGGCTGCCGTTATTCCGTTAATCAGCATCATACTGGTAGCAGTATACAGTTTGGGCGCTATGGCGAAAATGTTTTACGGAGAAACTACGGCACATACTGAAAATGCAAGCGAAGCAGGCAGTTTTGTAAATTATACTTTGGCTGTAATTGTAATGTTGGTAATAGTTTTAGGTGTATATCCGCATCCGATATTGCAATTGACACAAGATACGGTGAATGCGATTTTAAAATAATTTCTGAACGATGATTTGTGGGATATTAACCAATAAAAAATAATTGTGAAAAATTGAAACCCACACACGTCATTGCGGCAAAGATGGATTAGAATAAAAAATTTGAATTAATATATATTATGAACGCGATTATATTGTCAGCAATTCTGGGTGTGATAATGATGTTTTGCAGCGCATTTGTTAAGAATAAAAAATCTTACAAAGTTGTTGCATTTATTGGTTTGATAATATTGCTGATAGCCAATATCATTGAAACCTATTCACATTCCTTTTTTACATTTCCATTGTATGGCATGTTATCGTTCGACAGGTTTGGCTTGTATTTAAATTCATTGATTATAGTTTCCGTTATTATTTATTTCTTCCTTTCATCATCAGAAATAGAGCATGTGGGCGAACATGTAGCGGAATATTTTGCATTGATTATATTTTCGCTTTGCGGCATATTTATACTTACTTCTTTCAGCAATTTACTCACACTGTTTCTTGGAATAGAAATCATGTCCATTCCGTTGTATATATTAACCGGTTCTCAAAAGATGAGTTTAATAAGCAATGAAGCTTCTCTGAAATATTTTCTGATGGGTTCATTTTCTACAGGGTTGATGCTTATGGGAATTGCTTTGATCTACGGAGGTACAGAAACTTTTGATATTGCTAAGATCGTGAATGTTCATGGTGGTAATATTTCCTTTCTGGAGGTTACAGGTATGTTGCTGATGGTGGCTTCTTTATGCTTTAAAGTTTCTGCCGCGCCGTTTCATTTTTGGACGCCCGATGTGTATGATGGTGCGCCAAGTGTGTTTACGTCTTTCATGGCAACTATCATCAAAATTGGCGGATTTATCGGTTTTATAAGATTCTTATCTGCACGTGCGGAGCAAACCAATGTAGATTACAACAATACATTTGGCATAGACTGGCACTTTATATTTGCCATCATTATTATTGCAACTTTGATATTCGGTAACATCACGGCAATTTTTCAAAGAAGCGTAAAACGTATGTTGGCATATTCTTCCATTGCACAAGCAGGCTTTATGCTCTTTGCTTTGTTCAGTATGAATGATGTTTCCAAAGAAGGTTTTCTTTTATATGCTGTTGCTTACAGTTTTGCAACCATCGGCATTTTTGCCATACTCTCTAAAATGAGCGATGTAACGTTGGATGGCTACAACGGACTTGCGAAAACTCATCCTGCATTAGCGTTTGCAAATGTGATATTCTTGCTCTCCTTAGCAGGAATACCTTTAACGGCAGGCTTCTTTGCTAAATATTACATGCTGTCTTCCGCGGTTGAAGTAAAAGGCTATTTATGGCTGGTGATTGCAGGTGTAATATTTGCCGCCATCAGTGCTTATTATTATTTCCGTGTAATACAATCAATGTACTTTAAAGAAGGAACTACCGAATTTCAATACGAAATAAGTAAGCCTTTTACGATAGGAGTAATTGTATTGGCAATATTGGTAATACTTGTAGGTGTATTCCCACAAACAATATTGAATTATTTATATTTTTAAAGGGCCTTCTTCGCTCCTATTCTTATTTCTTTGAATAGCCAAACAAGCTTCTTTCCTTGATGATAGCGGCCACTTCCGGAGGTACTAATTTTTCCCATCCCTGCTGTCCTTCTTTAATCATATTTAATACTGCATCGGTGGAAATTTGTAGGTTGGCTTCATTAAAATGCGTTATATCTTCAATCTTGTTATTAGCAATTAAATATCTGTATAAATCTATCAAATGCGGTGGCGGGAAAAAACGAAGACAATTTAGAATCACGCCGTTTCTTAAAGTAGGATAAATAAAAAGTTTCACTTTACGGCTGAATAAGGTAGCAAAAGATTCCAAGATTCCACCGGGTAAATCTTTATAATGTTCTTCAGAGAAAATATATTCGAGGTTAGGATAACCAAGCACCATTCCCATTTGCAGCCTTGTAATTTTGGATAGATAAGCAACTAACTTATAGTACTCGTGAAAATTGGATATCATTACCATCTGCCCCATAGAGCAAAGAATATCTACCCTGTCCAAAAAATCATTTTCATCAATATCCTCATCCGCACCGGCATTTCGTTCTTTTAATGCTTGTAAAGTAAGTTCGGCGATAACCAATAAATTATTCTTATCAACACCCGGCTCTTCCATGAACTGTTTTACACCATTCGAAAGCATATCCATATGCACATTTACCATTGGCCGGAAACGGCCGCGTATTACTACAATATTTTTTTTATAAAGCGCATCGCTCGGCGGCAAGTTTTTACCGTCAGACCCAAAAACGGCCGCATCAGAAAAACCATACTTTACCAAACGCAAGCTCATAATCCTGTTATCGACATGTTTAAAATCCGGCCCTTCAAACCGTATCATGTCAATTTGTATTCTATCAGTCGTAAGATCATCCATTAACGATTGTACGAATATGGAAGAATCAGCATAATAATTAAAACATGCATACATCAGATTAACGCCTAAAACTCCTACAGCTTGTTGCTGAAGCGTGTTCTCATTATCCAATAATTTTACATGAATAATTACGTCGTTATACTCTCCATTAGGCTCCAGCTGAAATCTTAATCCTAACCAACCGTGCGCGTCATTGGTTTTTTTATAATTGAGTGCAGATATGGTATCTGAAAATGCAAAAAATTTTGTAGTATCGCCGCGCTTATCGGCTAATCTTTCAATCAGCAAACCATATTCATGATTGAGCATGGACAGTAGCCTTGTTTCGCTCACATATCTCTTGTCGGGAGATACGCCATAAATGGCATCAGAATAAATCATATCGTAGGCAGACATGGTTTTGGCTATTGTACCCGATGCACCGCCGGCCTTAAAAAAATTACCTGCAACATCCTGCCCCGCTCCTATTTCGGCAAAAGATCCATAAATAGCTTTATCAAGATTAATAAAAAGAGCCTTTTGTTTGGTTGCGAGTTTCTTGTCGTATATCGTGCCCATAATGAATTTTGATAGAATAAGATTTACAAAAATACTTATTTTATGAAAGAGAAAAATATTAAGTAATGCATTCTTTGTTTTTAGATAAAATGTATTGAACTTTAAAAGATAATAATGAACTACAATGAAAAAAATTATTTTATTAGCAGTGTTGTTTTACGGCTCTTTATCCAGTACTTTTTCTCAAAAAAATATAAAAGATAAACAAGCAATTTTGGAGACAATGCACATGCAACAAGATGCATGGAACAAAGGTGATGTAGATGCTTTTATGCAAGGTTATTGGGAAAATGACAGCCTACAATTTGCAGGCAAAGAAATTGTTTATGGCTGGCAAAACACTTTAGAGCGCTATAAGAAATCATATCCTACAAAGCAAACAATGGGAGAATTAGAATTTTCTGATATTAAGATCGATCTTTTATCCAATACTTCAGCTTTCGTAATTGGTGCATGGAAAATTACACATGACGACAAATCAACAATCGGCGGCCATTACACTTTATTATTCAAAAAGATTAATGGCAAATGGCTGATAGTGGTAGATCATACTTCTTAATGAGAGTAGAACGCAGATGACTTTATCTTTGATTTGTAATATCAATTTTGAATCATCATAAAAAATCTGCGTGCTCCGTGTTTTAATGGGAAACAGCAACTTTTTTTACGGAAAAACTTTGCCCTCCGTAAAACGCACAGAATAAAATACCTGAATAAAGAATAGTTGAAACTATGCTCCAAGGAATATAAAAAGGCAAACCATTAATATAATCCTGCATTGATACTGCTAAAGTATTATGCTCGTTGTAAAAGTGTTGCGAAACAGCCCAATAAGAAAAATTAGATAGAATATAAAATAATGTAGGCGCGGCAATTGCAGCAAGCGTAACATTTATAACATTAATTCTCTTGATAAAAAATCCTACGCAAACAGTGATTGCATACAAAATATAATTCAGCCATTGGCCTTCGTAAAATCCTGCAATGCTTGATTTTCCTGCTTTGTAGAGAATTTGAAAAATAATATCAGACAGAAACATTGCTGCCAAAGGGAGAATAAAAGCGAATTTTTTATCTTTTCTGAAAATTGCCCCGCCGAAAATCGCCATGGCAAACATCGGTGTAAAACCGTAAACACCTTTGGGCAAAGGAATAAAACGATACGCCACCGCAATAATAATTAATGCAGCAACGCTAATGATGATTTTATTGGATGATTTCATAATGTCAATTTTATAATGACAAATTTAATTTTTATCTTTCTTTTTCACAAACCAAGGAACAAATTTCTCTTTTGACCAAAACCTTTTTACTTTCCTTTTAAGAAGTTTCCCATTTTTCTCTATTGAAAAAAGTTTGTCATCTTTATAGAATAATTCCATTGGATATGAACAATAATTTTGTCCATCACTTGAAAGCCCATTGATGGCTGATTCGTCATAAGTAATTGTATTAGACTTTTCATCACCGGATAAAACTAACTTAACTATATGTGATTTTGTAAATGAATCAATATAGTTTAAAGTATCATAAACAGGAATCATTTTGAAATAAAGTGTATCGTTATTTACACTCCATTTTCCTTTTGTCCAACTTCCCGATAAATCAAAATGATAAGTATATTCAAATGTTGAATCGGTATTTATATCAACAAAACTTCCGAAAAAATCATGATAATGTCCGATATACTTTGACTGCGCATTTAATTTGAACGATGAGAATAAATAGATGAAAAAAAGCAATCGTTTCATATTCAAATCAAATTATTAGATATCAAATCATAAATCAGACATCATAAATCTTAAATCAAAGTAACAACCTCAAAGGTTCTTCCAGCAAGCCTTTGAGCGTTTGGAGGAATGCTGCGGCTGTTGCTCCATCCACCACGCGATGATCAGCGCTCAATGTTACTTTCATAATATTGCCCGGAACAATTTGTCCGCCTTTTACAATAGGTTCTTGCGAAATGCCACCAACCGCAAGAATACACGCATCCGGTGGATTGATGATTGCCGTAAATTCATCAACACCGAACATTCCCAAATTGCTTATTGTAAATGTGCTTCCTTCCCAATCGGATGGTTGCAATTTTTTATCTTTTGCTTTCTGCGCAAATGTTTTTACTTCCGCTGAAATCTGTGTCAATGATTTTGTATCTGCGAAGCGCACTACAGGAACAAGCAATCCGTCTTCGACCGCAACTGCTACACCAATATTTACGTGGTGATTAACGCGAATTTTATCTCCAAGCCAACTGCTATTTACTGCCGGATGTTGTTTCAACGCAACGGCAACCGCTTTTAAAACAATATCATTAAAACTGATTTTTGCTTTGCCGTCTTTATTCAATATAGGACGTGCCGCAACTGCTGCATCCATGTTGATAGACATAGTAACATAGAAATGCGGTGCAGTAAACAAACTTTCCGACAATCTGCGTGCAATGGTTTTACGCATTTGCGTTACGGGAACTTCATCATAAGAAACTTCTCCGAATGATTGTGCCGCAACAGACGCACTTTGCGCAACAGTTGCTGCGGCTTCAGACTTCTTGACTTCCTGACTTCCTGGCTTAAAGTTCTCCACATCTGCTTTTACAATTCTTCCGTTATCGCCGCTTCCTTTTACATATTTAAGATCGACACCTTTTTCGCTTGCAATTTTTTTAGCCAATGGCGAAGCAAATATTCTGCCTTCGTTTACTACTTGATTTTCTATTGTTTGTGATTGGTTATCTGCCGGCTTGCTTTCTACAACAGCTTCTTCTTTTGCAGGAGCAGCTTCACTTGCAGGGCTTCCACCGGATTTCGCTGCAGCAACAATTGCATTTACATCCACTCCGTCATTTCCTATGATAGCCAATAAATCGTTTACTGCAATTTTTTCTCCGGCTTTCGCTCCCTGGTATAGTAGCTTTCCGTTTTTATAGCTTTCCAATTCCATCGTTGCCTTATCGGTCTCTATTTCAGCAAGGATGTCACCTTTCTTCACATCATCGCCCACATTTTTTTGCCAGGAAGCAATTACGCCTTCCGTCATTGTATCGCTCAAACGTGGCATTAATACCACTTCGTCCATTTTGGATATATCAATCGATGGTTTTGTATCAGTTGCAGCTACAGTCGGCTTTTCCGCAGGTTTGGGTTCTTCAATTTTGGCAGAGTTTTGTGCAGTGCCGTTTCCATTTATCAAACTGCTTACGTCTTCTCCTTGATTTCCAACAATTGCCAATAAATCATCTACTTGTAATTTACTGCCATTATCTCCGCCAAGATATAAAATAGTTCCGTCTTTATAACTTTCTAATTCCATCGTTGCTTTATCGGTTTCGATTTCAGCCAATAAATCTCCTTTTTTCACAGGGTCACCCACTTTTTTGTGCCATGCTGCAATTACACCTTCGGTCATTGTATCGCTTAATCGCGGCATTTTAATTACTTCTGCCATAAATCAGATATATTATTTATTCTTATATTTAACTAAAAAATTGTGTGTGAAATTACATCAAAAAACACAAATGATTTTTATAAAGGCAAAGATAATTGGTTAAATCTAAAAAATTCGAACTTTAAGATTAGCAATGTGATATCAATTTTATTGAAATAAGTATATAAGAGAAAAATTTTGGCAGTAGATTATTGAAGTATAATTAGGGATCAAAACAGTTTTAATAAAATAAAATAATATTCATAAAAAACTGTAATTTTTATTTAACATCTGTCCTGCCTTTAAGTGTATTGTTTAGCCAATAAAGGCTGTATCTACTATCGTTATAAAAGAAAAGTGTTTTCCATTTTTCCAGCAATATTTCCACCAACATTTCTTAAAAGGCCCTCTCCTGCGGGGAATAAAAGCCCTTCGGTACCTGCACTGTCTCTGCTCAAACTACAACAATGCCAATTACTAAACATTTCTATGCATATCAAATGCCTTAGAACGACGTAATAACAGATCTTCCGATTATTTTTCCGGAAGCCAGTTCTTCGTATGCTTCTTCGACCTGATCGATGGAGATGGTTTTATAAACCAGGTCATCCAGGTTCATCCGGCCTTGCAGGTAAAGCTGGGCATACATCGGGATATCCCTTTTCAGGTCTGAAGAACCCATCATCACGCCTTCCAGATGTTTGTTGTAGGCAACCATTTCCTCAAAAGACTCCACACTCAATATAGTGCCGGGTTTAGCCAGGCCAATGAGATAGGCGCCGCCGCCTTTCTTGGCCATGTGCAAAGCCTGTTCAGAAGTAGCTTTCAGCCCTATAACTTCCAGTGCTACGTCCACTCCGCCGTTGGTAATTTCTTTAACCTTAGCTACCGGGTCTTCATTTTTGGAGTTAACGGTATGGGTAGCTCCGAAGCGCCTGGAAAATTCCAGCTTTTCATCATCAATATCAATGGCGATAATGGTGGTAGCTCCCGCTACCTTGGCACCGGCAATGGCGTTTAAGCCCACCCCGCCTGTACCTATAATCGCTACGGAGTCCCCCGGCCTTACATGGGCGGTATTGATGATGGCGCCGGCACCGGTAACGGTACCGCAACCTAATATACAGGCTTTGTCAAACGGCATTTCGTCCGGTACTTTTGCCAGTTGATTCTGGTGTACCAACGCTTTTTCGGCGAAGCCACCCAAACCAAATCCCTGGTTTACCACGGCTGAACCATCTTTTCCATACAAACGGGGTTTGACGGTTTCTTTACGAAGGGTTTCTTCCGGATGCAGGCACATGTATGTTTTGCCGCTGAGGCAATTTTCGCAATGCCCACAATATTGTATGAGGCAGCCGACCACATGGTCGCCCACTTTAAAATCGGTAACCGTTTCGCCAACCGCTTCCACGATTCCGGCTAATTCATGCCCTAGAACGGAAGGAAAAGGATAGCCAAACCCATGGTCGCGGATATGCAAATCTGAATGGCAAAGGCCGGAAGCCTTAACAGAAATCAGCACTTCAAATCCTTGAGGTTGATCTATTTCTACATCGACGGTCTTAAATTTACCGCCAACTTCATCTACTATGGAAGCTTTCATAATATTATCCTGTTTTTTAATGTGAATCCTTTTTAGATTTATTGAGCCACCCAGCCACCGTCAACAGGCAGCGAAACGCCATTTACAAACGAAGAGGCATCGGAACATAACCATATCACCGCATCAGCGATTTCCTGTGGCTCACCTATTCTGCCCAATATCTGGGAAGCCTCTATCTGTTCCTTTGCGGCTGCACTGTTTTTCATCGTATCTTCCAGCATCGGAGTACGGATTGCCCCGGGGCATACGGTATTGATGCGGATGCCACGCTTGCCAAAATCAAGTGCGGCCGTCTTGGTAAGCCCTACGATACCATGCTTGGAAGCCGTATATGCGGACAATGACGGAACGCCCACCAAACCTGCCGCTGAGGCAGTGTTAACGATAACGCCCTTGCCCTGTTTGAGCATTTGTATGGCTTCGTATTTGATGCAAAGGAACACGCCTCTCAGGTTGATGCCTACGACCTTGTCAAATTCTTCGACGGATGTTTGTTCCAAAGGGAAACCACCCAGTTCGACGCCGGCATTGTTGAAACCAAAATCAACGGAGCCAAAAGTGGCCACAGCCGTGTCGATGACATTCTTTACGTCTGCCTCTTTGGAAACATCACACTTCACGTAGAGGGCTTCACCGCCCAATGCCTTGATGGCATTGACGGTATCCGTGCCGTCTGCCCAGTCTGCAATGACGACTTTTGCCCCTTGCTTGGCAAATTCTATGGCCGTTTGCTTTCCCATTCCTGATGCAGAACCGGTGGTTACTGCAACTTTATTTTCAAATTGTTTGGACATTTTTTATGGTTATTTCTTTTAATTATTTATTGAACGCTCATGCCGCCGTCGATAATCTGTTCGGTGCCGGTCATATAAGATGACTCGTCTGATGCTAAGAAAATAACCAGGTTGCTGACTTCCCGGGTTTCGGCCAATCTGCCCAACGGGATGATTTTTGTTGCCTCGCCGCCACCTTCATCGGTAGCCTCGGCCATCATCGGTGTCTTGATAAACCCGGGATGAACCGAATTGGCACGGATGTTATGCTTGGCAAATTCCACGGCAACGGCCTTGGTCATGCCGCGCACGGCAAATTTACTGCCCATATATGCCAGGCTGGGATACCCGTAAATAGCCACAATACCGGCAATGGATGATATATTCACGATAGAACCGATACCGGCTTTTATCATAGAGGGCAACGTGTATTTCATTCCGTAATACACACTGTTTTGGTTAATGGCAATGACCTTTCCGTACTCTTCTTCTGTAAGCTCGACTGCATTTCTTATTGGCCCCAGAATACCGGCATTATTGACCAATACATTGACCGGCCCAAATTTGGCTTCGGCCTGGGCAACCACATTTTTCCAGTCTTCCACTTTGGTTACGTCCTGTTTTATAAAAAAGGCATTTTCACCCAATTCCGTGGCAATTTCATTGCCACGAGCTTCATTCAAGTCTGTCATTATTACTTTAGCACCTTCGGCTACAAATGTTCTTGCGTGGGATTCGCCCATGCCTTGGGCCGCACCTGTGATGATGGCGACTTTTCCTGTTAATCTACCCATGATATGTTATTTTATTTTTGTTGTTTATACTGATGATTCCGGTAAATATGTAAAAAATGAATACCGGTATTGACATTTAGATTTAAGATTTAAAAATCCGGCATTGCATGGATAAACCCATTGAGCGCCGGATTTTTACACTGTTACATGATGCGCCCTATTTGAAAATCAGGAAAGCACAGGTTCACTGGCCTCTTTCATTTTAGCAGCAAAAGGAGGGTGCAGGGATTCATCCAACGGACCGTTGCTGGCTTTGTATATCGGTTTCAGGTGGCTCAGTTCACGGAATCCGTATATGCCGTGGTAAACGCCCATGCCGCTGCCGTTAATGCCACCGAATGGCAAACTTGGATCAAAGACATGCAACATACCTTCGTTTACGGTAACACCGCCAGAGGATGTATTGGAAATAACCGTTTCAACAGTATTTTCATTTTGACTGAAAACATACAATGCCAATGGTTTTGAATTTTTGTTGACATGATCGATAGCCTCATCCAGTTTTTCGTAAGGAATTACGGGAAGTAAAGGCCCAAATATTTCTTCCTGCATTATCTTGCTATCATAAGAAACGTTGGTCAGAATGGTTGGTTCAATCTGAATATCCTCCTCGTGAAAAGTTCCGCCAAACGCAACTTTTGCACCATTGGCTATTGCATCGTCGTAAAGTCCCTTCAGACGGTCGTAGTTTCTTTGATTGATAATGTGTGACATATCGTCGCCTTCAAAAGAACCCGTGGAATAATAGAACTGATCGATGTATTTCTTGAAAGCACCAATGAGTTCTTTTTCCTTGCTTTTATGCACAAGGATATAGTCGGGTGAAATGCAAATCTGCCCGCCGTTGATGGTTTTCTTGTGCATGATGGCTTCGGCTGCACGGTCAATATCCGCTGTTTCGTCAACAAAACAAGGTGATTTTCCACCCAGTTCCAGCGTAACGGTGGTGAGGTTTTTGGAAGCCGCTTCCATAACTACTTTACCTACTTTGGGACTTCCCGTAAAGAAAATATGGTCAAAGGGGAGTTTCAGCAATTCTCCTGTTTCTTCTACGCCACCTTCAACCACGGAAACGATTTCGGGAGGAAATACAGTCGGAATAAATTCTGCAATTAAACGACTCGTATGAGGCGTCAGTTCAGATGGTTTTATGATTACTGTATTGCCGGCTGCAAGCGCCGCTACCATTGGTTCGATGGCCAGTAAAAAAGGTACGTTCCAAGGGCCGATGACCAATACAACCCCGCGTGCCTCGGGCCTGATTTCTACTGTGGCATTGGGATCTATGGCAGAAGCACGTACTTCCGGTTCCATCCATTTGGCCAGGTTGGCACAGGTAAGGTCTATGACCCCGAAAAGACCTGCGTATTCCATATAATGGGTCTCAAACGTAGGCTTCGATACATCCTTAGCCAATGCTTCAATAATCTTATCCTGAATGCCGGGCAAGGCAGCTTTCAGTTTTTGCAAAAGGGCAATGCGTTCTTCTGCTGTTGTGAGGCGTTGCTTCAAAGCCTGTTTCTTCTGTTTTTCAAATACTTCTTTGATAGAAGCACTTCCACTCGTATTCATAATATTCCGTTTTTTGTAATTGAACAATTAAATTCACTACTAAGCTAACAAACAATTGATAATTCGAGAATTAAGACAATGCTAAATAGCATTTTAATAACAGACCAAATTTCATAGATGCATGCATTTTATAAATGGTGAAAAATGTTTTTTCTATAAGTTATTTTTAAAATCAGTTAAATTTGGAAAATCCTCTTAAAAAAATAAATGTTTTTTAGGATCTGATATTTTAAAGGTTTCAGATAATTTGGTAAGAATTTCTTATATAGTCAGGAATAAATTAATATCCAATTTCTAAGGACTAAAATAGAAATGTGCCATCCATATCAAATTTATTTTCTCAATTTCTTGAAGTCAGAATCTCTAATTGACCAGAATCTTTTTTTTAATCGCAATTACTATTATTCAGGAATGTTATTCGTTTGTATTTTATCCCAAAATAAGTTTTTATGATTTGTCGATTCAAGTTTTGTTATGTTTTCAGAAATTGAAAAATCAATTTGTTTGTCCAGCAACATTTGATTACAAACTAACTCTTTTATCAGCCGCACTTTGTCGTCAAAAATTGGTCTGCCGCCAACTACATATAAATTGTCTGTTAATAAGGCATAATTGCCAAGTTCTGCCTTGGTCGCGTTGCGTTCTGTGAAACCGCCAAAAGGATAATAATATGGTTGGTAGAGTCTGTTGCCGTTGTAATCAATGGAAAAGCCTTTATGAATTTCTGTTAAAGAATGCCAAGCCGGATTGTCTAATTTTTACACGTGCAGAATCTGGTTATGTAGAGCAGTTAAATCTTGATGAAGTTGAGCACCTTGAGTTGATGTTCACAAGTTGTATAAAGTTAAGGTTAACCGTGGAAAACGGATCCCAGGGGCAGTCCCTGCTCGTGTTCATGCCAAGGGAATATATTAAAGACTTCGCAATGTATTACCGTGGAGCCAAAAGGCTCATTCCCAAAAATGTATTGCAGAGCTTCCCCTCACCGGATATGGAAAGACACTTTGTATACAGTAGGACCAGGTCTGTTGCCTCTTTTCTTTTGGAATACCTGGGAACAGAGACCCGTCCCGACACGTTTCTTGTCGGATTGACCGTCAAGACCTTTGTCAGCCTACTCCTGAGCCCTAAGGAAGTTCCCAAAAACAACCCGCATATTTCTGAGCATTCCGAAAAGCTGGAAGAGGTCATTGCGCTGGTGCTGTCGGACCTTTCCGAGTTCCTGGGCATAAGGAGACTTGCCAGGAAAATGCATGTAAACACTAACCCCTTCAAGAAAATGTTTGCCCTGAAAACAGGGTCACCTCCACTGCGTTTCTGGCAAAACAAACGAATGGAATCGGCCTATGAACTACTGCCCCTTAAAAACACCAGACCATCGGAAGTTGCGGATATCCTTGGGTATTCCTCCCTACACGCCTTTGACAAGGCTTTCAAAAAATATTTTGGTGTTGCTCCATCCGAAATCATCCAAAAAGAGCGCTAATTTTCCTTCAAAAACGGTTAATCAAGGCTAAGTAATTGGTTATCAGTTGTCAAATTTCCCAACTAATATTTCTTTTGGGGACATAAGCCCTTGTGTACTTTATGGAATTTTGTGTTGTCATCATTCACTTCTAAAATTTCCGTTATGAATGCACAACAAAAAATTTCAAGAATCCCTCATTCGGGAATGTCCGGTTTCATTCGAAGATCGGCCATGGGTATGGACTTCAAACTATATCCATGGCCTTGTAGAAAATTGACATAGTTTATATTAATCCAATTAAATTTTTATATCATGAAAACAAACAAAAATAGACTTAAGGCAATAGTTGCCTTGCTTGCATTGGTTTTGGTTACCGTAGTCGTTTTTGCAAAAACGACTACCAATTACTTTCACTATACCGGGAGTGAAACCACGTTGAGCGATTATCAAAACGAAGACAATTGGGAAAGGACTTCGTCACCAAGTGCACCTGGCTGTACCGGAACCGGCAAACCTTGCGTTGTGTGCTCAACGGAAGACAATGTTTCGGATTTTGTCGCCTCTATATTATCTATTTCAGATGTAACCTCAAACACTGTCGCTATGCAAAACTAAACATAGTTTTCTCGAAAAACAGAGGTTGCCTTAAAGGCAACCTTTTTGATTTGTCCGAATATGTTTTCAATAAACGTAGACTTGGATGTCCAGCCAGAATGTTTTTTAGCCCCAGGAGACTCCTTTTACCTTGGGTTTTGTTGCATGCCGGAATTACTTATCACGTCTTCGGGAATGGACATTGCGAACCGGGGATCGTTTGGCTCCAATGTATATGAGATTCCATTTATGCTTCTTGTCAGGGAAATATTGGCGTCCTCTTTGTTCAGCCTTTTGATGTCCATCCACCTCAGGTCGCGAAAAAGGAGTTCCTTTTTTCTTTCCTTTACAATCGTTGCAATGATCTCAGTTCTGGAGCTCGACACCACGGAAACAAAAGAACCTTTTACATACCTCTTTTCGAGTAGTTTGTTCAGATCTTCCAGTGCCGACTGCAAAGAGCCGGTTCTGGCATTACATTCTGCCCTCATCAGGTAGAGCTCGTCCGTTGCAATACCGCCAAACAGGTTTCCAAATCCTTCATAACTCCCTTTAAAACTGTAAATACCGTTGGCAACTCTTTGAAAAAACATGGCTTTTCTTAAGTCCTTACTATCATAGAGTGAATACAATGAAGTGTCCACATACCCATAATATGGCGGTGGGGGAATCGGAATCTGGTTTTCCATTACTACTTCGTCGTTGAACTGGCCTATCGGGTAACTGGCATTGCTGTCAAGCGTATTGTAATCCAACAATGTATTGCTGATCTGTAAACTTTTGTCGGCATACAACAAACAGCTGTCGTAAAGTCTCATTGACAGATACGTCCTTGCCAACAAGCCGTAGGCTGCGGCTTTGGAGCTGCGCAATACGTGCAACGGCTTATCCGGCAACAACAAAGCGGCATCTGCCAGGTCTTTAAGTATCCTTTCATATGACTGTTTCACCGTAGTCCTTACGGAAACCTGGTTGAAATCGCTGTTCAGCCTCAAGGGGATACCGAGGTCCTGGCTTGCCGTTGCAGAATCGTATGACAAAGACCAGATATAACTGACTTTTAAAAATGATTTTCCCCGTAAAAACAATGCCTGTCCCTTGATGTTGTCCCAATCCGTACCATTGCTGGCGGTTCTTTCTATACCGGGAAGGTTGTCCAGCACAACATTGGCCCGGTACACGTTGTCATACGCATAGGACCAGTCATTAAAACCGGCAGGAAACTGGTAATCCTTGTTCCATAAATACACATTGCGGTCAGTTTCCAATGTAAGGGAATTGTAGTTTTCATGGGTTAAGTAATATTCGTCCGAGGCCGTGACGCCCGCCCCCGGCTCATAATTGTTTACCCTGTAGTAATAATCCAGCAGGGACTGCATGTCCTGCAACGTAGTGGGAACCGTCAGTTTTTTATCCGATTTGGCATCCAGGTATTTTTTGCATCCTACCAGAACTGCGCACAGGAAAAGTAAGGATGATACGCTATTCAAGATTTTTATATTTCTCATTATATAAGAGTTGAAAATGATCAATGGTTATTTAAAACGCCGCCCTAAGTCCAAATACAAAACTTTTTGAAGGTGGGATTACCCCGTTTCTGTAGTCCGGGTCAATACCGTCCTTGTTGGCTTTCCAGACAATGCCCAAATCATTGATGGAGAGGTACAGGTTTATATTTTTCAAATGGTCATGGGAATTCCGAACCATGGGGATCGCATAAGACAGGCTGACATACTGCAACCTGACGTTGTCGCCTTTGTCCACCAGAGTTTCCGATCCCTGGTAAAAAGCATCCCTTGCCGAATTTGCCGGATAGACCATCGAAGGGACGTTGGTCGTCTTTTCGTCACCGGTCTTTTGCCAGCGTTTGGTATAATCTGAATGCCCCTGGTTTGTTGAAAACAAGGATGTGTAATTGATGGATTGTCGTTGGAAATAATATCCGAACTTATATGTTATCCTAGCTGTCAGGGAAAGCCCGTTCCAAGATACTGTATAGCCGATCGAG
>JAPWKH010000010.1 GCA_028283605.1 Arachidicoccus sp. | reverse complement strand
ATACAACTATAGCCACCATTCATGCCAATTTAAAAAATAAAAATAAAAACTATGCCTTCGGATCCTTTTCTTGGAGAAATTTTTATGGCGGGATTTAACTTTGCGCCTGCCGGATATCAATCTTGTAATGGAAGTTTACTTTCAATCAGTTCATATGCGGCTCTATTTGCTTTGCTAGGCACCACTTTCGGAGGAAATGGCTCCACAAATTTTGGTATACCTAACCTACAAGGAAGGGTCCCTATTGGGATGGGAACCGGCAGTGGGCTAAGTTCCCGTACATTAGGAGAAATGGCAGGAACTGAAAGCGTGACATTAGCGCTTAGCGAAATGCCCGCACACACCCATACGGTAAATGCCAACACCGGCGCAGGGACTACCTCTTCGCCACAAGGCGCTTTATGGGCCAATACAGGTGCATTGGATAAAGAATAATACTACAAGCACTGCTAATGCTACCATGAGTACACAGGCATTATCTGCTGCTGGAGGCAGCCACCCGCACTCCAATATGCAGCCATATATTGTTTTAAATTTTTACATTGCTACTAGCCGGCATATTCCCCAGCCGATCTTAATCATGGACTATTTACATTGGTGGACATCTTTGGAAGTACAATGGCAGCGAGCCTTTGGCGAAGTTTTTTTTATGCACTCCACTATTCCGAGCGAGGAGGAAGCAGAAAGGCTTTTTTCCACAGAAGTTCTCAGATTCGCCGGGCCGGGGGCTGCCTACGCCAACATGGATTTCCAGCTCCATAATTTATCCGGATTACGCGCGTTGAAGCAATTAAAAATACTCGTTGTCACCCACCATGATATTCGCACTCTGGATGATTTGAAAGATATTACAGGCCTGAAAAAGCTTATTTATGTTTAATAACGTAATCGATTCTTTGAAAGGTATTGAACAGATGAAAGATCTTGAACAATTATATGCTCATTGTAACCATATCCATAATTTACAACCTGTCTCCGGGTTAACTAACCTGAGAGAACTCTATGTACACTACAACCAACTTGAAAACCTATCCGGTTTAACAGCAGAACATTCGGAAAAATTACACACATTTTATTGCAAGCCGAATGATAAGCTAAAACAGAAAGAACTCATACACACAGAAATAAACCTAGGCATTCGCTGTAAAAGCCTATAGGGCATCTACATTAGTCACTTCAGATCAGAAACTATATTATAAGCGGAGGAATATTACCTTCGAAAATTTTGATCATTTCAGGAAAGGAACAACTTTGGCATACTACAAGTTTTTTGGAATGAAGAGAATCAATGACCTGACGAAGATATAAGCGGCGGCAGGCGTAAGTCAAGGCGGTACATACCGTTAAAGTACATTTATGCCCCTTTTGTGCATTTGTGCTTTTTTTGTATGTCCGCAGATCTTGTTGTACACAAAATTTCACGCAAATGTATTTTCACGCAACGCAGCAACGAATATATACGAGCGCAAAGGGTGTGGATTCTCGCAACGGAATTACAAATGACGTGCGCCCAAAGATTTTGGTTTTTGCAGCCTATTCACGCAACGAGGCAAAGGAGTAAGGAAACGAAGATGTTTGCGATGCTTCATTTGTCCTTGACGCAAAAGAAACAAAAGTTCAAGGCTAATGCGGAGGGCTAAAAATCTGTTGCTGCTGTAAGCTCCCCTTATTTTAGTGCCAGAATCAATTAGAGTTTTCAAATGTAAAATTCTTTTTGTTTTCTGCCGCTTTATCCACGACCCGCTGCGCTTCAATTTGTAAATGATTTTCGCTTGCGGGTGTGGATAAAGCTGATGTGTTCAGTTCCTTATACTTAATTGGAGAAAGATAGCCTAATGCCTTATGCGGTCTTTCGGTATTGTAATCAATTCTCCATTCTTCACATTTTTCCCGTACTTCATTTAAACTGTAAAATAAGTAGGCATTCAGTAACTCCCTTCTGATACTTCCGTTTTTTCTTTCAATATAAGCATTTTGCATGGGCTTACCGGGTTGAATAAACTGTAAGGTTATTTGCCTGTCCTTCTCAGCGCACCATTGCTCCAACTTGTGACTGATGAACTCCGGACCGTTATCGCATCGGATATTAGTCGGTTTGCCTCGTTGAACTATTAATTTTTCCAACACTCTTATGACCCTGAGTGACGGTAGCGAAGTATCCACTTCTATAGCCAATGATTCTCTGTTAAAGTCGTCTATCACATTGAACAACCTATATCGCCTACCATCCATCAGGCTGTCATTCATAAAATCAATACTCCAAACCTGGTTAGGTGTTGTTGGAACACTCAATGGTTGTTTTACCCTTTGTGGTAGTCTTCGCTTAGCCCTGCGGCGGATATTCAGTTTCATGTCCGTGTATACTCGATAAATCTTTTATGGTTCCAGCTATAGCCCATGTTCCATAGCCGGTAACAACATTGCCAAAACCCGATGGCAACATGTTTGGTGGTTAATGTTGTTAATGCTGCTTGAAGTTCTTCGTCGTCTTTGAGCTTTGCTTTATACTGATAGCTTGTACGAGATAAGCCTATCAGTTTACACGCCTTTCGGTTACTTAGCTGTTCTTCTGTGCTTAAATAATCAACAGCTTCCCGCTTTGCCTGGGGCGTTACAACTTTTTTTCAATCAGATTTCTCATTGCACGGTTCTCCAAACTCATTTCAGCAAACATTTTCTTCAGCTCTGCGTTCTCCTTTTCCAGCTCCCGTAACTTCGACACATCGCTGGCTTCCATGCCGCCATACTTTGCTTTCCAATTATAAAATGTTGCTTCGCTAATCCCAATCTCACGGCAGATATCTTTAATCGATAAGCCGCTTTCTTGTTTTTTAATTACTGCCACTATCTGGCTTTCTGTAAATCGCTTTTTCATTGTATTTAAAGTTTAAAATTAAACAATGCCGTTCTTTTTAAACTCTAACTTTAGGTGGCCGAAATTTGGGGAAGCTTACACGTTCTTTTTAAACTCTAACTTTAGGTGGCCGAAATTTGGGGAAGCTTACACTGCGGCTAAAACTGGCAAAACTCGCCGCTCTACGCGGCTTCGAACAACACCCGTTTTTACGCCTTCGATGCCCGATTTTTTTAACGCCTTTCCGCATAAGGCCGAAATTGAAGCAGTTCTATCAGTTGGAAAGTGAAGAGGCGATGATGTTTATAATGATTTTTTTCTTTCGTTTGCCTTGACGCAAAAGAAACAAAAGGTCAAGGCTAATGCGGAGGGCTAAAAATCAGTTGGTGCGGCTAAAACCGGATAAACTTATACGCCTGCGGCGCACTTCGAACATATCCGATTTTTACGCCTTCGCTGCCCATTTTTTTTAACGCCTTTCCGCATAAGGCCGGATGGGCGAGCCACTTTCGTTTTGCTTATATGAAAAAAAAGCAGTTTTTAAAAGATAAAAAGCATGTGATGAATTAAAAATTTATGGAGGAGTTATTAACGACCACCTATAATAATGGTATATAAATTTGGTAAAATCTTTTTTAATAACATACCAATGATAATTGCAAAAAATGCAAAGATGAAAGGGGAAGATAAATAAGATATAATATATCCGATTTGATTTTTCCCTATTATAAAAGCAATTATTTTTCGAATAATATTTAACGTTGGCTCATGAAATAAATAAATAAAAAAAGTATAATTACATGCTGTAGAAAGCCATCTATGATTATACAGATCAAAATTGGAAGCTACTATGCCATTGTAACAAATCCATAAACTAATAATACCAAGTAAGATTATAGGTATTTGAAAGTAAATCCATTGTATATTGCTAGGATATATAATTTGTAAAATACATAACACTAAAAATAATATTGTAGTAATGTAATATTTTGAAGCATATTGCATAACAGTAATGATGAACTTTGATTTTATTAATGCACCCCCCAATGAAAACCAAAATAATGAGTAGACCGGAAAGTGTTCAATGGGCCTATTCATTGATATAGTATTTAATATAAAAATTACCGGTATCCAATACCACTTTAAATATTTATACAGATAATACCATATAGGTGATAAAATTACTAATATTATTAAGTCTCTTAAAAACCATAATTGAAATGCCATTGGTGAACCATTTCCTGCATCATAAAAAATCCTTACTATTGCCTTGAAAAAAGGTTCATTAAATGGAGATGTTATATAAGCGTTTACAAATTTAGATGTGGCAGGAAGATGTGATATAAGAATGTTGAAGAAGACAAAAAATAAGCATCCTATAATATAGGGAATCAATAATGAATTAATTCTTTTTTTCATTTTTTCCAGAACAGATTTTATTCCCTCGGGCGTCTTATAAAAAAACAAATACCCTGATATCATGTAAAAAAGAGGAACAGCGCATCTACCAAGCATTCCTGAAATAAATTTTTGAATATAAAATATACTTAAGCCTATCCCACGTATTTCATCAGCATGAAAACTGGAATGAATATATAGTACAAAAATAATTAATATAAAAGATAGTATTTTTAATTTTTGACTGAGATAGTTATTCATCTTTTAATATTTATTTATTGACTCATCTATTGCTGCATAAAAATTACTTGCGGCCTTACTTATAGAAAATAATTTATAAAATGTTTCTTGTGCATTTTGACTTAATTCATTTTTCTCGTTTGTATTCATTGTATGCCATTTTTTCAAAAGAAATAATAATTCATGGTAATCATCATTTCCAACATACCCGCATTCATATTTGTTTATTTCTCTCCAAATATTTACTTTGTTTGTAATTATAACCGGTTTTGCACATGCCATTGCTTCAACAATAGCAATTCCAAAATTTTCCTGATGACTGGGTAAAATAAATAATTCCGATTCATAAAAAGCCCCCCATTTGTCATCACCACTTAACATACCGGGAAAAAGTATGTTTGAATTTTTTTGGGCTAAAGCAATCAATTCGTTACCATACTCAGTGTTTAAACCTGGACCGGCAATAATCAATTGCGGAAGAGTCTTTGTTTCTTTTAATAAATTCAAATAAGCATTTATTAAAATATCAACACCTTTTTTAGGATGTATACGGCTTAAAAAAAGCCAAAAAGGTTTGCCATCCCAACCATTTACCTTTAATTTAAAAGCTAATTTAAATTTTTCTGAGAATGCAGGTGGATTGTGTATGCCTAAGCCTATAATAATTTCTTTAGCCGGCTTATAATTATCAAAAGTAGTTTTTGCCAGCAGCATTTCTTCCTCGCATGTAAAAAGAAGGCCTTTTGCATTATTGATAAGTTTATGTTCCACCACATGCCATAGAAGAGAATTGCGCAGTGCTTTTATTTTTCTTCCTTTTGCTTTCTGAAAATACGGATCGAGCATGCCATGCGGCATTACAAAATAATTAAATTTATATTTTTTCCAAGCTTTATATATCGCATAGCTTTGATATTGCCAAAGCCCATGAACAATTACTTTGTCATATTTGCGGTAATTAGTTACGAGCCATGGTAAAAGAGAAGAACAATAGCTCCATGAAGTTTTTTTTGGGCCTAAAGCAATTATATTAATCGAATCGTTTTTTATAAAGGAACTTTCAGGATTATCTACACACACCACATCATTTTCGCAATTTTTATATAATTCAGACATACCGAAGATAATGTCCCGGATAGCTTTGCATACCCCGCCCGATTCGGGATTCATAGAAGAAATTATATGAAGGATTTTTGTGTTCATACAATGGATATAGCCCTGTTAACCATATTTTTTATTGTTAAATTATTTTTTGCATACTGCAGAGCATTTTCGCCCATATGTTTAATTTCTTCATTAGAGATGGTCTGTACGGATTGTAAAAAGTTTTCGAGGTTATCAAAAAGAAGTCCGTTATATCTATCTATTATATAAGCATATTCTACACATTGTTTAATATTATCTGTTCTTTTAAAAGTAAAAATAGGAAGTGAATATGACATAGCTTCTACTATTGATAATCCTACCCAACCGGGTTGAAAATAGATATCTGCAATTGAAAACAGCTCTTTTTTTATCCCATCATCATATAATTTTCCAAAATCGTACACATTTTTATAAACGGAAAAATCTGGCTTAAGGCTTCCTCCTCCAATTATAATAAACCCAATTTGATCTTGTGGCAGTTGTTTTATAGCATCTAATAACAAGTCCACTCTTCTATAAGGATTCTCAAAACGGGCAGAGAAGATGAGAATCTTATTTTGTACAATGCCATATTTTTTTTTTAATTCTTTAATGGCTGATGCAGAAAGTTTTGTCTCGTAAGAACATTTTAAAGTATTATTTAAAGAAACAATTTGTTTTTTGGGGAAACATTGCTTCCATAATGCTGCCTCTTTTTCTGTATAAATCCAATCACCGTCAGAAAAGGCTATCATCCATTTCAATTTAAAGTCTCTTTTTTTTTCTTCTGACAAATATCTCTTTACAGAAATTCCCTGTCCCCATAGAATTATTCTTTTTCTGTGAATCCATTTAGTTAATAGCAACATCCATGTAGTTATATGTCCAAAATTCAACATCAGAACAAGTGTTTTACTCTTGCTTTTTAATAATGTAAATGGATTATAAAATAAAAAAGGGCCTACATAGAAAGATTTAATCTGTTTTGTATCAATAGCAACGCTATTTTTAAATGCGCTGTTCTTATCTATTGTTTCATAGCAATAAATATCTACTATATCGAATTCCTGCAATAGGCCTTCAAAAAACATATCTCGATAGTGAGGCACTATCGGTTGTAATATTGTTAGCCGATTATTTCTCTTTCCCATTGAGAATATCATTTACATCAATCATATAAATTTGTCTATCTCCTTCATGTATAGAATCGAAAGCAACCATTTTGCCATTGGGACTCCAACGCGGATGCAAATCACAATGCAACCCACTTCTCGTAAAGATGAAACTTTCTAACCCTACCGCTTTTAAAATACTTTCGTCTGTTCCTTTCAGTATAGCAATTGATTCTTTTATATTTGGTTTATCATTTATCATTTTAAATTTCCCTAAATCTATTTTTTTATCATCTTTCAAGCTATAGAGAAATAATGTCCGGATACCATCATGATTGTCCGGATAATTATCGCATACAAACCAATTTCTATTAGTGGGGCAATACATAGGATGGCCATCCTCCGTGATAACGCCGTTGGCAACAAAGTTTATAGAAGGCTCATTCTTATCTTGTACCGATAACCAGTGAAAAGGTGATTCGGTAGTTGCTGAAGGCTGATTCTTGGACCGGAATTTTTTTATTGTTTTCTTTGCTTGCTGAAGTAGCGAATTAGGGATTATTCGATACATTAAAGATGACCTAAATTTTTCTATTCCAGATCCGGTACGTCCCCAAATCATAACATGCTCATTATCCATCCAATCGAAGTGGCTTAAAAAACCAGTAACAAGGCATCTTAATTCTGAACCATCTGTTCCAATTGTACAAAGCCGGGTTGTTTCACCTCCATCTTTTAATTTATATCTATGCAAGAATGCAATGCGTTTTTGATCCGGGCTTAAAACCAAATGAGTGAGATAATGATGTAATCCTAATTGCGGATTCATTTCAAACTCAGATAATTGTTTTGTACTTACCAAAAGCAATTTTTCTTTGGAAAAAATATTATGTTTGATAATGCCATCTTTTACCGGAGTCCTTTCATTTGCAGTATGATCGACAGTGCCGGCATATCCATAGGCGCCTAAACGAAAAAGCCGCGCATAATTTAAACCAAATGCCCATCCGTCATCAGTGATAACATGTGTTGATGCTTCGCAAGTTTCAATTTCCTTCTGCGTATCCGTATCATATATTTTAGAAAAAACGTTACCGTTTTTTATATCATTTACAATTACATTATTTGTATTGTAGAGCCATTGCTGCCGCGCCCCTTGCGGATAATTGAAAGCGTGCGTATATCCGAAGCGATGAAATATTTTATCTTCTGATACATAACCCAAACCGAATTCAATTGCCGGGTTCGGAGGCGTAGTAATATCATCTACTTCTATTGCAACCAATCTATCATTATTTGAATTCCATGCGCAGATATCATGAAAGCCGAATAAGTGTTGCTTTGGGCCCGTAGTAAGTTTTTCTATTTTCATATTTTATTTAGCATATTTGAATACAGTGTTTCGTATTTGGCAGCGATGACGTTTATCTGAAACCTTTTAGCATTTTTAAGCCCCTTGCCTCTTATATCTTCGCGATATGCTTCGTCTTCAATAATTTTTTTATAAGCTGCATGTATCTCTTCCCTATTGCCAGGATTTACCAGACAGGCGCCATCGCCGGCAATTTCTTTCATAGGAGAAATATCAGATGTAACGACAATCTTGTTAGAAGCCTGCCCTTCAATAATAGGCATACCAAAACCCTCGTGTTCTGATGTTAAATTCACGATGTCGCATTGCGCGTATTCTTGAACCACTTCTTTGTTTGTAAGATTGTAAACAAACGAGTATTCTATATTGTTTTCTTCCAGCAATTTCTGATATTCCGGTTTCAATTGCCCGATCAGTCTTAAATGACATGAAATTCCTTTTAAGGCAGGAATTAGATTACCTAAATTTTTACTAGGGCTCATGCCTAAATGTAATATTACCGGTTTCTGACTATTAAATGGTTTATCGCTGCTTATATAATCCGGAGAAACAGGATTTTCTATTACTTCAGTTTGCTCTTGCTTGAGTGTTAAATATTGTAACACTTGCGTTCTGGATGCTTCTGAAATAAATGTAACCTTTTTTGCTCTTTTTAGTGGACGAATCCAGAAAAAATATTTCATTTTCATTTTCAATCCTTTTGGATTCATGGTATAAAACCATATATCGTGTACTGTAACTACCAGGTTTTTTTTGGGGAGAAACCAGGAGAGATAATATACATCGCCTGTAATATGATTGATGACTTCTTTATTTTTATTTTTCTTTAATTCTCTTCTGGCATATAGAGCATTTTTTATTATATCGGATATGTTGCCATACTTTGAGGGAACGTAAATATTATTTACAATATGCCCTTTTTTTTGAAGTTCTTCTGCAATAGGCTCAAAAACCCGTGCAATGGAAAAACCTGCATCTTTACTTCTGTAGAAAAAGTTTATAGTCATATATAATATTAGAGGATAATAATTTTTAAAGATTTTGTTTATTTTCCGAGTACTTTTATAGTTAAGATTTGATCATAAATAAAATAGGATGCGACTAAAGTTTAATATTAAATCTGATTTAGATTCTCACTTGTAACATTTTTTTAAGAACAATAACTATTAATATATAAATAAAACAATCTTGCCAAAAGCCCCTTAATAAATAACTTAAATCTGTGAGACTTCCATTTGCATTTCGTAATAAACCTAAATATGTAAAAACATTCATTAAACCAAAAGCAGAATAAATTACTTCGCCTTTTTTAAAATAAACAAGAGAATTTAATATTTTAAATATTAAAAACCATAAACAAAATTGCAATGGAAAATAGAATATACCCCAAGTAGATAACCCATCTCCTATATAGCTCGTTACCCTATAAGAGCCAAATATTTCTGTATTTGTTGCGATAGAATATAATAAATCACCGGACGAATGTGCAAAATTATCCTTTCGAATTCCTAAATTAAGAAAATTAATTATTGGAGTGGGTAACAATGCATAAACACTTGCAATATAATTTTTTTGCATTTCTTTATTATTATATCCACTTTCGTCTGCTAAATAAATTGTCTCATCTGAAATACGTAAGTTAGCATAGCGATTAAGCATGAAATTATCAATATACATTTCAGTCCATTCATTATTATAATTTTGACTATTACCTTCAGTAAATTCTCCTTTATCTAAATATGCAAGCTTTCTCAATTGCTGCATTGTTTGTTTATCTTGATAGGTAGTGATTGTTTGACTTAGTAATTCAGACTTGCTAATATTAGATCGTGACGACCTTGTTGAAAGCATTGCCAACGATAAATCAGAAAGAAAATTAAACCCAACAATTGTAACTATAGGAATAATTATTAATTTAGGAATAGAAATTCCTAAATTTTTATTGAAAATAATAATGTTTAGAAAGAAGAGTAATAAGTATAATCCAATAGGAGCGATAATTGCTTGACGACTATTCGAAGCTAAATTTAATAAAAAAACTACTACAATATACCCCCATACAATTTTTTTATTGAAAGAACTTTTTATTTTTAATATATTAGGAAATAATAGGCAAAAAGGTGCATAAATCAAATAACCTAAACCGGCTATAAATTTCTCTTTAACATCCCCATACTCTACATCTGAAGATCTTAGGGTCAATATTCGCGCAATAAATCCAGCGATTCCTAATCCCCAGAGTAATTTAGGAGTAGAATAATAAATATATTTTGTATTATAAAAAAATTTTTGAAGTCTATTATTCTTATCTACATTTTTATTCATCGCAAAATAATAGGCGAGCCCCGCAATAATAAATAGAAATGTTTCATAGCTAAAAGTTTCATAAGGAGTTTCAAAGCCAAATGTAATAGGCTTTCGTTCAATTAGTGTTGCAATAAGTGGTAGATATCTATATAAAAACAATGAACAAAAAGTTATAAAAGAAAAGGGATTTTTAATAATTACCCCTCTTTTAAAAAAAAATTTAAATATATAAAATGTAACCCATGACATTAGACAACCAAAAAAGTTAGAAAATGATGGAAAGAAAATCACCTCTAGAACTATGGCAGAATATAAAATAATTTCTAATATATAATTAAAAATATATATATTATTTTTTTTATGCATGGTTAACAAATTCAATCATTTTTTTTATGGTAAATTCATTTGAATACCCTGATGTTTCGCAACGTTTAAGTCCCCCTTTAGCAATTTTTTTCCTTTCCTCTTCGTGTTCTAAATAATATTTGCATTTTTGTAATAATTCTTCATTGGAACTAAAAAAAGCAGCTTCTGTTCCTTCGTTAAACAACTTTTCATGTTCTATTGTTCTTTCTGCAAGCATAAACCCGCCACATGCCGGAATTTCCATTGTTCTGGTTGTCTGCTGATCAAAATTTGCTTTTCGAAGAAAACATAAAGAAATTTTAAACGCTTGCAACGCTTTGGAATAATCTTCTGAAAAAATACCTTTCTCAATTTGTAAATTTGGGAGATAATTTTTATAATTCTCCCACTTTCCGCCGCCAAAAACTTTCACATGAATGCCATTTTTTGCCAAATATAAAATGCTATCACACCTTTCTTTTTCCCATGCTCCAATAAATCCTACATCGCCCCCTAATCTTTTGATTTCGTCACTTGATAATGTTCGGGGATAATGAAACCGAGATTCATAACTGTTGTTTACAAATGTTATATTTTTTGCACCCAGTTTCTTCATATCTTCCAGTATATAAGATTTATTTGTAAAAATATAATCGTACAGAGGAATGCATTCTAAATAATTCTGGCTTTGATTATGACGTAAAGCCATATTATCAGGGGAATAACTCACTATTTTTGTTGTAGGATGTTTTGTTTTGATAAATCTTAAAGTTTCCGGATTAATCGTTATGCCTTTATCAATCCATACAATGTCGTAAAAATTTTGTTCTGCTAATGCTTTAATTTTTTTATTTGATTGGGAAAGATCGGGTAAACGAATTGGTAATCCATAACCGAATAAACGATTAGAGATCCGGTATCTTAAAGAAATTTTTTTAGCAGAAGTATTCACAACATCGATTTGTTGAGCAATTTTTTCCAAAGCCCAATGCCGATGTAAACATGTATTGCTTAACCCATTCATAGTACCTATGGATAATATTTTCATTTCAATTATCTTCTAAAGATTTTTTAATCTCATTCTTTAATTCATCAGTAAGTCGATTATTAGAATTTTTGTAAAAATGGATTAGTTTATTTTCTAAATCTAATGATACTATTCTTCTTTTGTTCTTGGCAGCAACTGTAGCAGGATTACCCGCTAATATAACATTCTTGCTTTCTGTTTGAATATAATCTTTTCTTAGAATAGAACAACATGCTACAATTGTATGTATATCGGTTTTAGTTCCTTTTAAAATGGTTGTTCTATTTCCTATCCAATTAAAGTCTCCAATAACAATCTCTCTTTCTCTTGATTGAATTAATTCCTTTTCTATATCATATATATAATGAAAATCAGAATCAATAATTTGAGATTCAAACGCTATAAGGGTTCCATCTCCTATTGATATTTTATGAATACATACAATTTTAGAGGAAGAGCCTAAGAAAAAATTATTGCCTATAGTTAAAATTGCATTTTCGCCTACACGAATTAAAAAATTGCCGCTTATTTCTGCGTTGCCTTTAAAAATGATTTTTGATTTTTGATTTAAAAGAATAAGCCCTCCATTCTTTGTTCCTAAAAATTCTTTATTCCATCCTAATTTTACCATTCCTTTTTTAACAGTGCAATTTTGAAATTCTATTTTTCCCTGCAAAAAATATATATCTATTTTACCATATAGAAATATTGGAAATTTTATTGCAGTTTTGAATGGCAATGTTTTTAAATTAAATAAAATAGTTTTTATTATATTAATTTTAGAAAAATGCCAATGATAGATTATTTTATCAAACAGTGCCATTGTATATTAGTTATCTCTTATTGAATAATAGCTTCTTAATAATCTTTTTTAATTATTTGATGTAAAAAATCGCTATACCTTTTCCCATAAGCTGCCCAAGTTAAATTCTGCAGAGCGTTTTTTGCATAATTTCGATTGCCTTGGGGCTGAGATTCAGCCAATTGCAATGCTAATTGAATGGATGATGCTAAACAATCTGCATTTGTTTCTTCCATTTCTATTATCCATTTTTTATCATCTAAAAAAGATCGTAAATCTCTCCCGCCGGTATCTTTAGAACATACAATGGGAAGTCCACAGGTTAATGCCTGCGCTTGTACTAATGCCAAGCCTTCCTCTCTTGACGGTAAAACAAACACTTTAGATTGGGCATAATAATTCACTAACAGCGTTTCATCTACAGGATCAATATGTGTGAAATTGCAATCGTTGGGGAAAACAACATCGACAATGCCTCCTACATGCAAAAAACGTAAGTTTAACTTCGTAATTGCTTTTACAATTAAATCGCAGCCCTTTCGATATGACCATCCTCCTACCATTATCACATCGTATGCATCACTTGTTGGTTTGATGGTCGGATAAAAATGTGATAAAGAAGTACCATAGGGATTTACAAAAAGCCGGCTTTCAGGATAATTATGAGCTATAAAACTATTTTTTACATGTTCAGAAGCTATAGATATATAATCAGCTATGTTGTACCCTTCCAAGTCTCTTTTTACATGAATATCCGGTACAGGTTTTTTTCCCTGCAATGCAGGAACGGATTCTAAAATCTTCTTTTGCTCCAATATATGTTTTGATCCACGCTCTAAAACAATAATTGCGCCTTTCTTTTTTGCCCTTTTTAATGAATATACAAATGCGCCACTCATGGCAATAAGCACATCACATTTGCGCATATAAAAAGCGGTTATATAATCTTGGGCAATAAGTTGAAGAGAAGAAAACCATTTAAGTTTAGGCAATAATTTGCCAATTATAATAAACGGCCATAATATGCCAAATAATGATTTGTTACATTTAGCAGGTAAGTTGAATACTTTGGTTCTTTTTGTTGGCAACCATGAATAAAATCGTACATCCCAATCATTTTTATCAAGTTCACGTGCTAAATCCAAGACATGAAATCGACCGGGGGAAATTATATTTATTCTCAATTTTTTTCTGACCATCATGTATGTCAAATAGGATTTAATAAATAGTATTCTTTGAAAATTATGGGGATTCTAATAATTTAAAAATAAAAAAACATCTTTCTAACTTAATTATATCGCATTGCCTTAATGTGTTTTATCCTTTATCGTCTTTCATCGGAACTATTTTAGCCAAAATTCAATAAATGAATTTTGTAATCATGCAGATTTTACTTTTCGATCAATCTTATAACAGTTTTTACACTTATATCCATTTTTAAACTTTTAATTTCAATTTCAAGAATGTGATGAGTTCTATAAAATCTTCACGTATAAATTGGAAAAAGTTTCTTTTAGGCATGTGTAGTAGCTTTTTTGCTATCGGCATAATCATAAATGCCATCATAATATCGAAAGCACATGCACCTAATGCAGCTCCTAACAACCCTAAAAATTTAGCAGCTATATATGAAACGATTACAGAAATAAAAGCACATATCAAGCCCAGTTTGGCAAACTTATGCGGCTGGTTCATGGAGCGGAAAATAACTGCCGAAGTCCACCATAATGCATTGAACAAAATACCGATCATAAATATGTTCCATAACGAATGCGAAATATTTAATTTGTGGTGTGTCCAAATGCCATAGAACCAAAAACCGACCGTTACAAGCAGCAATACCCCTACCAAAGCAATCAACAATGTAACCATCAAGAAAATTCGATATATCTTTTGCACTTTTTGCATATTTCCTAATCCGATTTCGAACTGCAATTCCGGATAAATACTGTTGTTGATAATAGTAAACAACTGGTTTACAGATCGTGTCAACGTTCTTACCGTATTATACACCGCTACCGCTTCTGCACCTAATACTATGCGCACTACAAATGTAGTACCCTGAAAATAGATAGCCTGCCAAATAGGGGACATCATATATCCAAAGCCTTTACGAGTAATTTCTTTTTTTATGGCCGTATCTTTAGCGCCTTTATGGTTTTTAAAGAAATCTGCTAACAATCTTTTACCGATACGTGAATAAATAATATTGAACACGAGCAATACTATTAATTGGGCACAAGCATATACAACAATGCCTTTCCCTAACAGTAAAACCGTAATGCCCGCTAAAAAGCTAAACGTGTCATTGAAAGACAACATGGTAATTCCCAAAGAAGCGCGCCTTGCCGCCCTGTAATACGATTGAAAAAGCTCTGAATAAAAATTCAACAATCGGGAGCATAATAAAATTACTACTGCAGCAATGGCATCATGCCTGTTGATTAAAGACTTATCAAACACATGGAAATAGCTTAATATTAGCATTACTAATGCGCTAATTACAACAGCAAAAGCAATCATTCGGGTGATAATAAATATCCCCATTTTATTTGTATTGGCTGCTTTTTGATAATCACCTGCGGCATAATTCAATACAAAAGTATTGGCTGCAGCAGAACCAAAACCCAGATCAGAGAAAGCTATGATACTTGGAATAATGGTTAACGTGAGCCATTCCCCATAATATGCCGCACCCCATGCAGAAATAAAAAAAGGGACGAGCAACAACTGCTCCGCTACTTTTACTACCTGTTGAAAGACAGAGGCGGCGCCATTTTTTAAAATATTTTTTTTTACAGACGTAGACATATAACATAGTACTGAGATATAATACTAATATCCCATATTTTTAACAGTTACAGATTTCTCTGACTTCAACCTCTACCCAGAAATACAGACATCTATTAAATATATTTCTTAATTTGATCTATAAGTTTGCCATACTCTTCGTCAATTATTTCTGGATTTGGATACATAAGGCCCAATTCATTTTTATAATTAAATTTTAAACGATCAAATATGCCAGCTCTTGGAGTATGGAATAAAAATCTTGCGGGTTTTCCCATAGCTAACCCTATTGCACATGCATGAACTCTATCTGATATAACGAATTCCGAAGACATTGTAACATCTAAATAAGTTAAGGGATTAAAACTGATGAAACTATTAGGTACAGCAAAATTTACATGGTTAAACCGGGTATTTAAATTTTGTATAGTTCTTACAATAAGATGATTATCGACTTCTTTTTGGTGCGTTCGCGAAAAATTTAAATGCCGCGAATACTTAAATGGAAGACCATACATTTTTTTCTTATGATGAATTTCCAAATTTTCAATAGAAAAAACTTCACTTTTTTTAACCGAAAAAAATGGTTCTAATTCCATATAAAAGCTGCTTATAAAAAATGGCTTTTCCAGTTTAAACGGATGTGTTTTTATGGTTTTTCCAACGAGAAAGGCCGAACACATGCCATTATAACTGTTCTTTACATACGGACTAAAATTATTATATGTTTCCTCATCACGAGAGGAAAAAAATAATGGGGGATATTTTTCCAGAAATTCTCCTATTTCTGTAATCTCCGATTTAGACAGAGCAGTACCCGAGACAGAAATAAACACATAGTTTGCGCCTCGAGCCTTTATTTTTTTTATTGCAGTCTGGTAATCTGAAAATATAGATTTAATCATCGGCCCGGAAAAAACATGGAGGTCTGCTTCTTGATAATTAATTAAATCAAGTGCATTATTTAATAACTTTTCCTTTTTAATTCTAAAAGCTCTTTTAATTGGCCCTTCTCCTAAATAAATATCGTGTTGAGGGTATATTTGTTTAAATAAATAATACAATGAATATTGATACCACCCATCGCCAACGTTATTCCATGTAGAATTTTCAATTAATATTTTCATATAATTTTTGTTTAATAATTTATAAGTTATTTTATTTTTTTATAAGAAGTAAATGGCTTTTCTACTAAGAAATGAATTCCATACGCTAATACTGTAACAAGAATAACCGCTATTAATACATACATAAAAGTGGCGGGCAAAATATTATTAGTATAGGTAAGCAAAATACCGTTCATTAAAATTATAATCGGCGCATGAATGAGATACAATGTGTATGAGCAATCGCCCAGCCATTTTAATTTTCCGACGTATTGTATCCACCTATTGGTTCTAAAGTCCAACAAGAATAATAAAAGACCGCCAAAACCAACAGCCGCTATCTGATCTTTCAAAGAAGCGTTCATTTTATAATCATGTAATACAGGGACAAGGAGCAATAATAAAGTACAAGCATAGATAATTCTTCTGATAAGTGTATTCAGATGAATTCTTTCATTGTATATATCCGCAATAAATGCTCCCGTCCACCAGGAAAGTACTGCAGGCGCAATTTGATCCAAAAGAATGAAATGCGTTTGAAACCCCAATACATAAACAACAAAAATTAAAAATACACCTGCAAGTGTCAGCGGCACAGTTTTTTTATTAAAGAAAAACAAAATCGGATACAACATATAAAAATACCATTCATATTTCAAAGACCAAATACTTCCGTTAGAGCCAAAAACTGGTACATAAGCTGTTTGTAGAAAAAACAAATTTCCGATGAGCGAAAGCCATGAGTGATTAAATACTATGTTTTTATTTAATCCGGGTATTTGCGTAGTATGGGTATATATACTAAACCTGTAATGGGCTACTATGCTGTCGCAAATAAAAGTAACCAGAAAGGCAAACAAGTAGGGAGGCAATATACGCGTAGCCCTCCTGATAAAATATTTCCTTTTATCGAGAATTGTATTGCCTTCCTTAATCTGTTTTGAATATTTCAGATGAATAACAAATCCTGACAAAACAAAGAAAAACAGTACCATTTCATGCCCGTATTTAAGAAAAGACATTGCTACTGCCAAAGCTCTATAGACCTTGCCATAACTGTGGATATGTGCCTTAAAATGATCTCCGCCTTCCCATAAAAGCCACCTTGCGTGACCTGCTGCAACATATATTGCCGCCAAGCCACGCAGACCGTCCAGAAAAAAAAGATGATTCCTTACAGATGTATTAATTTTCATCTGTTTATTTTTATTTTTTTTAATTGTAATGCGCCAAATACCCGTTGCTTTGGGTATGCAAAGTTCTTATGGCTCATTTCATATTTTTTACCCTACTAAATGCTCCCATTGAGACACCTGTCCTTTTTTACAAATAGCGATATCCGATGCTACCATTTCCTTTACCAATGCCGGCAAATCATAGACAGGCTCCCATCCTAATTTACTCTTTGCTTTTGCAGGATCGCCAATCAGCAGCTCTACTTCCGTCGGCCGGAAATACGCCGGGTCTACCGCCACCACTTCTTTGCCTACCTCCACAGCATACTCCGGATTATTGCTTGCCACCACATAGGCTTTTTCATTCGCGCCTTCGCCTTTGAATTCCAGTTCAACACCCACTTCCGCAAACGCCATACGCACGAAGTCGCGTACCGGCGTGGTGATACCGGTAGCAATTACAAAATCTTCTGCGGTGTCTTGTTGAAGAATACGCCACATGGCTTCTACATAATCTTTGGCATGGCCCCAGTCGCGACGCGCATCCAGGTTGCCGAGAAATAACTTATCCTGCTTTCCCAATGCTATTGCAGCCACTGCCCGCGTGATTTTACGTGTAACGAATGTTTCACCCCGCAAAGGGCTCTCGTGGTTGAACAATATGCCATTGCAGGCATAGAGGCCATACGCCTCCCTGTAATTGACGGTAATCCAATATCCATACAGCTTTGCTACCGCATAAGGGCTGCGCGGATAAAAAGGCGTTGTTTCTTTCTGCGGCACTTCCTGTACCAGACCGTATAATTCAGAAGTGGACGCCTGGTAGATGCGCGTTTTCTTTTCAAGGCCCAGAATACGGATAGCTTCCAGCAAACGCAAGGTACCAATGCCATCGGCATTAGCCGTATATTCCGGCGTATCGAAACTCACTTTTACATGGCTCATGGCAGCCAGGTTATATATTTCATCCGGCTGTGTCTGCTGGATGATGCGTATGAGGTTGGTGCTGTCCGTCATGTCGCCATAGTGCAGTTTGAAACGGACATGGCTGCTGTGCGGATCTTCGTACAAATGATCTATCCTTTCGGTATTGATGAGTGAAGAGCGACGTTTCACTCCATGCACCATATACCCTTTTGATAATAATAATTCGGCAAGGTATGCACCATCCTGCCCGTTAATGCCGGTAACCAGTGCTGTTTTCATTAGTAACTATTTAATTGTTTTTTAATTGTCTGATGGAAGATTATTTCCAAAAAACTTCTCTTTATATATTAGTTCTTTATTTATCATTTATGCAAGGCAAATTCTCTTTAAGGCTACCACATTCTTACCCTGTTCGCAATGACGGTATCGCCTGCACGCTCATATCCCGCCCGGCCTTGACGATTTTTACAATTGTCAATTTCCGTCAATAAGGGTATTGGTTTTATTATTATATTTTATGATTAAACAAAAACAGAAAATGGAACACTAATGTACATTTCTTACTTCAAAACAACCGATAGCTTTCCGTTTTTTATTTTACCCCGCCATTTATCTCTCTGCATAATTCTTTTGCAGAAAATCCCGGTAAGACAATTCAATGCCTTCCTTCAGTTCCATCGTATGTTTCCAGCCCAATGCATGCAATCTGGAAACATCCATCAGCTTTCTCGGCGTTCCGTCGGGTTTTGTCGTATCAAAAGCAATGTTACCTTCGTAACCTATTACCTCTTTTACCAAATACGCCAAATCTTTTATGCTGATGTCGTGTCCCACACCGATATTCAAAAACTGCTTTGCATTATAATTCTGCATCAGGAAAACACATGCATCGGCCAGATCGTCGGCAAACAAAAATTCCCTTAACGGTGTTCCTGTCCCCCATATTACTACTTCCTCTTTATTATTTTCTTTTGCTTCATGGAAACGGCGGATAAGGGCAGGCAGTACATGTGAATTTTGCGGATGATAGTTATCGCCGATGCCGTATAAATTGGTGGGCATTACACTTATGAAATTACAACCGTACTGATCGCGATATGCTTCGCATAATTTGATGCCTGCAATCTTTGCGATGGCGTACGGCTCGTTTGTTTCTTCCAATAAACCTGTCAGAAGGCTCTCTTCCCGCAAAGGCTGTGGCGCCATTTTGGGATAAATGCAACTGCTGCCTAAAAACATTAATTTAGTAACGCCATTCCTGTAGGCGGCTTCAATGATATTGGCTGCTATTGCCAGGTTGTCGTACAAAAATTCCGCCCGGTATGTATTGTTAGCGACAATACCTCCTACTTTTGCCGCGGCGAGAAAAACATATTCCGGCCGCTCTGCAGCAAAAAAATCTGGCAACCGCCTGCTGGTTCCGCAGATCTAATTCTAGCGATGTTTTTAAGAGCAGGTTGGAAAATCCGCTGCTCTCCAGTTTCCGCGTGATGGCACCTCCCACCATCCCGCGATGGCCCGCTATGTATATGCGACTGTCTTTATTCATTTATCTAATATTTTAATCATAGAGCCTTCTGTCAAGATTTCTTTTTTCTTCCGTCCTTTTTCTCTCCTTCATCAAAATACCCGTATCCATACCCGTACCCATATCCGTATCCGTACCCATAATCGTATCCGTACCCCGATTTTTTAATATTAATATCGTTTATCACGAGGTTCAATTTGGGGAGCTTGTTTTCGGTCTGTAATCTATGGATATGCTGCAACTGGTCTTTTGTTGTGTAGCCTACCCTTACCATGTACAAGGTAATATTTGCATAGGCAGCCAGAAGCCTTGCATCGGTAACGATATTCGGCGGGCTGTCTAAGATGATATAATCAAATTGTTCCCGCAGCTTTTGAATCATATCGCGTGTTCTGTCGAGCAGCAGCAATTCAGCAGGGTTAGGCGGTACCGGACCGCTTGGAATGATACAAAAGTTCTCATACTCTTTTACCGGGTAGAGAATATCGGCAAGAGTTGCCATCCCGATTGCATAATTGGTAAATCCTTTATCGTACTCCAAATTCAGGCGCTGCGCTAATTTCGGCTTTCTGAGATCCATATCGAGCAATACCACTTTCTTCCCGGAGAGCGCGATGGTAGCGCCTAAATTGGAAGAAATAAAACTCTTTCCTTCGCCCGGAACAGAGGAGGTAATCAGGATTACTTTTTGATTGTTTTCCGGCAAAAGGAAATTCAGGTCGGTCCGCATGATCCTGAACTGCTCCGACACCACATCCCTGGACGCTTTGTTAATAATGATACCATCCCCTGTCTTTTTATAATGAAACACCTCTGCAAGAATAGGAATATTGGTATTTTTTTCGATGTCCGCTTTCTTCCGAACTTTATTGTTGAGGAGTTCCAGTAAAAAGAAATATATAAAAGGGAAAATTGCCCCCAGCAGAAAAGCCACCCCGACAATCATTGTTTTTTTAGGTGCAATCGGAATGGAAGCCACTCTTGCATAATCCAGCACCCTGATATTGGACACCGTTGAAGATTTTGAAATAGCAGTCTGCTCCCGCTGCTGCAAGAGAAATACATAAAGATCCTGTTCTATCTGCTGCTGCCGGCTGAATTCCAAAAAGGTACGCTCTTTGGCCGGCACTTTCCGTATGGTATCGGTTAAGGAATTATTGGTATTCTCCATCTGGCGAAGGGCTACCTCAAGAGAATGCTGCATCGATTGCAGATCGGACAGCATACCCTTTCTCAGGCCCCTGATCTGTGCATCGAGGTTTTGTATCAAAGGGTTTTCATTTGTCGAGCTTAGCTGTAATCTTTGCCTTTGCAATAATAAAGTATTGTATTGGTTAATGTTGTCAGCAACAGAAGGATTCTGCAATGCGGAAGAAGCAGGTATGATGTGGAAAGCTATCCCGGTTCTCCATCATGTACTTCAACAGGGCATTCACAACACTCAGTTGCACTTGCTGCGCAGCCATACCCTGCGAATATGTGGCTGCACTGGCAACCAGCGCCTGCGACTGGGCGGTAATATCGGCTATATTGTTTTTTTGCTTGAAGTCCTGAATCTTTTCTTCCCAGTTGCTCAATTCGTTCGTCACGGAAACCAGCCGGTCATTAATAAATTTGATCGTGCTGTCTGCCACGCGGTTGTTATCTTCCACGCCGGCTTTCTGGTACACATCAATCAAGGTATTTAATATATCTACGCTCTGTCGTGGGGCAGTAGAAGGCAATGTTAAATCAATGATACTAACCTGCTTATTGGGAATTTCCGCATCGATACTGCTTTCTAAATGGTCTACAATACCGCTTACGGAAGATACATTTAAATAAACAACAGCCTGATCCTTGTAATCTAAGTTTTTTTTGAACAGGGTAATTTTGCCGAAAGGCAATGATACCGGCACCCCCCATGCGGACTTCCATTCCCTGCCTGTTTTTGCTGTAAGCGTGTAACCGGCCGGCTGCAAATTGATCTCATATTGCAATAAATCCGGATCCTGCGGCAAATTATTTGCAAAAAAACTATCAATCTGTAATTCAAAAGGCAAGGCCTCCCCATAGAGCGGTATTTTTCTTAATCCTTGCCGCATGGAAAAAGATAGATACAGGTTCAATTTATATACTACTTCTTCCAGCAAGGAAGGGGTTTTGATGATCTGCAATTCGTTATCTGCATTGCTTTTTCCGGAAATAATCCCCAAATCCTGCAAAGCAGAAATGCCCGGCGATGAACCCATGGCACCGCCACCTGAACCTGTACCGGGATCTTTGATAAGGATACTGGCAGCCGTATTGTAACTGGGATTGACCGATTTTATATAGACAAACGCCAGCAGGAGCGCCATTGCGATGCTTATCGCAAAGAATAACCAGTTGGCTTTTATTTTTAGGAGGATCTTTGAAAAATCTATCTTTTCCTCCTCCATGTTGTCAATATCCATACACTTTACCTACTTTTTATTTAAAATTAATCCTGCTTATCACCACAACTACCAAAGAAATAATTGCCGCGGCAATTGTCAGGTTTCTTGTACGTGCTGCATCGGTAGTAGCCGCTTTAGACTTGGCCGGCTCTATGTATAATACATCGCCTTGTTGTAAATAAAACCACGGGGATGCCATCATGTGCGTATCGTTTAAATCCAACCTCACTATTTTTTTTTCACTGCCGGGTAATTGCCTTACCAGCATGATGTTTTCCCGTTTTCCATAGATAGTCAGGTCGCCCGCCATACCAATTGCATCCAATACATTTGCCCGCTCGCCGGTAATGACATACGTACCGGGCCTTGTAACTTCGCCCAATACCGTTACCTTAAAGTTAATCAAGCGGACATTTACCACCGGGGATTTATACAAAACTGCGGCTTTGCTTTTTACCAATTCCTTTATCTCATCTGTAGTGTGGCCTCCGACATGCAGGGTACCTAAAACCGGTATTTCAATATCACCCTCTTTGCTCACGAGATAGCCGGACTGGTCAGGGCCGGGCAAGGCTACACCGGAACCTGCATTTGCATTGGGGGTGGCGGCTGTAGAAGTGGAAGAGCTGATATTCAGCATGCCATCCACCGAAGGATCCAATGTGGAAATGGTAACCTGCAGCAGATCGTCGGGATGAATGGTTAAAGCCTGATAGTCGCTGACAGGCACATCTTCCCCCTTTATGTACACTTTAGTGCTGTCGTTAATATTATGGAAATACGCAATATTTTTATAGTCGGAACATGCGGACAGAGCGGACAACAAAATGAGCATGCATACTGAAATATGAAACTTGACCATCCGTAAATTTTATTTAATAGAAGCGGGGAATCGAAACGATTACTAACAAAGAAATATGTTGCAATTAAAGACATTATTTTTATATAACCAATAAAAAAAACATTATATTTTCATTTTAATTGAAAGTAAAATACTTAGTTTTGTTTTGTCTGTTCTTCTATGGAAATTCCTTTTTAGCCCCTGAAACTTTGCTTGCATGTATATTATTTGAGAATATACTGATTGCAAGACCAACTTCATAAGACAAGTAATTTTTTAAATAAAAACTGTGCCCGGCTGATGCAAAATTTTTTCAGGAATATTAAAACCAACATGCTCGTCCTGGACCTGGCGATCCTTAATATTTCTCTTTTTTTTGCATCCTGGATCATCTGCGGGACCCGCTGGATCGAATCTGTTGCAAGCATTTCTTTTGCCGCCTTTTTTAACCTTATCTGGGTTCTGTTCACTTTCCTGGGAAGCGCCTATGAAAAGTTTGTGATACTTGATTCCACCATTATCCTAAAGAATACTTATAAGGCATACGCCGCTTTTTTTTTATGTATGGGCTTATTTCTGCTGATCATCTCCATTAAAGATGCGGGCGCTTACAATTACTTTTATTTTTTCGTACTCTTCAGCGTGTTTTTCGGTACGCTGCTCATATGGAGCAGGATCGTTGTATTGGGGTTACGGAAAAAATACCGCGATAAAATAAAGCCTGAGAAAAACATCGTTGTTTTAGGCGGCAGGCATATTGCAGAGCGTGTGTACGACTCGCTCCAGGAAGGCGCCGTAATCTATAATATTCTCGGAATATTCAGCCATATTCCTATCGACCCTGACAGAAATGAACATCCGGCACACCGCCTTTATAAAGGCGGCCTTACGGATTGCATAGATTTTATCAGAACCCGCAGGGTGCAGGAGGTCTATTGCAATATAAGAGAATTCTCCCCGGAGCAGATCAGCCTGCTGGTCAATGAATCTGACAAGCAACTGGCGCGGGTGAGATTTTTACTGGATTATGAAAGTATCATCAAAAGGCCCGGCAAGGTAACTACTTATTTTGGCAACCTTCCTGTCTTTACCTTACGCCAAGAGCCTCTAGACGATGAGATCAACCAATTGATGAAACGCACATTTGATATTATATTTTCAAGCCTGATCATCATCTTTATTTTAAGCTGGCTTACGCCACTGCTGGCTTTGCTGATCCGTCTTGAATCGAAGGGATCGCCCATTTTTGTACAGCTACGTTCGGGAAAAGACAACAAACCCTTCAAATGCTATAAGTTCCGCAGCATGCGGCTGAATAATGAAGCGCACACGGCGCAGGCGTCCAAAAACGATTCGAGGCTCACGAAAATAGGATCGTTTATGCGCAAGACCAACCTTGACGAGCTGCCGCAGTTTTATAATGTACTCATCGGCGATATGTCTGTGGTAGGGCCCCGGCCGCACATGCTGGCGCATACCAAAAAATATAAAAAGCTGCTCGATTCTTTTATGGTGCGCCATTTATTAAAGCCGGGCGTAACGGGCTGGGCGCAGGTAAACGGCTACCGCGGAGAGACCAAGACACTGGATGCCATGGAGAACAGAGTGCAATACGATATTATGTATCTGGAAAACTGGTCTTTCTTCCTCGATTTGAAGATCATTTTTCTGACGGTATGGAATACCGTAAAAGGAGAAGAAAAAGCATATTAATCATAAAAAATTGTAAACTAATAAAATACTAAAGAAATACACGCATGAAAGTAATTGTAATCGGAACAGGGTATGTTGGTCTTGTAACAGGTGCCTGCCTTTCGGATGTAGGCATTAATGTTTGCTGCATAGATATTAACCAGGAAAAGATCGACAATATAAAAAAAGGCATATTACCGATTTATGAGCCGGGGCTGGATACTATAGTAAAACAAAATGTGGAAAACAACCGCCTTAGTTTCAGCACTTCCTTAGCAGAAAACATAGCAGGCGCGGCGGCTATCTTTATAGCGGTAGGAACGCCTCCCGGAGAAGACGGCAGCGCAGATATGCAGTATGTGCTGAAGGCAGCGGAAGATGTGGGGAAATATATTTCTGGTTACTCCATTATTATAACGAAAAGTACTGTTCCGGTAGGTTCTTCCGAAAAAGTGCGTGCTGCCGTAAAAGGCGCGCTGGAGGCAAGAGGTGCAGCTATTCCGTTTGATGTGGTATCTAATCCGGAATTTTTAAAAGAAGGTGCCGCTATAAAGGATTTTATGAGCCCGGACAGGATCGTTGTAGGTATCGACAGCCCTAAGGCGAAAGATACGATCGATGCTATTTACAAACCTTTTTTATTAAACGGATACCGCATTTTGTATATGGACATTCCCTCTGCAGAAATGACTAAATATGCCGCCAACTCCATGCTGGCTACGCGTATTTCGTTTATGAATGATATTGCAAACCTCTGTGAGATTGTAGGCGCTGACATCAACCACGTACGCGCCGGCATCGGATCTGACCCGCGTATCGGAAAGAAATTTCTCTATGCGGGTGTCGGTTACGGCGGCTCGTGCTTTCCTAAGGATGTAAAAGCGCTGATAAAAATAGGGAAAAACAACGGGTATGATATGTTGCTGCTGCAAGCGGTAGAAGACGTCAATAACAAGCAGAAAAAAATACTCTTTGAAAAGCTGAACAAACATTTTGACCAGGATTTGAAAGGAAAGACAATTGCTGTATGGGGACTTGCCTTTAAGCCTAATACAGATGATATGCGCGAAGCTCCCTCTCTGGAACTGATCGAAAGCCTGACAGCCGCCGGCGCTACTGTGAAGGCATTCGATCCTGTAGCCGTACATGAAGCCCAAAAAATTATAAGAGATAAAATTACCTGGTGCGATGATATATATGCCACCGTTCAAGATGCGGATGCAATCGCATTAGTGACGGAATGGAATGAATTCAGATTGCCCGACTGGGAAAGAATTAAAGGCTTAATGAAAGGCGCCGTTATTTTTGACGGCCGCAATATTTACGATGATGTACAACTTCATAAAGAAGGCTTTATATACTACGGTATAGGCACTGCCCAGGGAACGCGATAATATTTGTTTTTTTCCAAAGAATGAAAATGACTTTACCCGGCCTTGCGTATGCTGAGCCGGGTATTTTTTGCCCTGATTAACAGAGTTTCATCTGTTTATTTTTATTTTCTTTGTCAGATGGAATTGGCTTTGCCGAACTCTGTTTCTCCAAATAATCATTACTTTGGATATGCAAAATTCTTATGGCTCATTTTAAATATGAAAGCATTTCAATGAAGGATATGAAATTATCTATTACAATTGCAGCTTGCTTTGCGGCAATGAGTATTTTTGGCCAGGCGGGTAAATCAAGAACATCTGCCACCATTCTGCGGCATTTTTTACATCCGTCTTCCAATTATATTCTTGTAGGAGCGCATCGCGGCGACTGGCGGGATGCGCCCGAAAATTCTATGAATGTATTGCAAGGAACTTTGAAAATGGGGGCCGATATTATGGAAACAGATGTAAGAAAAACAAAAGACGGTGTACTGGTGCTGATGCACGACCCAACCATTAACAGGACAACGACAGGACAAGGATCAGTAAGTAATCTGACATGGGAGTATCTCAAAAATGTAACCCTCAGGGAAGGAGATGGCGGACCGACAGAGCAGCATATACCAATGCTAAAGGACTTTATGCTGGCCGTTAAAAATAAACCCATATTAATCAATCTGGATAAGAGCTGGGATATTATAGCAGAAGTGTATGCCGTGCTGAAAGAAACCGGTACGGTTGACCAGGCTATATTGAAAGGCTCTCTTCCACTGCCTGAACTTCGAAAAAAATACGGAAGCATTATAGACAGCATTCATTACATGCCCATGATATCGTCGGACAATTATAAAAATGATTCTGATTCGGAAGCCTACGGCACAAATTATATTTCCGGTTATTTTAATGACTACCGCCCTGCGGGATTTGAATTGCAGATTAACAAGGAAAGCTCGCCCGTGCTTACACAGGCTGCACCTCAGGTAACTGCCCGCAAAGTTACCTTATGGATTAACTCTCTGTGGGCCGACCTTTGTGCCGGTCATGATGACGAAAGGTCACTGACAGACCCTGATGCAAACTGGGGATGGCTAATAAAGAAAGGTGCGAATGCTTTGCTTACGGACCATCCGAAAGAGATGCTGGAATATCTGCGTAGAAAGAAATTGCATGATTAGTATAGATTTTTTGGGTTCACAATACAAATTGTATTCATGCAATTATATTTTTCAATTAAATGAAGCCCTGAATTCATTGACGAAAACAAATAATCGCGGCTCAAGCCGAGCTCACGTTACAAGCAGGTTTACTACAATTTTTCCATGTTTTTATCATACATGAAATCTACAAAGTTTTGCAACAGATCATTTGCAAAATCTTTCAGCGAATTCCATGTATTCGGATATAATTCGTCTGCTTTGGCGAGTATTTGCTGCTTTACTTCATTGGTTACATCTGTTGGATATTTGGATTTTCCGTCAGATGTTGTATAAGCAAGATTGTGCAGCTTTACGTTGGCAATTCCATTTATAAATTTCACGGTAACTTTTGCTGTATAATGTAATGGCGCTTTTATATTTTGATCGTCAATTTTGAAAGTTACTATACCAACTAAAACACCCGCTTTGTTATTAGGTAAAGTATTATCGGTTTTATAAGTTACCGAAGAGAATGTTTGATTAAACCAGTCTTTTGTGAATTCGTAAAAATCCGATTTTGTAAGATTGCGTACAGTATCTATCGTGAAGAATGCAATTTCATTTTCAACCACCGGCAGATTAAATTTGTTGTTTCTTAAATTTTGTGAATAAGAAACGGTTGCCATAAAAAGCAGCGTTGCAGTAATAATCAATATTTTTTTCATACCGACCTGAAAATCTAAATTTAGAGAACTGTTTTAAAAAATAAAAAGCTATCAAGGTAGCCTTTTATCAAAACGTAAGATTATTAAAAATGTTGTATTTCTTTATTTGTTTAATAACCACGATATCCTCCTCCGTATCTTCCGTATCCTCCACCCATACCGCCGATTTGTGAGTTTCGTTGGTTTTCTGCATCTTTACGTTCTTTATCTGCTGCCTCTGAAGCTGCTTTTTGCCGCTGGTCAAAGTTTTTTATTCTTTGCAATTCGTCCATAGACAACACGGCTGCCATGTGCATATACATATCATCTTCCAGCATGCCGTTTTGAACATCTTTATCGTCTTTGCTCAGAGAATTATCTGTATTCATCTTCATTTTTTTTATAATAGCAGCTAATTCTATTGAGGCCACTGTATCTCTTTTTTCAAGCGGAATATTTATGCTGTCTTTTAATACGCGTTTGAGATAATCTTTATATTGCTGCTGCTGTGCTTCAGTAGGCATTTTAAATTCGCTCTTTTTCTTATTTTTCTTTTGAGCAGATGCCACAAAACTCAGCAGTAATAATAAGCAGGTAAATATTAAGAGTAATTTTTTCATTCGTAACTGATTTTCGAATTTACCCGAAAGTACTTTCATTTCATCTGTTTATTTTATTTTTTTAATTGTCAGATGGAATGCGCAAAATTATAATGGATTTGTGTATGCAAAATTATAATGGCTCATTTAATTATCTGACGAATATAATTTGTGCCATAAATATAAGAAATGCATTGCATTTCGCAAACGAATTTGCCTAAATGCAATGCATTAAAAAGTATTGTAATACTGAAGTTATTGGTTTCCGCCGCCGTTGTCTCCGCCATGCTGTCTCATCGCTTTCATCCTTTCTTCTCTTTCTTTCTGATATGCATCAAATTTTGTTTGCTGGTCAGGAGTGAGAATGGCTCTTTTTTTATCGTTGGATTCTTTAATGATTGCCATGAATGTTGCGCGCTGGTCTTCACGAGAACCGCCTGCATTTCTCAGAGAATCAAATTTTGATTTTTGAGCATCGTCAATAGCTTTAAACTGCGTTTTTTGATCGGCAGTCAAATTCAATTCTTTAATTAATTTTTCATCATTTCCTCCGCGGAATCCGCCACCACGGGGAGGATGTTGCCAACCTTTTGAACCTGCAGCTGAACTGCTGTCTTGCGCATGTACTGTGGCAGCTGTAAAACATAATGCTGCAAAACTTAAGAAAAGTAATTTTTTCATCTGTTTATTTTTTTTACTTAATAATTATTCCGTTTCCGATGCTGAGTTGTCTTTTTTTCCGTGTTTCTTCTCGTGGTCGTTTTTAATTACTTCTTTCTGTTCCGGAGTATATATAGCCTGTCTTTTATTATAAGCATCTGTTTTTGCTGCTTTAACCTGTGCTTTCTTTTGATCCTCAGTCAAAGTTGTATTGCTTTTAATAGCTGCTATTTTAGATTTCTGATCCTTGTTGATTGTTTTTAACTGCGCTTTTTGATCTTCTGTTAAATTGAGTTTTTTATAAAACTCTTCGTCATTTTGTTTGTCTTTGTGTTTGTTCCATGCTTTGTGGGTTTTTGCTGTAGTATCTGCAATGCTTTGCGCATGTGTGGTTGCAGCGAAAAATAAGGAAGCAATACTTAAAAAAACTATTTTTTTCATAATAAAAATTTTTAATTGAACTTTTGTTTTAAATCTTACGGGTAATTTCCGTAATAGTTTAATAGATAAAATTAATATGTTGAGGTTTAATATGTAAGTATGATTTTCGGTAAAAGAAATGTTTTAACAAGCTAATCCACAAATTTTATTCCATAATCAAATTGAGCTTATTAATTCATCTGCAATTTTTCTGTCGTTGCTTAGCCTTGGCAATTTATTTTGACCGCCCAATTTTCCTTTTGATTTCATATAATCTATGAAAGCTCCTTTTTTAACAGGCGTAATTTTTAATTTTTGTAAAATATTTCCGGAAATCAAATCGTCGTAATATACATTTTTGCTTCTTAGCAGATCATCAATTTCTGTGGAGAAAGCCTGCATATTGTCCGGCTCTTTTTCAAATTCAATCAGCCATTCGTGAAAGCTTTTCCCGTCGCCTTGTCCTACCATCGGAGCAACGGTATATTCCGTAATTTTTGCATTATGTTTTTTGGCGGCCTGCGAAATGGCAAAATCCACTTCTTCTGCAATTACATGTTCTCCAAAAGCCGAAATAAAATGTTTGGTTCTTCCTGTAACGACGATGCGATAAGGTTGCACACTTACAAATTTTACGATATCGCCAATGTCATAAGCCCATAAGCCTGCATTATTGCTAATAACAAGTGCATAATTTTCATTCAACTTTACATCTTTCAGGCTGATTCTTTCTGCATTTTCTTTATCAATATCGTCTGCTCTGATGAATTCATAAAATATGCCGGAATTCGTATTCAAAAGCATGCCTTGCTCGGTTTGCGAATCATGAAAGGCAAAGAAACCTTCCGACGCGGGAAACAGTTCAATACAATCTACAGCCTTGCCAATTGAATCAAATAATTTTTCTTTATAAGGTTCAAAATTTACGCCGCCATATACAAGCACCGAAAATTCAGGAAAAATATCTTTTATTTTTTTGCCGGTTTTTTCCGTTAATCTGTCAAAATACATTTGCACCCATGGCGGTATGCCGCTGATAAGCGTCATATTTTGATTGATGGTTTCATCTACTATTTTATCCAGCTTGGTTTCCCAGTCATCTATACAATTTGTTTCGTAAGAAGGCAATTGATTTGTACGCAAATAAGCGGGAATATGATGGTTTACGATGCCGCTAAGCCTTCCTGTAGGAATACCGGCAATTCTTTCAAGTTCCGGAGAGCCGCTTAGAAATATCATTTTTCCATTTGTAAAATCTGCATTTTTTGACTGTGCTATATAACACAGCAAAGCATTTCTTGCGGCGCTGATATGGTTGTCAATAGAATCTTTGGAGATGGGAATATATTTTGCGCCGCTTGTAGTACCGCTTGTTTTGGCAAGATAGAGTGGTTTGCCTTTCCACAATACATTTTGTTCGCCTCTTTTTTATTCTTTCTATATAAGGTTTTAGCGCTTCGTAATCCCTAACAGGCACGGCTTTTTTAAAATCTTCGTAAGTTTTTATTTCTTTGAACCCATGTTCTTTTCCAAAAGTTGTATTGGCAGCCGATTTTATTAGCTCCTGAAAAATAGATTCCTGATCTTTTACGGCAGTAGCCGTTTCTTTTTTTATTTTATTATAAACATAATTGGCAAATGGCTTTGCCAGCGTAGACTTTACTTTCATCCTGTATAAATTTGCCAATGATGCACCAAAAGTAAAAGAATTGAAACTATCAATCGGTTTATGTTCGTTAAGTTAGTCTGAAAAATAATGTATGTTATTTTAAAAAAAATTACATATAAGAAAATAGAATATTTTTTCTGTTTCTTTTATGCATAAGTTTATAATCAATCCTAAATTTGTAACATGGGACAAAAAAAATTGGAACGTTTTGCGGAAATCAAAACATTTGAGAATGTTTTGGAATATCCAAAAAATATGCAAGGTAAATGGAAAGATTTTTTTGGAAATGACAACCCTGTTACCTTAGAACTTGCATGCGGAAAAGGAGAATATGCGCTTGGTTTGGGACGCCTGCACCCAAACAGGAATTTTATAGGTATAGATGTAAAAGGCAACAGAATCTGGCGCGGCGCTAAAACTGCGCTTACTGAAAATCTGAAAAACGTAGCGTTTATCCGTTCCCAGATAGAAAGTATTACAGATTACTTTGCTAAAGAGGAAGTAAGCGAAATGTGGCTTACATTTCCCGATCCGCATTTGCCGAATGTAAAGTGGAAAAAACGCTTGACTTCCCCTCGCTTTTTACGTTTGTATAAACCTATTTTAAAAAATGACGGAATAATACATTTAAAAACAGACAGCCCGGTTTTGTATAAATTTACGAAAGCAGTAATTGATATTTTTAATTTGGAGACCGTTACAGATAATGATAATATTTATAAGAACCTTCGCGTGTCTCCAGAGTTGTCAATAAAAACATTTTATGAAAGCCTGGATATTGCAGGTTTTCATAAAGTACATTATCTCGCTTTCAAACTGAATAACGATTTGCCTTTTGAGAAAGATGAGCTGGTAAAAAAATATGTGTTCGAATCTGCAAAAAACGGGAAGGATTTTTAATAGCTTTGAAAATTTAGCGATTGATTGTGGCAAAGAAAAAAATAAATTCTCCGGCAGACCCGCTTCCTGTTTTGTTCAAACATACTTCATTCTTTGAAGATGTGTGGGAAGTGGTAAAACAAATTCCCAAAGGAAAGGTTACTTCCTATGGCGCTATTGCCAAATATCTCGGCGCCAAATCCTCTGCGAGAATGGTTGGCTGGGCAATGAATGCTGTAAATAATTCAAACATAAAGGACATTCCTGCACATCGTGTTGTAAACCGAAACGGAATGCTTAGCGGCAAAGCTCATTTTTCACCACCCGAAAAAATGGAAAAACTTCTTAAAAAAGAAAAGATCAAAGTAAAAGACGATTGTATTGAAAACTTCCAGGCTGTTTTTTGGGATCCTTCGGAAGATTTGGGATTGTAAAATATTGTTTAAATCTTGCTGCTCCCTTATTGAAATTTATATTTTATCCAGTTGCTTTGATAAGAAATAGTAACGCCTATCTGGAAATAATTTCCTCTTATCAAATTGTTTTTTGTAGTGCCGCGCGTACCCAGCTGTACATTGAACATTGTTCCCAAACCTGAAGTAAAAGAATTGAAACCAACGCCAAGACTGATGCCTGCATTCGAAATCTGCTGCCCTTTCATCACTAAATATTCCTGATTATAATATCCGCCCAGCTGGTAAAAATATTTATCAAACGGAATGATCTGATTGCGAAAGAATTCATTTTTTCTTTTGGTATATTCTATACCTCCGGAAATTTGGTTGGCATTTTTAAAACTGTAATTAAATCCACTTGTGGAATTGTGTACATCCGACCATTTTTCCTGTTTATAATCTACAGCAAAAGTGAGCTTATTGTCATAAGTAAGGGAAAGTCCGCCACCATAGGTTACCGGTAAATTAAACTTACCTGTGCCGATTATAGAATCATCTACCATTTGTGAAGGAAGTGAAGTAGATCCATCTCCCTGAGATAAGGAATAATAAGTATTGCCGCTCAATGTTGTTTTTAAAGACCCGATGGCGCCAAGCCCTAATTGCCATTTCGGAGAAACATTTACATGATATTGCAATCCTCCGTCAAAATAAAAATGTGTGTAATACTGATTCACAGTACTGTTTAATTGGGTTCCTACAATCGTATTGTTCAATAAATCTTTTTCATCTTTCATGTGGCCGAATAAATAAGATACTCTTGCACCTAAAGATAGATTCTTTCCCAACCTTACTCCGTTTGATAAAAACACCTGATTAATTCCGCCGGTACCATCATGTGTTGTATTTATATAACTTCCGCTTGCCCCTTCAATAAACTGCTGCTGTGTGAAATAATAATTGCTGCTGCTGAATTGTTTTAATCCGAAAGACAATCCCCAAATAGGCAATATCTTAGTGCCCATTACAAACCGCTGTACCTGAAACTGGGATGAATTCACATTCTTTGCTAACGATTCGCCTTTATAAGATACTGCATTAAAATTCCCGGAAACTTCCATAGAAAGCATCCGGTCGCTTAAGTAAGATATTGATGCAGGATTTTCGTCGTAAATGTATCTATAAGATGTAAGGCTTATACCAGCATCTCCCATGCCGGATGAGCGGTCAAAATTTTTAGACACAATATCACCTATTCCGAGCATAGAATAAGGAGAAGTATTGGTTTGCCCGAATGAATAATTGACACATACCAGCAGTAACAGGAATATAATGAATTGAGGATATAAAAATTTATATTTCATGAACTTCATTCGGTTTTTTATTTTATCGAGATATAATCGATTATCAATTTCATTTTCGCTTTTGAATTATTTCCATCTCCGATTATCAGCCGGTTAAAAGTATTGAACATGGTTGATGACGGGGGAATCAAAAGCAATCCTTTTTGGTTAACTGTAGTTAATGGGTCTGCTAATAATTCTGTGATTGCCCCTGTTACATCATAGTAATAATAAGGCAAGGTAGTACTTGGATCAATATAAGTAAGGCTTCCGGTTTGGGCGGAAGTGCCGCTTGTGAGTACAGTGCCAATTCCATTATTTAAATCTGTTGTTACTAAATTTAAAGTTTTTGGTAATCCAAAAATGCTGGTATAAGAGTCCGGAGCCGGAAATATCTGCAACGTAGCTCTCGTAACTTTAAGGTAATATTCCTGGAGAACTCTGGTTAATGTAGGAAAAGTAATTTTTATCATTGAATTTCCCAAAGGATTAAGAAATGCTGTGTTACCGGTTTGAGAGGAAGGAATGCTGTAGTTGTTTTTGCCAAAATTTTGATCTGCCAATAATCCGGTTCGGTTAATGGTAATATTATTAAACTGCTTGGTAGCATCAGACATGGGGAATACTACATATTTTTCAACAGCTACAGGATTATCGGCTTTTGTATAGTACAACCGCATTTGAATACTGTCATTAATGGAAAAAGATAAATTAGTACCCGGGTCGCCTGTAATTTTTAATCCTTTAAAATACTGATAAAATTGCTGGTCTGTCTGAATATCAAAGTCTCCGGTTTGCAATTTTCCCAATAGTTCTTTTCCTAAATCATCCGAAAGACGGATAGATAAAGTATCATTTACCGTGTCTATTGAATTTGGCCAAAACCTGAAAGAAAATGAACCAAGCGATTGTGAAGACGCACTTAGGGTAGTGGTATTATAAAAATAAGTTTGGTTATCGGGTAAAATAATATTTTCATTCAGGCGATATACATTCAATTTCATGGGTTGCGTAGTATCGCCATACCATACACCGCTTTTTAATTTCGCAAAAATTGTGAGGGAATCAAATCTTACATTTGTATATTCCGTAGAAGTTTGTTCGTATGTAGGTACGCCCATTTGAAAATATGCCGATGATACCAATGTTCCGAATTGAGGATCTTTGGTATTGCCAATCATTGCCGTTCCAGTATTGGATGTTACAAATGAATCTATATAAATCGTATTAAGGGAAGGCGTGATCGTATCAGTTTCTATTACCTGCGTGTAATCATTATCTACAAATTGCTCTCCGAACTGAATATTTTTTTTCTCGCAGGAAATAAAAAATGTAGCCATCAATCCTGCCGATAAAACGGAAAGAAAGATATGCTTTTGTAATTTATGCTTCATATATGATTTGCAAAATGGGAAAACTTAAGTCGGCAATGATAGTCGTAATTCTTGTTAGAACCTTGTTAGTGTGTATAGATTGTTAATATAAATAGATAATCGCACATATTTTGCCGACAAATGTACAATTTATTTATTCAATTCGCCTTGTTTGTATATTTTTAATCGGAAGAAAAATTAATATTTCCCAAATGATTAAAGATAAAATAAAATGTATCGTTATTGCCGGCGAGGAATATACCGGAATAGCAAAAGTGCTCAAAGAATTTTCCCACATTCAGACAGAACAGTTTTCTATGGCAAAAAAATTTACCGATCATATTACAAAACACTCGTATGAAATTTTAATAGCCAATGCGGATTTATTGGGCGGAAATTTATTTTTTCTTCAACAAATTAAAAACCGGCCGGCAATCATTATTATTTCTTCAAATAAAAATTTGGCGCAGGATGGATATGAGTATAATATTTCCGGCTTTTTGTCCTTACCGCTGAATGAAGAAAAATTGTTTAACGCTTTACAGAAAGCGCAAGAGGAAGTTGCAAGAAAAAAAACAGAACGCTTGCTGTCCAATAATTCAACACATCAGTTTTTATTTATAAGAGCAGAATATAAGCTTATGAAAATAAGTTTTGATGATATACTGTATATTGAAGGACTGAAAGATTATTCAAAAATTTATACGAAACTTACTAGCAATAAAGCTATCATTACCTTGCAGAATTTAAAATCTTTCGAAGAAAAATTGTCTTCCGAAGATTTTATACGAGTGCATCGATCCTATATCGTATCATTGTCTAAAATAGATATTATTCACAAGAACAGTATTTTAATAGGTAAAACCGAAATTCCGGTAAGCGATGGCTTCCGAAATCACTTACATTCCATCATTGCAAAATACCTGTAATATTATTTGTTTATTTGGCTATATAAATAGTACATTTGTCGGCAAAAATAAACGGATAGTCTATAATTATATGGCGAAAATCCATTTTAACTAATTAAAGCACATATCAACTGATACTTTCACACACTTAAAAACTATCACCACATAATATTCTTTATGAAGAAATTGAATTTTATTGTTTTAATGGCTTGTGCAGCATTTTTATTGGGGTCATGTAACGGTTCCTCTTCTGACAACAACACATCTGAAGGTAACTGGATAACGAGTGCAGAATTGCCCGGCTACGGAAGGTTCTATGCAGTATCTTTTACTATTGGTGATTCGGTAGCTTATGTTGGAACAGGAAATGACGGAGATAATTATGATGCGCCATTAAAAGATTTCTGGAAATTCAACGGTAACGGATGGACAAGCATTGCTTCCATTCCTGTGGGCCGCCAGCAAGCGGTTGCTTTTTCCATCGGAGGAAAAGGATATGTGGGAACCGGTACAGGCACATACGCAGAAAACAGCGGTATTTATTTTAAAGATTTCTATGCCTATGATGCTGCCACCGATACATGGTCCGCAGCCGGGCAAATTCCGGATTTCCCCGGCGATGCGCGTGCAAGAGCTACTGCATTTTCCGTAAATAATAAAGGATATGTGCTGACAGGACAATCATCAAACGGATCTATACTTTATTTAGATATGTATTCCTTCAATCCGGCAACCGGTAGTTGGTCTCAGGAAGAAGGGTTGCCGAATGATAAACGCTACGGCGCATCTGCATTTACATTTGACGGAAAAGGATATGTATTAGGGGGATTAAATTCTTCAGGTTCGCTTTCTCCATATTTCTTTGCATTTAATCCTGCCACTTCTACTTGGGAAAGGAAAAGGCAAATATGGAATGCCACAGATTCATCTTACGATGATGACTGGAGTAATATAAGAAGGTTGGACGCTGTTACTTTGGTAATGGGCTCTAATGTTTATTATATGCTCGGTTCTACTTCAAACGGCGGCAGCCCGAACGGCACTACATGGGCTTACGATCCTTATAATGATACATGGGACCAAAGAAGCAGCTATACTTCCGATAACAGAAGTGCGCGTTGGGGAGCTGTAGGGTTTTCTATATTGGGCAGAGGATTTGTTGGAACCGGCTGGAGCGGCGGAGCGCCTGCATACGGAGGCTTTGATGAGTATTTTCCAAATCAGGATTTAAATTCTAACAATTAGTGTGAGATTGAGATATTACCTATTTGAAACAGTAGTTCTTATATTTATTATTTCAATCGGATATTCTTGTAAAAACAGTGTTTCGCATCCTGTAATGAAGATAGTCGGGAAAGACACATTGTATTTGCTAAGCTTAAAGACTTATCAGGTGCGAGATGGTTGGGGATATGATATTTTTCTAGGAGATAAAGTTTTCATTCATCAGGATCAGGTGCCGTCTATTTCCGGAAAACGTGTATTTCTTACAGAGGAAGATGCAAAAAAAACAGGAAACATAATGATTCAAAAAATCAAAAAGAAAAAAATACCTTCTGTCGATTCATTGGAACTTATACAAGCAGCTGTTCGTTATAAATAAAATTTAAGAAATTAATATAAACCAAAAGTACCTGAGTAAATTTTACTCAGGTACTTTTGCATTTAGGCGGTTTACATTTCAAAAAGTAAACTGTGTATTTGTTTTATAATTTCAAGTTCCGTTGTTACGCCGGCAAACCTCCAAAAAATTTCTCCGTTATTATCTAATAATATCAGCGTGGGTACACTTTGTATATAAAATTCAGCCGTTAAATTTTTCTCTTTGTCAATATTAATTTTCTTTACATCGATTAAGCTATTTACTTTATTTTCTATTTTATCAATAATTGGCGAAAGTGTTTTGCAAGGCATACACCAATCTGCAAAAAATTCAAGCAGAACCGGTCGAATGGGATTATCTATATCTATTTTCATTTCCATCAAAAACAATTAATAGCATTTAAGTATCTAAATTGATATTGCTTCATTGCGTTCGCAATAACGCGAACTCTACCATTGGTCATTACAAAGAAAATAGCAACCGCCAATAATAATTATATTAAAGCAATAAATATTTGAAGAGTAGGTATATCGATTAGCTAACTCCATTTACAACAGCGTCTTTATTAATTTTTAATATTAAGCTTTGCAATACTTTTCCCGGCCCGCATTCAGTAAAGTTTGTTGCGCCGTCAGCAATCATAGCTTGTGTGCATTGTGTCCATTTTACAGCGCCGGTAAGTTGTGCAATCAGGTTTTCTTTAATCTCATCAGGATTAAGTACAGCTTGTGCCACTACATTTTGATATACAGGTGCAACAGGTTCGCTGAATGCTGTGCTATTGATAGCAGCAGCCAATTCTTCTTTTGCCGGCTGCATAAGCGGGGAATGAAAAGCACCGCTCACCGGCAACACCAAAGCGCGTTTTGCTCCGGCAGATTTTAGCGTTTCGCAAGCAATATTAATTCCCTGAATCGTACCACTGATTACAAGTTGTCCAGGGCAATTATAATTTGCCGGCACAACAATTTCTCCTGTCTCTTTTTCTATTGAAGCGCATATCTCTTCTACTTTTTCATCGGCAAGGCCAAGAATGGCAGCCATTGCAGATGGGTTTGTTTCACATGCGCTTTGCATGGCTTTTGCACGAATGCTTACCAACTTTAAAGCATCTTCAAAAATCAATGTATTATTGGCAACAAGCGCTGAAAATTCGCCCAAAGAATGACCGGCAACCATATTGGGATTTGCATCCGGCAGTGTTTTAAATGCAATTACAGAATGCAGGAAAATTGCAGGTTGTGTAACCTCAGTTTGCTTTAATTCTTCATCGGTTCCGAAAAACATTATATCGGTAATCCGGAATCCGAGTATCTCATTTGCCTGTTCAAATAAGTTTTTTGCAATATCATTCTCATCATATAATTTTTTCCCCATGCCGCTGAATTGCGCGCCTTGCCCGGGAAAAACGTATGCATGTTTCATTCGTGTATTATTTTTTTAAAAAATTATTCTGTTCGGTTTTGCCAAACAGCTGCAAATAAATATTATTTCTTCAACAATTTGAGCGGCCAGCGTAAATTGTTGTATTCATATAAAAAATAAGGCTGATTGACAGGTGAAAATTTTTCGTAAAATTTTTTAATGCCGGGCAATTCAGAACCCTCGAAATCGAAATACATTTTTTGCTCACAATGTTCTTCAATGATGTTGTTCAGCAGCAATGGCATTGCCACTTTATCTTTCCCTGAAGATAATGTTGTGGGCATTACATTATAGATACGTTTATTATCTTTCAGCCAAAGACATATCGCTAATGTATTGCCGTTTTCGTCAATAGCTTTTTTAGATAAAATAAATTTACCGGCTGCTTTGTCTTGGATTAGCTTATCTACTCTTTTGAAAATATTCTTCACTTGTTTTATATCCATGAATGTAAAAAGGTAATCACGATATGCATGCGCGGCTTCCGTATTGGATGCAGGCATTATCGTTACTCCATTTTTAATTGCCCTGCGTACATTGCGCTGCAAGGATTCTGTATAGCTCTTAAAAATATCAGAGTAAGGTTGTTGCAGGTCTATGATAAAATTTATTTTAGGTTTTATATTGTGCAGATAAGATATATTGTTTGAGAAATTAAATGACAGCCTGCCGTATAAATTATATCCCTTTAAAGCGATACCGATTATTTTTTTAATCACACTTTCTTCTGCGGTTCCTATTATGCCCAATTGTTGTATAAATGTTTCTTTGGATAAATACTTTATGCCGAACATGCTGCGCCAGGTTAAAGGCATTATTACTTCGTAATCGCCGGCTATGATTGCGCTCCAGTTTTCAGACATTGTATCCAAATAAAAGGAGCGCGCATATATCAATCCGTTATCATTTCTTTCTACACAAGCATCCCATTTTTGACGGTCAATATTTTTGGACGGTATTATTTTTATATCGCTCATCATTATTTACAAAGGCAATATTTTACCCAGCGCTTTTGGTTTAAGATTTTCTAAGTTAATAGAAAAACGGATTGTATGTACAAAGCGTTTTACAGGATAATCATCTTTATACACATTGCTATACAACAAAGGGAAATAAACTGTAAGTGCATCTCTTAATAAAGAAACCTGTAAACCTGCGTCATATAAATATTTACCAGAAGGTGCGCTATAATCGTCTGCCCAAGCTGCACTGTAAGTACCTACATCCAGAAAAACACGTAATGGCATTTTAAACGGCAGTATAGAAAAAGGATTTATTTTATCGGGAATGTCGGCAGTAAAATTTAATGCGGCAAGCCAGTTGTCGGAGCTTCCGACAGGTGCATATTCTGCCGGTGTACTTATTTTAAAAAATCCGTCATTTTCGGCTATTTGCTGGCTCATCCAACCTGTGCTTTCACTTCTGCCGATGAAGTAATTGCTATATGTAAAATCAGCCGGCTGATAAGCATTTGTGTTGCCGCGCGTACCGCTGAGGCTAAGCGTATATTTTTGCATGTCGGCATTTTTTAAACCATAATGAGCGCCATTATTCATATAAAAAAACTTGCCTGCAAAAAACCTTACGTTCAAACCTTTTCCTGAAGCATCATAATTCAAAAAGCCATTTGCCGTAAGCCCAAAACGCAGAAAATCATTATTCCCATCAACCTTAAAATTGATTTTATAAGGATATAAAACCCGTTCATTGCTGAACGTTGTTTGAAATTCTACAATTGTAGAGTTAGCTGATTTTTTGTAAAAAGAATATGTAGAATCGGTAATATTTTTTGTATCGTAATTTTCTTCTTTCAGGAAAAATGCCCTTAATAAAAAGTTCCATTTTTTATCGGGTTCATCGGCGCCGTAATATTTTGTATAACTTATAGACGGAACAATTCTTCTCATTTGGTAATACAAGTTTTTTTGATCCTCCGTGTTTACGAATTCCGAAGAAACCAATTCTCCTGTAGAATATTGCTCGCCGCTTACTGCAAATTTCCACCAACCTTTGGGTTTCCAAATATTGTATTCCATTCTTGCCGCGCCTGCAAGGCTTTTGCTGTTTGTCGCATACATCGGCGCCAAAAGAAAATTGAATTTATTCAACGGTAACTGATAGTTATGAATCATTGCACCGACCATGAACTTATCATAATTGTTATAACCGAATGCCGGTAAAAAAGAAAGATAATTGTATTTATCGGTTTCTTTCAAATTGAACAGGAATGCGGGTTGCAGCGTTTTGTGCAATGGCGAATCAATGCTATTTATTTTTTGATTAATAAAATATGCTGTTGTTTGCGGATCATCCGGCCTTTTGTTTGAAAGAAAATTTGGGATAAGCTGATCGAATTTTTCTTCGGCATTTTTTGCAACATTATCTTCACTATTATCTTCCGGAATTTCGCTAAGGATAAAATCTTCGGCATTGGATAAATGATAATCGATAACTGTTTTATTATCTTGAGTGCTTTTATTTAATATGTTCGCGTTGGATCGAAAATCATTTCTGTCAAGCGTTATTCTTACATCAAAATCTGTATGCTCGTTTCGTAAAGATTGATATGAAGTAAAAGAATTTACATGTTGATGACTGACTACTTCCGGAAACCAATGCGTTAATTCAATATTATCGTCATCATTATATCCAAATCCTGAAAAATCATAAGGAATCTTTACAAAAAAAGGAGTTGTAATTTCTGCTGAATCGCCCGGTAGCAGAGGATTTGAGAGAAATACTTTTATTATATCATTTTTTGCGGAATCAAATTCCATTTTTAGCGAAATGTCATTTTGTTTAAAATCGAATTGATCGATATACCCTTTCTGTTCTTCTTTGGAAAAATAAAAACGAGTATCTCCGGCTCTTAATAAATAATCGCTGTAAGCTGTTTTGTCGTTGGCATAAGCATTGGGAATTAAACGAAGCCAAAGAAAAGACTGAGGTGTATCGCTTGTGTTTTTATATATTATTTTTTCAAAACCGGTTATAGTTTTGTCGCTGCTGCTGAGCGTAGCATAAATATTATAATGAATGATAGGCGCTGCATTGTCTTGTGCAAAACACCATGCCGGAAATAGAAGAATGAACAAAAAATATTTTTTCATCAAGGCTGTGTTGTGGCGTAAAGTTATTTTCCTTTTCCCAATAAAATAATCTTTAAAGAATGAAGCATTATTTTAAAGTCGAGCAATAGTGAAACGTTTTCTATATACATCAGGTCGTACTTCATCCGTTCCTGCATTTCTTCAATATCGGAAGCATACCCGAAACGTACCATTCCCCAGGAAGTAAGGCCCGGCTTCACTTTGAGGAGATATTTATAATATTCGTTTTGTTCAGATATTTTATCGATGAAATATTTTCTTTCCGGCCTTGGCCCGACAAAACTCATATCTCCGTGCAATATATTCCAAAATTGCGGTAATTCGTCAAGTCTCCACCGGCGCATGATCACACCCCATTTGGTTACGCGTTTATCGTCTATTGAAGTAAGTTGCGGGCCGTTCGGTTCTGCGTTCTCATACATGGAGCGGAATTTATACATGATAAATGGCTTTCCTTTATATCCCATTCTTTCCTGTTTGTATATTATACTTCCTTTGGAAGAAAACATTGTGCGAAGCGCTACGAACAATATCAATGGGCTTAAAAGGATGATGGATAAAATTGCTGCGATTTTGTCAAAAGCAATTTTTACATCGTATTGCCAGTCTTGCATTATATTCGTACGTATAGATATAAAAGGCGCATTCAATACATTTCCGGAACGTACAGCACCTTTAATGATGTCGAGATTATCAGGTGCAATTTTTATCATCACATCTCTTTCGCTAAGTTTGTTTATCAACGGCCTTATGAGCGTATTTTCATTTTCATCTGTGGCAATGATTACCTGATGTATTTTTTGTTTGTCTATAATTTCCAGAATGTTCTCTACAGATCCAAGATTTACTATTTCCGGAGGTAAAGAGGAAAACCCGTTATTGTTTTTAGCAGTTACATATCCTACTATTTTATAGCCCAAGACCCGGTTGTAATTTTTAAGATCATTATAAGCCTTTAATGCTTTGCCGTTGCTGCCTACAAAAATGGTTTTGAAATAAAATTTTTGGGCGTGCATGTTTGATTTTGCTATCATTAATTGCACAAGACGGAAACTGTAGACAATAGCAAATTGTAAAAACCAATACGCGAAGAATATTCTGGAATAATAGCCGTAATGCTCTTTATCTTTTAAAAAATAGATGAAAAACAAAATCAGGCAGCCGATGAAAGATTGTATGAATGTTTTGACCAGCTCATTTAACCGGGATTTTTCATATATGGATTCTCTGTACGAGCCCGAAAGCGCAAACAGCAACAACCAGCCGGAAGGCACAAGAACGACAATCAGAATAAAAGATTTTATTTGTAAATGAGAAATATATTCACAAAAATGGGCTTTGCCCCAAATGGCATTTATTCTGAAATACGCAATAATTATCCATACGATAATCACAGCAATATAATCCACCAAGAGATAGAAAAACTTCGATTTATATTTTATGGTAGCGGAGTCTCCACTCATATATCGAGCATTGTCATATTTAATTAAGGGTTCGAATTAATTACGCTCCTGCAATGCCTGTATTCTCTATCTTAGCCAAAATTTTATGCGCTACTTCCATCGCAAGATATCCATCAATTTCACTTACGGCTACGGGTTTATTGTTTTTTACAGCATTTACAAAAGCAATTAGTTCTTCTTTAATAGCATTCGCATCCTGTATTTTCGGATTGGCAATAGCAATAGTTTTTTTCTCTCCTTTCGGTGTATCAATATCAAAGCTAAAAGAATCTTTATCCGAATCTTCTTTCATTTTTATGATCTCTGTTTTCTTTTCCAGAAAATCAATTCCCACATAAGCATCTTTCTGAAACAAGCGCATTTTGCGCATCTTCTTCATGCTAATGCGGCTTGCAGTCAGGTTGGCAACGCATCCGTTGTTAAACTCTATACGCACGTTTGCAATATCCGGCGTATCCGTTAGCACACCCACACCGCTTGCAGATATATGTTTCACATCGCTCTTCACAATGCTCAAAATAATATCAAGATCATGTATCATCAGATCCAGAATCACGCTTACTTCCGTACCGCGCGGATTAAACTGCGCCAGGCGATGCACTTCTATAAACATCGGGTTCAAAGTAAAATTCTTCGCTGCAATAAAAGCAGGATTAAACCGCTCCACATGCCCAACCTGTACTTTCACATTTGCCTCGCGAATCATGGCAATCAGTTTACGGCCTTCTTCCAAAGTATTAGCCAGCGGCTTTTCAACAAACACATGCTTTCCTTTACGTATCGCCAGTTCACATAATGCAAAATGATGGTTGGTCGGCGCCACAATATCCGCAGCATCTACTTTTTCAATCAATGCTTCCGGCGTGGAAAACCGTTTCAGCTTATATAAATGCTCCACCTCTTTCGCAATCTTATCATCCGGGTCGTAAAAACCAATCAATTCAGCATCCGGAATTTCTTTCCAATTATTCAAATGAAATTTCCCCAAATGCCCTGTTCCAAAAACGCCAACTTTCAACTTCATTCCTTCCTTTAAAATAATTTCTAACTAATTATAATTTATTTTTGGGCGTGTCGGCACACGCTGTATCTTCCAACACTTTACATCACTTACTTCCACCGCTTTGCCGTCGGGCTATGCAGGGCTTCGCTACGCTACGGTGCTACGCACTGCTTCCGGCGTGGCGCATCCGCCACTCTGTCGCACCCTTACTATCCCTCACGCGCTGCCGCGTATGCATGCATCTTCAAATAATCTGTAATTCCTCAAAAACTTTCTTCAAAATCATAAACGTTAAACACGCACAAAATATTACAAATCCTAAATATTACCGGAAATCTTAATCATTCGCATGCTGTATTCCGGAATATTATTTTCTCCTTCCGCCCAGTCCTAGTGCTCCTAAAATACTTCTCGTAATATAACCTGTAACCGTTACTGCCGCACTTCTTACAACAGATTTTACGATCGGATTATTCATCAAACCACTTTCATTCTTCTTCGCCGCAACAGTGTCGCTTGCCGTTTGCGCAGCCGCCTGATTAAGTTTTGCAGTCAATATTTCATAAGCGCTTTGCACATCTATGGTTTGATTGTATTTATTAGCCAGCTTGCTTTGCGCTACAATGTTATCAATCTCCGCATCGGTCAAAATATCCATTCTGCTGCGGGGCGAGCACAGCATGGTATGAACAAGCGGAGTCGGAGTTCCCTGTTCATTCAATACTGTAACCAAAGCCTCTCCAATGCCCATCGCCGTTAATAAATCTTCGGTTTTATAAAATGTGGTTTCAGGAAAATTTTCTGCCGACTGTTTGATTGATTTTCTGTCTGCAGCTGTGAATGCACGCAAGGCATGCTGCACTTTCAATCCCAACTGGCTGAGAATACTTGCCGGAACATCTTGCGGATTTTGTGTACAAAAAAATACACCGATACCTTTCGAACGTATCAGCTTGATAATGGTTTCTATTTGTTTCAATAATGTATCACTGGCTTCTTCAAATATCAAATGCGCTTCATCAATAAACATAATCAGCTTCGGCTTATCCGGATCTCCTACTTCCGGAGAGCTTGCATATAATTCATCCAGCATTTGCAACATAAATGTAGAAAACAATTTGGGCTTGTTTTGCAAATCTGTTACGCGTAAAATATTTATCATGCCGCGCCCGTCGTTGCTGATACGCATTAAATCATCTACTTCAAAGCTGGGTTCTCCGAAGAATGTATCTGCGCCTTGCTGTTGCAGTTCTACCACTTTGCGAAGAATAGTTCCTGTAGAGCTTGTGGCTATTTGCCCGTATTGTTTCTGAATTTCATCTTTTCCTTCATCGCTGATGTATTGCAGTACTTTGGTAAAATCTTTTAGATCTACCAGAGGAAGCTTTTGATCATCGCAATATTTAAAAATAATGGCGACAAGCCCGGCTTGCGTATCGTTCAGCTCCAAAATTTTGCTTAATAATATCGGTCCGAATTCGCTTACCGTTGCACGCAACTTTATACCTTTCTCATTGCTTAGGGATAAAAATTCCACAGGAAATGCTTCGGGTTTATAATCCATATTCAGCAATTGGTAACGGTCTTTCAGTTTATCATTTTCCGTTCCTGCTGCGGCAAGCCCGCTTAAATCTCCTTTAATGTCTAACAACAATACCGGAACGCTTTCATCGCTGAGATATTCGCTTATCATCTGCAGCGTCTTTGTTTTTCCTGTGCCGGTAGCGCCTGCAATCAGTCCGTGGCGGTTCATCATTTTTATCGGAAGAAAAATATCGGCGCCTGGAACTATTTTTCCGTCAAGCATTCCTACACCTATTTTTACACTTTCGGTTTTGAATGTATAACCTTGTTGTATGGTTTGTAAAAATGTATCGGTTGTTGCCATTTCGCTATTGTATTGTGAATAAGATAAAAGTATTTATTTTTTTAACTTAAATGTATTTGTTTCGCATTAAAAGGTTCTCCATAAAAAATATTTGCCTGTGCCGTAAAGCCTTCTTCCTCGTCTGTGGTATAAAACTCAAGTGTTTCTCCTTTTGATATTTTACTTTCAATTTCGGGATGGCGATAAAGATAATCTTTCAAGCTGGCCGCAACAATTTCTCCCTGAGTGATGATTTGTACGTCTTCGGGTACGGCTTTTTCAATGGATTTTTTTAATAAAGGATAATGTGTGCATGCAAGTAAAATCGTGTCTATATCTTTTTCGTTTTGTAATAATTCGTCGATGTATTTTTTTACAAAAAAATCTGCGCCTTCATTTTCATATTCGCCGTATTCAACCAATGGAACCCAGATAGGACAAGCTTTTTGGATAACTTCCACTTCGGGAAAGAATTTATTTATTTCTATTTTATAAGATGCTGAATTTACAGTACCGCGCGTTGCAAGAATTCCTATTTTCTTTGTTTTGGAATAATTTCCTATCACTTCGCTTGTTGGCCTTACAATGCCGAGTACACGTTTTTCTTTATCTATATTCGGCAGATCATTTTGCTGAATGGTTCTCAACGCTTTTGCGGAAGCCGTATTGCACGCAATAATTACCAATGGACAGCCTTGCGCAAAAAACCATTTTACAGCCTGCAGTGTATATTCATACACCGTTTCAAAGCTGCGTGTTCCGTAAGGTGCACGTGCATTATCTCCAAGATAAATATAATCGTATTGCGGAAGTTTGTGTTTGATTTTTTTGAGGATTGTAAGGCCCCCGTAACCTGAATCAAAAACTCCTATAGGTTGCTTTGCTTGCATAATATTGTGCATGATAAGATGAGAAATAAAACAAGCTGCTTTTCATTACAGGTTAAATATCATACCAAGAAACTTTTATTTAAAGTCTTTATACCAGTCTGCATAGAACACATAGTTATCTGCAATACGATGAATTTCCTGTTCTAATAAATCCGGAGAAATTTGCTTTACGCGATGTGCAGGAATACCGGCATATACGGATCCTTCTTCAACAATAGTATTTTCCAGCACTACCGCACCTGCAGCAATAATAGAATTGGATTGTATATGGCAATTATCCATTATAATGGCGCCCATTCCTATCAATACATTATCTTCAATCGTGCAGCCGTGAATAATTGCATTGTGCCCGATAGAAACATTGTTGCCTATTTTTGTTTTAGTTTTTTGATAAGTGCAATGTACTACAACATTATCCTGGATATTAACTTTGTCGCCAATGGTGATTGAATTGACATCGCCGCGAATGACTGCATTAAACCATACGCTGGAATCTTTTCCAATGGTTACTTCTCCAATAATCGTTGCCGTAGGCGCTATAAAAACGTTGTCTCCGACTTGAGGTGTTTTACCGTTAAGTGAATAAATCATGAGTATAGTTTTTAAAAAAATTTAAACTTTTTTCACCGGTAGTTCTAAGGTGTTAAGTATGGCGTTATATGTTTGTTCATCGCTCCAGTTTTCAGGAATAAATTTTTTACCTGTCACCTGCTCGTATAACTCAATATATCGTTGAGAGATTGTATTGACCCATTCATCCGGCATATGAGGAACGGTTTGGTTTTCTTTGCCCATAAAGTTGTTATCAATCAGCCATTCTCTTACAAATTCTTTACTTAATTGTTTTTGCCGTTCGCCTTTTGCCTGCCTTTGTTCAAAACCTTCCGCATAAAAGTAACGTGAAGAATCAGGTGTATGAATTTCATCCATCAGGATTATCTCGTCATTAATTTTACCGAATTCATATTTCGTATCCACCAATATCAACCCGCGCGTTGCGGCTAATTCTTTTCCTCTTTGAAATAATGCGAAAGCGTATCTTTCCAAAGTGTTCCATTCGGCCTCTGTTGCCAGCCCTTTTGCAATAATTTCTTCTTTGGAAATATCTTCATCATGTCCTTCATCAGCTTTGGTGGAAGGCGTGATGATCGGAGTCGGAAAAAAATCGTTTTCTTTCATTCCTTCGGGCAAATTTACTCCGCATAAAATTCTTTTACCCGAATTGTAGGTACGCCATGCATGGCCTGTAAGATTGCCTCGCACAACTATTTCTACTTTAAACGGAGTACATTTTTTGCCGATAGAAACATTAGGCGCCGGCACATTTGTAAGCCAATTAGGGCAAATATCTTTTGTGGCATGCAACATATCTGCAGCTACCTGATTTAATACCTGACCTTTATACGGAATGGATTTGGGAAGAATAACATCAAATGCTGAAATACGGTCACTGGCAATCATTACCAATATATTATTTCCGATAGTGTACACATCGCGAACTTTTCCTTTGTAATACGCGGTCTGATGCGGAAATTGAAATTGCGGCATAAGAAAGAAAGTAAATTTTGTTGCGTAAAAGTACTTGAAATAATGCAGTTATCAGGCATTTTAAAATGCATATTTCTTTCGATTTTGCAAAGAAGTTATAACAAAACAGCTCCTTTTAATTTCCGGTTCTTGTGCTGTCCGGTTTTCCATTTATTGTATTATTTACTTTTTCCTGCACATTATCCAGTTGCGTATCTACTTGGTTTAAGAATAGTTTTTTTACTTTGTGATTGGGGATAAAGCGCCTTGCGACAGTAATGCGAAATGTCTGTGAAAATAATTTATAATTTTTGGCATAATAACTTTTCAAATATTGGCTGTTGTTGAAAAGAGAAGCATTGATATTCCAGAAACCGGAATTATATCCCACGCTTATTCTGTAATTTAAATTAGGAGAAAACGATACAACTTTTTTATCTGTATTATCTCCGGATTCTTTTCCAAATACAAGATCGAGATTTTCGGTAATGCCCATAGAGGCAAACCAATTTTTATGATAAACAAATGTGTACGCATATCCAATACCCGGGCCAATTCTCATGGAATATGCTTTGCGTATTTGATTCTGCGGAAATTTATCCGCAAGCGCAGCCGGCACAAAAGCGCTATCGCCGGCAATGCCGCCATAATAAATTTCGCCGCCTAATAGGAGAGAACCGGCAGATTTTAATTGCCAGTCGTTCTGAGTCATTACTGCGCGGTAGGAGAATTTATCTGAATTCAAAATACGCCAGAAATCTCCGCCAACAATTGTCGTAGATATATCCGGGCGCAGATAATAATTATTGTTTATTGCATATACGCTCGAAGGTGTAAAATACATGCCTTTATAATGTTGTACACCAAAATCATATACCCATTGATGCTTGTATAATGAAGATTGTAAACTAAGTGTTTTGGTTTTGCCTTTATCTTCGTCACGGCCTAAAACGCCAAATGCGAAATTGAATGTTACATATCTGTAGCTCACACCCAATCCGATTCCTTTTGAATTATTCGGTTTATAATTAAATGATTTAGTATCCGGCGCGCGAAATTCCATTCCTGTATTGTTTCGGCTGTAATAAACTCTTCCTACAACCATTCTGTCATAATCTTTTATGAAAGCACTATCCCTGAAGTCGGTAGATTTACCGAGTTTTTTCCAAAAATTTGCATTCTGAGAAAAAGAGGCTGAACAAAACATACCCGATAAGGTACTCATCAGAAGCATTATTTTTAAATGTTTCGTACTTGTAATTTTAAGGGTAGAAGAATGTAACAACATAAAAGTAAAAGGCATTTTTTCAGGTTGATAATAAATTAAAATTAAAGTAAAAGATTTATCAGAGCCGTTATATAAAAAAATAATTTTAAAAAAATGATTATAATTTTTTTGCGGCATTTTTTAACCTTTCGGCGGCTATCTCAAGCGTTTCATTTTTCTTGGCGAAACAAAACCTGATTACATGATTATTTACCGGTGTTTTATAAAATGCAGACACGGGAATGCCGGCAACACCAACCGATTTTGTAAGCCGCACGGCAAATGTTTTCTCATCATCATGGCTTAATTGGGAATAATCATAACATTCGAAATAACTTCCTTTGGATGGAATTGGCGTGAACAATGTATCGCTAAGCAATTCTCTTAAATAATCTCGTTTGGTTTGCAGTTGATTTGATAAAGAAAGATATGTTTCTTTTTTCTGTAAATATTCTGCGATGGCTATCTGCGATGGCGTAAAACAACTAAAGCAATTAAACTGATGTATTTTCCGGAATTCTTTCATCAGCATTTCAGGCGCAACACAATATCCAAGTTTCCATCCTGTGCAATTAAATACCTTTCCAAAAGAAAAACATACAAAACTTCTTTCTTTTAGTTCCGGATATTTCAAAATGCTTTCATGTTTTTCATTGTCATAAATCAAATGTTCATAGACTTCGTCGCTAAGTATTAGAATATTTGTGCCTTGCGTGATATTTATTAATTCTTTTATATCGTTGCCCGTCAATATTGTTCCTGTAGGATTTTGCGGAGAATTAATCATGATCATTTTCGTGCGGCTATTGATTCGATTTTTTACTTCACTCCAATCAATTTTATAATTTGGGAAAGATAAAGGTATTGTGACGGCTTTGGCGCCGTTTACTTCTATTGCAGGAATATAACTGTCATAAGCAGGTTCAAAAACAATTACCTCGTCGCCTATATTTAATACAGCCGTGAGCGAGGTATATATTGCATACGTACCTCCGGGCGTTACGATAATTTCTTTATTGTAATCAACGGATGTGTTGTAAAGAAATTTTATTTTTTCTGCAATCCGTTCGCGCAAAAGCGGCAATCCATCGGAATGTGCGTATTGATTATATCCGTCTTGCATGGCTTTATTTACCAGTGCAATCAGCTCCTGATTCATAGGAAAATCGGGAAAGCCTTGCCCTAAATTAATGGCATTGTGTTGTAAAGCCAATTGACTCATTTCCGTAAAAATGGTATTGCCTACATTGGGTAATTTGCTTTTATTTAGCAACATTCTTCTATTATTATTTGTCTACAAAATAAATATAGAAAAGATCCGGCTTGGTTTATTGTTTTTCAAAAAAAATAAAAGCCGCCTTATTCAGGCAGCTTTTATTTGTATATGATATTGTAGGATAAAACTATCCGTTCATGCTTGCTAAAAATTCTTCATTATTCTTAGTACCGCGCATTTGTTTCAACAAATCGTTCATGGCTTCTTCCACCTTCATGTCGCCTAAATAAACGCGCAATACATTTATTCTTGATAATACATCTCTGTCCAGCAATAAATCATCGCGGCGGGTAGATGATGACACAATATCTATTGCAGGGAAAATGCGCTTATTGGCCAGACGCCTGTCAAGCAGAAGTTCCATATTACCGGTTCCTTTGAATTCTTCAAAAATCACTTCATCCATTTTACTTCCGGTATCAACCAAAGCTGTTGCCAGTATAGTCAATGAACCACCAAACTCTATTTTGCGTGCCGCACCAAAAAATTGTTTTGGCTTTTGCATTGCATTGCTTTCAACACCGCCCGATAAAACTTTTCCGGATGCCGGAGCAACCGTGTTGTGTGCGCGTGCCAAGCGAGTAATACTGTCTAACAAAATCACTACATCATGTCCGCATTCTACAAGGCGTTTTGCTTTTTGCAAAGCCATTGCAGAAACTTTCACGTGCTTTTCTGCCGGCTCGTCAAAAGTAGAAGCGATTACTTCCGCTTTCACACTCCGTTCCATATCAGTAACTTCTTCAGGGCGTTCATCAATCAATACAACCATCAAATAACATTCCGGATGATTGGCTGCAATAGCATTTGCCACTTCTTTCAACAATACCGTTTTACCTACTTTCGGAGGCGCAACGATGAGTCCGCGCTGACCTTTGCCAATAGGTGTAAATAAGTCCATGATGCGCGTGCTGTAATGCGTTGGGCCTTGGAATAAATTTAATTTTTCAAAAGGAAATAACGGCGTGAGGTAATCAAATGGTACACGGTCACGTACTTCTTCGGGGCTTTTGCCATTAATGGTTTCTACACGCAGCAATGCAAAGTATTTTTCGCCTTCTTTCGGAGGGCGTACAGCGCCGAAAACGGTATCGCCTGTTTTTAATCCGAATAATTTTATTTGTGACGGAGACACATATACATCATCAGGAGAAGATAAATAATTGTAGTCTGATGACCGTAAAAATCCATAACCGTCCGGCATCATTTCCAATACGCCTTCACTCAAAATAACGCCGTCAAATTCTATGTTGAATGCAGTATCTTTTTTCTGGTGTTTTTGCTGATAAACCGGCCTTTCAGGTTCTTGCTGTACGGCAGCGTTGATGATTTCATTCTCATCCATTTTTTCCAATTCTTCTGCAGAGATATCGCCTTCCTGATTGCTTAATAGTGCCAGAATAGAACTTGGAATTTCCGGAATATCGGTCTCGGCTTTTTCCGTGGAACCGTTGCCGCTGTCTTCTTTTTTAATAATATCCGGCTGCTCAACAGAACCAATCTTTCCATTGGGAGCAGCTGCTTTATGCACTGCCGCTTTTTTAATAATTTTTCTTTCTCTTTTCTTTGGAGCCTCGGTTTTATCTGGAGTTTCCTCTTCCTCAGGAGCGTTCATAACCACGGCTTCTTCCGTAGAGTTGGAAGTGGTTGCTTTCACGATGCGCTTACGTCCGCCTTTCGCTTTCGCTGTGCCATTTTTATCAGCGCTTGAATTTAGCGCTTGTTTATCAAGAATTTTGTAGATCAATTCCTGTTTATCGGTTTTTTTGCCGATAGGAACATGCAATTGCTCCGCTATATCTAACAGCTCGGGAACCAACATGTCGTTTAATTGCAAAATGTCGTACATATAAAATTTAAATTAAAGTAAAGTTGTGTATATACAAAGGGTGATGTATGTTTATAGATAAAAGCGTTGCGCGTTTATGGAGAGATAAGATATTTGATAATTAATCATGCCCGGCTTATTAGTCGAACGTTTTTACAAACGTGCTTTTCTTTTAAAATTAAGATTGAAGAATTAAAATATGGTTGATTTTTTTTGAATGAAACGAACGATGAAATGTGCATTTGGCTTTGTACTTACTGTCCGTTTCCGGTGCGAAAATACAACATTCTTTCAAATTCCAATTATTTTTTAAAATTCTTTAAAATAATATGGCTAAATATATTCTGCTATTTCATACGCTTGTATGGCGGTATGGCTTTCATTATAAATACAAATGCCGTTTTTTATGACTAATATTTGAGGGGATTCATGTTGTATATCAAACATTTCAGCAACTGCATTTGACACATCTCGGTGCGATAAAAGGTCTAAATAATAAACATCTCCCGGCACATTTTCTTTCCAGTTGGTTAAACGAGCATATACAACTTTACTTATGCTGCAAGTTGTACTGTGCTTGTATATAATTTGGGTTTTGGTAAACGATGTTTCTTTGATACTGCTCAGTTGATGAGTGTCTTCGAGCGCAATCCAGTTCATATATCTAAAATATTTATTGCAATATTAAAATTTCTTTCCTGAAATTTTATTTAATCTTTGTAGCCGTAATTTTAACCACAACATTTTCATGCGCATACATTTTATTTCCATAGGCGGCAGCGTGATGCACCAGCTCGCCATTGCTTTGCACAAAAAAGGAAACGAGGTAACGGGTTCTGACGACGAAATTTTTGAACCTGCAAAATCCAACCTGGAAAAAGAAGGATTGTTGCCCAAGCAAACCGGCTGGTATCCCGATAAAATCACGAAAGATATTGATGCGGTAATTTTAGGGATGCATGCCAAAGAAGACAATCCCGAATTGCTGAAAGCAAAAGAACTGGGGTTGAAAATTTATTCTTTTCCCGAATATATTTACGAGGAAAGTAAGCGCAAAAAACGCATTGCCATAGGAGGAAGCCACGGCAAAACTTCCACAACTGCCATGCTGATGCATGTGCTGAAAGAAAATCATCTAGACTTTGATTATCTCGTTGGCGCGCGGCTCGAAGGTTTTGCACAAAGCGTAAATATTACCGATGCGCCCATTATTGTTTGCGAAGCGGACGAATATCCGGCAAGCACGCTGGAAAAGCGCCCGAAGTTTCATTTCCTGTTTCCGCATATTGCGGTGCTGACGGGCATTGCGTGGGATCATATCAATGTGTTCCCGACGTTTGATTTTTATTTGGAGCAGTTCAAAATATTTATTGATAAAATTGAGCCGAATGGCATTTTGATTTACAACGAGACTGATGAAGTGTTGAAAAATTTGGTGGAAGAAAATAAGCGAAACGATATTCGTTATCAGCCGTATCATTTGCCCAATCATTCTATCGAAAACGGAAAAACAATTATTGAAATCGAAGGCGTGAGCGCAATGCTGAAAGTCTTTGGCAATCACAATTTGCTCAATTTGAATGCGGGTTATTTTGTGTGCAAAGAACTGGGAATTGATGCGCAGCATTTTGTTGCTGAAATTGCTACATTCAACGGTGCGGCAAAACGCTTGGAACAAATTTTTGAAAATGAAAATACAATTGTTTATCGAGATTTTGCGCATGCGCCAAGCAAAGTGAAAGCTACTATAGATGCGGTAAAGCAGCAATTTCCCGAAAGGAAGATTATTGCAGTTTTGGAGCTGCACACATACAGCAGCCTCAACGAAAAATTTATGCAACAATACCATGGAAGTATGAACAGCGCAGATGTTGCCGTTGTATTTTACGCTTCGCATGCGCTTGAATTAAAACGAATGCCGCCTTTACCAAAAGCCGCAGTTGTCGCGGGGTTTAGCAAAGATGATTTGCAAGTGATGAATGATAAAAACGAATTAATTTCTTTCTTAAAAAATCAGTCTTATAACAATTCCGTATTATTGCTGATGAGCAGCGGCGATTATGATGGGTTGGATATTCAGCAGTTTTTGAAAGAAAATTTTATAAATATTTAATCATTTAAAAATGAGTTATGAAATATTTACAATTATGTTTTTTTATTTTATTGACTTACACGCTATCTTCTTATAAATACATCACATTAACGGATAATAAAGAATGGCAAAAAGCGGGAAACATAGATAAATATGAAATGAGAAGTGATTACATTGTTAAGCACAATAAAAACACTACAATGTCAATTAAATCTATAGAGAAAAATACAAGAGGCTTCGGCACATTAATGAAATACATTTTTGCTGATAAATTTGTAGGGAAGCGCATACGATTGTCTGGTTACTTAAAATCGAAAAATGTAAAAGATTGGGCAGGCTTTTGGTTACGTGTTGATAAAGCTGGTTCAACTGAACCGTTGGCATTTGACAATATGCAAAACAGAGGTATTAAAGGCGCTACAAACTGGACAAAATATGAAATTGTTCTTGATGTATCTTCAAATGCTTCCGGAATAGCTTATGGAGCATTGCTTACAGGAGATGGCCAAATTTGGTTTGATTCTACTGTTAATTTGGAAGTTGTAGATAAAACCGTTTCAACTACTGGAATGAATTATTCTATTGATACAATATCCAATCTTAAATATATTTCTTCTAAATATTTAGACAGCACTCGAGATTTGACTAAAGGCAATAATAATTTAAATGCGACTTATCTAACTTTAAATTATGAACTAAACAATATTGATAGTGTTGAATGGGCATATGCAGAAGTCAGAGTTCCAAAAGGCGAAGCGCCATTATATACCTATTATTCCGTTTTAGGAGGAAGTTCTTTTTATTCAGGTATTCAAGTTAATTCAGAACAAGAACGCAGAATTATATTTTCTGTTTGGGATGCAAAAGGGGGCAATAATAATAAAAATGTTACCGCTGATAGTTCTCGCGCAACGCTTATTAGTGCCGATAAAAATGCTTTTGTTGACAGGTTCGGTAATGAAGGAAGTGGCGTCCACACACATTTGATTTTTGATTGGAAAGAAGATTCTATATATAAATTCCTTATACATGCCGTACCAAATTTTATCGAAAATTCAACTACTTATACTTTGTTTGTTAAAGTAGATGAGAATTGGAAAATGATAGCTAAAATTAAAACACCGCATTTTTCCAATTACTTAAAATACGCATACTCTTTTTTAGAAGACTTTAGTTCACATGATGACACACATCGAAGAGCTGTTTCTTATCAAAACATATGGGTTCGCACTGTAACCGGAAATTGGAAAGAAATTACTCAAGGAAGATTTTATTTGCCGTTTGGAGACAAAGGCAGAGCAATTAAAGATTATGGATGCGGATTATCTTCAAATGGATTTATGTTAATCTCTGGCGGCGGATTTAATGGAACATATATTCCAACTCCAGCCTTAGTAATAAGACACTCAACGAACATAATTCCCTTAAACAAAATGCCTGAATAATAATTATGTACTATTTACAAATATACAACTCCTGCAACGCTTCGGTACGTGAAGACACATACCGAGAAAAAGGAGCAAAGCTTAATAAATAATTATGAACTTACAGCTTCAACGCCCTTTGGCATTTATAGACCTTGAAACAACGGGGATTAATATTTCTACGGACAGAATTGTGGAAATTGCAGTAGTTAAAATATTTCCTGACGGAGAAGAACAAAGGAAACGCAAACTGGTAAATCCTCAAATGCACATTCCGAAAGCATCTTCGGATATTCACGGCATTACGGACGAAATGGTAAAAGACGCGCCTGCATTCAAAGATATTGCCAATGAAATTAATCAGTTTCTTGACAATTGCGACATCGGCGGATACAACAGTAACAAGTTTGATATTCCTATGTTGGTGGAAGAATTTTTACGCGCAGGCCTCGACTTTAACCTGGAAGGAAGAAAATTTGTAGATGTTCAAAAAGTATTTCACAAAATGGAGCAGCGCACACTAAGCGCGGCTTATAAATTTTACTGCGATAAATCGCTGGAAGATGCGCACAGTGCAGAAGCCGATGCCGCTGCAACCTGGGAAGTGCTGGAAGCGCAAATTACACGTTATCCGAATATCGGGAACACAGTCGATAGTATTTTGGCATTTACCGGCGAAGAAAAATTTGTGGATTTGGCAAGGCGTTTTGTAATTCAAAACAACATTGTTATTTTCAATTTCGGAAAGCATAAAGGTAAATCGGTGGAAGATGTTTTGAAACTGGAGCCGCAATATTATGATTGGATGATGAAAGGCGATTTTCCTTTACATACAAAACAAATCATAACCAACATATTAAATAAAACTTTATTGAAAAAATAAGCCGGGAATAAAATACAAGAAAAGTGATACTTTTCATTTTTATTACTCCTCTAAATATTTTGATATTATATTTGTAGCATTTGGAAAAACTTGTAATAATACCAACATACAACGAAAAAGAAAATATCGAAGAAATGCTTCGCTATGTTTTCTCACTGCGACTTGGTTACCATATTCTGGTAATTGATGATAGCTCACCTGATGAGACTGCTTCAATCGTAAAACAATTAATAAACGAATATCCCGGCGAATTGTTTTTGGAAGAAAGAGCCGGTAAACTGGGCTTGGGAACCGCTTATATTCACGGGTTTAAATGGGCAATTGAAAGAAATTATCAGTATATTTTTGAAATGGATGCCGATTTTTCTCACGACCCGAAAGACCTGGAACGTTTGTACAATGCCTGCAAAATAGGCGGAGCGGATGTGGCTATTGGAAGCCGCTATGTGAAAGGTGGGAAGATAGAAAACTGGCCGCTCGACAGGAGAATATATTCCAAAGGCGGAGCGCTTTATACAAAACTACTTACATGGATGCCTGTCAATGATCCTACGGCGGGTTTTATTTGTTATACCAAAAAAGTATTGGATACAATTAATTTTGATGCTATTGCTTTTGTTGGTTATGCTTTTCAGGTAGAAATGAAATTTGCTTCATGGAAACTCGGGTTTAAGATAGTAGAAGTGCCTATCACTTTTAAAGACAGAAGGCATGGCGCCAGCAAAATGAGCAAAGGCATTTTGAAAGAAGGTATTCTCGGCGTATTGGAATTGCAATGGTTGAGCCTGTTTAAAAATTACAGAAAAAGAGTAAGGAGCTGATATGTCGATTGTTCATTATACACATTGTCCGGTTTGTAAAAGTTCCGATATACATTTTGTATTGTCCGCAAAAGATTATACCGTAAGCGGTACATTATTTCAAATATTTGAATGCGGCAAATGCACCCTTCGCTTTACGCAGGATGTTCCGGATTTAATGCACATCGGGAATTATTACAAATCCGAAAATTATATTTCACATACCAATACTTCCAAAGGCATTATCAATAAGCTTTACCAGAAAGTACGGAACAGAACAATGAAGCAAAAGGCTTCCATTATTTTTCAGCAAACCGGAAAACAAAAGGGTAACATATTGGATATTGGCTGTGGCACCGGTACTTTTTTGCATACAATGTTATCCAAAGGATGGGCTATTACCGGCATTGAACCGGATGAAGATGCTCGAAAAAATGCGATCGATTTATACGGCATTAAAGCCTTGCAGTCAGATGAATTATTTTCCCTGAAAGAGAACTCTTTTGATGCAATTACAATGTGGCACGTATTAGAGCATGTACACGCTTTGCATGATTATATAAATCATATAAAAAAGCTATTAAAACCCGATGGAAAAATAGTTATCGCCGTTCCAAATTATACAAGCAAAGATGCTCAAATTTATAAAGAATATTGGGCTGCTTATGATGTACCGAGGCACTTATATCATTTTTCTCCGAAAGCGATGAAGGATTTAATGGAATTGCATCAGCTGAAAGTTGTAAAAATATTGCCGATGTGGTACGACAGTTTTTACGTAAGCATGCTGAGCAGTAAATATAAAAACGGTTCAACAAATTTTGCAGCTGCAGGATTGAATGGATTGAAGTCTAACATAAACGCAATGCAGCATTCGGAAAATTGCAGTTCTGTTATTTATATAATTGAAAAATAACCCTTGCATCAGGCGGCATTAATTTCTTTTAAATATTCTGTGGGTGTTTTGTTCATTACGTTTTTAAAAATCTTATTGAAATAAGTAACGTTATTGAATCCGCAATTGTAGCTTACTTCTGCAATTGTTTTATCCTCCAGTAAAAGTTTGCAGGCCTGCTGCACGCGATAATGATTTACAAATGCAGTAAACGTTATTTGGGTTGTTTTCTTGAAAAAATTGCAAAATGCCGGAACGGATAACCCTGCTATTTGCGCTACATTTTCTATTTCTATTTCTTCATTAAAATATTTTTCTACATAGGTAAAAACTTTCTGCAGTCTTGCCTTATGTTTTTTGATGGATTCGGAATTCACAATATTTTTATTCAGTAAATAATATTCTTCTGCATGCGCTAAATTTTGAAATATTTTCAGCATGGAAAGATAACGCTGCGCGGGAGATTCGTCGATCATTGCATACAGCGCATCACCGATAATTTTATGTATTTTCTTTGAAAAAGATATGCCGTATTTAGACCTGTCAAACAATTCTGCAACCGGCTCCATTTCTGTAAGATGCAATGGCAGCACGCTTGAATTTACCTGTAAAACAATCTCTTCATGCGGATCGGTGGCATGCAGCCCGAAACCCGAGTGCGGCAAGTTAGACCCGATCAAAATCAAATCTCCGTGTCGGTATCTGCCAATATGGTTGCCTACATGTCTTGCGCCGCTTCCTTCTTTTATGTAAACCAGTTCATATTCAGGATGATAATGATATTGCCATTCAAAATCTTTACTGTTTATTTTTTTATGAAAAATTATATGAAAAGAACTGTCTTTGTCAGGCGTTACAATTTCGTATTCAATTTTCATTCTTATCTTTTTTTAATAGTTTTTTGGAATTTATTTTCGGTAAATTTTATTTATCCGAAAATAATTACCTTTTTCTGCATGCAGCATTCTTATTGTATATTTCATATATTTTTATTATTAATGAATAAAGATATTAACATTGTTTAATATTAACAATTATTCGTTTTTTATGCTTTTATAAATAATGTGCTTAATTATTCTTACAAATACTTTTTGAAGTATATGAACGAACTTTGAATGCTATATATAATCATCAACACATACATCTTCAATTACAGAAATGAGAGTTTATATAACGAGAACATTACCTGAGGCAGGAATAGAAATTTTGAAAGAAGCCGGAATAGAAATAGCGCAGTACAGCGAAACGAAAGAGTTGGATAAAGATGAGTTTATAAAAACATGCCAGGATTTTGACGCATTGCTTATTGCCGGGCATGTGCGCTTGGATGAATATTTTTTCAGTAAATGTCCGCACTTAAAGGCTGTGTCTTTACTTTCGGTAGGATATGATAATGTAGATATAAACGCAGCCACCAAATATAAAATTCCCGTTGGCCATACGCCTGATGTATTGAGCGGAGCAACGGCAGATACAGCATTTCTGTTAATGCTGGCTGCATCCCGCAAAGCATTTTATATGTACGACTATATCAAACAAGATAAATGGCATTTTTATCAACCAACGGCAAACCTCGGCATAGAACTAAACAATAAAACGCTAGGTATTTTTGGAATGGGGCGAATTGGTATGGAAATGGCTAAAAAAGCAAAGGGCGCGTACAATATGAGCATTATTTACCATAATCGTAAACAAAATAATGAAGCCGAGCAATTATTAAATGCACGATATGTAAGTTTTGAGGAATTACTTGAACAAAGCGATGTATTGTCCGCACACGCCAATTTATCTGAAGAAACTAAAGGAATATTTAATAAAGAAGCTTTTGCAAAAATGAAACCTTCGTCCATTTTTATCAATACCGCAAGAGGCGCTTTGCACAATGAAACCGATTTAACCGAAGCTATACAAAAAGGAATTATTTGGGGCGCGGGATTGGATGTGACCAATCCTGAACCGATGTCTAAAGATAATATTTTGCTTACGATGCCAACAGTATGTGTATTGCCGCATCAAGGTTCGGCAACTATAGAAACGAGAGCCGCAATGGCTAAACTTTCCGCAGAAAATATTGTTGCTATTGCCAATGGCAAAGAAATGCCACACACGGTAAATAAAGATGTATATGCGATACAGAAATAACGAATAAACAAAAACGGCAATCATTTTTTGATTGCCGTTTTTTATTTTAATTCAAGTTTGCCTTTTGTTTTGTTTGCAGCTTTTGTTGCGGTTTTCTTTCTATCGTATCATAATCGCTTTTTCTGCCTAATGGCTTATTCCTTGCAAAGTCGATCAATATTGGTGCTGCCACGAATATTGAGGAATATGTACCGGTAATTACTCCGATCAGCATTGCGAATGCAAAACCTCTTACCGTTTCGCCACCGAAGATGAATAATATCAAAATTGTTATAAATACAGTCAGCGAAGTCATTACTGTACGGCTCAATGTGTCATTGATAGCTTTATTAATAATTGCCGTTTTATCTGTAGTATGCATCAGTTTTACATCTTCACGAATTCTGTCATATACAATTACTGTATCGTTCATCGAAAAACCTATCACGGTTAATATTGCCGCAATAAAATGCTGGTCAATTTCAAGCGGGAAAGGAACAATATTTTTGAAGAAGCTGAATACGATTAATGTTACAAATACATCATGCAACAAAGCTACAATCGTTCCAACAGAATAGCGCCAATCCCTGAACCTGATAAAGATATAAAGACAGATTACAATCATCGCAATTATTGTTGCTTTGGTTGCGCCGGCTTTCAGGTCTTTGGAAATAGTAGGCAATACTGTTTGGAAACTTTGCACATAATCTTGTTCAAATTGTTGCAAAGTAATTCCGGAAGGCAAGAATTTTTGCAATCCCTGATATAATTTTTGCTCTACTTTTTCATCAACATCTTTGCCCGGATTATTGATTTCATAAGAAGTAGTAATGTTCAACTGCTCGTTGGAATTAACAGTTTTGATAATCGGAGCTTCATTAAATTCAGTTTTCAAAGCATCGCGAACTTGTTCCTGATTCGGCACTTGAGCAAATTTTACAGTATAGCTTCTTCCGCCTTTAAATTCTACTCCTTCGTTAAATCCGTTGAAGAAAGATGCAATACCAAGTATCAATACAAAGAGCAGAAATTACATAAGTTATCTTTCTGTATTTAGCAAAAGGAATAGCACGGTGCGCAAATATTTTTTTGGATAATTTGGTAAAATATTCAAAATGCCTGTTCTTATTGGTATAAGTATCGGATATTAATCTTGATACTAAAATTCCGCAAAACAGGGATAATAATATACCGATAATTTGTGTAGTGGCGAAACCAAGAATCGGTCCGATACCGAAGAACAATAAAATGATAGCTGTCAAAAGGTTTGTAATATGCGCATCAAGTACCGGCGCATAAGAGCGGCGATACCCGTCGCTTACAGCATTTTGATAACTTTTTCCTTTTGTAAGTTCTTCTTTAATTCTTTCAAAAATAATTACGTTGGTATCTACAGCCAACCCGACTGTTAATACCAAACCTGCAATACCGGGAGCCGTAAGCGTAAAGCCCATAGAACTTAAAACACCTATTGTAAATAATAAGTTCAGTACAAGCGCAATATTCGCAATCCAGCCAGCCGAATTGTAGTAAACCAGCATTAAAATGAAAATGATAATGAAAGACAATGCGAAAGAAATCACACCTCCTTTTACAGCAGCTTGTCCCAATGTAGGGCCTACAACATATTGAGAAACTATTTTTGCAGGAGCGGGTAATTTACCTGATTCAAGAATGTTTGCCATATCCTGCGCTTCGGGTACAGTATAGCTTCCGCTGATGCTGGAACGCCCGCCGGTAATGGCTTCGTTTACATTCGGTGCGCTATATACAAGATTATCCAATACGATAGCTATAGGTTTTCCTACATTTTTTTGCGTAAGGTTTGCCCACAGTTTCGCGCCGGTTTCATCCATCGCCATATCTATATTCACACGATTCTTTTCATCATAGCCTTGTCTTGCAGAACTTACATGATCGCCTTCCAAAGGCGCTGTGCCGTTGTCTAAAGTTTTGATAGCATATATTTGAAGAATGCCTCTCATTTTAGAATCACTTTCTTCAGGCTTTCCATACATGAAAACGAGATTGGACGGGAATTTTGCTTTCACATCCTCGCGGCTTAAATAAGCATTTAATTCTGCCGTATCTTTTACCTGCACAAATCCGATATTGGCCGGATAATATACCGAGCCGTCCTGCGCTCTGGAAGGCTGTGCCGGTTGCAATATAGATTCTATAGGATATTTTTGTTTGTAATATGCCGTGCTATCTACTTTTCCGTTTGTGCTAGTTACTTTGCCTGCTGTGTTGGAAGCAGTCTGGTTACTGAGATTTGATAAAGTAGATAATGTTTTGTCGGAAGATTTAGATGTATCTGCCGAAACGCTTGATTGAGCAGTTTTCGCTGAATCGGTTTTAACGGCTTTTGCAGCAGAAGCTGTTGTATCTTTTGCCGTAATTTTATCTGCCGAAAGCAAAGCATCAGCGCTTTGAATTGCCGGCCATGTTTCATTTATATTATATACTTCAAAAAATTGCAGATTGGCAGTAGATTGCAAATAATGACGAACTCTCTCAACATCATTTACACCGGCCAATTCAATAGTGATTATGCCTTTATTCTCGTCCGGATTAATTGTTGGCGATGCCAGGCCGAAACGATCTATACGTGTTCTTAATATTTTATAAGTATTTTCAAAAGCAGACTTTGCCTGTGTATGCAAATAGCTCACAACCTCGCTGTTGCCGGATGTGTAAGTAAGTTTTCCATTACTTTTTTGCGCAAAAAACGGAGCCATAGATTTGCCGCCGGACAAAGTATTATATTGTTGTACAAACAAATCTATGAAATCGGCATTGCCAGTAGCTTTAATAGATTGGGCATTTTCAATTGCTTTTGTAATATTAGGATCTTTGGTATAATTGGAAAGCGAATGTACCAATCCGTCCAAACCAACTTGCATGGTTACACTCATGCCGCCTTGCAAATCCAGACCCAGTTTCAATTCCTGATCTTTAGCATATTGATAAGATACCAATCCGAAAGGATCGATTTTGGTATTGGCTGTGCTATCCAAAAGATGTTTAAGCTCTGTTTTTTGAATATTTTGCAAAGTATCTGTATATAAACCTGCTGATTGTGTATTACCCGGATATTTCTGTTCAGCGGAGGGATAATTTTTCTTTACCCAAAGAGCAGCCTTATCACTCATTTTGTTTTCATGACTATGAACGAGCCATGTGAATGACAATTGATACAAGCAAATCAAGATAAGCGCTATCGTAAAAAAACGTACTAAACCTTTTAACTGCATAATAAACGATGCTGATTTTAATTTTTTGAAAATTTGCGCAAAGATAGGGTTTGAGAATGAACTTTGTTAAAAATAAAAAATGCCCTTATTTCCTTGTTAGAAAGGGCATTTTTTAAATAAAATATTTTTTAAAATACAAACTTAATTAACCGCAGAAGCTGAAGATGTGGTGATACTTTTAATTTGCAACTGATAATAAATGGGTGAATTAGCAGGAATTGTTTGATTTCCTAAAGTAACTGACGTGCTTCCATATTGATATAAAGATGGCGTAATGAAATCTATCTGTCCGCCAGTGCCGAGTATGCTTAAATAATAATATAATATACTTCCGGATGAATATATAAGATTATTAACCAAGGTAGAATTGCTACTTGTATTTACAAAATCAAACTTTAATGTAGAATCTGAAGAAGTGTAATAAAGTTGGTTATTAATTCCCCAAACCGAAATTGTAAAATTAACAACGCTCGAATCCTGACTTACCTTTTTCGTGGTATCTCCCCATGAATAAAGGTTAGATACTACACCACTTGCGTTAGATATTTGATCGTTCGTCATATCTAAACCGTTAGCTAATACAAATGAATCTATTTGTGCGCTTTGCATAGTAAGAAGAGAGTAAGTAGAATCATAACTATCATTATGCGAACAAGAAGAAATTACCACACTTGTTATTATTGCTGCGAATGCTAAAAAAAGTACCTTTTTCATTTTTTATTTTGTTTTTCTTAATAAAACGTTTGGAATGCTTAAATTGTTACAATATGTACAAATATTTTTGATTATCTTATTTGTCAATTTCTTCTTTCTTTTTTCTAATTAATAATTCTTTATAAGCCTGTTCGTTTTGTTCCCATTTTTGTTTTTTATAAAAAATTCCAAAAACCACAGCAATAATGATGATGGCGACGATTAAAACAAATGGGCTCATTTCGGTATTTGCTTCCATCATTGCGCGCTGATACCAGCCGGTAAAGAAGCACAGCAATATTGCAGCACCCAGCGAGAGCCCTACAGGCAATCCTGCGGTCAGTTGCCGCGAAAGTTTTTTTTCTCCCAGCCTGTTTTTCTCCCAATATTGAAAAAATTTTATTTCTTCTTCCGATAGCATACAGCAAATTTATTTAGTATTAATCTAAAATTGCTTTTAATTTTATTGCTCATACAAAAAAATAAATTAAAATTGTAACTATTTTCAGCAGTTGAACACTATTTCAGAATGAATATTTCCTCAGAAGATATAAGTGATTTCTTATTACAGAACAAAACTATTTCCCTTGAGAAAATAGGGCAGCTGGATATTGGCAATAAAGAAGAAACCGGCATTTTCACTTATGACAAAACTGCAATTACTTCACCCGAACTGTACCAATACTTGGCTGAAAAAAAAGGGAAAGCATTAATAATAATAATGCAGGATGTAGAATACTTTCTGGATCAGGCAAGACAATTGATGAATATTCGTGCCGGCAACCTGAGGCTTGGAGAAATCGGATATATATATGCAGATAATTCAGGCAAATATGCTTTCAGCACCGATTCTTCCGAAGAAGATAAAAAAACCGACAGAAGAGCGTTTGACGATATGTATGCCAAAAGCCCGCTTACGTCTTCTATAAATTATGCAATAAAAAGCAATCGCAGACCTTGGCGCATTATTGCTACCATTATCATATTAGCGGCAATTGTTGCTTACGGTGCATACTATATTCATAAAACACCATCTTTATTCTCGGATAATAACGATTCTTCCAAAACAATTCAAGAGAAAATTTCGGATGTACAACCCAAAAATCAATTACCGGAACAGCCAGTTTCCGAAAACATAAAAGGATTTAAATTTATTATCCAGACTTTTGAAGATGCTGCAAGTTGCCAGAAACGAGCGCAGCAATTGAAAAATTACGGCAACGAAGTTTTTAAAGATACACTAACTGTTGCCGGCACGCCAATATTCAGGTTATACGTTACCGATACTGCTGCCTTTGCTAAAGATACCACACATATTAAAGATTCACTTCGGGCTTATTTTGGTTACCCTGTCTCTGTAGAACGGGCAAATAAGCAATAAGTGCAATTTTGTCATTATCTTATCCATTCGAAAAGTATTCTGCCAATTTCTCTCTAAAAAAGCCGGTAAATATATTTCTCAAATGAAAATTTGACCTTATTTCTTTTATGGCAGATTAATTGCTAATCGTTAGTCAATCTCAAAGTTTCTTTTAAACAAAAATTTAAATAATAAGACTTATGGCTAAAAAATTAAACATTACTCCGCTTCATGACAGAGTAGTAGTTCTACCGGCTGCTGCAGAAACAAAAAGCGCAGGCGGCATCATTATTCCTGATACGGCAAAAGAAAAACCACAACGTGGAACTATCGTTGCTGTTGGCGCAGGAAAAAAAGACGAACCGCTAACCGTAAAAACAGGCGATAAAGTACTTTATGGCAAATACGCAGGTCAGGAAATAGAAATAGAAGGTGTAGAGTATCTAATCATGCGTGAAAGCGATTTAGTAGCAATTATTTAATTTAATAATTTGGCAATTTGAAAATTTGAAAATAATTTTTATTCGAATTTTTGAACTGCACTATAATTAACTAATTCCCAATTTTTCAAATTAACTAATTTTCAAATTAATAATAACAATGGCAAAACAGATATTTTTTGATATAGAAGCAAGAAATAAAATGAAGAAAGGCGTTGATACACTTGCCAACGCAGTAAAAGTAACTCTTGGGCCTAAAGGTCGCAATGTAGTTATAGAAAAGAAATTCGGTGCTCCATCAGTAACAAAAGATGGCGTAACTGTTGCAAAAGAAATCGAACTGGAAGATGCTATCGAAAATATGGGTGCACAAATGGTAAAAGAAGTAGCTTCAAAAACTGCTGATATTGCCGGCGATGGTACAACTACTGCAACTGTTTTAGCACAGGCAATCATTGGCGAAGGCTTGAAAAACGTAGCTGCAGGCGCAAATCCGATGGATTTGAAACGCGGTATCGATAAAGCAGTAGCAAAAATAGTTCAGAGCCTGAAAGAGCAATCTCAAACTGTAGGCAGCGACTACAAAAAAATTGAACAAGTTGCTTCTATCTCTGCTAATAATGATAATGAAATCGGTAAGCTCATTGCAGAGGCTTTTGGCAAAGTAGGTAAAGAAGGTGTTATAACTGTTGAGGAAGCGAAAGGAACCGAAACTACTGTTGATGTAGTAGAAGGTATGCAATTTGATCGCGGATATATTTCTGCTTACTTCGTTACCAATACCGAAAAGATGGAAGTTGAATTGCAAAATCCTTACATCTTAATTTTCGACAAAAAGATTTCCGGCTTAAAAGATATTCTTCCTTTGTTGGAGAAAATCGTTCAGTCATCTGCTTCTTTATTAATCATTGCAGAAGACTTAGAAGGCGAAGCCTTATCTACTTTGGTAGTAAATAAATTACGCGGACAATTGAAAGTTGCTGCAGTAAAAGCTCCGGGCTTCGGCGACCGCAGAAAAGAAATGTTGCAAGATATTGCAGTTCTTACAGGCGGAACAGTTATCAGTGAAGAACAGGGATTTACTTTGGAAGGCGCAGATTTAACTTCTCTTGGCCGTGCAGCATCTGTTACGATCAATAAAGACAATACAACTATCGTAAACGGAAAAGGTAAAAAAGCCGATATACAAGCCCGCGTTGGTCAAATTAAATCTCAATTGGCAACTACCACCTCTGATTACGATAAAGAAAAATTACAGGAACGTTTGGCCAAATTAGCCGGCGGTGTTGCTGTTCTTTATGTTGGTGCAGCTACCGAAGTAGAAATGAAAGAAAAGAAAGACCGCGTAGATGATGCTTTACACGCAACTCGTGCTGCGGTTGAAGAAGGAATTGTACCGGGCGGCGGCGTTGCTTACATTCGCGCAACAGCTTCATTGGAAAAATTAAAAGGCATTAATGAAGACGAAACTACAGGTATCGCTATTGTAAAACGCGCTATCGAAGAACCAATTCGTCAAATCGTAAGCAACAGCGGTATCGAAGGCTCTATCGTAGTGAAAACTATCAAAGACGGTAAAGGTGATTATGGTTTTAATGCACGTACGGAAGTATTTGAAAATCTTTTCAAAGCCGGTGTAATCGATCCTACAAAAGTTACACGTATCGCTTTGGAAAATGCAGCCTCTATCGCAGGTATGTTATTGACAACAGAATGCGTAATTGCAGATAAACCTGAACCTAAATCTCCGGCTCCGGCAATGCCCGGCGGCGGAATGGGAATGGATTACTAATTTATCAAGTTTCAGATAAATAAAAGCCCGCGATTTTAATGGCGGGCTTTTTATTTTAATCAATAATATGCTTTACCTTATTAAACTACATCTTCTTTGCAGTAAGACTAATTTATAAATCATAAATGGTCATAAGAAATTCGCGTCATGCCGAAATTCTTTCAGTATCTCTTGTTAAAATTTATTACAAATGACAGGAGATGCCCACTGTGCGGGAAACGTGAGTTCGGCGAAGCCAATGACGTGTGAGGTGTTTCATATAGTATTTCTAATCGGTATCCTCTGTTTTAGAATAAAATAATTCTGTAATGAAGCATTGGTAATCAATATTGGAGTAAATACATAAACTCTGAAGTAATGTTATATCTTACATAAACAACACGTTTTTAGGCAGGGTTAAAAACCCGCGCCCCAAGGGCGTTTTTCCTGTAAATTGATTATCGTTCGGTTAATGGCAGGCACACACATAATGATGAAGATAGCAAGTAATATGAGTACGCAAATCCATTGATAATAATTCATGGCAAATTCTACGTACGCTTCTTTGCCCATTATTTTTTTCATTAATGCGAAAGCCATGCCGCCTGCTTTGTCGGGCAGCACGCCGCGCGATTTCAGCATTGCGGAAGTGTTGCGCAAATAATCCGTATATTGTGTATTTGCAGCATTTAAATCATTGTTGATTAATTCCTGATGCAGACGGCTGAAACGCAATTGCAAATTATCTATCAATGCAATGCTTCCGCTGAAAGAAAGAAATCGAGTCATTATGCCGAAGCCTGTGGCAGAGTTGGCTATTTCCTGCGGCACGGCAGACAAATAAAAAACGATGATAGGGTTCATAAGCATTCCTTGTCCCAATCCCTGCAATACAAGCAGGAGCTCATAATCATAAACCGATGCGTTTATATTAAACCTGAAACTCATTGTTCCGTAAAAAATCAACAATATTAAAAATCCGAGCAGCCAGATAATTCGCATATGCACTTTACGAATAACCATAATCGTAGAAACAATGCTGCCTAAAACCGAACCTCCTGCATTCAGCAACATTAATTTAGCGGATTGCCGATACGGAACTTCCAATATGCTGCTTATGTAACCCGATGTGATATTAAATGCGCCGCGAATGAAATATAAAATAACCAACAATAAAAGACCAAGTCGAAAATTGGGCGAACGAAATACTGCTAAGTTCAGGAACGGCTCTTGCCTGTATCTGAGACGCAAAAAAGCGCACAATCCTAAAGACATAAACACCGCAATCGCCCACCTGATGCGGACATCATCAAGCCAATTGTATTCTTGCCCATACACCAGAAAATAACCTGCAGCGCCCATTGAAGTGCCAAGCAAAAAACAATCCACCCAGCCCATACGTGAAATGCGCATCAACTTGAACGGTATTAGTCGTACATTGTTCAAAATTATCGTAAGTAAAAATGTGCCGGGCAACAAACCGAACATTACAAATTTGTAAAAATGATTCATACTTTGCTCGTCGTACTCAAAACTTCCGAAGAATGAACACAGCCCACCTACACAGAGTATCAGCGTGTAAAAAGAAGCATAACCGATTTCCCGCGTATACTCCGATTTTAATTTTCTGAAAAGCAAATCAAGACACACATTGTTGATGCCTGCATTGAAAACCGCACTTATCACGCGTATCACAAGCATCACTTCCAAATTGCGAACGTAATAACAGCCGTACAATGTGCCTAATTCGCCGATTACCGAAATCCACAAATAAGTTTTGGCAGGAATGCGGGCAAAAAAATGCTGTGCCACAGGACCGAAAGATACCATGGTTGCATAAAAAACCAGCATACCGAATTGCACATCGCTTGATGAAATTCCGTAATAACCCATTGCCTGCGGCACGCCCATTGTGGCTGCGCCAAATACAAGTATGCTCGGAATCAGTGTGAGCATAATGGCTGTGTACTTGAGCCATTCAGGTACATAACGTTTAAAAATATGAGGGGAATTTTGTGAAATCATTTTGTCTTTGTTATTTCTTCACGGATACGGTTACGTTCATGCCTGCGGAAAGTTTTTTCACGTCGGCATCGTGGCTGTCCAGCAGAATTTTTATCGGAATTCTTTGTGCCGTCTTTACAAAATTTCCCGTTGAATTATCGGGCGGCATTACCGATAAAGCCGAGCCTGTGGCTGCAGAGAAAGATTCGATTGTACCGTTGAATTTTTTACGAGGAATAGCATCTGCTTCGATTACGGCAGCCTGGCCGGCTTTCATTTTTGCGATTTGTGTTTCTTTGAAATTGGCAATGACCCATTTTCCCGAACTTAAATCTACGAGAAAAGCCAATGTTTGTCCCGGTTGTACGAGCTGTCCTATTTGTAAAGTTCTTCTTCCCATTTGCCCGTCATATGGCGCAGTAATAACGGTGTACGATGTGTTTAAATTTTGTGCATTCACAACTCCATTGCGACGTTCAACTTCCGCCTGCGCTGCTTTTACCTGCGTGTGAACGGCATCCACTTTGGAACGCGCCAATGCTACGGTTTGCAGCGCCGCTTCGTAATCGGCTTTCGCAACTTCCAGTTCTGCGGATTTATTGTCGAGCTGTTGCCCTGTTGCAGATTCTTCGTCATACAATTGCTTGTAACGGTCGTATTCTTTTTGCGCATTGTCCAAACGCGCTTTTGCGCCTGCAATTTTTGACTGACTTACCAATACGTCTTTCTCAGCAGTTTGCGCATCGTCGTTCAGAATATCTATTTGTGCACGACCGTTGCTCAGTGCGGCATCGGCTTGTTGTTGTTGTACTGCGTAATCGCTGTTGTCAATCACAATCAACGTGTCGCCTTTATGCACTTGCTGGTTTTCTTCAAAGCGAATTTCTTTCACATAACCTGTAACGCGTGCTACTACAGGATTGATGTACATACCAACCTGCGCGTCGTCCGTAGATTCGTATTTTTCGGAATATATGAACGTTTTTATTCCCCAAATAATCATAATAACAACGACTATAATACTGATGATTGTTGTTATAATACTGATGAATCTATCCTTTTTCTGAATTGCTTCTTTCATTCGTTTCTCTTTATTTTCAATAGTGGGGTAAAATGCTTTTATATTTTTTATTCTGATATTTTTCCCTTCGGTCGAAATGATGCGTTAAAAATTTAATTACTATTCAATCTTTATCAACTTTGAAGAAAAAGGAAAACGATTCCGAACGGAGTAAGGAATCTCAACGTTATATTAAAATACGCTATAAATTTCCAATCGTTTTTTGTAATTGATAATAGAGTATTTCCGCGTTTACTTGTTCCGTTGTATGATCCATTTTTGCTTGGAGCAATTGTGTTTCCGCATCCAACAAATCGGTTAATAAAGAAAGCTGCGCAAAATAACTGTTGTGTGTGATGCGATATGTTTCCGAAGCGGTTGCAATATGTTGCTTCGCAATTGTAATCCTCTGCAATGCTTCGTTGTAGCGGATTTGCAGTGTACTGATTTGTACTTTCAGCTTGTCGGCAAAATCCTGTGTTTCCATTATGCTGCGGTCAATTTTTGTTTGTGCTTCCTGCTGTTTTTTCTTGTTCATATACAATTCCGACAATGAAAAAGAAGCTCTTACGCCCGCCATTCCCAAACCATAAATTGCGTCTGCATAAGGATAAAATTGTATCTGCGGATAAGCATATTGATACTCTGCAAACAAACCGATTTTCGGTAAAAGGCTGCTCTTTACCTGTTGGAGTTGCAGCTTGGTTTGCTCTGTATGTTTTTGAAGAATATTATATTCATAAGAATGATCGGTTGTATTGTTGAAATAATTATCCGAAAGTAGTGGGAAAGCTGCGCGCATGCTGTCCGCAATCATTAGGGGAATCGTTGTGTGATTTTCCTCATCGCCCGTCAATTGATTTAAAGATTGATTGGCAATTGTAATACTGTTTTCTACTTGTGTCAAAAGTTCCTGCTGTTTGGAAAGATTTAATTCTGCGCGAAGCACATCGCTTTTCAATACTACGCCCTTTGAGAACAAACTTTGTATTTGCTTGTCTTGTTGTTGCCTTTCTTTAATATCTTGCTCAATCAATGATTTGTATTGAAGGTTCCGATAAATATCTAAATAATCAACTGCGATTTGATACCGAATTTCGCTTCTGTTGAGATTAAGTTTTTCGCTTGCAATATCTTCTTCAATTTTATTTGCGCGAATATTGCGCTTTGTGGTTCCGCCGTTGTACACATTCAGCATAGCTTCCGCGCCCAGCGTGTACGCCTGATGAATAACAGGATAAAATGTTGGATTGTGAAACAAACCGTCTTCATACTGCGGCATTCCCGATACTCGTTCGTATTCGCCGTGTGCACTTATTTCGGGCAATTCGTCGTCTCTCAAAACTGCTGTGTGCTGCTTCATTTGCTGCAAAGAAAGCCTGCCTGTATTTAGTTGTTTATTATTTCGTTCTGCTTTTTCCCAAAGCTGTACGAGAGCAACCGTATCGCTTTCGTTCTGTTGAGCTTTTAATGAAAATGATAGGGATAAGTAGAAAAAAATACCCAATGCTCTTCTAAAATTCATGTTCTTTAATAAATGAGGATGCAAAGTTCTTATTTTGCCATGAAATACATTTTATATAATTTGCCATTCATTTGTTAGAAACAGCCAATGGATAAAAGCGAACTTTTTATACGGGCAATTGATGCAAGTCACGATAGTATAAGAGTATTAACAAAGGGCAATAAAATAGATTTGCCCTCACATACGCATCACAAAGCGCAATTTTCTTACGCAGAAGGAGATGCCACGTTCATCATTACCAAGGATAAAGAATTTATGTTGCCTGCAAGGCACTATGCATGGATCCCTTCGGGCATGGAACATAGACTTTTATATAAATACAGAACGCACGCCATTTACACATTTTACATACCGCAGTCGCTCCTCCCCGATACGGATTTTTATAACCGAATCGGCGTTTACCCTGTAACATCATTATTGCTGGAAATGATTTTGTATTCTGCAAATTGGACAGGTGATATTTTGGCAAATTCTTTAGGCTATGAATTCGTGTCAACATTGGTAAAACTGCTGCCGGAATTGCATTCTCAAAGTCTCCCGTTCGCATTGCCCACTACTACAAATCCACGTATGCAGGAAATTCTGAAATATATTCAAGCGCATCTTCACGTCAAACTAACCTTAGAATTTATAAGCAAAAAGTTTAATTATAGTGAGCGAACGTTTTCACGCAGTTTTCAAATTTTGTTGGGAACTTCTTTTTTTCAATATATGAAGATGGCGCGCATTATACGGGCAATGGAATTCTTGCTACGGACAGAAAAGAGCGTTAGCGAAATAGCTTTTGAAACTGGCTATGAAAGTATTTCGGCTTTCAGCAATACGTTTCACAGCCTGGCAGGAATGCGACCCTCGGATTTCAGGGCATTGAACAGATAAGCGTTAATCGCCTTTTTCCAATTGAAAAATATCTTCAACGCTTTTCTTAAACACTTTAGCAATTTTCAATGCCAAAACTGTTGATGGCACATATCTTCCTGCTTCAATGGAATTGATTGTTTGTCTTGACACGCCAATTTTTTCAGCCAAATCTGCCTGAGAAATATTGAGTATCGCACGCTCTACTCTCAGATTATTTTTCATTTTTTACGGATTTGGTTAAAAGATAAATTTTTGTATAAAAGACTACAATGAAAAGTATTAAAAAGGCATACCACAACATGGTGGCGTAGGCAATATAGTCCAATCCAAATGCTGTAAAGTCTAAAATTAATAGCAATGATAAAGAAATACAAGTCACTATTTGAAATGACTGAAGACGTAACATAATAGTCATCTCATCTTCTGTTTTTATTTTTGAAAATGCTATAAAAACAAGCGCAATTAATATAAGCGCATAATCTACCGTATTGTTATAATTTCCATCACTCCCACGAAAAATTCCATAAATACCCATTTCATCTTTAGTATGATGCGAAGGAAAATAATTGAGAAAAGAAAAGCCAAAATCAAAATACGTAATTGCAACCCAAAATACAATCGCTGGTGTCAGAATGATGATTCCAATCAACCTAAGCTTTCTCGGAAATAAAAATAATCTTTTCATGACATATCAAGTTTTGTTTTACCAAAAGTAAAATATACTTTACATATAGACAATTTATTTTCCTTATAGTTACGAAAATGAAATATGCAATGTTCAAAAACTATTTTAAATTACATGCAAATAAAAAAATAGAACAATAAAAAAATACGGATGAAACGTAGCATGATAATTTTTATCACTCGTAAGAATGTATTTGCGTAGTTCCATCCGGCAATTGAAAAACAATAAAAGAATACGGATGAAAGAACGCTTCTATTCACTCGATGTTTTCCGCGGGCTTACAGTTTGCCTAATGATTCTGGTAAATAATCCCGGCGATTGGGATCATATTTATACGCCTTTAGACCATGCGAAATGGGCAGGTTGCACACCGACAGATCTTGTATTTCCTTTCTTCCTGTTTGTAGTAGGCAATACGCTGGCGTTTGTGATTCCGCGATTACGCGAATCGGGAACTTCTTCATTTATAAAAAAAGTTATTAAACGCAGCTTGCTGATTTTCGGGATCGGATTATTTCTGAACTGGTTTCCTTTTTTTATGTGGAAAGACAATCAGATTGTATTCAAGGCATGGGAAAACGTGCGCATCTTCGGCGTATTGCAGCGCATTGCCGTTGCTTATTTTTTCGCTTCCCTTATTATATATTTTTTTAAAACTAAAACGGCTGTGATTATCGGGATAATTATTTTAATCGGTTACTGGCTGTTGTGTTATGCGCTGGGAGCGCCGGGAGATCCTTACAGCATTACAGGCTGGTTCGGTACTTCGCAGGTTGATATTCCTGTACTTGGCGTAAATCACATGTATCACGGAGAAGGCATTCCTTTTGATCCGGAAGGCATCGCAAGTTCGGCTGCTCCAATTGTTCAGGTAATTATCGGATATCTGGCGGGAAAATTTATCAGAGAAAAAGGAAAAACATATGAGATGATTACGCAGCTGTTTGTTACTGCGGCCTTATTACTTTTTATTGGAGCGTTCTTCGGGCAATTTTTTCCAATCGCAAAAAAAATATGGACAAGCACATTTGTAATTTATACTTCCGGAATGGCTATGCTGATATTGGCTGTTGTAATTTATTTTATTGAGATGAAAAACAAGCGCATCTGGCTGGATAAATTTTTTAATGTATTCGGCAAAAATCCTTTATTCATCTTTGTTTTAAGCGGATTGTTGCCACGCGCACTTGGACTGATCCGTATTCCGAAAGGTATTGAAAATGGGCAGCAAACTTATCAGAATCCTTTGGGCTGGTTTTATGAGCATATATGCGTTCCTGTATTTTCCGATCCTTATAAAAGCTCGCTGATGTATGCAATATGCTTCATCATTTTTATGTGGCTGATAGTATATTGGATGGATAAGAAAAAGATTTATGTAAAAGTGTAATTCATAATGATTACGTGGAATGAAATACATCCTTTACGTAATTATTTACTCATACACAAATCCTTGACTAAAATTAATTTGCATTTACAGATTCGTGCTCAACATCAGTAATGCTTGAAGATTTTGTATTTTCTTTATTTGCAACGGAATTTTTTGTCGCATTCAGATCGTCGCTCAAACCTTTTTTTGCATCGTTGAATTCGCGAACGCCTTTGCCAAGCCCACGCATCATTTCCGGAATTTTTTTAGAACCGAAAATTATAAGTATTACTACTGCTATTACAATTAATTTTTCAAAACTTAATTCACCCATGATTTATTTTTTAGAGAATGATAAAACCTATATAATTTTCAAAGGTAATTTCATTTTTTTGGTTTTTGAATAATAATCATCTTTTTTTAAAGCAAAAAATAAACAGCCAAATCAGTCTAAATCATATAAAATTTTCTTGGCATTTATCGCATCTTGCGACAGCGCATGCTGTAAATATTCCAGATTAGTAAATTTCTCTTCTGCTCGCAGCCAGGCAATAAATTTAATTCTTATAATTTTGCCGTAAATATTTTCGTGGAAATGAAAAATATTTACTTCAACGGAAACCTTTGTACTCTCTTCTATTGTTGGCCGAAGGCTGATTCCTAACATGCCATTATAAGTTCTGTTTTCAATTTGCACCTTTACAGCATAAACTCCGATGGCAGGAATTAATTTATCCGGATCATCTACAAAAATATTTGCCGTAGGATAGCCAATCGTTCTGCCAATTTTTTTGCCTTCAACAACCTCGCCTTCTAAAAAATAAGAATAACCTAAAAACTCATTTGCAGATTTTATATCGCCAGATAAAAGCGCATTACGAATGCGTGTGGAACTGATGGAAATTTCATTCAAAACTTCTTCTGAAATTTCTTTAACGGTAAAACCAAGTTGAGCTCCGTATTTTTCCAATGTGTGATAATCGCCTGTGCGTCCTTTACCGAAACGGTGATCGTACCCGATAATAATTATATGCGGATGAATTTTTTCAACCAGAAAATCTTTTACATATTCTTCAGCAGTTTGCGAAGAAAATTTTTTATCGAAAGGCACAACGATCACGTTATCCATTCCGCATTCTTCCAATAGATGCAATTTTTCGCTCAATGTGTTTAAAAGAAATAAAGGCTCTTGCTGAACAATTTTTCTCGGGTGCGGATCAAAAGTGATAATAATGCTCTCGCCATTTACAACATCCGCTTCTTCTTTAAGTTGTTTAATTATTTTTTGGTGGCCACGATGCACGCCATCGAAAGTGCCGATAGTAATTACCGCATTTTTAAATGAGGGCAAATGTTCTAATTCATAAAATACACGCATAGCATCAAAAGTAAAAGTAAAAATTAAAAAACCGATAAACTTATGCTTATCGGTTTGAATATTTATTAATAAAAGAAAGTCACTTTAAACTATGAATCCGGGATTTTTCAAAAAGCTTTATCCACGCTTTTCTGCCTATCATTTCAGTTGTATATTTATATGATTTATTATTTGGTTCGGGATAAATATCAAACACAAGGTTATTTGCGCCTAATAAATTATTCCTGCTCGGGACTATCTTAATTTTATTTAATGTTAGCTCATTGTCTTTAAAATTGTCATACAAACTTAAAACGTAATTATAAAAGTCCAGCTCTTCCTGAGCGGAAGCAAATTCTATTTTTTCAAAAGAATTGATATTCGAATGATATCCGAGATACTCTGAATTATCAGCATCTATGTGATATAACCCGAATGAAAGCGTTAAGGCCACACGTTTTGAGCCTATAAGCACCGGCGTTACTTTTGCCTGGTCTGATTTTACTTCTTGTTGTGTTTTACCGACTTTAAATTGTGAAAATCCTTCTATTGAAAGAAAAATAATAAACAATACTAAAGATGTTTTTTTCATGGTATGAGGTTTTATGTTGTACTCAAAAATACACAAAGATGATAAATTGAAATCATGAACTGTAATTAATCCATCAAAGGAACAGAAAACTTCAATTAAAATAAGTATATAGCCGAGTCATTTATTATCCAAAAGTTTTTCCATTGCCGTTGAATAGCGTTTGCCGAGTTCTCGCGCAGAAGGTGTATCAAAATGCGTTTTATCTCCTTTATCATGCAAGCCTTTTGCGGAAACAACTGCGGAATTGGAGATAACGGAAGGAATGCTGTCAATAACCGGATTAATGTAATTGGGGTTTTGAAAATATCCGGTTTCGCCGGCAACAAAAGGAACCTGAGGAGATTGCAATTCGTTTCTGAGACGGGAAACAAGTGTTGATATTTCCGTAAGATACTTTGCGGCTTTAGCAGGATTATTATTCGATTCTCCCTGATGCCATAAAATGCCGCTCAATACACCGCTTTGCGTAGCAATCTTCGTTCTCTCAATTGCTTCGTTATATGGTTTGTGATGTAAATATGTGCTATCGGGCTGCCATACGCTTATAGGCGATCCGCCCCAAGCGCACGGTATTAATCCTATGCGTGCACCTTTCGGTAGATGTTTCAATAAGGCATGCGCAAAGCTGATACCGGGACCTACACCGGCAACACTTGGTTTGTCAAAATGTAAAGGATCTTTCGCAATTACCCATTGATTTTGTTTGTCAAGCATAAGAATATTTGAATCGGTTTTTATATCCAACGTATCAAGTGGCGCCCTGCCTGCCATATTGGATTGCCCGATGAGCAGGAAAAGATGGAAATTGGTATCTATCTTATTCGTGTCATTGTTTGTAATTAAATTTTTGTAGGAATAATTTTTTCTGAATGAAGTCGCGTGTATGTCAGATATGCAGCCGGTCAGCAATATCAGTAATATCAAGGCTTTGAATAATCTTAGCATGTTCAATAAATTTTAATTACTTGTAATCCGTTTAAAATAGTTTCTCCTTCAATAGGTTTAAAGTCAATAACAATACCATCATTGCCGGTTACATTTACGAAGGTCTTTGTACTGTATGCTCTTCCGGGAATAAGATAATTATCATTGCCTAATCCGTCAATTGTTTTTTTACCATTAATAAAAACATCAAACTTTCTTTTTTGAATCTTTTGTGAAGAATATGCAACTTTACTTGTGTCAAGATTATATATATTCGGATCCTGTATCGCATTGGATAATAATTCTGCAAAATGGAAAGTAACGGCATACCTGCCTTTGGGAATATCTAAACGAAATTGTTGTATTCCCACTCGTTGCGTTTCATAAATCGGATCATAATTCGTTCCGAGAATATCTTTGTCTGAACCGTAAGGCTGCCTGCTTGTATTTTTCATTTTAAATTCTGTACCGCCTATGAATCCCCAACTCCCTCGCGTATATGCTTTTTCAGGAATCCATACTTGCCCGAGTTCATCATCATTAAAATATCTGTGATCACCTAAGCTGATATTTATCTCACTGAAGGGAACTGTTGTGTCTTTTAAATAATAAGGGATAATTTTAAAGTTAATATCCGCATGATCTTTTATCGTAGTATCTTCTTGTGTAATAATTGCTTCCAAATGATTGATGCCATTTATAAAAGGCACATTAAAAACAGCAACGCCTTGTTCCGGCATTTCTTTCTTTAACAACCGGCCGTTTTGAAAAAGAGATATTTCTGCATTCCGATTGGTATATATCTCTACAGGTTGTAAGCATTGTTCGCGTTGTGTTGAATCCGATACAGCGCTTCTTAGATCCCAATCGCGAGAGCCGATTGCAATGTAAGGAGTTTTCAAAAGCCGTGATTGATAATAAAAATAAACAGGCTTTGGTTTGCGGGTATCGGTAAGCAAACCTTTATTGTTTACATGTGGCATAGATTCTTTTCTTGCTTCTGCATTAAAGTCTGCGAGCGTCCATGCCATAGCGCCGCTGATGGATGGCTTGTCAGCTATTACTTTTTGATAAACTTTATGAAAATACGTTTCGTACTCCAGCGATTTATCGAATCGTACAGGCTGGAAACTATGTAAACGAGGATCGCCATCTGCACCATATTCTGTAACAATCATCGGCTTATTACTTAATTCACGGTGATGCCTTTCCATGTTTTTTTCAAAATCATTAATGTTGGCGCCATACCATCCGGAATATTGATTCCAGCCGATTATCTGCGGAACTTCCGGCAATCTGGATTTTATATACAAAGACATATCTCCGTGGAAAGGAATCATGGTATAACGTGATGCATCTTCTTTCCGACTGAGACTATCTAAAGACTGTGCCAGTTCTTTTACGTGTTGAATATATACCTTTTGACGGATGGAATCATTTGAATAACGCAACTTCAACAATACTTCATTCATAAAAGCCCATATCATCACAGACGGATGATTGTAATTCTGACGAATCATTTCTTCCATCATTTTAAAACAATTAAGCCGGAACGTATCATTCTCCGTAATAGCGTTGACAACGGGTATTTCCACTGACGTAATAATACCTATCCGATCACAAGCTTCCATCAATGATTGATCTTGCGGATAATGCGCAACGCGAAGCAGATTTGCGCCCATTGCTTTGAGTAATTCCACATCTTGTATATGTATGGCATCAGGCAAAGCGTTTGCTTTGTCCGGATAATCCTGATGACGGCTTGCTCCCCATAGTTTATAATGTTTTCCATTGAGAAAAAACCCCTGATCGGCAGTAAATTTATACCAGCGAAACCCCAACGGATTACTCACTTCATCAAGCGTATCTCCGGTATTTTTATCAATAATACAAGAAGTGATCTGATATAAATACGGATGCTCCGGGCTCCATAGTTCAGGTTTTTTGATGTTGTTTATTTCTTGTTCAAAGCAGGTATTTGTTGCCGATTCGGACTTTACATCTTTACTTATTTGTGTAATTAATTTCCCTTTCTGATCAAACAGAGAAGAAATGATTTTTATATCTTTTTTCCCTTCGGCTCGGTTGGTTATTTTTCCTTTGATGAACACATCAGCACTTTGGTTATTTACTAATGGAGTAGAAATGAAGACACCATCTGTAGCGTCATTATCTGCATCAAAATGTATTTTGTTCAAAGCAAATAAATATACATCGCGATAGATTCCTCCGTAAAAAGTAAAGTCTGCTGAAAGGGGTGGTATGTTCTCGTTATGACTGTTATTCAGCTTTATTTCAATTTCATTTTTATTATTTTTTCCGTCAAATTTTATAAAATCATTTATTCTAAAACTGAAAGCTGTATAGCTTCCTGTGTGCCTTCCCACATACTTATTATTAACATATACATCTGCTTCTTGCGCAGCACCTTCAAAATACAAATACACATCTTTATCACGGTATGCATTTGGTATGAAAAGTGTTTTCCAATAAACACCTATACCTTGATAATAACCCGGCTTTTCATCCGATACATCATGTGTGTTCCAGCTGTGAGGAATGGATACTGTTTCCCATTCATCATTTGTAACTGCATTATTTAAGCCGATATTTCCTTTATGAAAAAGCCAGTCTGTATTAATGGATTGCTTTATTCTTTGAGCAGATGAACTCAGTGTATTTATTATTAAAAACAATACGGGTAAATAATTTCTCATCCTTATTTTTTGTGTAGAATTATTGATTCATTATAGTCTTTATTCGGGAGACAAAGTTAATAGGCTTACGACATTTGGAGGTAATTTAAGCGCGTACTTTGTTGCATTAAATCCGATATATCATTTGCTCCTCCATGGAGAAATTTTGTTTGAAAGGTATTGTTCAAAAATAAATATTTTTTTGATTTGCTATCTAATGTTCGCTGAAATACTATGCCTTATCTTTCTGTATGAGATATTTAAAAATAAATTAAAGCCCGCAAACATTGAATTTTACGGGCTTTTTGGTTGTTTTATTAATAATGAAATTACTTCACGCTTCTACTTGAAATTTCACTCTCAATTGCTTTGCTGCATTAACCATATTTTCTAATGCTTTTTTAGTTTCATTCCAGCCACGAGTTTTTAATCCACAATCGGGATTTACCCAAAGGTTTTTAGCAGGAATAACAGCCAAAGCTTTTTCCAACAATGCTTCAATTTCTTCGACTGTAGGTACGCGTGGCGAATGTATATCGTAAACGCCAGGTCCAATTTCGTTCGGATAATTAAATTTTACAAATGCATCTAACAATTCCATTTGTGAACGTGATGTTTCAATCGTAATCACATCTGCATCCATATCTGCAATGCTTTGTATAATGTCATTGAATTCTGAATAGCACATGTGTGTATGAATCTGCGTTTCATCTTGAACGCCGGAAGCAGAGATTTTAAAAGCTTTTACTGCCCAAGCCAAATATGTTTTCCAGTTTTCTTTTCGCAGTGGCAAGCCTTCACGTATCGCAGGTTCGTCAATTTGTATTACTTTAATCCCAGCTTTTTCCAAATCAACTACTTCATCTCTGATTGCTAATGCTAATTGAAAAGCTGTTTCAAAACGAGGTTGGTCATCACGGACAAAAGACCATTGCAACATTGTGATCGGTCCTGTAAGCATTCCTTTCATCAAACGATTTGTTTGACTCTGTGCAAAGGAAGACCATTCCACCGTAATAGGTTTTTTACGTTCGATGTCGCCGAAAATAATTGGAGGTTTTACGCAGCGCGATCCATAGCTTTGTACCCAACCAAAAGAGGAGAATGCATAACCTTCAATATTTTCTCCAAAGTATTCTACCATGTCGTTGCGCTCAAATTCGCCGTGCACCAAAACATCAATGTCCAACTCTTCCTGCATTCGGATTGCTTCAATTGTTGCAGCCTGTAATGCTTGCGTATACTGCGTTTCAGAGATTTCTCCTTTTTTAAGTTGCGCACGTAATTTTCTTACATCTGCCGTTTGCGGAAAGGAGCCGATTGTAGTTGTAGGAAATAATGGCAGATTAAATAATGCGTGTTGCTTTGCTTGTCTTTCTGCAAACACACTTTGCCTTTGTGCATCTTTATCCGTAATATTTTTTACTCGATTCTTAACTGAATCTTTATGAATACGTGAAGAATTTTTGCGAGAAGTAATAGCTGCTTTATTTTTTTCCAATAGAATATTAGCTTCTGCAGTATTGTCCACGATTTTGCTTAGCTCGGCGATTTCGTTGACTTTTTGTTTGGCAAATGAAAGCCAATTTTTTAATTCATCATCGAGTTTTTTCTCGTTGTCCAAATCACATGGAGTGTGCAACAAAGAGCAGGATGGTGCGAGTATCGTTTTATCTTTCCCAAAGTGATTTATTGCTTTATTAATCAGCGACAAGGATTTTTCATAATCGTTTTTCCAAATGTTTCTTCCATCGATAACGCCTAAAGAAAAAATAGTTGAGGATTGCACCTTATTGGAAGAAATAATATCATCCAGTTGCGAAGGACATCTTACTAAGTCAAGATGAATAATATCAAGAGGCAAACTTAAAACAGTTGGTAAGTTTTCTCCGTAACATTCAAAATAGTTGGCAAGTACGAACTTAATGTTTGGAAATGCCGTTTTCAATTCTTTATAAGTATCAGAAAATGCAATTAACTCAGCGCTTGAAAGATTTGTTGCCAAGATAGGTTCATCAAATTGAACATATTTGACATTCAATTCTGATAACTGTTTTAAAATCTCTTTATAAACAGGCAATATATTTTTTAATAAATCAAGTCGATTAAATTCCGTTTCTTTTTCTTTTCCCAACAACAAGAAAGTAAGCGCGCCGATGATAACGGGTTTTGTCTCAATGCCAGCTTGCTTTGCTTCTTTGTATTGACTTATAATTTTGTTAGAAAATAGATTGAAAGATTGATTTTCATAAAATTCCGGAACAATGTAGTGATAATTTGTATCAAACCATTTTGTCATTTCCATTGCCGTAATGTCGAATTCTTCGTTTTGAAAACCACGTGCCATGGCAAAATACAAATCGGTTTCAGATAATTTTTTTTCTTCCACCAAAGGATGATATCTCTTTGGAATAGCACTTACAGTTAAGCACATATCCAACATTTGATCATACAAAGAAAAGTCGTTTGACGGAATTAAATCAATGCCTGCTTCTTTTTGCAATTGCCAGTTGTGCATGCGGATTTGTTGTGCAATTTGCTGCAAATCGTTGTGAGAAATCTTCTTTCCCCAATAGGCTTCCACAGCTTTTTTAAGCTCGCGGTTACCACCGATGCGCGGGTAGCCTAAGTTTTGTGTAAACATGATTTTTAAATTTGTTTAGAACGTGAAACAATAAAAAACATGTTCCGTATTACGCCGGAGATGGATATATATGTACATGCAAATGCACTTCCTCTTTTGGAGAAGAATAAGTAAGAAATGCCATGCGACTGTAGCTTTATATCGTGAAAGCTCCGAGCCATAATTGAAGGCAAGTCTCCCGGCTTGTTTCCGATTGCAACATCCTTCCCAATAAAAATTTTATCAGTGGATATAAATTGCTGCATCGTGTGGTATGAAACTTACGGTAGCACGTCTGCCCGTGATTTACACACGGTTCCTTTTTAATTTCCTTTTCGGGAAAACCTTTAATTTATGGTGTATAACAAAGAACAAGACTGCAAAGGTAAAGAAGTTCTTTAAATTATTTTAATCGGAGATTAACTTATATCTTCGCAACCCCAAAAAACATATTCAATATAATGAAGAAATATTATATATATTATTCAATCGTTTTAAGTGTAGTTTTAATGATCATTTCCTGTAAAAACAGAAACGGCAATGCTTCGCAAGCAGGAATAAAAGATACAGTAATTATCACGAAAACGCCTGATTCTATCGAAGTAAAAAAAGATACGAATATAAAAACAGAAGGCGCTATTCCAAATGATACAGTAATAAAATCGCAAAGTGCAGAAGCTGTAAAATCACAAAGTGCAGGCAGCAATATTATTCTTGATTCTACCAAAAAATATGTCTATTTAACTTTTGATGACGGCCCGCAACCCGGCACATCCAATGTGTACCACAACTTAAAAGCTTTGAATTTAAAAGGCACTTTTTTCATGGTTGGCCTGCACGCTACTTTCGGGAAAACGATGCACGATCTTGTAGATAGTATTCGCGACGCTTATCCGCAAATACTTTTGGCAAATCATAGTTATACGCATGCAAAGGATCATTATGAATATTTTTATCATCATGTGCAAGACTGTTTCAATGATTTTTTGCAGGCGCAGTCAAGCCTGAATGTCCAAAAGAAATTTATTCGTTTACCGGGTAACAGCGCATGGGTTTTAGCAACAGGAATACAAGCACATCCATTGGTAAAACCTGTGTGTGAATTATTAGATTCCGCAGGGTATAATGTGATTGGCTGGGATGCGGAATGGAGTTTTAAAAGAGATCCATCCGGACACGGTTCTGTTCCAGTACAGTCTGCGGAAACAATGGTAAAGATGGTGGAAAATGCATTAAACGACCATCATACTCATCGTAAGAATGCGATAGTTTTATTATCTCACGACAGAATGTTTAACCACCAGAATTATTCTGATTCGTTATACAAGTTCATGTATGAATTAAAGACACGCAACCCGGATTATATTTTCGAAACCGTAGATCATTATCCCGACGCGAAGATGTAATAAAAGTGAAGTATTGATATTTTTTACGGGAATTATTTGTTTTGCATAATCGTTCTGAAAGTTAAATTCACTCTCGGAGTTTGAATATGTTTTGCAGGAGGCAACCTGTGCAACCAATGCGTTTGTGTGGCATCTTTCATAACCAATAAGCTGCCGTGTTCCAATATCATGTTTATTGTGTTTTTTGTTGCTTTATAATAATCGGCTTTTTCTGAAGATAATATTTTACCGTAATAATTTACTATTCTGTCGCTCGGCAGCCAATCCTTTGATTTATCATGTATATTTCAGAATAGTTTCATCTTTCCAATTTTTACATTTGATGCCTTATTTAATTTTTGAAGTTATGCATTTAATCTTGCGCTTTCCCAACCTATAATTGCCATCTTTCTTGTATTTCCCCACATATAACCTCCTATACTTCCTGTAGATTGGATTATTCTTTAAATATGAGATAATAAATAATAAATATGATTTTTTAATTAATTATATTACTTTGTTAATTATATTTACGGATAACAATTTATTCATTAAGCCGTATATAAAATCCTTATGGACAAAATCTGCAAGTTGAAAAACGGAGATCAAAATATTTTTAATGAATTATATTTTGAATATCACGCACAGATATATGGATATATACTTAATAAAACCAAGTCTCCTTACTATGCAGAAGAAGTAGTACAAATTGCCTTTATAAAATTGTGGAGTATGAGGAAAAAGTTATCGGATGATGTATCGTTACGGATACAAATATTTCGAATAGCAAAAACTTCATTAATTGATTATATAAGAGTAAATGATAAAAAAGACAAATTGCTTAAGTCACTTGATAATAAAGATGTAACAAAAATAATAGTGCAGAACTCAGATCATGAAATTGAATATAAAGAAGTTCATTTTAAGTTAGAAAAAGTTATTTCTTCTTTGCCGCCTATACGAAAGCAGGTCTTTGTTATGAGTCGTTTTAATGAAATGACTTACAGAGAAATATCCGATAAACTTAATATAGCTACTAAAACAGTAGAAAATCATATAAACATTGCCCTTAAACAAATAAGAGCTTTTTTTGTTTAACAAAAATCTAATAAGCTCTCCGTTTATTATTAAGATATTTGCCTATAATAAATATATTAATGTTTCATAGTGAAAATTAATAAACATGATTATGAATATTATATCACCGGAAAAGGTGATAATCTGGATGAGAAAGAAATAGCTTCTTATCTTGACAAATATAATATGACTAATGATGAAGATTTTCCTGATAATGAAGTGGTGTTGAGTGAAGATATATCCAATCGGTGGTTATCCCTTATTCATTACAAGATATTTAATCAACGCATAAAAAGAAAGAAACTTTCTATAGTTTTTACTTCGGTAATGGGAGTTGCGGTATTGTTAGTATTCGGTGCAGTTTTATTTTGGAAAGAAAACAAACCAAATAATATAAATAAAAGCAAAACGGTTATCAGTAATATGATAACCAAAAGCAATACTACAAGAAATGTAGAAGATATTCAACTTCCGGATAATTCAACTGTTGTTTTATACCCAAATAGCAATATAGAATATGCTTCGGATTTTCTGAATGGTAAAAGATATATCTGGTTGAAAGGAAAAGCTTTATTTAGCGTGACAAAAGATCCTTCAAAACCCTTTACAGTTTATTGCAACAAAACATCAACTACAGCATTAGGCACAATATTCAAAATCGATGAATCTTTAAAAACAGTCTTTATATCTTTAATAGAAGGGAAAATATTAGTACAAAAAACCCAGAGAGAAAAAGATGATATGCAGTATTATCTTACTGCGGGTAATAAAATTGCTTATGATATACAAGGAGGAAATTTTACGCCTGTCCTATCATTGGCCAATAAAGAAGCCCAAAATATGCCGAAAGGGAAATTGAATAATAATGATGCTGTATCTTCTCCATTAATTTCTTTTAGCAATATACCTATGACTCAGGCTTTGGATAAATTGGCGAAAGAGTATAATGTAGAAATAGAATATAATTCCAATGATGTAAAAGATATTAATATAATTGCCTCAATTTCTCCACACCAACCTATTGTGCAAATACTTTCAAATATTGCACAAATGAACCATTTAGCGCTTGTAATTAAAAATGATAAATTATTTATCATTCAGAAAATAATTGAATAAAACTCGGTTGTTAAATAAATTCTGCAAAAAATCTTAACAACCTTTGGGGGTATAGTATTTTTTTATCGTATTCTATATATCAAAGCTCAAAATTTCCATTTAGTATATAGAAATTAATTATGGTAAAAAATAATAAGCTCTTAGCAAAAAAATATATATTAATATTTTTTTACATTTTCATTTCTTCTATCGTCTGCGCTCAAAATACCACAAAAATTACGGGTATTGTAAACAATCAGAAAGGAGAACACCTTGTCAATGTTACAGTTGAAGTAGAAAACATGGATTCAAAGAAAAAATCAAAAGTATTAACTGATTCCTTAGGAATATTTCACGTTGATAATGTAGATACTAAAGGTACCTATACTTTCACGGTGACTGCTGTAGGATATTTGGAGAAAAAACTTTCAGGATATAAATTAAAAGAAAATACAAATACAAATATAGTAATTACACTTTCCGAAGACCAAAATGCTTTGTCGGATGTTGTTATAACAGGATACACCAGTATACAAAGAAAAAGATTTACAGGATCTTATGCAAGCCTTACAGCTAAGGAACTGGAACGTGATGGAGCACCTGATGTCACAAAAATGTTAGAAGGCCAGTTTGCAGGCGTTTCTTTGCAAAATGTGTCTGGAACTTTTGGCGCAGCCCCTAAATTAAGAATTAGAGGCGCAACTTCTTTATCCGGAGATAATAAGCCTCTTTGGGTTATTGATGGGGTTGTTATTGAAGACGTGGTAAATATCTCAAACGAGGCATTAACAACCGGCGATATGAATACGCTATTAGGATCGTCAATAGCGGGTATAAGCCCAAGTGATGTGGAAGATATTACTATATTAAAAGATGCAGCCGCAACGGCATTATATGGCGCAAGAGCTATGAACGGTGTAGTGGTAATTACTACGAAAAAAGGAAAATCTACTGTTAGCGGCTATCCATCTATTAATTATGTAGGAAATTTTTCCAGATATATTAAACCCAATTATGCCGATTTTGATATTATGAATTCTGCTCAACAAATGGGCGTTCTGATGGAAGAGCTGAATAAAGGCTATTATCAGGCTCCCGGTGTAATGCAAGGCTCCAGTGGGGGAATTATATATCAAATGTATAATCAAATTGAACAATATAATGAAAGTAATGGACAATATGGTTTAATCAATGATTATGAGCACAAAAATGCTTTTTTGCAAAGATATGCCAACGCTAATACTAACTGGTTTGATTTGATATTTAGAAATTCATTAATGCAGGAGCATGCTTTAAGCGTTTCCTCAGGCACTGATAAATTTCAAACGTATGGATCATTAGATTATTTAAAAGATGATGGTTTTACTCTAGGAAATAGTGTAGAAAGGATAATCGGGAATTTCAGAATGAATTTTAAAGTTGGCAATAAATTTAAAGGAGAAATTTTGTCTGTAGGATCTGTCAGAAATCAAAGAGCACCCGGTACTCAGGATGAGGTTTCTGAACCCGTGTATGGCTCCTATCTCCGCGGTTTTGATATTAATCCATACCAATATGTACTGAATACAAGCAGAATGTTAACGGCTTATGACGAGGATGGTAATTTAGAATATTTCAGAAAGAATTATGCGCCATTTAATATTCTGAACGAACTGAATTCAGACTATATGAAATTAGGTGTAGTTGACTATAAAATTCAGGCAACGGCAGCTTATCAAATACTGCCTTCTTTGGAATACAGCGTAATTGGGGCTTACAGATATGTGAAGACAGAAAACCAAACCTATGCATTGGAAAATTCAAATTTTGTAAAAGCGTATCAGGCAAACGGAAATGCCATTATGGTTGGTAGTAATGAATATCTCTATACAGATCCGGATGTATCAAATGCAGCACCGGAAGTAGTTCTTACAAGTGGAGGATTTTACAATATCAATTCCACTACGATGAAAAATTATTATTTAAGGCATGCATTAACTTTCAATAAAAATTTTGGAGAAGATCACTACTTGACCGCCTTTGCCTCTATGGAAATAAGAAATATAGAAAGGCAAAATGAATACTTTGACGGAGTAGGATATCAATATGAAAACGGAGGTCTCGTAAATCCATATTACAAATATTTTAAACAGGCAGGAGAACAAGGTAAGGCTTACTTTGGCATGCAGCCCGGAACAGATCGGTTTTTGGCTTATATGGCACAGCTAAGTTATTCTTATAAAAACAAATATACAATTACGCCAGCGTTTCGATACGATGGATCAAATAAAATGGGAGAAAGCAAGACCGCTCGTTGGTTACCTACATGGAATATTTCTGGTAGCTGGAATATTAATGAGGAATCTTTTTGGAGAGAAAATAAAATTTTATCAAGTGCAGCATTAAGAGCGTCCTACGGATTGGTTGGAAATATTGGAAATGCTACAAACTCAGAGGCCGTTTACTATAATCAAATTGCCAGAAGGCCTTATATAAATGATCAGGAAACATTAACTTATATCAATCATCTGGCAAATTCTGAATTAACTTGGGAAAAGCAGCATGAGTTAGACTTAGGAGCAAATTTAGGCTTTGTAAAAAATCGATTCAACCTTACGTTTGATTTTTATAAAAGACGGCAATTTAGTTTAATCGGTCCGGTAATGACCTCAGGAATAGGCGGAGAATATCAAAAGCAAGGAAATTATGCAAGTATGAAAGGGCAGGGTT
>JAPWKH010000009.1 GCA_028283605.1 Arachidicoccus sp. | reverse complement strand
GGTTGGAAAGACTTTTCGGAAGAATCTTTGCGTAACACGATTTGTAACAAATAACCGAACTTATTTTTTACTTCACGGATAATTTTACCGCTGTAACCGCCATCGGCAATAATTACTTTAATACTGTGAAAACATTCTTTTAATACACGCATCAATAACAGCACAGCTTTGCTGTCGTGAATATGCGCCACAGTAACCATTATCGCTATCAGGAAGCCGCTCTTATCTACTACGACATGGCTGTTTGAAACCCTTTACTTTTTTATTGCCGTCATAACTCTTCAAAGAGCGGTTGTTGCCCCAACGTACACTTGGCTGTCCATAATACCCAAAGTAGCTCGTTCTTTTTGGCCTTTCTTTACCCGAACTTTGCTGAGCAGTCTCTCCAATATCAAATCATATAACTCCATTTCAATCCATTTGCGATAATAATAATACACTACTTCCCAACGTGGAAAATCATGCGGAAGCATCCGCCATTGGCAACCTGTTTTTATGATATAAAACAAGGCATTCCATACTTCCCTTAAACTATATTTTCTGTTTCTTGCCGTATCAAAATATTTTGATATAATTTTCCACCCGCTATCGCTTACATTGCTTGGATAAGTTGTCATACTTATTATGTTTGTTGTTATTCACAATAAGTACAACTATTCTTGCAACAAACGATAGCTTCTTAATATCTTGTTTTAAAAACAACAGTTTTCAACATCATATTCTCATTATTCATAATTTTAAACACGCTAATTCATAGCTGCTTTTTTGTATATCCAAAATTTCGCTGTCCATTGTCCGGCAACATCTGTACTATTGGAAATTGCTATAGCTGCGTTTCGGTTTGCCGATAAATCAAAGGCATAGTTTTGTTGCGAAAATGCGGTTGCAGAAAGAATAAAACGAATAGAGAAAAGAAGTGAATTTTTCATCTGGTTATTTTTAATTTTTTTGTTGTTTGATGAAATCGGCTTCGCCGAACTCAGTTTGCTTGGGTATGCAAAATTTTTATGGCTTATTTCATACATATTTTTTTTGAATAGGTTATTTATAGCCTATTTAAAATCAGATATACACAAAATGAATTATTCATCTTTCACTTCAATCTTTTTTGCTTTAAATCCTAAATGTCCATTCATATCCATTCCTTCCAGCCAAAACAAATAGTCGGTTGCGGAAGATGCTGAATAAAAACTAAAATTTGCTTCTCCGTTTTTATCGGTAACAATCAGCGGATTCCAGTAAATAGTAGAACGAATATCTGGCAACGAATCCCGCAATTGACGATTGATATATTTAGGTTGATAAAATTCCTTCCCATAAGAAAAAGGCTGCGGGCGATAAATATCGATCGTTGCATTATGGGTTATAAACGGTCCGGCTTTTCCATACGTAGTAATTTCAATATATGTATAACGTGAGCAGTCATTCATTTCACTTTCAACATAATCGTATGAAGTGGAATATGTATCTGCATATTTTCCCGGCTCCATTACTTCAATACCCTTAATATCTTTAGCAGTATAATATTTGATATAATCATTAATAAATTGAAAATAAGGATCCATGGTTCCTCCTTGTGTTGCCGAATCATAAAAAAAATCCAATTTAACACCGTCAAAAATAAACTTCACTTTGCTTCCATTTAGCATATAAAATAAATGTGGAACTTTATTCAGCTTACAATCACCAGCAGTAAAATTTTTCAGTTTCGATTTTAAAACCTGCAACAAAGTTGAATCTCCCATTTGCTGTAATTCAGTTTCTGTAATCACCGCATCATAATTTCCTGCGCCATTCAGATTTTCAGAACCTTCGACACGTGGTTTTGAAGTTACGACCACATCTGCTAATTCACCTTTGCCGTATCTCTTCGTATTATATTTTCCATTTTGAATTATTCGATTTTGCAAAGTCGTATCTACGTTCACATTTGCAGGAATGACTGTAATATCATTATATATATTTTTTACAGGAGGAAAATTATACCGATCTAAGTCGATTCCTACGCCGAAGGATTTATTTTTTTGTTTCTTGCCTGTACTACAAAACCCGATGTATCAAACAAAGGAAAATCTTTAAACAGAAATTCTCCTTTGTCATCTGTGGTAGTGTCTTTAAGAATAACCTGTTTGCCATTTCCAAGCAATGTGATATTTGCTTTTTTCAATGGTTTCCCAAACAAAGATGTCGCCTTACCGCTGATAAAAAATTGAGGTTCAGGAAGCGTTTTCATCTTTGTTGTATCCCAATCGTATTTCACAAATCCCTGCGTAAGCATTAAATTGTCTAATGCTTTTTGTTTTTTAATTGTGGTATCAGAAAAATAATATCCCGACGTTTCAATCGCGCCTTTTAAATCCGAACTCAATAAAAAATAAGAAAGAATATTCTCATCATTAACCGCATCTTTTTTCACCTGCTGGTTGTCTGTAATAGCTAAAGAGAAAATTCCTTCCACAGGCGCATTATTTTGATCCGTTACTTTTATATGAACAGGAATTGAATCGCGCGCAAGTATTGAATCTTTCGGAGATTGTATGGTTACATTCAAATTATCATAATGATTGATAAAAAAACTTCTTTCGTTTAATATTTGCCCACTCTCTCCTATCAACGTTACGGAATTGATACCTGTCGGAAAAATTGATTTATTAATTGCTATGCGCATCACACGGTCTTTCATTACAAGCTTCGCGCCGTACAATTTATAGCCTTTATATTCTGCGAATAAAAAATATTCATCGCTTTGCCTATTCGATGTTTCATGTATAAAAACGATTATGCTGTCTTTGTCTGATAAAACATCCGTATGAATAATTGTTCCTAAACTATCTACGTGAGGCAAATAAAAAGTGTCTTTATTATTCAGTTCTGCATAATATTTTTCTCCTTCTTTCGGCATAAAATTAAATGTTCCCATGCCTTTGTATAATGAAGAAAACGAAGTAACCGAATCGCCCGAATTATTTTTAATAATGCCCTGAACATCTATACCTGAACCATTTTCATCAATGGCTTTAAAGGCAATCTTGTTTTTAACTCCTTCAATTATATGTCCGCTTTCGGGAAGGAATTGTACATCGATTTTATTTTTTTGCGGGCTAAGATTGATAGGATAAGAAATTCTTCCAATAGCCGCTTCGTCCAAAATATTCAGAGATAATTTTTTATTTTTCTTATTGTCGTCCACATTAAAATTGATGCTGAGGCTTCCGTCAGATTTAGTCATGAGTTTTTTTGCGATGATCGTTTTTCCTTTATCGTTGTTAATATTTATCATAACAAATTTATTAGCGGCAGTTTCTCCTGTTTGCGTTTTTAAAAAGAATTTCATGCTTACACTGTCTTGCCTAAGTTTATGAAAAGCCTGATAGGAATTTATATTCATCAACCAATTTTGCGCGCCGCCTGCTATTGAAATTTCCTTTTGGAAAAATAATGAATCGGGAAAATTTTCCATCCATCTTGTATATGCCCTGATGTGATAATTTCCGGGCGATAAATCTTTGCTGATTGGCATTTGAGCATATCCATGGCCATAATTCAGATGAATTGCATAACGTTTCATCAATCCACCGAAAGGCGATAATAATTCGATATAAACAATACCACTTAACCGCGAGGGTGTGAGTTCATGTGCATCCAACAAATAAGCAGAAAACCAAATGGTATCACCAACTATATAGGATGGCTTATCGGTCTGTAAATACAATATTTCTCTCGGTGCTTTCTGTTGTAGCGCCTGTGCGGTATTCAATATTGTTGAACGGATTGCGCAATACAATTATTTTTTACCAAAACAGTAATTACGAAAAAATATAGAATTGGTTGTGAAGCATATCGAGGAATCTTCATCAACAAAGAATTTGTTATAAAGTTATTAATTCTCACATATAATTAATAAATGCTTCAATTTTAAGGTTATGCTGTATGTGGAAAAATGCTCTAACCCTTGATAAATCAGGCAATAAATATAGTTTCTTTCACTTGTAATTCAGCATTATTTTTCGTAAATTCGCACCACTTTTAAATATTTAAATTTATTAGATTATCATTCCAAATATGAGTATAGAAAATAACGAAGAATTACAGCAAAACAATCAACCATCAACAGAAAATAAAGACAGTAAAACCTATGGCGCCGATAGTATTCAGGTACTTGAAGGCTTGGAAGCAGTAAGAAAAAGGCCGGCAATGTATATCGGTGATGTAGGTGTAAAAGGTTTGCACCATTTGGTGTATGAAGTTGTGGACAATTCGATTGATGAAGCCTTAGCCGGATATTGCAAAAATATAGAAGTTACAATTTATGAAGATAATTCTATATCCGTTGAAGATGACGGGCGAGGCATTCCTACAGGCATCAATACAAAAGAGCAAAAGAGCGCACTCGAAATAGTAATGACCGTTTTGCATGCAGGTGGTAAATTCGATAAAGATTCATATAAGGTTTCCGGTGGCTTGCACGGCGTTGGCGTGAGTTGTGTAAACGCGTTAAGTACCCGAATGCACACAACTGTTTACCGTGAAGGAAAAATATTTGAACAGGAATACCATATCGGTATTCCGCAATATCCTGTTCGTGAAATTGGAGTAAGTGATAAGCATGGAACGAGACAACATTTTTGGCCAGATCCTACCATTTTTCAAAGTACGGTTTATCAAAAAGATATTTTGGAAAACCGTTTGCGTGAATTGGCTTTTCTTAATCGTAAAGTCCAAATTCTTTTTAAAGATTTGCGCGAGAAAGATGAAAATGGAAATGCTTATGAAAAAGTATTTTACAGCGAAGGCGGTATTGTAGAATTTTTGGAAGTACTCGATCAGCATGCAAAACGTACACCCATCATCGCAAAGAGTTTATATGTGGAAGGATACGATGAGCAGTCCAACGTTACGGTTGATGTAGCATTAAGTTACAACGATGATTTTAAAGAACATATTTTTTCTTATGTTAATAATATCAATACCATCGAAGGCGGCACGCATGTTACCGGTTTCCGTCAGGCATTGACACGTGTATTCAAAAGTTACGGAGATAAACAAGGCTTGTTTGAGAAAGCAAAAGTAACAGTAGAAGGCGATGACTTCCGTGAAGGTTTGAGCGCCATCATTTCGGTAAAAGTACCCGAACCGCAGTTTGAAGGACAAACAAAAACCAAACTCGGAAATAGTGAAGTAAGCGGCGTGGTGCAAACTACCGTAGCGCGCGTACTGGAAGCCTATCTGGAAGAAAATCCGAAAGAAGCAAGAAACATTATTCAAAAAGTTGTTCTCGCTGCACAAGCGCGTGTTGCTGCAAAGAAAGCGCGCGATATGGTTCAACGAAAATCTGTTTTGAGCGGTAGCGGATTGCCCGGCAAACTTGCAGATTGCAGTGAGCGCGATCCGGAAAAATGCGAACTGTTTTTGGTAGAAGGAGATTCCGCAGGCGGTACTGCAAAACAAGGACGTGACAGAAGCTACCAAGCTATTCTGCCATTGCGCGGTAAGATTTTGAATGTGGAAAAAGCAATGGAACATAAGATATATGAGAACGAGGAAATCCGGAATATATTTACAGCAATGGGCGTTACCATCGGTACGCCGGAAGATCCTAAAGCATTAAATCTTACAAAGCTTCGCTATCACAAACTCATCATCATGACCGATGCCGATGTGGACGGAAGCCACATCGCAACTTTGATTCTTACATTTGTATTCCGTTATATGAAGGAGCTGGTAATGCAAGGCTATGTTTATATTGCCCAACCACCTTTGTATTTGGTTAAAAAAGGAAAGGATCAAGAATATGCATACAATGAAGAGCAAAGAAAAAATTTGATTATTAAGATCGGTGGCGGAAAAGATGATAGTGTGAATATTCAACGGTATAAAGGCTTAGGAGAAATGAATTCCGATCAATTATGGGAAACAACTATGGATCCAAGCCGTAGAACATTAAAAAAAGTAACCATTGATAATCTTGCAGCCGTTGATGAAACTTTTGCCATGCTCATGGGAGATGATGTACCGCCACGCCGCGCTTTCATCGAAGAAAATGCTACCTATGCAAAGATTGATATTTAATGCAGTATAATACTTCTTGTGCAGATGATGTAGTAGCAGTTGTAGTATTTTCAGATTAATAGTAAAAAATGATAAAGAATTTTCTCTTTATCATTTTTTTATCCATTAACTTTACATTGAAAGTATACCAACGTTTTGTTAAAAACCAAAGATTGAATTTGCGATTGTTTTGCTAACAAAGTTTCCTGTGTGAAGAAAATGACTCTCGATTATAAATTAAATTGGCTTAGATATTTAATATTTGGAATTATAGTAGCCGGATAATTTAAAAAATTATGATTCTTTTCTTATTGTGCAAACATGTACAATAACTTAATTCCCAACCAACCAACCAACCGAAAGTTTTTATTAGAAATGTACTTGTAAAATACCTATAAATGGGTATATGTTAGCACTGATAATGAAAATAACTTTGCTATAATACAGATTTAATAAATATTCTACGAATACAGGCGACCAATCTGCTGTACCAACTAAAATTTAAAATAATGAGAAAGATTTTTATTGCCATATTATTATGCATGAGCTTTACCTCAGGATTTATACATGCGCAAACTTCTGTTCAGATTTTATTGGGTACGCAAGGATTTGGATTGGATATTAATAAATCCGTTTCGGAAAAATTTTCTACAAGGCTTGGCATAAGCAGCATACCATTCAGCATAGATAATATAGTTGTAAATTTTCATAACGTGAATACTAATGATAATATTAAAGCTAATTTTTCCAATATTCATTTTATGCTGAACTACACTCCTTTCTTCAAAGATAACTTTCGAGTGGTTGGCGGTGTTGCTTATATAATAAAAGCCAACGGAAAAGCAAATATAGTACCTACAGATAGCTATTCTTATGGCAATATTCAACTCACTAAAGAAGAACTTGGAACGGCCGTCATGAATGTTTCATGGTCCGGTTTGGTGCCATATCTTGGAGTAGGTTTACTAAATGGTTTTCCTACCAGATATTTTAACGTATCAGTCGATTTGGGTACTTATTACTTAGGCTCTCCGAAAGCAAATATGTATGGTACAGGACTATTATCCGGTTCATATATTTATACAGAACAATTGCAGAAAAATGTAAAAGGCTATAAATGGATGCCTTTGCTGCAAGTAAATTTCAACTTTAATTTCCGAGCAAATTCAACGTATTAATATGAAATGAGCCTTAAAAAAATTTGCATACTCAAAGCAATAATTATTTTGGAGAAACGGAGTTCGGCGAAGCCAATTCCATCTGACAATTAAAAAAAATAAAAATAAACAGATGAAAAAGAATAAATATATACTCATTTTGAAAATATGCATTATTGCATTACTTGCAGAAACGATTAGTTCTTGTAAAAAGCCAACTGATGGCATTGGCCTTTCTATCACTACCGGAGATGTAATCAAATATTCGGTAATGGTAAAAATAAAAGATGCCGCTAATTCTGGCACAGTGCCCCCTAAATTAAACGTGTCTGTTACCGGACAAGATGCAGATTATATTTATGACTTTTCCGGCCATAAAAATTTTACTGTTTACAACGGCCAAATACAATTTATCATTGATCCGGCAAGAACGCCATCATCGGGCACCGTAGATTTTTATGTACAGGTAAGTGCGCCCGGTTATTTGCCCGCATTACAGGAAGTAACTGTAACCCCTTCCCGACTTACGCAGGAGGTTGATATAAAATTGACAAATATTAATACTCCGCCGGCAGGAACAAAAATAGCTTCAGCGTCCTTTAAACTTAGCGGCGGTGCGTTACCTTCAACCTCTATTCTAAAACTGCAACAAAACACATCTTCTTCCACTACAAAAAGCACCGGAAACGAAAGTAACAAAACAACTATTCAAAGTATAAAACAGAACACTTATGCTGTGAATACAAATGATACAACTTATTACGATGACGGACTCACTTCCGTTGTATTACCGAAGGGCACAACATTTTATTATTATAAATGGCGCCAGACGGGCACCGTTTCTGTTGTTGATACAGTCAAGAACAGCAAAATAGAAATAGATAGCAGCGCTTCTGCAAACGGAACTACGAAAGTGTATGTAAGATTGGTAACTTATTATAATTATTACAGCTATAATTATCCCGTAGGCGTTTGGGATACTATTAAATATACAGGCGACACCATTCAGGTTTTTACTACATATAATACAAGTAATACAGACATTAATTATTCAGCCTATCAGTATTATGGCGAAGTTCCTGATGTTCCGGGCATATCTTTGTTAAGCGGAGGGACTTACCCTGAAGACGAATTGTTGTATAAATCGGCAGTTTCCAAAAGGCTGAGTAATATCTCTTTCTATGGTAAACTTAACGGATCGCTGATCGTTATCAGTCCCAGTTCCTCATACCGGTGGTTTACAAGTTTTGCGATCAATACAAATTTTGTAAATCCCATTACGAATAAAAAAATTCAGGCGGGAGACAGTTTGGAAATCGGCATAGATCCGGTAACATATCATACAATCCGGCAGGTAGTTAAAGCCGCTCACGGCCAACTACGTGCGCAAATACAAAGCACGGATATGGGTATATATTACCATGCCCCATATATAACTGCTTACAATTATACTTTCACATCTGCATTAACAGCAGTACCGGATTTGGAAAATGCATCTTGCTATCTAAATTTGGGAGTGCTGTCCGTATCGATACCCGGCAGCAATTTTGGAAGTTATGTGTACAACGGAAAAATATGTTCGGCTTCGCCAATAACTACTTCTACGCCAAAAGTAAATTATTATTATTGGAATCAACCTGCGGGAACAATCGCTTATAGCAACAGTATGAATGTGTTCTCAGGTTTTCAGGCTCCCGGCAATCCTGTAAGTAAATTCAATATTACAATATTCCCGCAAAACAGCAATTCAGGAAAGCCTATCGGTTACCAACCATCAGGTTATGTGTATTGCTATGCATACGCTCACAGTACCTCATACTATGGAGTGGCTTATATCGAAAATGGAACGTGGGAAACTAAAATATACGATGGTTCCGGATTGCCAAGAATACAAGGCTATGTAGTCTGGAACGGAAAAGTTCATAGTTTTGATACCCAAACCTTAGGAAGCAGCTTATCTTATACTCAGGTGGCAAATGAAGGCAATACTTATAATCTGGAAATTTACGTCGGAAGCGGGAATTAATTTTTCATCAATAAAAAAGAGGATGTCTTATAATATTGACATCCTCTTTTTTTAAAGAGCTATTGAAATATGTAGTGGTTTGTGTAGAAAAATAAAGATTAATTAAACTTCTTAGCATCTTCCAAAAACTTTGCTAATCCTATATCAGTCAAAGGATGTTTTAATAAACCAAGAATCGGTTCAAGCGGAGAAGTAATTACATCTGCACCGGCTTCTGCACATTGAATAATATGAAGTGAGCTACGAATAGATGCTGCCAATATTTCTGTTTCATAACCTTGCACTGCATATATTTCTGCAATTTGTTCAATCAGCTGAACACCGTCCCAACCGCTATCATCAATACGGCCAAGAAACGGGGAAACATAGGCTGCGCCTGCTTTTGCAGCAAGTATAGCTTGACCTGCAGAAAATACCAAAGTGCAATTTGTACGGATTCCGTTGTCAGTAAACCATTTGATGGCCTTAACACCTTCTTTAATCATGGGAACTTTTACAACAATATTTTTATGAAGAGCCGCTAATTTTTTTCCTTCTTCAACGATACCGTTAAAATCTGTAGAAACTACTTCTGCGCTGATGTCGCCATCTTTTACAATTTCACAAATAGTTTTATAATGTTGATATACCGCTTCCTGCCCCTTGATGCCCACTTTTGCCATCAGAGACGGATTGGTAGTTACGCCATCCAAAATACCTAAATCGTTTGCTTCTTTGATTTGTTCAAGATCTGCCGTGTCAATAAAAAATTTCATTGTTATAAATTTATTTTTATAAAGAAAAGATTGAAATTATTTTTCAGAATTATAATTTCCAAAAACACTTTCAGCACAAAAATAAATATAAAAAATAAAAAAGATGTGATAAAAAGGGGAATATAACAGAAAAATAAAAGGCAGGCTATTTACATCGCACCGCTACAACCGCTTACTCTTGCTACCTTCCGGTCCTGGGAGGATTCTGCAGGAGCTGGTCGTGTAAGACCTGCCGGCTGCAAATGTAATATATCTGAACGAGGATTTGAAAAAGATTATGAATATTTTGAGGATTGATGAGAAATCTTCAGTTTAAAATTAACGTAAAGAATCTCGCAATTTTTGTTTAATCACCATAGGATCTTCTTTTAGCCAATTCAATAAAAACAGAATGTTTGGTTTCTATCATCTTAAAAATCATACGAATCTCCGAAATCATGCTTTAGACTAATAAAACTTCTCCACTACCCCCAAACCAAACAAAGCAAAATCATATTTTACCGGATCATTCTTATCTAATTTTCTTAAATTTTCCGTCAATTCTTCGGCAGCATTCCAATCAATATTTTTTCTGTCTAAAAGATTTAATCGTTTTGCAACACGCGCCACATGAATGTCAATTGGGCAAATAAGATCGCAAGGTTTTATCTTCTTCCATAATCCGAAATCCACACCGGCAGTGTCTTTGCGTACCATCCAACGCAAAAACATATTTATTCTTTTAGATGTGGAATTTTTTTCTGGCGAAGCAATATGCTTTTTTGTGCGCGGTGGAAAATATTCTAAAGAAAAAAAATAATGATGGAAATTTATCAGTGCATCTTTCATTGAAAAACTTTTTTGCTGATTTATTAAAAAAGCCTTTTCAAGAGAATCGAAATTTTTGTAATGAGTGTGAAAAAAAGAAATGAAATACAATAAATCAGTATCATTAAAGGTGCGATGTTTGAAACCAATTAATTTTCTCAAATCATTATCCTTATGATTCATTGAAAAATCATAAGGCGCATTGTCCATTCGCTGCATTAATTCTTTGGTTTTGGCAATAATTGTAGTGCGGTTGCCCCAAGCAAAAATGGCTGCAAAAAACGCCGATATTTCTATATCCTGTTTTTTTGAAAATAAATGCGGAATCCAAATGGGATCTTCTTTTATAAAGGCTGGGCGATTATATTCATTTGTTTTTTTATCAAGAAATTCTTTTAATGATTGCATAGTTCAACAAAAGTAAAAATTGCTTGTAATTTACCGCACAAGCTAACAATTTTCCGTTTATCTAAAATCCTGCCGGTGAAATAAAACGAATATTATATTTGTTGAGGAAAGAAATAATTTGGCACGGAAAACAAACTATTTTAAAAAATCTTGTTTGATGAAAAAATTAATTTTAGTGATACTGATTCTTTCAATATTTCATACAAGTTTCTCTCAAGAAACATGGGATTTGCTGAAATGTGTAAATTACGCTCTTGAACATAACATCTCCGTTCGCCAGGCCGATGTGCAGGCCCGCCTTTCGGCATTAGAACTGAAGCAATCGAAGGCAATGATAATTCCTACATTGAGCGCTAACACACAGGGCGGTTACAATTTTGGCCGTTCTATCAATCCTACAACCAACCAATTTACAACGAACACAGTTTTATTTCAATCTTATAATATTCAGTCTGGCGTTACCTTGTTTAATTTTTTCAATATCAAAAATTCAATAAAATCTGCCAAAGCGCAAAGCGATGCGGATAATAAAGATATCAACAGGGTAAAAAGCGATGTAACGCTAAATGTTGCGGCAGCGTACTTGCAATACTTGCAATCATTGGAACAGGTAAATATTGCAAAAGGCCAAATCGATTTACAAAGCAACAACTGGATCTTACAAATAAGCAAGTACAAGCCGGCAGTTTGCCTGAATTAAACGCTGCGCAACTCGAATCGCAATTATCTACAGACAGCAGCACACTCATTACCAATCAGGCTACAATGAATCAAAATAAATTACAGCTTCTTGCCTTGCTTGATTTAAGCGCTGATCAACCATTCGACGTTTCTCTCCCCGATGTTGATAATATTCCGTTGGAGCCGATATCGGAACTCGACCCGGCCAATTTATATAAAATCGCATTGAAAAATCAATACCAGCAAAAAGTAGATAGCTTAAAAGTTCTATCCGCCGTCTATGCTTCCAAATCAGCGAAAGCGCAAATGTATCCTACGCTTTCCGCGTTTGGCACACTCAGCAGCAATTATTCAAATCAATACATGATTCCCACAGGAAAAAATATTATATATCCCGATACGATTGTGAACTTAAATATTAATGGGCAGAATTATTATCAGATACAAAACGTAGCGGAACCAATTTATGGCAAAGCATCTTATGGCAAACAGATTTTCAATATCAACCGTTCCGAAGCAGTAGGAATTACACTGAACATTCCGATTTTAAACAATCGCCAGCTAAAAACCGCCTACGAAAAATCGAAAGAAAATATTACTGCAGTCAAGTTGCAGCAGGAATTGAATAATCAAACATTACAGCAAAATATTTATACGGCATTTAACAATGCTACAGCCGGCATAGAAGGCTATACGGCAAATACAAAAGCGGAAGCTTATGCACAATATGCTTACGATTTAGCACAAAAAAGATATGATATAGGAATGTTGTCCGCATCGGATTATTTGGTTGCCGCTAATAATTTATATACAGCCAAGATTAACAGGGCAGAATCTCATTATGAATATATATTCCGGCTGAAGGTTTTGGAATTTTATAAGTTTAATCAAATAAGCTTATCTGGCAAGCAATAAAATTGTGATTGCAAAAAATAAATTAATCAATCAATTTTCTTTGTATGAATAAGAGATTAAAATGGATAATCGGTATTTTGATTCTTATAGCAATTTTGCTGATAATACTTGCAAAAGCAGGTATATTCGGCAAGGATGAAGGCATTCAGGTATCAGCTGAAAAAGCTGCCGTTCGTACTATTACAGAAACGGTAACGGCAAGCGGGCAAATATATCCGGTAGTAGAAGTAAAAGTATCTTCCGATATTTCGGGAGAAATTATTGAACTTCCCGTACAGGAAGGCGATACGGTAAAAAAAGGAGAAATACTGGCAAAGATTTATGCCGATATTTATTCCAACCAAAGAAATCAGGCAGCCGCTCAGGTGATGCAATCCAAAGCGCAGGCAGAAAATGCAATAAATACTTTAGCCGGCCTTAAGGCCACTGTAGACCAAACTTATGGCGCTTACCAAAGAGAAAAAACATTGCTGGACCAAAAAGTAGTTTCACGCTCTGAATACGAACAGGCAGAGCAGGCTTATCTTTCGGCAAAATCCAACTACGCTGCCGCACAGGCCACCATAGCTGCAAACAAAGCAAACGTACAAAGTTCAGAAGCCAATTTAAGCCTTGCGCAAACCAATGTAAACCGCGCTACAATTATTTCTCCGATGGACGGCGTCGTAAGCCTCATGGATGTGAAAAAAGGAGAACGTGTTGTAGGAACTGCCCAAATGAGCGGAACAGAAATGATGCGCATTGCAGACTTGGGCAGTATTGAAGTGCGTGTAAACGTAGGGGAAAACGATGTACATAAAGTAAGAATCGGCGATACAGCCAACATAGAAGTAGATGCTTACAACAATCGCAAATTCAAAGGTGTTGTTACGCAGATTGCAAATCCACAACCTGCTGATGCTACTTCAACATCTGCAACAACTTCTACTACGGCTACCAATTATTTAGTACATATAAGAATATTACCGGAAAGCTATAGCGATCTGATTGAAAAAGGCAAGCCATTTCCGTTCCGCCCGAGTATGTCCGCCAGCGCCGATATTCAAACACAAACAAACAGCAATGTATTATCTGTGCCTTTAAATGCCGTTACAACACGTGCTTATAAAGATTTGATAAAATCCGATTCATCAATAAAAAGTCAAAAAATAATACTGGATAATAATGACAGTTCGCAATTAATAGAAGTTGCATATATAATCGACAGTATGCATACGGTAAGACCTGTGATTGTAAAAACAGGAATACAGGATTTTAATTATATAGAAACCCTCTCCGGGATAAAATCTTCTGACCTGATTGTAACAGGCCCTTATGATGTAATCAGCAAGCAATTAAAATCGGGAAGCAAAGTTAAAGTTGTAGATAAATTATAATTATCCGCGCTTCTTTTAACTCATTGCAAAAGCCAATACTTCTATGAGATTATAAATTAAAATGCCTTAATTTTGCGGAACATTTTTTCAAAATACAAATAAAAATTATGGCATACGACGTAATTGTTATAGGAAGTGGTCCCGGCGGATATCCTGCCGCAATTCGGGCATCACAATTGGGATTGAAAGTTGCAATTATCGAAAGAGAACTTTTAGGCGGCATTTGCCTTAACTGGGGTTGCATTCCTACCAAAGCTTTATTGAAAAGCGCACAGGTAAATGAATATTTCAAACATTCCGACTCCTACGGCATTAAAGCAGAACAGTTTGAAGCCGATTTTAATGCTATCATTAAACGCAGTCGTGGCGTTGCCGATAAAATGAATAAAGGTGTTCAGTTTCTGCTGAAAAAATATAAGGTAGAAGTGATTATGGGCACTGCAAAATTAGCGGGAAAAAACAAAGTAGAAGTAGTTGCTGCCGATGGGAGCAAACAAACTTTGGAAGCCTCCAACATCGTAATTGCAACAGGTGGCAGAAGCCGTGTATTACCAAACATTCCGCAAGACGGCAAAAAAATTATTGGCTATCGCGAGGCATTGGTATTGCCGGAAAAACCCAAATCGATGTTGATTGTAGGCAGTGGCGCTATCGGAACTGAGTTTGCATATTTCTATAACAGCGTTGGCGTTAAAGTTACGCTGGTTGAATACTTCGACAGAATTGTTCCCGTAGAAGATGCTGATATTTCTAAAGAACTTGAAAAACAATATAAGAAGCAAGGCATAGATGTAATTACAAGCGCAAATGTAGAAAAGGTAGATGTTGGCGGAACTGGTACAAAATCTTTAATCAAGAAAAAAGACGGCACGGAAATAACTATTGAAGCAGATATTGTTTTAAGCGCTGTGGGCGTTGTAGCCAATGTTGAAAATATAGGTCTTGAAACATTGGGTATTACAGTAGAAAAAGGAAAAATTATTGTAGATAAATATCAGCAGACAAATATTCCCGGCATTTATGCAATTGGTGACTGCACGCCTCATCAGGCGTTGGCGCACAAAGCAACCAAAGAAGGAATTAATGCTGCTGAACATATTGCATACATCAGTAAGAAATCCGAACATGCACCGGAAGGAATTGATTACAACAACGTTCCGGGCTGCACTTATTGTGAACCGGAAATTGCATCTGTAGGTATGACGGAAGCGCAGGCAAAAGAAGCTGGCTATGAATTGAAGATTGGTAAAATGCCTTTCATTGCTTCGGGAAAAGCTACTGCAGCCGGCGCTACAGAAGGTTTTGTGAAAGTAATTTATGATGCAAAATACGGTGAATTATTGGGCGCTCACATGATCGGACTGAACGTTACGGATATGATTGCCGAAGCAGTTCTCGCAAGGAAACTGGAATCTACCGGCCATGAAATATTAAATGCCATTCATCCGCATCCTACTATGAGCGAAGCTTTCAAAGAAGCAACTGCCATTGCTTACGGAGAAGCAACCGATTTTTAATAATTTAAATTATCATACAATAAAGGAGGCGATTTTTATCATTACCTCCTTTATTTTATTTTATGGCAACCTTCTTTTGAATTGTTTTTCTAATCATTATCTTTATCCAAAAATCTCCGATCTTTATTTTATTTATTTAAAAAATAATGAACCATCCTCTATCACAAATTATCGCAAAGTTCTCACAAACTTTTTCTGAAAAACCGGCATTGGTACGCGCTCCGGGAAGAGTTAATTTAATCGGAGAACATACCGATTATAATAATGGTTTTGTATTACCGGCTTCTATCAACAAATATATTTATCTCGCTGTTTCTAAAAGAGACGACAATAAAATTCATTTAATATCTGTTGATCTTAACGATGAATATATTTCCGACACCGATTCTTATATACAGCACGAAAAACATTGGGCGGATTATATTCTCGGCGTTATTAATCAATTTCAGAAAAACAATTATTCTATAAGTGGATTTAACTGTGTATTTAGCGGAGATATTCCTTTAGGTGCAGGCCTCTCCTCTTCAGCTGCTTTGGAATGCGGCATAGCTTTTTCCTTGAATTATTTATTCGGAAACAACATCGATAAAATTGATATGGTGAAGCTATCGCAAAAAGCAGAGAATGAATATGTAGGTGTAAAATCCGGCATCATGGACCAGTTTGCAAGCATGATGGGTAAGAAAGAGCAAGTAATAAAATTAGATTGCCAAAGCCTGGAATACGAATATAATCCTTTGCGGATGGATGGTATCGAAATAGTTCTTTTTAATTCCAATGTTAAACATTCCTTGGTTACATCTGAATATAACACAAGGAGGCAGCAATGTGAAACCGGCGTAAAAATGCTTCAGGAAAAATATCCGCAAGTAAGCAGTTTGCGCGATGCAACTATTGCTATGATTGATGAAATAATCAAACCAAAAGATGAAATAATTTATCGCAGATGCAAATATGTTGTGGAAGAAAATACACGTTTGCTCGAAGGCTGCGAAGATCTTCGGAAAGGTGATGTAATCGCATTCGGAAAAAAGATGTTCGCTACGCACGAAGGCTTAAGTAAAGACTATGAAGTAAGTTGTGAAGAGCTGGATTTTTTAATTGAATGCGTAAAAAATAATCCCGATGTTTTAGGCGCACGTATGATGGGCGGCGGCTTCGGAGGTTGTACAATTAATTTAGTTAAGAAAAATTCAATAGAAAAATTAGTAAATACAATATCCGAAAAATACAAAGCTGCTATGAACAAAGATATTACCACATATATTGCACAGATTGAAGATGGCGTTTCTTTAATTACAATATAATTGTATTTTTACAAATCAAAAATCTTATTTTTCAGGCATAAACAGTAAAATCAAAAATATTGAGTCAGGATATTTTTCAGATAAATTTACCGCAGTTTGAAGGCCCTTTCGATCTGTTATTGTTTTTCATAGAAAGAGACGAACTCGATATTTACAATATACCTATTACAAAAATAACGCACGACTTTCTCGATTTTATACATCATCAGGAACACTTAAATGTGGAACTGAGCAGCGAGTTCATTTTATTTATATCTACGCTTATGCGCATTAAAGCAAAGATGTTATTGCCAAGAAAAGAATTAGATGCGCAAGGCAATGAAATAGACCCAAGACAAGAATTAGTAGACAAAATACTGGAATATAAAAAATATAAAGAAGCCGCGATACAACTTGCCGAAAAAGAAAATTTGCGTTTGCTGATGCAGAAACGTGGCAACCTGCATATTGAAATGAATAAGATTGGCGAAAATGCCGCTGAAGGGACCGAAATACAGACCGTTAATTTATTTAAATTAATGAAGACTTTCGAAAGAGTTATGCAACGCCTTCAAGAGCGCAACAATAGACCGGTACATACCGTTATTCGCTATAATCATACAATGGAAGAAAGCCGCGAATATGTACTCAGTGAAGTAAAAAAAGCGCAATTACTCTCTTTTGAAAATATATTTTCTGCTTGTGAAGATAAAATTCACGCCCTTTTTCTTTTCCTTTCCCTGCTTGAACTTTCACAAATGCGGTTCATGAGCATTAACGTGGGTGAAGGAAGAAATAATTTTATCGTTGAATGGAACAACAACCGTGATAACGAAATATCTGGCGAAGTTATACAAACGTTTAATGATACAGGTTTCTCAAATAATTAATATCTTTATACAGACCCGAAGTTGTTATTATTGGATCAGGAATAAATTTTTGACTGTTTACAAAATAGTAGTTAAAATTTAAACTAAAGGAAATATTAGTGTCTCAAATTTGATACAGCTAATATTACAGCTAAAAATTAAAATCAACTAAATAACATGAATGCCCGTAATTGTGGTTGCATGCTCAAAGCGATGTTTATTAAAAGGCATTCCATCTGAGAATTGAGAAACAATAAAAAAATTAACTGATGACAAACCTTTTCAAAAAAATTCTATTCAAGAGTCCGCCCAAAACTATTGTTCCCGAAAAGCCTCAAAATCCATGGGTAAAGGAAGGGGAATATATTTATCTGAATTCAGGTAAAGGATTATATCAGGTTACTTCGGTAAGTAAAGATGGATTCTACGTTATAAAAGAAAATGGCGGTAAAACCCAAACGCCAAAATTCCATATATGGGATGATTTCAAAAGATGGAGCAGCAGATCCCCCGTCAAACAGGATAAGTAAATTCGTTCCTATTCTCTATCTTTCTGCAACCCTATTTCACATACTGCATATTCCTCATTAACTTTGCTGTTCAATTATTCAAAGAATGATAGCAATAGGCAATGTACTGGTAAGTGACGAAGTTATAAGCGAACAATTTGTTTGCGACCTGCATAAATGCAAAGGTGGATGTTGTGAAGACGGCGATGCCGGCGCTCCCTTAGAAACACATGAATTAAAAGCGCTTGAAAACGCTTATGAGGCTTCAAAAAAATATATGACCAAAGAAGGCATAGCAGAAGTAGAAAAGAATGGTAAATATATATTGGATGAACATTTCGGATGGGTCACTCCTACTATTAACAATGCAATTTGTGCGTATGGTTTTCGCGATGAAAAAGGCATTATCAAATGTGCCATAGAACAAGCATATAACGATGGTAAAGTAAGTTGGAAAAAGCCCATCAGTTGCCATCTGTTTCCTATAAAAATTCAAACAAGCAAGCTGGACAAAGATTTGGAATACATGAATTACGAGCCTCGCGAAGACTTGTGCAAACCCGCGTGTAAATTAGGAAAGTCTCTAAAAGTTCCTGCTTATCGTTTTTTGAAGGAATCCATCATCCGTAAATATGGCGAAGATTTCTATGAAGCGCTGGATGCCACTGCAGAACATTTAAAAAAATAATTTCACATTGAATGACTCCGGAGCGGAAATTCAAGTTAGAAAAAGTATTGTCTCAGCGACAATCAAATATGACTGTCGTATTTGAAAATGTCGAAGACCCTCACAATATTTCGGCATGCCTGCGCACTTGCGAATCTGTAGGTATTCAGGATATTTATATACTCAATCACACCATTCCGCCACATCCCAAATTCGGAAAAGAAATAGGTTTTAAAAGCAGCAGAAGCGCTTTGAAATGGCTTACTATTCATTATTACGATAATGTAAAAGAATGTGTAAAAACCTTGCGTGACAATGGTTTCGAATTAATGGCAGCTAATCTTTCGGCACAATCAATTGATCTGTACGATGTAGATTTTACACAAAATATCGCACTCGTTTTTGGAAATGAACGAAAAGGAATTACCGAGGAAATGCTTTCATATTGCAACAGCAATTTTTTAATACCGCAAGTCGGAATTATTCAAAGTTTGAATATTTCTGTTGCCTGTGCCGTAACCTTGTATGAAGCATTCAGGCAAAAAAAGAATGCCGGGCATTACGAAAACATTTCTTTACCAATACAACAATTGATTGGATTAAAAGAAAAATGGGGATGCGAAGAATAATTTTTATGATAGAATAAAAAACGCTATCTGCTGTGTAATATAAGAGCAATATTATTTTTTCTCTATCGGTTGGTATTCTTACCGACCGAAAAAAGTATGTAATAATATATATCGATTGATTTAAAGCATTTCAAAAGATGATTTAATTTGCTGTCAGGCAACGAAATTAACAAATAGAATATATAAGAGCAATATCATTTTTTCATGAAAATATTTGTTCAATAAAAAAATCACTCCTATCTTACGCTCGCATTTTAATAAATGAATAATCGTAGCACATACATATCTTCTCTTCTGCCGATAATCTCCGGGATTATCATTACGATTATTATTACAACCCTGTGAAGGGTTGAATATATTACATATCGCCACTTGGGCTTCGTGCCGTTACAAAACCAAAATCTTAAGTTTTATTAAAATTATTCCATGTACGTATATAAATTCGGCGGTTCATCTGTTGCCAATGCAGAAAATATAAAGAAAGCAGCAGCCATCGTAAGTAATTCCGCCAACAGTAAAAAGATCGTTGTAGTATCAGCCATGAGCGGCGTTACAAATCAATTGCTCGCAGCCGGCAATGCCGCATCAAATGCGGATGAAGCATATAAAGAGATCCTTCGCAATCTGTTGGAGCATCATCTTTCAGAAACTAAAAAGCTACTTCCTGTAACCACGCAAAGCGCTTGTTTGAGCGAGGTAATGCAAATGTTCAATCAATTGGAAGACATTACCGAAAGCGTTTATCGTTTACAAGAGTTTTCTCCTGCTACACAAGACAGAATATTGAGTTATGGAGAAATGCTGTCAAGCAAAATCATTGCCGCCTATTTCACAAGTGCAGGTATCGATTGTCAATGGCTGGATGCACGACGGCTGATAGAAACAAATTCGCGATTTGGAAATGCAGAAGTAAATTTTGAAGTAACCAACCGTCAAATTTCCAATGCCATCGCAAGTACCGATAAAGGCACGCTCATTGTTCCGGGCTTTGTGGCACAAAATAAAGACAGGCAAACAACAACGCTTGGCCGTGGCGGATCAGACTACACCGCAGCTATTTTTGCGGCGGCAGTTCATGCAGATCTTTTGGAAATCTGGACGGATGTTCCCGGCATGATGACTGCAGATCCTCGTTGGGTAGCAAATGCAAAACCCATACCGCATCTTTCATATAAAGAAGCCATGGAGTTATCACATTTCGGCGCAAAAGTTATTTATCCGCCAACTATTATTCCGGCAATGGAAGCCGGCATTTCAATCAAAATAAAGAATACATTTAATCCAGATGAAGAAGGCACTTTGATAGATGCCGGTAAAGATGCAGCGCAGGATTCAATTGTTACAGGCATATCAAGCATTGCAGAAATTTCGTTGCTTAGTCTTGAAGGCAGCGGAATGGTAGGCGTTCCGGGCATTTCAAAAGTGATGTTTGAAACGTTGGCATTGGCGCATATCAACGTGATACTTATTACGCAGAGCTCATCGGAACATTCTATATGTGTTGCGGTAAATGCAAATGAAGCTGAAAGGGCAAGAGAGATGCTTGACAATTCATTTGCTCAAGAAATTTTAGCCAAAAAAGTAGAGCCGGTTAAGGTAGAAAAAAATCTTTCTATCATCGCTTTGGTCGGAGATAAAATGAAAAGTCATCCGGGCATTAGTGGAAAAATGTTTTATGCTTTAGGTCGTAACGGCATCAATGTAAGAGCGATTGCTCAAGGCAGCTCTGAAAAAAATATATCGGCAGTAATCTCTTTCAATGATGTAAGAAAAGCTGTAAATGTATTGCACGAAGCATTCTTTGAAAAAGTATATAAACAGCTGAATGTTTTTATTGCAGGCACAGGAAATGTTGGAGGCAAACTGATTGCACAATTATACAAACAAAAAGAGTATTTACTGAACAATCTCAATATACAACTTCGCATTGCAGGTTTGGCAAACAGCCGGAAGATGCTGTTTGCTGATAATGGCGGCGTGCATTTGGATAATTGGAAAGATGATTTAATGAACAAGGGAACGACTTATGATCATCATTCTTTTATAAATGAAATAGTAAACCGGAATCTAAGAAATTCAGTTTTGGTAGATGTAACTGCCAACGCAAAATTAGCAGAGAGTTATGCCATCTTCCTTGAGAAAAGCGTAGCAGTTGTTGCCTGCAACAAAATAGCTTGTTCATCGTCCTACGAATATTATCTTAAATTGAAATCACTGTCAAAAGAATTTAATGCGCCTTTCTTCTTCGAAACCAATGTTGGCGCAGGTTTGCCGGTAATAGGAACAATGAATGATTTGCTGAGAAGCGGCGATGAAATAGAAAAAATACAGGCGGTACTTTCGGGAACATTAAATTTTGTATTCAACAATTATGATGCTTCCCGTTCTTTTGCAGAGGTTGTAAAACAAGCGCAAGAAGAAGGATATACCGAACCTGATCCACGGCTGGATTTGGGCGGAACAGACGTAATGCGTAAGATTATGATTCTTGCGCGCGAATCAGGACACAAGATAAACATGGAAGATATTGCCAACGAACAGTTTCTGCCGACTTCATGTTTTGAAGGCAGCGTTGATGATTTCTATAAAGAATTAGCGAAGCATGAAGAACATTTCAAAACATTGTATAAAAACGCTGCAGAGAAAAATTGCAAATTAAAATATGTTGCCTCTTTTAAAGACGGCAAAGCAAATGTAGGTTTGCAGGCGGTAGATGATAAGTCGGATTTTTATCATTTATATGGCAAGGATAATATTGTTTTATTTTATACAAAACGCTATCCTGATCAGCCTTTGGTAATCAAAGGTGCAGGCGCAGGTGCAGAAGTTACGGCAAGCGGCGTTTTTGCCGATTTAATAAAGGCGGTTTCCTGATGAAAATTTCAAGCCACAAACAAAATTATTTACGAAACAACTTTGTTCATTCGCAATCATACTTTGCTATGCATGAAACAAATTATTTAAAAATATGAAGAATAAATGTATCATCTCATCGCCCGCTACAGTCGCCAATCTGGTATGCGGCTTCGATATACTGGGATTATGTTTAAGCGAGCCGGCGGACAAAATGGAAATAAAATTATTGAACGAAAAGAAGATTATTGTTCATAGCGCCGATGGTTATCCTTTGCCCGAAGATCCCGCATTAAATACGGCCGGAGCGCCTTTATTGGAAATGATTAATGATCTGAATGCATCAATTGGCTTTGAAGTATTGATTCACAAAAACATCAAGCCGGGCAGCGGTGCGGGTTCCAGCGCAGCAAGCGCAGCAGGAGCAGTAGTTGGTGCAAATCATTTATTGGGGAATATTTTTGATAAAAAACAATTGATTCAATATGCCATGTTTGGCGAAAAAGTAGCAAGTGGTGTAAAGCATGCCGATAACGTTGCGCCTTGCATATATGGCGGAGTTACTTTGATCCGCTCCATCAGCCCTTTGGATATTATTCCTTTGCCCGCACCTGATTTATATACAACACTGGTTCATCCGCAAATAGAAATCCGTACGGCAGATGCGCGCGCTGTTCTTCGCCAGCAGATAGATTTGAAAAATGCAATAAAGCAATGGGGAAATATTGCAGGCCTTGTGGCCGGCATTATACAAAACGATGTAGAACTTATTGGCCGTTCATTGGAAGATTATATCATTGAACCTGTAAGAAGCAAACTCATTCCGGGCTTTGATGAACTGAAAAAAAAGTGCTTAGATGCGGGCGCTTTGGGCGGCGGCATTTCAGGTTCGGGGCCGTCGATTTTTATGCTTAGCAAAGATGAAGCGACCGCAAGAAAAGTTGAACAGGAAATGAAAAATATTTATCTCAATCTTGGCATAGATTTTCGTACTTATGTTTCTAAGATTAATAAAGAAGGTGCGAGAATAATCGATAGTCAATAATTATTTTATTTCTCTAATTACGAAAATATCTTATTTAAAAAAAATATTATTAATAAAATGCAATATTACAGTTTATATAAATCAGCGCCGACCGTGTCTTTCAGAGAAGCCGTTATTAATGGGCAGGCGCCTGATAAAGGATTATATTTTCCGGATAATATTCCTCAGGTTTCTAAAGAATTAATTCGAAATCTTTCTGCTTATTCCAAAGAAGCCATAGGCTTTGAAGTAATGAAACCTTATGTAGGTGGTAGCATTCCGGACGATATATTAAAAAAAATTGTGGAAGAAACCGTCAGCTTTCCTTTCCCGTTGATTCACGTCGATGAGCATATATATTCCCTCGAACTTTTTCATGGCCCCACATACGCATTCAAAGATGTAGGTGCGAGATTTATGAGCCGATGTTTAGGATACTTTAATCAGAATGATTCTCGTAAAACTACCATTTTAGTTGCAACATCAGGAGATACCGGCGGCGCAGTTGCAAATGGCTTTTTGGGTGTGGAAGGCGTTGATGTTATTATTCTTTATCCTTCAGGAAAGGTAAGTCCTGTTCAGGAATTACAATTGACAACTTGTGGACAAAACATCACAGCGCTTGAAATTGAGGGAAGTTTTGACGATTGTCAAAGCATCGTAAAACAAGCATTTGCAGATAATGATTTGAAAGAAAAATACAGGCTTACTTCTGCAAATTCTATTAACGTTGGCCGTTGGTTGCCGCAGCAATTATATTATTTCTACGCTTTGCAACAATGGAAAGAAAATGATGCGCCGGTCATTAGTGTGCCGAGTGGAAATTTTGGCAATATATGTGCCGGTATTGTAGCGTATGTATCCGGTTTGCCGGTTAAGCATTTTATTGCTGCTTGCAACAGCAATGATACCATTCCGAAATTTATGGCTACTGAAAAGTATGAGCCGCAGGAATCTGTAACTACTATTTCCAATGCGATGGATGTGGGCAATCCGAGTAACTTTGTAAGAATACTGGAATTGTTTCATCAAAATATAAGCGAGTTAAAAAGTCTTTTCATCCAGCGTTTCTGTTTCAGATGATGATACCAGAAAAACCATCCGCAATGTATATGACAACACTGGCTATATGCTCGATCCGCATGGTGCAGTTGCGTACAAAGCATTGGAAGATTATATAACTACAAAACCAGGTAATAAAGGCATCATCCTTGAAACAGCTCATCCTGTAAAGTTTCCGGATGTTGTAGAAGAATTGTTGATGACAAAAATTCCATTGCCGGAGTCTGCTAAATCATTATTCACAAAAAAGAAAGAAAGCATTCTGTTATCAAACACTTTCGATAAGGTCAAAGAATGGATGCTGTGTAAAGCTTAGTAAGAAATAAATCATTTAATAAAATTCCTCATTCTATTTTTATTTTATGTACAGAATTTATGGTATTAAAAACTGCAATACGATGAAGAAGGCTTTTGATTATCTCAACGAACACGCCATTCCTTATGAATTTCACGATTATAAAAAATCGGGAATTACAATAGATAAATTAAAACTATGGTCAGCACAGATCGGATGGGAAAAATTATTGAATAAACAAGGAAGTACATGGCGCGCATTGGGTGATGAAACAAAAAATTCAATTACTTCAGAAAAGAAAGCATTACATTTAATGTCTGAAAAAACAAGCGTTATTAAACGGCCGGTAATTGAAAATGATGCAGAAATAATTGTTATTGGTTTTGATAATGCTTTGTATGATTCGATTCATTGGAAGCAATAAAAAACTTTTATGTCTGATGAGCTAAAACCTAAAAACACAAAAAATCTCCCTAAATGGTTAAGGATAATAATCATTGTATTTGCTTCTTTAATCTTATTAAATATTATTATCGGTGCAGGCATTGCATGGTATATAAAAGCGCATAAACAAGAACTTCTTAAAAAAATTGCAACATCGGTAAGCAATAAACTGGAAGGGAATTTCCATATCGATGATATGAAGCCCGCATTGTTCAGAGGCTTCCCGAATGCGGCTGTAGAGTTGGAAGGTATTACGCTCAGCGACAGTTTGTACAAAGTTTATCACATAAATCTTGTGGAAATAAAAAACGTATATATCAAGCTGGATGTTTTTTCTTTACTTACGCATCCTGAAATTATCAAAGTAACACTAAGTGACGGAGCTTTCCATATGTTTAATGCGCCGAATGGTTATAGCAATGATTATTTATTGCATGGAAAACCGGATAAAGAATCTACCGGAAATAATAAAAAAAACAAAAAAATAGATTTTGAAAATTTCGGAATTGAAAACTTTACGGTTAATATAGAAGACAAATCAAAACAAAAACAGATATTATTATTAATTAAAGAGATGAACGGAAATATTCATTCCGTTGATACTGCAATGGAAATCCGTGCCAACTCCAATATTTATGTGAACGGGCTTGGGTTCGACTTAGCCAAAGGATCTTACCTCGGCAATAAAGACTTACAGGCAAATTTTCATCTGTTTTTTAATAAAGAAAAGAAAGATCTGAGAATGCCGGTTCAGCCTGTTAAAATCAATGACAACACACTTATGATTGGCGCAGATTTCAACTTTGGAACTAATCCTAAAACATACGCGCTTGACATCAGCGCGCCGGCGATCGGCTTTAGAGAAGCGGCTTCCATCGTGCCGCAAAATCTACAGCAAACATTGCATCCGTTTAATTTAAAAAATAAATTTGCATTAAAAGTTACTGTTATCGACGGGCATTTAAACGGCCCTGACGATCCAATCGTACACGCCACATGGCAAGTGAAAGACAACGATTTTACTGTCCCTTTCGGAGTAATGCAAAATGCCAGTTTCAATGGTTCTTATTATAACAATGTGATTCCCGGCCAGCCGCATAAAGATCCCAATTCACAACTTTCATTAGATACTTTAACGGCCTCTTTTTATAACATCCCGGTAAAAATGTGGGATGTAAGAATGTTCAATCTCACTCATCCCGTAATGGATTTTAAATTCGTTTCCGATTTCAATGTAAATCTTTTGAACAATATTTTCGGCAACACGTTTAATTTCAAAAATGGTTCAGCCAAGATTGATATGGCATATCACGGAGGTATTGAAGAAGAAGATACGGCGGGGCATAGTTTAATAGGAAAAATTCATCTGGCAGATGTAGCATTTACATATGTGCCGGCCAATTTTAATTTTTTAAAAGGAAATGTAGATTTATTGTTCAATAAAGAAAATCTTACCATTTCAAATGCCGCTTTAACTACACAGAAAAGTGATATTACTTTAAACGGTATCGCCAACAATTTCATGAATCTTTATTTTACCAACCCTGATAAAATAATATTCGACTGGAATATTCACAGCAACAAACTGGTCTTTGATGAATTTACCGGATTATTAAACAGCAATAGTCCGCACAGTAAAAATGATGCGCATTCAAGCAGCAACAAATCATTGCAAAACATCAACACAAAATTGCTGTATACTATGAAAAACAGTAAAGCAAATCTTCATCTTCACGTAGTGGATATATTATACCGCACTTTCTCTGCACAAAGTCTTGAAGCCAATGCAAGCCTCTCTCCTTCTGATATTGCATTAAATAATGCAGCTGTAAATTTTGCCGGCGGCACTATACAAGCCAACATCTCTGTAAAGCCAAATGGTAATGCGATTCCGTTTCAAATGCAGACAAATGTAAATGATGTGGAAGTGAATAACCTTTTTAAGGCATTTGGCAATTTCGGGCAAACATCTATTACCGATCAAAACTTAAACGGCACATTCTCTGCAAAAGCCAACGTAACCGGAACCCTCAACACACAAGCAAATTTGATGAAAAATTCTTTAAACGGAAATATATTTTTCCAATTAATAAATGGCAGCCTGATTAACTACAAGCCACTACTTTCTATACAAAAATATATTTTCAAAAAAAGAGATATGGCCAATGTATCTTTTAAAACCATTAAAAATAATTTTACGATCAACAATGGTAAGATTACTGTTCCTCCTATGACTATTGCCTCCAACGTAATTGAAATGAGCCTGCAAGGCATCTACGGAATCAACGGCGGCACAGATCTCAGCATAGATGTACCATTGCGCAATCCGGAAAAAACTGCGCAAAGAAAAGCCGAAGGCAAAAAAGTCCATCAGGGAATTGTAGTGCATCTGCGCGCTAAAGACGATGGCAGCGGCAATGCAAAATTAGTATGGAATCCGTTCAACAAAAAGTCTGAAGATAAAGAAGATGACAACGGCGATGATGCGGAATAATTTTACTGCAATTGTTTCAATATTTTCAACACACGGTTTACCGGCAAACCCATCACATTATAATAATTTCCGTTGATTTTCTTAATGCCTGTCAATCCAATCCATTCCTGAATAGCATACGCGCCTGCTTTGTCATACGGCCTAAAATTATTTATATAAAAATATATTTGTTCATCGTTCAGCACATCAAATTCAACTTCCGTTTCTTCATAAAAATTTTCTTTCTTTCCTTCATAAAAAATGCTCACGCCTGTAATCACGCGATGCACACGCCCGGACAATTTCCGCAAAATAGCTGCAGCATCAACTTCATCAGCCGGTTTTCCGATCACTTCATTATCGATCGTTACAATCGTATCAGCGGCAACAACAATCCGATCCGGATACAAAGCCGCAACAGAAACCGCCTTTTGCTCGGCTATAAAAACAGGTACGTTTTCTATCGCAATATCGGCAGGAAAATCCTCGTCCGTCTCCACAGTTATTACCTCAAACAAAACGCCTGCCTGCTCCAATAATTGCTTTCTGCGCGGCGATTTTGAGGCAAGAATTATCTTCATCATTTACTGTTATAAAATACTTTTCGAAAAAAATTTTGATTTATTGTGGCGTGCCACCACGCTGCATTTTACTTATGGAAAGGTTAGCAAATTACGCCGCGTGCTGTCGGGCTATACGCTTGTAGTCCTCGCCTGCTCGTACCTGCGCGGCTGTCGGCTACCGCTGCTATCCCTTACGCGCTCAACGCAACCATAAATATCTTCTGAAAAACAATCATGTAAAAACAAAAGCATTATACCAATTGTACATCTTATACGAATAAGATTTTTAATAGAAAGATTAAATTTCTTCTTCTGTACGCTCATCTTCCTCCGCATTAGCAGCCTCATCAGCTTTTTCGCCCTCTTCACTAAAGCCTTCCGAATTTTTAGAAAGATCATATTTTTCTTCTATATCCAGAAACTTATTATCAAGAATGCTTTTGGTTCCATATTGCTGCGGACCTATGCCTTCCGTTCTGCTTACTGAAGGATATGTAATTTTTGAACTTTCTATTTTAGATACATTGATAAGTTCAAGAAAAAATACCCAATTCTTAGTAAAGTCATATTCATAAACAAAATGCTGATTGGTATCACGAATCTCACTGCCAATCAGTGTTTCAGCCATAAGCAAAGGTTCGGCTTTATAAGGTTTATTGTATTTTTTCAGCGAAATTTCTTTGCCACGCTGCCAGTTATCATTGCTTCTATAAAATGTTGCTTCATGCTTATTATCAAATCCGAAAGCAGCTAAAATGCTTTCGTGAAATTGCAGGAAATTTTGCGTGTGCTTTATCACAATATCACGATATACACTTGAATCATCTTCAGGATATACACGAAATTTCAGAACAGCCATATATTAATTAAGAATTATGAATTAAGAATTGAAGGTACTTATTTTTACAAAAATTTATCATGTTGGTTTTTAATGAACAGGTTTACACATTCTTGCCGCAATAAGCTATTCAGTTTTTATCAACTGCTTTCAGCCCCAGCTCATTTGCTTTTTTCAGCATCAGCTGATAAGCGTCTTCATAATTATTCGGAATAATACCATCCAAAATAGATTCACGTATAAAGTCTTTTATAATGCCCACTTCGCGGGATGGTTGCAGATTAAAAGTTTCCATGATCAATTGGCCTGTTACCGGCGGCTGCCAGTTACGAAGCTTATCGTTTTCTTCTACTTCAATCATCCTTTGCCGTACAATTTCGAAGTTTTGCAAATAACGACGCACCTTATTCGGATTCTTGCTCGTGATGTCCGCTTCACAAAGTGTCATTAAATCATCCGCGTCTTCTCCGGCATCAAACAACAATCTTCGGATAGCGCTGTCCGTAATTTCATCTTTCGAAAGAAATGCCGGCCGCATATGCAATGCCACTAGTTTTCGCACATATTTCATTTTTTCATTGAGCGGCAATTTTAATTGTGCGAATATCTTCGAAACCATCTTAGCGCCCACGATCTCATGCCCGTGAAATGTCCAGCCATGTCCTTTCTCAAACTTTTTTGTTGGCGGTTTTCCAATGTCATGCAGCAATGCAGCCCAGCGCAGCCAAAGGTTATCGGTATGAACGGAAATATTATCTATTACCTGAATAGTATGATAAAAATTATCCTTATGTCCTATCCCTTCTACATTTTCCGCACCGGCAAGCGCAGCCATTTGCGGAAATATAATTTGCAGCAGACCGCTTCTGAATAATAAATCCCAACCTATCGAAGGCTTCTTCGATAACATGATTTTATTCAATTCATCAGCAATGCGTTCTTTGGAAATAATATTGATTCTTTCTTTTTCGGCAACAATGGCTTCGAATGTTTTTTCTTCAATCGTAAAATTTAATTGTGCTGCAAAGCGAATGGCGCGCATCATCCGTAATGGATCGTCGCTAAAAGTTTCTTCGGGCTTCAACGGTGTACGAATGATTCTCTTTTGCAAGTCTTTGATACCGTTAAAAGGATCAATCAATTCGCCGAAATCTTTTTTATTCAGGCTTACGGAAAGCGCGTTGATAGTAAAGTCTCTTCTATTTTGATCATCCTGCAAAGAGCCTTGTTCCACTTGCGGCTTACGGCTTTCGCTGCGGTAGCTTTCTTTTCGCGCGCCTACAACTTCTATTTCAATATCGGGTAATTTTATTTGCGCCGTACCAAAATTTTTAAAAATGGTTACGGCCGGTTTCGGGTGGAATCGTTCAGCAATTTTTTCTGCGAATGCAATACCATCGCCAAGTACAACTATATCGGCATCTTTTGTATTTCTTCCTAAAATTTTATCACGTACAAAACCGCCAATAATATACGCGGGCATAGCGCTTGCTTCAGCCGCCGTAGCAATTTTTTTTAGAATAAAAAACTCTCTATCTGTACAGGGAATCTGCATTATGATTTTTCAATTAAATCGCAAAGGAAAAAATATTTTGCGAAAGAAAAGGAATTAAATTACGCTCAGGCTTTGGCATACAATTACAAATCATAATACAACTTGTACGGATATAAAATGTAAGAATTCATATTTTCTCTTTCAATAATTGAATAAACCTCATTGTTGCCGGGCAATATTCAATATTCTGCTTATGAATGTAGCCGAAATCTTTAAAATGCTTTTTGTTTAAATGCGGGAAACCTGCACAGTCAGCAGGCCGCGCCTCGTAAATGCTGCACATATTGGTAGATAAATCAAGAAACTGGCAAGGTTGGCTTTTATTTACCCAATCATTATCTTTCTCTTCATACATCAACCATTTTTCTTTAAATACTTTAGGAGAAATATGCAGATATGTCGCAGCACGTTTAATGTCTTGTGCCGTAAAAGTTGGCGTCATTTTCTTACAGCAATTGGCACAGCTTAAACAATCAATTTCCTGCCATACTTCTTTATCCGTCGTATCTGTAATTTCATCAATATTTTCAGGAGGATTGTTTTCCATGCGGGAAATAAAACTTCTGAAACTCTTTCTATTCCGCTCGTAATCGCTGCTAAATGTGTCGAAATTGATGGGCTGCATATTATTCAATTCTTTCGTTTTACAAACCTAAGAAATACAAATAACTTTGCTTCAATTATGTGGGAAAGTTATAAAAACGGATACAAGGCTTATTTGCAATTGGAAAAATCTCTCAGCGAAAATTCCGTAGAGGCTTATCTGCGCGATATAGACAAACTCACATTTTATTTACAAGAAAATGTTTTACAAAAATCACCGGGTGATCTTGGACCTGAAAACGCTGCAATCATTCATTAAATATATTGCAGGTTTTGGATTGGCTGCAAGCTCACAAGCGCGGGCAATTTCGGGCATCAAAGGTTTTTACAAATATCTTTTGTCAGAAAATATTGTGCACCATGATCCGACTTTGCTTTTGGAACTTCCAAAATTAAAACGAGCCTTGCCCGATGTTTTAAGCTTTGAGGAAATTGAGCATATTATTGCGCAAATAGATTTGAGTAAAAATGACGGGCATAGAAATAAAGCTATTCTCGAAACGCTGTACAGTTGCGGTTTGCGTGTGAGCGAAGCGATCAATTTAAAAATCAGTTGCCTGTATTTGAATGAAGGTTTTATCCGCGTTACGGGCAAAGGCGACAAGGAAAGACTGATTCCTATTGGCGACAGCGCCGTTCGCTATATTAATTATTATAAAGATTATTATCGTAAAGAAATAAAAATCTCTTCCGGTTACGAAGATTTTCTTTTTCTGAATAACAGAGGTAAAAATTTATCAAGAGTGATGATATTTTTAATCATAAAAGATTTGACACAAAAAGCAGGCATTAAAAAAAATATTTCTCCGCATACTTTTCGCCATTCCTTTGCTACACATTTGATAGAAGGCGGCGCCAGCCTTCGGGCTGTGCAAGAGATGCTCGGCCATGAAAGCATTACAACTACGGAAATATATACGCATTTGGATAAACATTTTTTACGAAGTACTTTACAGGAATTTCATCCGGCATTTCAAAAATAAATATTACTTAAACTATAATTTTCATGAACACAATATTAATCACAGGTGCTACATCAGGTTTCGGAAAAGCAATAGCAGAAAGGTTTTCAGCCGAAGGTTGGAACTGCATTCTTACTGGCAGAAGAAAAGAAAGGCTCGAAATTCTGGCAGCAGAATTATCATCAAAATATAATGTAAAAATTCTTCCGCTATCGTTTGATGTGCGGCATCGGGAAGAAGTTGTACAATACTTATCATCGCTTCCTGAAGAATGGCAACAAATCGACATACTTGTAAATAATGCAGGGCTGGCGCTTGGTAGAGAAAATTTTAATGATGCAGAGATCGATGACTGGGATACGATGATTGATACAAATATTAAAGGATTGCTGTATGTTTCCAAAGCCATAATTCCTCATTTCATAAAAAATAAAAAAGGGCATATTATCAATATCGGTTCCACTGCCGCAAAAGATATTTATCCCGGAGGTAATGTTTATTGCGCCACCAAACATGCAGTTGATGCTATTTCTCAATCGCAGCGTATCGAACTGCTTGCCGACAAAATCAAGGTAACCGCGATTCATCCAGGCGCGGCGGAAACAGAATTTTCTAACGTGCGTTTTAAAGGCAACAATGCCAAAGCCGATGCAGTTTATGAAGGCTATGAACCATTGCATGCAGAAGACATTGCAAACGTTGTATATTATTGCTCCACACTTCCCGAACATGTTTGCATCAACGATTTGGTAATGACATGCACAGCACAGGCAAATTCATTCTATACACATAAAGAAGAATAAACTGATGAAAAAAATATCGTTACTGGCAATATGCTTTTCCGTTTTGTCTCTATATTCATTTGCACAGAATAAATCATTTTCCATACTTCCTTTGGGCGTTTATGGCGGTAGTGATGAAGGTAATTTATCCGCCTATCTTCTTGCACCGGAAGGTTCCCGGGATTATATTTCGCTTGATGCAGGAACTATTTATAACGGGCTGAAGGCCTTACGCAGTAAAGGTTTTATCAAAGCCAACAGTAACGATTTTTTTAAAAATAATATAAAAGCATATCTAATTTCTCACGGGCATTTGGATCATTGTGGGGGGTTGATTATTAATTCTCCGAATGATACAGCGAAAAATATTTATGCTTTACCTTTTTGTATCAATGTATTAAAAACAAAATATTTTACGTGGACAAGCTGGGCAAATTTTGCCAATGAAGGAGAAAGTCCTTTGTTAAAAAAATACACTTATAATTATTTGGATACAGCGCGAGAAACGAAGATCGAAAATACGAACATGTATGTAAAACCATTCCTGCTGAGCCATTCGGTGCCGGGGGAAAGCACCGCATTTTTGGTAAGAAATAATGATAATTATTTTTTGTATTTCGGCGACACAGGCGATGATTCAATAGAAAGAAGCAATTATATGAAAATCGTCTGGAATGCAGCTGCACCAATGGTTTCATCGCATAAGCTAAAAGGAATTTCCATAGAATGCTCTTATCCAGATAAACAAAAAGACAAGCAATTATTCGGGCATTTAAAACCAAAATTGCTTTTTAAAAATCTGCATTACCTCGAAAATATTGCTGGAAAAAATTCACTGAAAAATCTACCTGTAATTGTTGCACACATCAAGCCGGACGAGGATAATGAAAAAATAATTCATGAAGAATTACTGAAAGAAAATGACCTTCATGTAAAACTTATTTTTCCGGTACAAGGAGAAAAAATTGATTTATAGAAATCGTGTAAAAAAAACTGCAGCTCGGCTTTAATTTTTAATATTCGTTAATTCTTCTGTAAGCTAAATTATTTGGTGTGCAATTTTTATAACTTTATAAAAATATTTCTGTGCATACAATAGAACCATTTTATAACTGGCGCGATTTATATACTGCGGAAGAAGATGAACGTTCGCCGTTTTACGGGCGCGAATACAGTGAATTTGAGTTTTCGCAAGCCATTTATAACTTCTATATCCATCCTCAATGGGACGATTTCGGCAGCCGTACATTGTACTGCAAAATTTTGTATGCAGATTATGAAATGAGATTTGCCGTAATAGAACTTATCGGAGAATGGAATGATGCCATCGAAAACGATATAATGACTTTAAAATACGACCTTGCCGATATATTGGAATTGGAAGGAATTTCTCATTTTATTTTTATTGGAGAAAATGTATTGAATTTTCATTACGGAGGTAAAGATTATTATGAAGAATGGTTCGAAGAAATTGCCGACGATGAAGGCTGGCTTGTCATCCTTAATTTATCCTCTCCCGCCGCCGCAGAATTTAAAAAATACAAGCTACAGTATTTCATAGAATTAATGGAGATTGAAGATTGGCGTGTGTATAAGCCACACCATTTATTCAAAAAAATTGACAATACAATCTCGAAAAGATTAATATAATTGTTGTAAATTGTTATAGATAATCCAATTATCTTATGCAAGAAAACTTACTGCAATTTATATGGCAATTCCGGTATTTTAATGCCAGGGATTTATCAACCACAGATGGAGAACAATTGATTATTCTTCACAGCGGAATTTTGAATAAGAACCAAGGGCCCGATTTTATTAACGGTAAAATTAAAATCAACAATACGATACTTGCAGGCAATATAGAATTGCATGTAAAAAGCTCCGACTGGCTATTGCATAATCATAGCAATGACAAGAACTACAACAATATTATTCTACATGTAGTTTGGGAACATGACAAAGAAATTCCTGGTACAAATTTCCCGACACTGGAATTACAGCCACTCGTAGCATCATCCATGTTGTACACTTACGAAACGTTAATGAACAATAATTTCTTTATTCCGTGTGAAAAATATTTACCGGTATTAAATCATTTACAATGGCTCGTTTGGAAAGACCACCTGCTCGCTGAAAGACTGGAAAGAAAATCGCAGGAGGTCAGAGAATTATTAACCTTTAATAATCAGGACTGGAGTGAAACATTTTGGCAACTATTAGCAAAAAATTTTGGCGCAAAAGTAAATACCGATATATTTTTTGATTTGGCAAAATCATTGCCATTAATAATTTTAGCCAAGAATAAACATCAACTCAGTACGCTTGAAGCATTGCTATTTGGGCAATGCGGACTACTACAAGAGCATCAGCACAATGATTATGCAAGAGCACTTCAGAAAGAATATGAATATCTCCGCATCAAATACAATTTGCAGGCAGTAACATACAAACCAAAATTTTTAAGAATGCGCCCGCAAAATTTTCCTACAGTAAGACTTGCTCAGTTGGCCGCTCTCATATACAATTCCAATCATCTTTTCTCAAAAATATTAGAGACTTCCAACTATAATGGATTCAAAGAAATGTTTGAATCCAAAGCCGGTAATTATTGGGATACGCATTATACTTTAAACGATATGCCGCACGAAGCAAATCCAAAACATATTGGACAGCCTACGATTGACATCATTCTTATCAACACCGTAATCCCTGTTTTATTTGCTTATGGAGAAATCAATCAATCAGAAATGTATAAAGAAAAAGCCATGCGCTTATTATCAGAAATAAAAGCTGAAAACAACGCTATCATCCGCTCGTGGCGAAGTTTCGGAGTGGCATGCCAATCAGCATTTGATAGTCAGGCTTTGCTAGAATTGAAAAATAATTATTGTGATAAAAAAATGTGCCTTAATTGTTCAGTTGGGCATACAGTATTAAAACAGAAGCAATAAACTTATGTGCTATATTACCCGCCAAATTGTTTATTTGTTATAATATAAACTATTGCTTCAATGGCAATCCACACAAATGGTACGGATAAAATCAGACTATCGAATCTGTCTAAAAAACCACCGTGTCCCGGCATTAAATTACCACTGTCTTTTACGCCAGCCATACGCTTAATTTTACTCTCCAACAAATCTCCGCAAGTTCCTACAATTGCAGCCACTAAAGCGATGTACACAAACAAGCTCACAAATTCGTGCTTATAAATATATCCAATCAAACCAATTATAACGACACACAGCAAACTACCGCCCAGTGTACCTTCCAGCGTTTTATTAGGAGATATTTGTGAGAAAGGCGTTTTGCCGATTAATGAGCCGACAATATATTGCATCGTATCATTAATCCAAATAGAACCAATCAATGTAAGAGCGGCAATATACCCTAAATCATAAATATCAGTATTAAGAATTCTTAATGGTAGTGAGTCTTGATTGTTTAATGGCATCTGAACTAAATTCAGGTTACTAAGATTAATCATTGCGCCCCATGTAAGAGAAATATATATAAGGCCTAAAAAAGAATATTTAAGTAAAACTCCTCTCCTGCTTTGGTCTTCTTTCAACAGCCTGAACAAAAAATATAACAAGCCTGCAAGGAATATAAATATACCGATATAATACACTTTTACATACTGATTAATTTTAAAATAATGCGGAAGGCAAAAGATCAAAAAGCCGCATCCAATCAGCATTGGAGCCTCCTTTGATTTGGAAGCAACGTCTGCATAGCGCACGTTTATTTTTTCATATAATTTTATAAATTCTTTCCAGCATCCCCAGTGGATGATGAAAAATAATAAGAAAAAAGTCCACTGATTTATCAATAATCCACACAGCATTATAACTACAAAAATAATTGCAGTGAGCGTGCGTACCTGAAAAGTTTGTTTGTTAAGAGCCACGAAGTAATTAAAAATTAAAAATTAAAAAAATTTGCCGTTTACTATTAACCTATTTGCTGTCAACTATGTTATCGGTTTCTGATTTTTTTATAAAAAACTTCATTAAGATAATTAATACAATTAATGCCGCCATTTGTAAATACCATCCTGAAGAAGCCGAACTATTATCCAGCATTACCGAGGTCAAAGGTTTGCTTCCATACATAATATACAGCCCTATCAGTACAGAAGCGTTATTGATAAAATGTATCAACATATTAAGCCGGATATTTTTTCCGTAATAATAAACCAGTCCCAATACAATACCGAGCATTGTTCTTGACAGAAACCCAAAATATGACATGTGAAATGCGCTGAAAATAACGGCACTAACAATGATTCCCGCAATCGGATTTCCGTACCATTTGATCATCACCTGTTGCAATGCGCCGCGAAAAAAAAGTTCTTCGGCAATTGCAGGCAATAATGCAATCATGATAAGAGATATAATAAAATATTTTACAGACGTTAAATTAATAAGCATCAACGCTGCTGTATCATACTCATTTTCTTTTATTTTAAAATAATTATACCATTCTTTTGATAAAGGAATTTTTTCTGTCAATTGACCAAGCAAATCACTAACCGGCAAACAAGCTAAAGCTATCAGAACAACAACAAGCCACAACTGCACATTATTTTTAGTATGTAAGTTGAAATAATCCGTTCGCCTTTTTACGATCAACGCAAAAGTAATTGCAGGCAAAGCAAATAAACACACATCCTGAACAATGGTAAGATATATCATTAATCCATAAGGCATATTATTAATATCTGCTGCTTTAAAATTGACTCCATAGTGTGCCAGTAAAACAAATACGCTGATTAACCCCATTAACAAAAGACCCGCGCAGGTTATCCCCAGTAAAATTAAAAACTGCCTGTAACCCGGATAATCCGGTTTTTGAAACCAAGTATTTTCTTCATTCATTGTAATGAAAAATATTGAATGTAAATTTGCCGCGAAGATACATTGTAATCTATAATTTAGGATTTACGATGTATGATTTGTGTTGAACGGCATATTTAATTTTTAATTTATAATTCAGCATTGATAAAAATAGGCAATATACAACTTCCCGAATTTCCGTTACTTCTCGCACCGATGGAAGATGTGAGCGATCCACCTTTTCGTTCAGTTTGTAAAACGAATGGCGCAGATTTAATGTACACGGAATTTATCAGCAGCGAAGGTTTGATTCGCGATGCTATCAAAAGCCGGCGAAAGCTCGATATTTTTGAAGAAGAAAGGCCAATCGGCATTCAGATATTCGGCGGCGATGAAGAAGCAATGGGCCTGAGCGCCGCAATCGTGGAAACCGTAAATCCGGATTTGGTAGATATTAATTTTGGTTGTCCGGTAAAAAAAGTAGTTACAAAAGGTGCAGGCGCAGGTGTTTTGAAAGATGTGAATTTAATGGTTAGACTTACAAAATCCGTAATTAAAAATACCAATCTCCCTGTTACTGTAAAAACGCGATTGGGTTGGGACGACGATTCAAAAAACATTGAAGAAGTTGCGGAAAGATTGCAGGATGCTGGTATTGCTGCGCTTTCCATTCATGGGCGCACACGTTGCCAAATGTATAAAGGAGAAGCCGATTGGACTTTGATAGGAAAAGTAAAGAATAATCCGCGCATACATATTCCCGTCTTTGGAAATGGCGATATTAATTCTCCGGAAAAAGCGCTGGAATATAAAAACCGTTATGGTGTTGATGGCATAATGATCGGCCGTGCGGCAATTGGTTATCCTTGGATTTTTGATGAGATAAAACATTATTTGAAAAGTGGGAAATATCTGCCATTGCCAACCGTTCAGCAAAGAGTAGCTGTAATTCGCCAGCATTTAAAATATTCGCTTGCATGGAAAGGACCGGTTGTAGGGATAAAAGAAATGCGCAGGCATTACACCAATTACTTAAAAGGATTTCCAAACATTAAAGAGTTTCGAAGCCGTTTGGTGCAGCTGAATACTTCTAAAGAAATAGATGAAGTGCTGAATGAAATTTTAGAAAGATATGATGGGTTTGTAGCAGAAAAACATTTGTGGACATTTGCTGAAGGTGCACCAAATTGCGAAACGGCGAAATAAAAATTTATTTTTTATTTAATTTCTTCTTGGTACTTCCTTTTTATTTTTGATTTTTTAACTCAAATCATTGATCACTCAACTTCACATATCAAACTTTGCCATCATTGATGAAATAGATATTTTCTTTACCGAAGGATTAAATATCATTACCGGCGAAACGGGCGCTGGCAAAAGTATTTTAATGGGTGCGCTATCTCTCATACTTGGCGCTCGCGCGGATACTTCCGTATTGCAATACAAAGAAAAAAAATGTGTGGTTGAATGTAATTTTTCATTCAACAAGAATCAATCTTCCATACAGAATTTTTTATCGGAAAATGAACTGGATAATGAAGGCGAATTAATCATCCGCCGTGAAATTTCTTCCGCAGGAAAATCTCGCGCGTTCATCAACGATACGCCGGTAAGCCTGCAACAATTAAAAGAACTGGCATCATTTCTCGTAGATTTACATCAGCAGTTTGATACACTGCAATTAGGCGATACAGATTTTCAGCGAAAAGTTTTGGACGCCCTTGCAGGTAATGATAAATTATTAATCCAATATCAAAACACTTACAAACAGTGGATTTCGGCCAAATCAGCCGTAGAAAAATTAATCAACCAAAAAAATAGTTTTACAAAAGAATCAGACTTTCATCAATATCAATACAACGAATTGAGCGAAATGAATTTTGCAGAAAACGAATTGGAAAATCTCGATGCAGAATTACAATTGCTTTCCAATGCCGAAGAAATAAAAACATCTTTAAGCGAAGCAAATTATTTGTTGCAGGAAAATGAAAATCCGATTGTGCAATCCTTAAAACAAATCATCAACAAACTGGATGCTTATAAAGAATTCCATCAACAAATAGATGAAATTGTATCAAGATTGCGCAGCACACAAATAGAATTGCAAGATATAGCGCGTGAAACAGAAGATCTTTCCGAAGCATTCGGAACAGATGAAGAACGCATGCAAATAATTAATGAAAGAATTTCGGCAGGATACAAATTATTGAAAAAACACGGCGTTTCCACAACGAATGAGTTATTACAAATACAGAATGAATTATCGGAAAAATTAGAAGCTGTATTAAACATCGATGAAGAAATTGAAAAGCAGGAAAAACTAAAAGAATTATTGGAAAAAGAGGCTTTTGCTTTGGCAAAAAAATTGTCCGACGCCAGGCAAAAACAAATTCCGAAAATAGAAATCGCCGTAAACGAAAAACTCCATCGTATCGGAATGCCGAATGCAACATTAAAAATACAATTGAAAGAAGATACTGCATTAAACTTTTACGGTATCAACCAAATCGAATTTCTGTTCGATGCCAATAAAAGCAATCGTTTTGAGCCGATCCGCAAAGTCGCAAGCGGCGGCGAACTTAGCCGTTTAATGCTTTGCATTAAATCACTGGTTGCGCAGTCAGTTGAATTGCCCACATTAATTTTCGATGAAATAGACACAGGTATTTCGGGAGAAGCAGCAAAGCAAGTAGGCATCATTATGAAAGAACTTTCTGCAAATTTGCAGGTAATTGCGATTACGCATCAGCCGCAAATTGCAGCGAAATCCCATACGCATTTTTATGTATTCAAAGAAGTTTCTCAACAAGGTATTAAGACCAATATTAAAATACTGAACAAAGACGAAAGTATTTATTCCATAGCGCAAATGCTTGGAGGCGAAAAGCCCACGGGCGCTGCATTACAAAGCGCCAGAGAAATGACTGAAGATTAATCTGCTCATTTATAAAGACTGGCTAAAATTAAAATCGTTAATTAATTCTTTCCTTATTCAAGAGTGAATTAATTAACGATAAATATTTCTATCAGGAACATCTTAACTTTTTTTGCCATTCGCCGGTTGCAATGGCGCCGTTGGTGGTGGCGGTGGCGCTTTCAATAAATCTTTATGTTCTCTGTAAACTTTCCAGATAAATTCTCCGAATAATGTATTTGCCCATGCAAACCAAGTTCTTGTAAAAGTTATAGGCGCGCTCGGATCAAAAGACTCGTGCATAAAACCTGTGCCTGCATGCGATATGCGAAGCATATCCAAACAATCTGCTATTTCTTTTGCATCTTTAGAAGTAAGGCCGCGCATAGTAATGCCTATCGGCCATATTTTATTCAGTCCTGTATGCGGGCTTCCGATACCTTCTGCCAAAGTGCCTTTAAAATAAAACGGATTATCGTCTGATAATATATATTTACGTGTATTGCCATACGTAATATCGGCAGCAGGCACAGTATCCAGATACGGCATTGCAAGCAAAGAAGGCACATTTGCATCATCCATTAAATTTATACTGCCGTATCCGTTTACTTCATAAGGATAAATTTTTCCGTATTTCGGATGCATGACAGATACATTTTGAAGTGCAAGATAAACTTCTCTTGCCAGCGCCCTTGCTTCAGCAGCTTTTTGCGGATCTTTGCCAATGGCTTCCCACATTTCCGCCAAATACCCTAACACTTTTACTGCAAAAAAATTACTTGGTATCAGATATGGGAAAATGGTGGCATCATCGCTTGGCCTAAACATTGAATGAATCAACCCATTCGGTTTACATGGATAACCATATCCATCCAATGGAACACCATCCGTTGCCCAAGAAGTTTCTCTTTTAAAAGAATAAGGCCCTTGATTGGTAATTCGCTGTTGTTCTTTAAACGTTTTTACTACCAATGTCATTGCTTCTTTCCAATGCTCGTCAAACGGCGCAGTATCTCCTGTTTGCTTCCAAAATAAATAAGCCAACCGAATAGGATAGCACAAACTGTCTATCTCCCATTTGCGTTCGTGCACACCGGGTTTCATATCCGTAATATCAGTTTTTTTCCACTCGCTGATTTTAGTTGCATCCTTATAAAATGCATTGGCATAAGGATCAATAATAATACATTTGTTCTGACGGCGAATTACGCCTTCGATCAATTTTTTAAGGCTTGCATCTTCTTTACACAAAGGCAAATACGGCGTTACCTGCGCAGTGCTGTCCCGTAGCCACATCGCATCAATATCTCCTGTTATGACGAATGTATCAGGCTTTCCCTCGATTAATGAATACTCAACTGTAGTATCTAAAGTATTCGGGAAGCAATTATTAAAAAGCCATGCAATTTCTTTATTGCCGACATTGGCTTGTATTTCGTTAATCAGTTTTTCTACGGCAGGGCTGGTAAATTTTCTTTGCCCTAATGGTTTGCGGACAATTGGGAATTGCTGTTGCAATGTTTTTCCGAATCCTATTTTCGCGGCTAATATTCCCGCACTCGCCATGGCAGTTTGCTGCATAAATTTTCTTCTTTCCATCTATTGATTTGTTTGTTCTCTGTCTATCGGTTAAAAATAAAACATATTTATTCTTAACCTGCTTTATTGTTAATAAAAAAATTAAACCATCGGGTTTATTAACGAATAATCAACTTTTTGCGGTTTGGCAAATAAACTCAGTTTAATTTATCGTCTTATCATATTTTAGTTCTATTTTAGAATTAGATTCTAAAAAATTTTCTCATGTCTGTAAAACTTATTGCCGACAGCGGCGCTTCCAAATGCAGTTGGGCAATATTGCACAACAAAAGAAAAAAAACTTTTCAAACACAAGGCATCAGTCCGTATCATTTATCCGCTGAAGAAATCGAGGCAATTATTCGTGCGCAGGTATTGTCTGAAATAAATAATATTGGTATTGATGAAATATATTTTTACGGAACAGGATTGGCAGCGGAATCAAATAAAAAATTACTCAAAAAAATATTTTCCAAAGTATTTCCGCAGGGCAAAATTATTCATATTAATACCGACCTGGCTGCCTCCGCGCATGCAACATGCGGCACTGCAAAAGGAATAGTTTCCATACTGGGAACAGGGAGCGGAATTGCATATTTTAATGGTAAAAAAATAATAAAAGAACAGAACGGAATCGGATATATTTTAGGTGATGAAGGTAGCGGCACATACCTCGGCAGGAAGGTAATACAATATTATCTCTACCACACTTTCGACGATGATCTTATGCACGATTTTAAACAGAAATATCAGATTGATAAAGACATCATTTTGCAACATGTATATCGTGACCCCTTTGCGGCAAAATACATCGCAAGCTTTACGGAATTTCTATCGGAGCATCGCGGACATTATATGATTGAGAATATTATTGAAGATGGTTTAAATGATTTTTTTATAAGCCATGTGTATAAATTTCGGGAATCCTGGATCTACCCTTTACATTTTACCGGCGGCATCGCATTTGCCTTCAAAGATGTATTGAAAGAATTATGTAAGAATTACGAGCTTGAATTTGGGAAAATTATACAATATCCGATAGAAGGCTTAATAAATTTTTATAAATAATAATTTCAAGTTTAAACTTTATTGTTTGTCTCTTGTCTTATGCATCGGCTATCGTTGTTTCAACATTAATTCAATGTTACGACGAGGCATTTTTAATTCACAGACTTTTACCAATAATTTTTTTTCACCACAAGTATGAAAAAAATTCTTCCCGCTTTTTTATGTTTGATAATTCTTATTTCCTGTAATAATCAAACCAAAAAAAGAAAGAAAGCCGAAACACCTAAAGACTATCCTGTACTTACATTGGGGCCAAGGAAAGCCACAACATATACAGATTTCCCAGCAACCATACAAGGAGAACAGGTTGTAGAAATAAGGCCGATGGTAAGCGGGTATTTACAGCAAATATTAGTGCCTGAAGGCGCTACAGTTAAAAAAGGGCAATTGTTATTTATTATAAGCAACCCTCAGTTTGAACAGGATGCGATTACAGCCAGAGCATCTATTAAAAGCGCTGAAGCGCAAGTAGCCGCCGCTCAGATGAATGTAGAAAAAGTAAAACCATTGGTAGAAAAAGATATTGTAAGCAAATACGAATTGGAATCCGCTCAATACACATTACAATCTCAGGAAGCCTTATTGGCTCAGGCAAAAGCAACGCTTGTAAATGCCGAAACCAATATCGGATATACCTATATACGGAGCCCTCATGATGGCGTAATCGGATTAATCCCTTACAAAATCGGCGCATTAGTAAACAGCACAACAACCGATCCGCTCACAACCTTATCTAACAGCGGCAATGTATTTGCCTATTATACATTAACCGAAAAACAATTACTCAACTTTTACAATAAAGTTCCGGGAAATAATATCGCCGATAAATTGCAACATTCTCCTCAGGCAAATTTAATATTGGCAAACGGAACAATATATCAATACAAAGGAAAGCTGGAATTGGCAAGCAGTTTCATTAGTACAACTACCGGAACTGCAAATTTTAAAGCAATATTTCCTAATCCTCAAGGGCTTATTTCCAGTGGTGCAAGCGCTACGGTACGTATTCCGCACACGTTTGATTCAGCGCTGATAATACCGCAAAGCTGTACGTTCCAGATTCAGGATAAAATACTTACTTATACATTGAACGACAGTAATAAAGTTGTAAGCAAAACTATTACAGTAAGCCCGACTATGGACGGACAGTTTTATATTGTATCTGACGGATTAAAAATCGGAGACAGAGTAGTCTTGGGCGCAAGCAATCTCAAAGATGGCTTTGAGGTAAAAACGCTGCCATTGAATGTAGATAGTTTATACAATTCTGTAGATACTACTAATTCCAATAAGTAATTTTATTATGCTTAAAAAATTTATAGAACGCCCTGTATTAAGTACGGTCATTTCTGTTTTAATAGTTTTATTAGGAGTATTAGGATTAGTAAAATTACCTATAGAACAATACCCAAACATAGCGCCGCCTACCATTCAGGTGAGCGCATCCTATGGAGGAGCCAATGCACAAACGGTTTTAAATACAGTCATTATTCCGTTAGAACAACAAATAAATGGCGTGGAAGGTATGACGTACATGACTTCCACAGCTACAAATACAGGACAAGCCAACATAAGCGTTTATTTTGATGTAAGCAGAGACCCCGATCAGGCGGCTGTAGATGTATCTAATCGTATATCTGCAGTGCTGGGAAAATTGCCTGCCGTAGTTGTACAAAGCGGCGTTACTGTGCGCAAACAACAGTCAAGCAATTTATTAATCCTCTCTTTATACAGCGACAAGCCGGAGTATGATCAAACTTTTTTGCAAAACTATGCGTACATAAATGTTACTCCACAACTTTCCCGCGTAATGGGTGTAGGTGCTGCCAATGTTTTCGGCTCGCAAATGACGTATGCAATGCGTATATGGCTAAAGCCCGATGTAATGGCAACTTACGGCGTATCAACAGCCGATGTAACAAATGCGTTGAATCAGCAAAATATACAAGCTGCGCCGGGCACATTCGGGTTAAATGATAATCAGTCTTTCAATTATGTAATCGTTTATCCGGGCACACTTACCTCTCCGGATCAATTCGGGAATATTATTATTAAAGCCACCGGCAACGGCCAATATTTAAAACTGAGAGATATTGCACGTGTTGAATTAGGCGCGCAAACCTATACAGGATCTTCTATTATAAATGGAAAACAGGCGGTTGCCATTGCAATCAGTCAGACACCGGGATCAAACGCGCACGATGTAATTATTAAATCTTTAAAAGCGATGGATGAAGCGTCAAAATCTTTCCCGGATGGAATTCATTATTCGCCTTTGGTAAATATCAACGACTTCCTGAATGCATCTATTGAAAAAGTAGTACATACATTGGTTGAATGTTTTCTTCTCGTATTTCTGGTAATATTAATTTTTCTACAGGATTTTAGTTCTACCGTAGTACATGGAATTTCTGTACCGGTTGCTATTATAGGAACATTCTTCTTTTTGTATCTCTTTGGTTTTAGTATTAATATGCTTACATTATTTGCATTAGTGCTGGCAATAGGAATTGTGGTGGATGATGCAATTGTGGTAGTTGAAGCTGTGCATGCAAAACTTGAAAGCGGATATACTTCCCCCCGGAAAGCAGCGATGGATGCAATAGGAGAAATTGCGCCGGCTATTGTTTCCATTACTTTAGTCATGTCTTCCGTATTTCTTCCAGTTACATTTTTATCCGGTTCCGCAGGGGTTTTCTACCGGCAATTCGGTGTTACAATGGCAATAGCTATCGTTATTTCCGCAATTAATGCACTTACGCTTTGCCCTGCATTAGCAGCGATGGTTTTAAAACCGCCCGTGTTGCATAATGAAGAAAAAAAAGGAACATTGATGCACAGATTCTCTGTATCATTCAATAGAGGATATGATAAATTAACGACTGGATATATGAAAGCTGTGAAAGGGATTTCTAAATTCTGGTGGATGTGCCTGGTGATTGTAGCAGCATTTATTGCTTTACTTTATTTTTTAATGAAATCTTCTCCTTCCAGCTTTGTGCCGAGTGAAGACATGGGATCAATATTTGCCAATGTTACTTTGCCGCCATCTTCCACGATGGAAAGAGTAAGCGCTATCAACCAGGAATTAGACAGCATTGTACACACTATTCCGGAAGTGCAATCCAGCATGCAGACATTAGGAAGAAATTATGTTGCAGGCAATGGCAGCGCTTACGGGATGATTATTATTCGTTTAATACCCTGGGATAAACGGTCAAAAGTAAAAGATCTGGATATAATTGCCAAACTACAAAAGAAAGCGTCGAAAATTCGTGGCGCGAGCATTACTTTTATGCAACAGCCTACCATCAGCGGTTTCGGTACAAGCGGTGGTTTTACATTTCAGATACAGGATAGAGCAGCACATACAAACGAAGAATTTTATAAAGTTGGTTCAAGGTTTTTAGATTCGTTAAATGCGCGGCCGGAAATTCAATATGCAGCCTCGCCTTTTAATCCGCACTTTCCTCAATACCGCCTGGATGTAAACATTGCAAAATGTGCAGATGCAGGTATTGCAGTAAGCGATTTACTCACCAGCATGCAAGTTTTTTATGGAAGTTTATATGTGAATAATTTCAATCAATTTGGCCAGCAATATCAGGTCATTATTCAGGCCGATACAAATTATACAGCATCTGTACAGCAATTAAATAATATTAAGGTAAAAACTTCCAGCGGAACTATGGCGCCTGTTTCTGAATTTATTACACTTAGTAGAATGCAAGGCCCCGATCAGCTGGCACGCTTTAATATGTACAATGCAATGTCTGTAAACGGATCGCCAAATACCGGATACAGCACAGGACAAGCTATGCAGGCTATAGACGAAGTAGCTAAAGAAACTTTGCCGCAAGGTTATAGTTATGAATATTCAGGCATCAGCCGTGAAGAGCAAAACGCCGGCTCGCAAACAATATACATTTTCATATTGAGTTTAACGTTCGTCTATCTTTTATTAAGCGCATTATACGAAAGTTACCTGCTGCCTTTTGCTGTGTTGCTATCTGTTCCGGTTGGGTTATCTGGCGTATTTGTATTTACAAAATTAGCAGGGCTTGATTTTAATATTTATATACAGATTTCGCTTGTGATGCTCATCGGCCTTTTGGCAAAAAATGCAATCCTGATTGTTGAATTTGCTTTAGAAAGAAGGCAAAAAGGAATGGGCCTTGTAGAGTCTGCGCTTGAAGGTGCAAAAGCAAGATTAAGACCAATTTTAATGACTTCGCTGGCATTCGTCTGCGGCTTGCTCCCATTGATATTTTCTTCCGGTGTAGGCGCAAACGGAAATCACTCAATCGGCTTTGGCGCCATAGGCGGAATGTTGTTTGGCACATGTCTGGGTGTTTTTGTAATTCCCGCATTGTACATTTTATTTCAGGGGCTGCAGGAAAAAATCGGAAAGAAAAAGTACGATGCCGATGGAAATTTAATTGTGCAAGCAAACAATGCCTGATAAAAAAATAATTAATTTATATATCGAATTTATAAAATGAATAGATATAAGATAAAAGGCGTAATAATTATTCTCATTTCCGCATTCATATTTTTGCAGGCGTGCAAGGTTACTCAAATGTATCATACGCCTCCGCAAGATGTAAATACAGATTCATTGTACAGAGATGTGAATAATAAAGATTCCAATAATATAGCCAACTTATCCTGGCGGCAATTATTCAGTCCAAAATTGAAAGTATTAATTGGAGAAGCTATTCAAAACAATTACGATTTAAAAGTAGCGGAAGCGCGGATTAAACAAGCCCAAGCCGATTTTAAACAAAGTGAACTGGCGTTTCTTCCATCACTCGATGCAAATGCAAGTGCAGAAGCACAAAAGCTTTCCGATGCACAACAAGGCCAAACAACCAATAATACCATTTCCAGAACACACATTTACCAGTTATATGCAAGCGCTTCATGGGAAGCGGATATTTGGGGACAACTGAAAAGCTCGAAACGCGCTGCACTTGCTGCTTTATTGCAAAGTGAAGCTTATAAAAGATATGTACAAACACAATTGATTTCGCAAATTGCCATAAATTATTATTCGTTACTGGCTTATGATGCGCAGCTTGATGTAACTATAAAAACAGTTGCCAACAGAAAAGAAGATGTATCAACTGTTCAGGCTTTGAAGAATAGCGATGCTGCTACCGGTGCAGACGTTGTACAGGCAGAAGCAAACAGGTATTCTGCTGAAGTAACTATTCCTGATATTAAGCAAAATATTCGTCAGGCGGAAAATGCTATTTGCGTATTATTAGGAAGAACGCCGGGAACAATAGACCGGGATAGCTTATCGCACGAAACCGTTGTGTCCGATTTGCCTGCCGGTGTTCCTTCGCAATTATTAGCCAACAGGCCTGATATTCAGGAAGCTGAATTTCAATTGCAGAACGCATTTGAATTAACAAATGTAGCGCGCTCCTATTTTTATCCGGCTCTAACTATTACCGCAGAAGGCGGATGGTATAAAAATGTTTTATCAGGTTTTTTCTCGCCGGGATATTTTTTCGCAAATATAATCGGCGGACTTACACAACCTATTTTTAATAAAGGATTAAACAAACAAAGGCTTGCAAAGGCCCGTGCAGTACAAGAAGAATATCTTGCAACTTATAAAAAAACATGGCTGACCGCCGGCCAGGAAATTTCGGATGCATTATATCAATATCAAAGTGCGCAAGATAAAATTGCCGTGCGTTCAAATGAAATAAGCAACTTACTCAAGGCTGTTGATTATACGGAAGAGCTTATGAAAAACAGTTATCAAAACTATAATTATACAAATGTTTTAACGGCCGAACAAAATTTGTTATCTGCCCAACTGAACAGTATTACAGATAAGTTGCAGCAATTGCAGGCTGTTGTTTCTTTATACGTCGGGCTTGGCGGCGGATGGAAATAATTTATAATAAAATTATTTATAAAACATAGATAGTCTGTAATATTAGTATCGCGTCATGCCAAATTTAGTTCGGCGTCTCTTGGCACAAGACCCTGAAACAAGTTCAGGGTGACGGGTGAGTCCTAAACAATTTATCATAACAGACTATTTTAGTAATATAAAATGTATAAAATTATTTTGCTTTATTATCAAGATATTTTACAGGGACGATCTTGTCGATAATTTCCTTTTGCGCATCATCTTTGTAATTACAAAATGAAATGTTTCTCGCGTGCCAATAAGGAAAAAGCGCATCAATTCTGTTATTAAAATCATAGAAGTTTTTATTAGCATTCTTCGTCCATGCGGCTTCAGCTACTGCAACGATGCGCGGAAAAATCATATAATATAATCGATCTACACTTCTAACTTGTTCGGTCCATAAAGCGGCTTGATAGCCTTTGATATTTTTACTTGCAGATATACTGTCCGAATTAAAATTATAAATATTTTTTATTGTATTAAAAGATTTTCCCCATCTTCTGCCTTGCTTGTCTTGCGGCCTTTGCACAAAATCAAAATAAAAAGGAAGACGCGGACATTCTACCACACGGAAACCCTTATCCAAGGCATATTTCAGTTGTTCAGGATGATCGTGCCGCCACCAGAAAATTAAAGTATTTTTACTTGATAACCCTGAAGTTGCAACTTCGTCCCAACCTGCTGCTGTACAACCCATTTTAATTATACTATCCGCCATACGCTTTATAAAATAATGCTCTACATCTGTCAAAGCGGTAAGATGCTCTCGCTGCATCAATTCTTTTATATGAACATCCGACGCCCATTTTTCGTTTCCAAAGCTCACTTCATCCCCGCCGATATGTATTATTTTTGAAGGGAATAATGCAGCAACTTCTTTAAGGATATTGGTTAAATAAGAATAAGTACTATCCAATCCGGGATTGAATGTAAACTCCGGATGCTGTACTGTACCGCCGCCGGAATACTGCGGATACGCTCTGTTTGCAGCAGTAGCGTGTCCCGGCATATCTATTTCGGGAATGATGGTTATAAATCGTTTTGCTGCATAAGCTACTATTTCCCTGATTTCTTCCTGCGTATAAAATTGCTTCGCTCCGTTACGATGTTCATAATCTCCTGCAGAACCTATGGCTGTAAGATTGGGATATTTTTTAATTTCTATTCGCCATGCCGGCTCATCGGTCAAATGCCAGTGAAAATAATTTAATTTATAAAATGCCATTTCATCCAGCAACTGTTCTACAATTTTCTTTCCGAAAAAATGACGGGATTCATCGAGCATAAAGCCGCGCCATTCCTGAGCCGGAGCATCTTGTATATTCCAGCATGCTAACTGCAATTTATTATCACCGGCAACATTTGCACGTAAGATGATTTGCAATAATGAATTAACGCCGTTAAATAATCCATGCAAGGATGAAGATGTGAGCGTAACCGTTTTTTGATTTATTATTAAAGAATAAGCTTCTTCATTTGCTGTATTTTTTGCAGGAATAAGTTTTATTTCAATGCTTGTACTATTATGTTTTGCAGCGTTTATTTTAATTTTTTTAATAGAATATGTACGCTGAATAAAATAATCCACAAGGAATTTACATTGTTCACTTGTCGATTTTATACTCGTAGTATTTGATAAAATAAAAGTTCCTTCACTCTTTGTAAAAGCATTTGGTAACGGAATAACCGGACAAGTTTGCGCACCTGCAAACAGTGACGTAAATAATAATAAATAAAGAGTAATGGTTTTTCTGCGAGAAAAATTCATTGTAGGATTTTAGCATTAGTAATAATATAATTTTTCAAATATAAATCAACTATTGCTAAAAGATTTTGTAAAAAAATCATTCTTATAAATCTTCTTTTTGAAATTTTCTGACAATTATAAAATAGAATAATACAATATAAACTATCGTAGTCGAAATTAATATTGAAGCATTTGGCTCTTTAAAAAACTGGCCGCCAACTTTTTGCCACAGCTGAAACGGAATCAGATTATCCGCGCTTCTTACAGGGAAATTATCTCCCACGCCGGAATATATTCTATTTAAGAAAGCAGATAAAATATACTTTAATAAGAAAATATAAATAAGATAGAGCGAAACGGCTAAGCCTGCCCGCTTTAATACAAAACCAAATAACGCGCCGGATAATATGTATGTAACCGCTTGCAGAAAGAAATAAAATACATAAACAATTTTGTCTGTAGAAAACGGCATATTGCCTTTTATAAATCCTGCAGCTAATGCCGTAAGCGCAACTATCAACGTAGAAATAACGGAAAATAACAATACCAAAATAATCTTGCTAAAAACAAAATCAAAACGGCTTGTACCATCAATTATATTCTGCCTGTGCGTTTTAAAATTGTATTCATTTGTAATTAATATCAACATCAGCAATCCCGGAATAAATAAAACAAGGCCGCTCCAAAAAGTTACTGTTTGCCATACATCAGGAAAATCAAAAGGGTTTCCTATTATCATCGAAATAGGATTAGGCCCTTTTGTATGCGAATTGTTTAAATTAAAATTCATACTGAAATTAAGCCCCACAATACACAACACGAATAATACAGCCAATACCCAAAACGTTCGGTAATTGCGCATCTTAAGCCATTCAATTTTCAAACTGTTTATCATTTTATTGATTTGTAATTTCAAGAAATTTTGTTTCCAGAGATTTTTTGTGGATGTTTAAATGAGTCAATACCACTCCGTTTTCAAAACAATATTTATTCAGTTCAGATAAAGAAATTTTGCCCGGTTCATGATGCAGCAACAGCAAACCGCCCATCTCTTCTATAGAAGTATATCCCTGAAAATGCTGCAATACATTTTTAAGTTGATGTAAATCTTCTGCCGCCAGCTCTATAGTATTTTCATTTCTTAAAACATTATTTACATTGCCTGCGGCTAATACATTTCCTTTTTTAAGAATGGCAACATCTGTACAAACTTTTTCAACTTCATCAAGCAAATGGCTTGCCATTACAATTGTTTTTCCTTCTTTGGCGAGATTCTTTATAAGGTTGCGGATATCTGCAATGCCGTTCGGATCCAATCCGTTTGTAGGCTCATCCAAAATCAAAACGGAAGGATCGCCAATCATGGCAGCAGCAATAGCCAGACGCTGTTTCATTCCTAAAGAAAAAGTACTGAATTTACTTTTGCGGCGATCGTATAAATCTACGCGCTGGAGTGCCGGTTCAATGGTAGAATAATCATATCCTTTGATCGAAGCAGTGATTTCCAGGTTTTTCTCTGCCGATAAATAATGATAAAAATTCGGCGTTTCCAGCAGCGTACCTGTCTTTTTGCGCATCATAGCCTCAATAGGTTTCCCGAACATTTCGCAAGAACCGCTATCAGGAAAAAGAACATTGGTAACTATGCCGAGCAAAGTAGTTTTGCCGCTTCCGTTTGGTCCGAGAATACCGAAAATGCTGCCTTCCGGCACATCGAAAGACACATCGTTCAGCGCAGTAATAGCGCCATATTTTTTAGAAATATTATGTATGGATAAAGCCGTCATGCTTTGTAATTTTATATTGGCATCAACAAGATAGCGAAAGAAATTTTACACCCTGCAACAAATTATATAACCGGTAAATAGCATGTATAAATGAAAACAGTTGCTCTTTCTGTGAAGAGAGAAAGAACAACTGCTCAGCATACGGCTGCGATCTTTTTTATTCCAAATATATTTTCGTCATATCATGAAACTGATTTTGCAACTGATGGATATATTGAACTTTGGGTTGCCTGCGAATATCTTCCCTATACCAAATATCTACAGAAGAAAAATCATCACGTTTTGGTATGACTAAACGAAATGCATCTTTTTTATACTTAACTGCATCATCTTCCAGATCTTCTTTTTCAAAACCTAAATGACCCAATTCAGCATCAGACAATTCAATGCCATAAACATCATTTGCATCGTACCAAAAATCCTGATTGCCTTCATCGGTTACAACTTGTACCGAATGTTCTTCAGGAGAAATTGCAGCAACATAGCCACGGCGCAATTGACCTTCATTGTTTACTTCAACATAATTATTTTGCTTTAATTCATGAATATTGATCATAACAATTTGATTTAGTGAATTAAATTTACTAACAATAATTATCATAAACAAATTGTAGCAACAATTGCAAATAATCAATATATCAATTCGTCCAAAGCAGATTGCAGTTCATTAAGCGTATGCCGATTGCCGACCTGTTTTGCATATTTAATTCCTTGCTCATACCATTTTATCGCAGATGTTTCGTCTCCTTTTTTTCAAAAATTTTACCTAACTGATAATATGAGCCGATGTATTCAGGAAAATCATTTAATAATATTTCTAATAAGCGCCGTGCTTCATCTGTTCTCTCCAACTTGAGGTATTCCATGGCAAGCGCATGACGAACAAAATTATCCTTAGGATTTTCATTTAAAAACTCAAGCAACTTTTCTATTCTTTCCATAAGATATTACAAATTGCTTCTAAGATACTATTTTACGACAATTTAAAATAGAAATGGTTCGTGAGACACGAACCATTAAAGCTGCATATTTTTTATTTAAAAATCAACGTATTTAAATTTTTATCGACCAACATTCCATCAATAAATTTTAAATTAAAATTCAGATCGTGCTTTGCTTTCAACTTAATAATAAATAAATCTTTGCTGCCGTTCAGCAGCTCGTTATCGCCAATGTTTACAAATGTGGGGCACAATTCTTTCGCGCCGTTTGTGTGCAGCCTGTCATTCGTCATATTTTTCATTTCATTCATATTGAGCAGCTGAATGCCTGTGTATTCATAATCCTGCGAATTATAAGGTATTGCAAAGCTTAATGCATTTACATCTTTCAAAGATATTCCTTTAACCAAAAGCTCTACAGTTTCGTCTTTTTTGTACGAGGCTTTTGAAGAGCTTAAGGAAACTGTTCCGCTCAGCGTATCTGCTTCATTGTTATCTACACCGCCTTCTAATTGTATAGCTACATTAGAAATATCATACGCATCTATAATGCCGTTTTTATTTACATCTCCATTGCTCACATAGCCTTCAAAATCGGCATCTCCATCTCTTAAGCCTGTATAATTAAGATAAGAGGTAAGATCATTATCATCAATCACAAGATCGTTATTAATGTCTCCCGGAATAATGCTTTTGGATTCCGGCACTTTGAAGATATATAATTCCCTTCCTGATCCAAAGCCGTTTACGCCTTCTTTTACAGCAATTTTTAAATATCTCGCTTCCGGATGTTTTGTAAAATAAACAGATTTTGCTTTGTCATCATTTGCCCAATGAAAAGTATCAACAAGCTGCCAGTCTTTTTTATTATTGCTATAATAAACTATTCCGCTTAACAAAATTCCATTGCCTCTGCTACGTGGAAAATATTGTATTTTATCAAGCGCATTGATGGAATGCATATCTATCACAATATCAAATGGCACAGCCTTTTGTCCCCATTTTGTGTGCCATAAAGTGCTTTCGTCAAAATCAAATAAATTTTTTATTCCTTCGCCACTTTGATTTTCTGCGGTTGTAGAAGCTGTGATACCTTTAATTGCATATCTCAGTGGATCGCTTTTTGTTTTTGCTGTAAACTCACTCCAGGCAGATTTGCCACTTTTGTTTACTGCGCGTATTTGAAATGTATAATCAGTTTCCGGCGTTAAATCCGTAAATGGCAGCAACGTATCTTTTATCGTTGTATAAGTTTGCCCGTTGAATAATAGTTCATAATAATCGGCATTTTTAATTTTTCCCCAAACAGGTTTTACGGAAAAAGCATTGACATTAGAATCAAGTATTTCTGCATGTGGCGACGATAATATACCTATATTATTTTTTGTTTTGTCTAATGGTGCAAAACGAAATCCGCCGATTGCCAAAGTAATTGCATATTTTGTAATATCAACAGGTTCAACATTTATCCATATCTGCGGATTTTTTATAATAGCTGTTTTTTCAAAAGCGCTGCCTTTCGTTGCAAACTGATTCAGATCGGGAGCCGCATTATAATAATATACATTTTGTGTATTCAAAAAATCTTTCATCGTAAAAACTTCCTTCAGAGAAATTTTTGCACTTCCTTTTTGAGCAGCAATAAAGACCGGCTTTTGTGTTACATTGACGATAAGCCTTGTTGCTTTTTGTTTTACAAAACCTTCAAAATCTCCTTTCACAGGAGAGATTTTAATAATGGCTTCATTTCCCTGAACATCAGATTCTATGTATGTTGTAGCGTATTTATTAAATTTATATTGTTGAGTAAATCCATCGTCAGTATATTCTGTAAAAGAGGATTTTTTGTAAGGATATATTTCGTAAATACGTAAAGCCGTATTTATTTCAGAAACATTATTGTTAGGATTTGTTCTTGGAATAATAGCGCCATTTTTTACAAATAAAGGCAACTTCCATAATGGAGCATCAAAATTATTGAGAATACAATTTCCTTCGTATTTATCTCCGGAGAAATAATCTATCCACTCTCCTTTTGGCAGATAAATTCCATTTCTTATATCATCGCCATTTGCATTCGCTTGTGTAGACTGGTATATCGGCGCAACCAAAAAGTACGGCCCGAACATGTATTGGTATTGTGTACTTTTTCCGTAAGTATATTCATTAGGATATGCCAAAAACATTGCTCTTATCATTGGCAAACTGTCTGTTGCTTGTTTGGCAATACTGTATGTATATGGCAATAACATTGATTTTAATTTCAAATAGCTTCTGTTGATCGATGTAGCCGGCTCGCCCAAAGCAGAAGGATATTTAGGATTTGCGCCCCATCCATCCATATTTAACTGCATTGGCGTAAATGCCTTCCACTCAAAATCCCTGATGTTTACTACCGGATTTTTGCCACCGAAAATTCCGTCCATATCGGATGTAATATTGGGCTCGCCGGATAATCCGGAACCAATATAAGTAGGAATATGAAAACGGATATATTCCCATAATCCGCCCGTTTGATCGCCCGTCCATACGCCTGCATAACGTTGCGTGCCGGCCCAGCCATCAAGGCTTATGATAAACGGCCTCGCATCATTTCCGTATTGCGACATGATATGAGAAACATCGGCAATTCCGTTTAATCCAAATGAATATCCTGCGCCAACCCAGGCAACATCTGTTTTTAAAACACGCACACCTGCTGTTCCTACTTCTTTTATAATATCTCTTTGCAACAGCGCAGGAATATCTTTTTTCGGATGTAAATCCGATTGCGTCCATAAGCCTATTTGCACGCCATTTTTTCGTGCATAATCACCGAATGATTTTAGATTTTGTATGTTGCCGTCCAATGTGCTTGTTTGTCCGTAACCCGCGCCATATCCGTCATTTGGAAGAATCCAGCCCAAAGGCAAATCGTTGTTTTTATATCTGTCTATTACTGCTCGAGCTGAAAATTGATAATTGTTTTTTTCTCCGTTTAACGACTCTTTTATACCGGCCGTATCCTTTTGGCTTTCTTTGTATTTTTTGCCGTTTTCATATAAAATACCAAGCGAATCTTCTTTCCAGTAATCGCGGTTATAGGCATTCAAATGCCCTTCATAAAATCCAAACTTTGGCAGAAGAACAGGATGGCCTGTTAGTTGATAATAATCTCCCAACAACTCAGCCGGATGTTTATCAATCATGAAAAAGACATCCAATTTATTATCTTCATGAGAAAGCTTTATTTGTTCTTTGTGAGTTTTTCCAAAATCATATTTGCCCTTTTTAAAAGTGTACCACATAAAACCGTAACCATTGGTTGACCAGTAAAATGGATTCGGAGAAGCTACGCCGCCATCTACCCAATTGTTTTGATTTTCGATTTGGATAATATTTCCTTTGTGTGAAAACCTTCCGTTTTGAACGCCGCCGCCGTAGAAATATTCATTGGCTTTTGCTGTTAATTTAAGTACGCAGTTATTATTCTGTATGTCAGCCGGTTCAATGATTTCGGTTATCAGGCTGTTATCTTTTTTATTAAAAATCTTTATTTGGGAGGTAGATTTTTGTATATAGATCAATATATCTGCGCTTGATATTTTTACTGCACTATCATTCTCAATTAGATTCAATAATGATATATTCTTTCTCGGATTGTCCGTTAGAATTTTTGCCGGTGGATTTGCATAAGGATCAGTAAAAGTATTTTTTAAGCTGTCTTGCAAAAGCCGGAATATATTTTCTCCGTAAAAATCAAAAAGAAAATGCTGATGATTGGAAAGTTTTATCTCTGCTGTAGTAGCATTGATTTTTGCAACGCTAATTATTGTAGGGGAAACCCGAATGTTATTTTGCTGAGAATAACTGTAAGCTGTGTAGAATGTAAATAATAAAAAAAGAGGGATAAAATTCCTTATGCGCATGTAAATTTATTTTCGTAAAAATAAAATAACACTAACATAAATCACTCTTTTACGAAAACGATTGTGTAGGACTAATTACTGAAAGTAAAAACTATGAGATACATTATTTCACATTACTTGCAGAAAAATGCTGCACTCTATCAGTTGAATTTTTGTTCCATTTGGCAAGTTCAATACAATGCCCGTAAGACGGATCAATGGTTATATAAAAATCCTGCATGTGGTTGGTAATCCAGTCTTCAGTTACTTTTTGTTTTTTTGCTGCTAAAGCATCTGCAGCGATTTTATCATAATCATCCTGCATATTTTCTCTATGCGGCAAAGTATGGCTTCTTAAATATATAATTCTTGTGCCAACTTTTTGCGTGCTTGGGTCTGTAAAAACCTGCGGGTCTGAATATTCTCCATCTTTCATCTTTGGCAATAAATTTACAAGATCTTTATCTTGCAATTGATCGAGCGCAAAAGGCGTAACAGGATATCCGTTGGCCATACCAATGACAGCGCCTGCGTTGAATTTGGCGTTTTTATCTTCGTTATATAAATTAAACGCCTGATTAAAATCTATTTTATTGCTGCTCAAAAGCTCGTGCAAGCTATCCATTCTGCTGATTGTTCCCTTTATTTCCACATCGGTTACAGGCGGTATTTTTATAATATGCCGAACGATGGCTTCGTTGCCTACACGGCTTACCATTTGAATAATGTGATAGCCGAATTGCGATTTAACAATAGGTGATATTTGGCCTTCTCTTAAAAGAAATGCAGCTTTCATAAAATCCGGATCTAACCTGCCTTTATCATCCTCTCTATTAATAGTCATTTGCCCGAAAGTTTGTTTTGCAGCCGGCTCGTCGGAATTGTTTTTTGCAAGCTCTGCAAAATTGGCTTTACCCGCTTCTACTTGCTTTTTCCAATCATCCAGTTGTTTTTTTAAATTATCTACCACTTCCTGGTTTGGTACCGGATACATTACGATCTGACTCGCCTGATATTGACTTTCGTAATAAGCAAGGCTGTCCTTTGGTATTGTGTTAAAATATGCCTGCACTTCTGCCGGTGTAACATTTACATTTTGTGTAATCTGTGTCTGTTCTTTCTGCGCCAAAAGATTTTCTTTCAAGCTTGGAATTACTTCGTGGCGCCATTGATCCACTGTTTTTCCCATTGCTTTTTCGAGCGCGTCTTTACTTCCGTACTGAGACGTAAAATACCTCACTCTATTTTGGAAATTATTCTCTACTTCATCGTCGCTGACAGTCAGGGAATCTACTCGCTGAGCTTGTAAAGCCAAGGCTTTTAAAATAATCTGTTGTTTGATGGATTCACAATCGATATTCGCCGGCAATGCCTGGTTTCCGGCCTGATACTTCATTTGCAAAAGATCATTATCTATATCGGATTTCAAAATTATTTCATCGCCTATCTGAGCAATAATTTTATTTACCACTACTTTATTTTGTTCTTGTGCAAAAACAGGAACTGTAAATAATACAAGGAATATTTTTAATATATATTTCTTCATTTCTATCTGAGTAATAAAATTTATTGTTTCAAAAATAAATATTCAAATCGGGTTTGTGCCTTTATCCTATCAATTTAACAAATTAAATATTGGGATATATTCAACAGGCTAAATTGTTCTCGAAAAATCTTGTACAATTTAGCCCGTTAATTTAATTTATATATTGATAAAATTCCAACCTTTATAGAGTCCGTTTTACTTCTTCCTGTTCATAAGCTACGATATTATCACCTACTTGTATATCGGCAAAGTTTTTTAAAGTAAGGCCGCATTCATAACCTTGTGCCACTTCTTTCATATCATCTTTAAAACGCTTCAAACTTCCTAATTCTGCATAAGCGCCTTCCGTTCTCGGATACACCAATATACCGTCTCTGAACAAACGTATTTTATGGTCACGTTTTATTTTGCCTTCCAATACATAGCATCCGGCAACTGTAGCTTTATCAAATTTATAGACTTCACGGATTTCAACTGTAGCCACTTCTTTTTCTTCAACCTTCGGTTCCAACATACCTTCCATTGCGCTCTTGATTTCTTCGATAGCATTGTAAATAATGGAGTATGTTTTTATTTCCACGCCTTCTGTGTCGGCCAATTTAGAAGCCTGAGAAGAAGCTCTCACATTAAATCCAAGAATAATTGCATCGGAAGCTGTTGCCAAAAGCACATCGCTTTCGGAAATTTGCCCAACTGCTTTGTGTACAACGCTTACTGCAATTTCTTCGGTTGATAATTTTTGCAAAGAATCGCTAAGCGCTTCTACAGAACCATCCACATCACCTTTGATAATAATGTTTAATTGCTTGAAATTACCCAAAGCCAACCTTCGTCCTATTTCATCAAGCGTGATGTGTTTGCGTGTACGCAAACCTTGTTCACGCATTATTTGCGCACGTTTGGAGGCGATATCTTTTGCTTCTGCTTCATCAGCATAAACTTTTATTTTTTCGCCGGCTTGCGGCGCGCCGTTCAATCCAAGTATCTGTACCGGGGTTGAAGGCCCAGCAATATCTATACGCTGATTTAATTCATTGAACATTGCTTTCATTCTGCCATAGTATTGACCCGCAACTACCAGATCGCCCTGATGCAACGTACCATTTTGAATCAATAAAGTAGCAACATAACCACGTCCTTTATCTAAAGAGGCTTCTACCACAGAACCTGTGGCTTCTTTATCCGGATTGGATTTTAATTCCAGCACTTCTGCTTCGAGCAATATTTTTTCTAATAATGCATCTACATTCAATCCTTGCTTTGCAGATATTTCCTGGCTTTGGAATTTTCCGCCCCATTCTTCTACAAGAATGTTCATTTGCGAAAGTTGTTCGTATATTTTTTGCGGATTTGCACCGTCTTTATCTATTTTATTAATTGCGAAAATCATTGGAACCCCCGCCGCTTGCGCATGGCTGATGGCTTCTTTTGTTTGCGGCATCACGGCATCGTCTGCTGCAATTACGATTACAGCAATATCGGTAACTTTTGCACCGCGTGCGCGCATAGCCGTAAATGCTTCGTGTCCCGGCGTATCCAGGAATGTAATTTTTTTATCATCTCCCACATTTACAACGTACGCTCCGATGTGTTGAGTAATACCGCCGGCTTCGCCGCTCGCAACTTTTGTACGGCGAATATAATCGAGCAAAGATGTTTTACCATGATCCACGTGACCCATAATAGTAACGATAGGATTTCTTGGTTTCAGGTTTTCAGCATCATCTTCTTCGTCTTCTTCATCAAGCTCATCAGCATCTTCAAGACCGATAAATTCTACTTCATAGCCAAATTCTTCAGAAACCAATTCAATGACTTCCGCATCTAACCGCTGATTGATAGAAACCATTATACCCAAGCCCATACATTTACTGATAACGTCTGCAAAGTTTACATCCATCAGATTTGCCAACTCGCTTACGGTAATAAATTCTGTAACGGATAATTTTTTATCCTGGCCTTCCAGCGCTTCCATTGCTTCAGCCATTTCCTGTCTTTTCTCGCGGCGGTACTTGGCTTTGCTTTTGGCTTTGGAACCGGTGGTACCGGCTAATTTGGCCTGTGTTTCGCGGATTTTATCCTGAATACGCTTTTGATCTATTTCACTATTTGTTTCTTGAGGTGCAAACCTGTTATTTGGCCTTGCTACCGGACGATTTCCCGGACGGTGGTCGTTCTGTTGCTGATTATTTCTTTGAAAACCATTCCGCTCGCCGGGATTATGCCTCTGCTGGGAATTATCCTGATTATTACTGCGATTGTTGTTATTATTGTTGGAATGCTGAAAATTAGGCCTGTTATTATTGTTGTTATTATTGTTATTCGGAGGCTGAAAATTGGGCCTGTTATCGCCGCCTCCGGGTCTTTTATTCTCTATGGGAATACGCTTCCGTTTGCGGGAAGCATCATTGCCGGGCTTTGGTCTTACATCATTTTCTTTGGGCAATTCAATTTTACCAAGAATTTTGGGACCTTCAATTTTTTCCGCACGGATATTCTCAATTACGGGTTCTGTAATTTCCGGTACAGCTTTAATTTCAGGCTTTGGCTGTTCAGTTTTTACTGTTTCTACCGTTTCCTTTTTTTCTTCAATTACCTCTTTTTCAGGTTTTTTATTCTCTGTTTTTTCTGCCGATTTTGGTTCCTGTACTTTTTTAACAGCCGCTTTTTTGGGGCGAGTAGATGAATCAATTGCCGACAAATCTATTTTATTAATAATTTTCGGCGCTTCGATTTCGGGCGCCTCAATTTTTACGAGTTCCGGCTTCTCTTCTGTTGGAACAATTTTTTCTTCGATAACAGGAGGAATTTCCTTTATCACTTCCGGTTCGGGAAGAATTTCCTTTTCTGCTATAATATTTTTTTCTTCTTCCGGAATTTCATTTACAGGCGGAAGAATCTCTTGCGGTAATGCATCGGAAACTTCAGTAATTTCTTCTTTTTTCTTTTTCTCGGTTTGCTGCGCCGCCGTTGCCGCACTTTTTGGAATTTCTATTTTGTTTGCTTTGTCTTTTGCTAACTTATCGCCCTGAAATTCTTTTTGAAGTGCATAATACTGCTCTTCCGACAATTTTGCTGTCGGCTTTAAATCTTCTTTTTTAAATCCTTTGCTTTCAAGAAATTCAATAAGGGTTTCCTGACCGATATTAAACTCCTTGGCAGCTGCCAATAATCGTGGTAATTTTACTTCTGCCATATATTATTTTCATAAACTAACTGTTTGATTTTAATTAAGTTAGCTTATTCTTTTTCAAATTCTTCTTCAAGAATGCGTCTAACATCCTGAATGGTAACTTTTTCTAAATCTGTTCTTCTTTCCAATTCCTGCGGGCTGAGCGCCAATACGCTGCGGGCTGTATCACAGCCTACTCTTTTCAGTTCATCGATAACCCATTGATCTATTTCATCGCTAAATTCATCAAGGTCAATATCAAATTCTTCGCTTTCCTGATCTTCACGGAATACGTCAATATTATAACCTGTCAATTCGCAGGCCAATTTTATGTTCACACCTCGGCGGCCAATTGCTAAAGAAACCTGATCCTGAGGAAGAAATACTTCAGCGTATTTTTTCTCATTGTCCAATTCCATAAAACTGATTTTTGCCGGAGTCAAAGAGCGCTGAATTAATAATTGAGTATTGTTTGTAAAGTTAATCACATCTATGTTTTCATTTTTTAACTCGCGGACAATACCATGAATACGGCTTCCTTTCATGCCTACGCAGGCTCCAACCGGATCTATCCTGTCATCATAACTTTCCACTGCAACTTTTGCTCTTTCTCCCGGTTCGCGAACGATTTTTTTAATAGTAATCAATCCTTCTGCAATTTCCGGCACTTCCATTTCCATTAGTTTTTCCAAGAAAACAGTACTTGTACGACTAAGGATGATTACCGGCGTATTATTCTTAACATCCACTCGGCTGATAATAGCACGAATACTTTCTCCTTTTTTGAAAAAATCCTGCGGTATTTGTTCGGATTTCGGTAAAATCAGTTCATTGCCGTCATCATCCAACAAAAGAACTTCTTTGCGCCAAACCTGATATACTTCAGCAGTAATTAATTCTCCTAAACGTTCTTCATATTTTTGAACCAAAACATTTTTCTTCAAATCGCCGATTCTGCTTGCCAGGGTTTGCTTAGCAGCCAAAATAGCGCGACGCCCAAAATCGTATAGATCTAAAGGCTCGATCAATTCTTCGCCTACTTCAAAATCCGGTTCAATTTTTATAGCCTCGCTATATGCTATTTCCGCTAACGGATCTTCTACTTCACCATCTCCCACAATCATTCTTCTGCGGAAAATTTCCAAGTCTCCCTGTTCGGCATTAACGATGACGTCAAAATTTTCGTCACTTACGTATTTTTTACGCAACAACGTTTTAAATACATCTTCTACAACTTTCATCATCGTAGGACGATCTATATTTTCTGCGTCCTTGAATTCCTGGAATGCCTCAATTAAATTGATACTTGCCATATATTTAAACCTTTTAAGCGCTTTAGTATTAGCGTTTTTTAAAACTGAATTTGTACAATTGTTGTTTTTATATCCTGAAACGGCTGAAACAACTCATTTGTTACAGCTTTTTTGCCTTTTCCTGTATGTATTTCCAAAATAATTCCTTCGTCGGAAACTTGTTTAAGGATGCCTGTATGTTTAGTACTGTCATTCAAAGTTGTTTCCACCAAGCGGTTTACATTCTTCTTATATTGACGAATATTTTTTAAAGGCTCGTCTATTCCCGGCGAGGAAACTTCCAAAGAAAAATCACCATCAGGAAACAATTCTTTTTCTTCAATCATTTTATATAATGCCCTATTGAATTTGATGCATTGCTCAATCGTAATTCCGGCATCTCCATCTATATACACTTTAAAATTATTGGTAGGTTTTACCTTAAATCCTACTTTGAAATATTCGCTTTCGTTCAACAATAATTCATCCAATAAATGCTCTGCTACTGCCGTTTTTTCCTGAATGGACATAATAAAAACTTTTGAAAATAAGAGAAGGGAACGTTGCTCGTTCCCTTCCTCTGCCTCAATTTCGTCCGCAAAGATAATAAATGTATCTTTAAAAACAAATTAAGAGATGTTGATTTTTTGGATTGTTTTACATTTGTTTAAAATTGAAAAACAATATGCAAATAGCCATCATCAATGGGCCAAATCTTAATTTACTCGGAACGAGAGAACCCGGCATTTACGGTTCACAGACATTCGAAAATTATTTTGAAACTTTAAAAGAAAAATACCCTAAAATTTCTTTTCATTATTTTCAATCAAATGTGGAAGGCGAACTGATCAATGAAATGCAGCGTGCGGGATTTTCTTTTGATGGCATTATTTTAAACCCGGGCGGATATACGCATACTTCAGTAGCACTGGGAGATTGCATTGCGGCGATTACTACGCCGGTAATTGAAGTACACATCAGCAACGTGCATGCTCGTGAAGAATTTCGAAAAATATCTTATATTTCTGCCAAAGCAAAGGGAACTATTGCAGGCCTTGGGCTGAAAGGATATGAACTGGCCCTTATTTATTTCCTTGAAAAATAATTATGGAAGAATAGCATTTCGTACTGAATTGCATTTGTCCAGTATTCCCATGTATGCCCGCCCGGGCGTTCTGCATAATCGTGCGTGATTTTTAATGACAGCAATTTTTGATGCAATGCCCTGTTTACATTGATGAAAAAATCATCTGTGCCACACTCAAAACTTATGGCAAGTTCTTTGTCTTTTAAAAAACCTGACCAGTAATTTACTGTGTTCTGTTCCCACAATTCTTTGTTGTCTTCATATTTTCCTAAGTGTTTGGCTATTTCCCAGTTGTCCGGAAATGGTGTAAAATCAACTCCGCCACTCATGCTTGCGCAGGTGCCGAAAAAATCTTTATGTTTTATTGCAAGATACATAGCGCCGTGGCCGCCCATGCTTAATCCCACAATACCGCGGTGTTCCCTGTCGGGAATAGTATGATAGTGTTGATCGATATAAGCAGGAACTTCTTTGGCAATATATGTTTCAAATTTCCAGATACTATCTTTCGGACTGTCAAAATACCAGCTTGAAAATCCGCCATCCGGGCAAACAACAATAATATGATAAGCGTCTACGCAGTTTATAAGGTTTTTATTATTTATCCAGTCGCGATAGCCACCACTATATCCGTTTAATAAATAAACAACGGGAAAAGATTTTTGCGCGGAATAATCATCGGGAAAAAATATTGAACATTTATAGCTTTTATGCATGGCATTGCTGTATATGCTTATGGTATCTGTTGTAGCAGCAAATGAATTTACATAAAAGAAAAGTATTGCGATGAATAATGATGTGGCTTTTGTTATCATTCATCAAATATAAAAAAACATCAAAACACTTAAGGCAGTTTTGATGTTTGATTTGAAAGAGTATTTTCAGCTATTAATCTTTTTTTGCGTCTTCCTTTTTAGGTTTTGCAACTCTTGCAGGCCTTGCTTTTCCAAACGAGCCTTTAAATATTTTTCCTTTTTTTGTTTTTTTATCTCCTCTTCCCATTTTGAATGATGTTTATTAAAATAATTAATTATTGCAAAAATGCATTTTATTTTTTAATAAAAAAAGCAGAAGATGTTTTTCTTCTGCCTTTGAAAAGTTGCTTATACGTAGTTTAGATTTTTGATGAAAGCTCTTTACCAGCCTTAAAGCGGGCAACTTTTTTTGCTTTGATCTTCAAAGGCGCACCTGTTTGAGGATTGCGTCCTGTACGTGCTGCGCGTTTAGAAACAGAAAATGTACCGAAGCCTACTAAAGTCAATTTGTCGCCGGCTTTCAATACTTTTTGCACTGTTGTTGTAAAAGAATCCAATGCAGCATTTGCTTGTGTTTTTGTAATGCCTGCATCATCAGCAATCTTAGCTACTAATTCAGCTTTGTTCATAGTTTTTATTTTTTATGAGTTAATAACAGTGGCAAATTTATCGGCTTTTGCGAGATGGCAAAATATTTTTTATCTTTTTAACTTCTTCCGAATGCACGCGCAGCGTGGATTTTAAGAGATTATCCATCTTCTTTGAAATATTTTTTTGAACAATACATCTTTGAAATGCTTATAAATAAAGGGTTTCAGCGTATTAAACTCTCAAAACATTGGCTGCGCGTGTATTTGAGAATATAGTTATTTTTAAATTATAATAAATAATTAAATTAAAAATGTCCACATTTAATGCACAATTTCCATCAATGTAGAAAAGGTAAGCATATGTGAACCCCACGCCTGTTGCTGCATGTGTTCAATTTCCTTATGATGGAGCGTGATAAATTCATCGTAACATTTCATTTCATCAGCAAATAATTGCAGCGCGTAAGTAGGCCCGTCTGTGTCGTCTAATTGCAGTATCCTGTAAAATTTATAACCCGTAAACCGGGCAAACGATAATAGTTTTGGAATGTATATATCTTTCATCCATGCAAGCCAATCCTCATGAATCGACTGCTCAATTTTAATTGTGATATTGTATAAGTACATACGGAGATTGGCTGAGCGGTATTATTTTTATTCTTTAAAATCAAGTTCAAGATAAACAGGGCAATGATCGCTGTGTTTTACATCGGGATATATTCGCGCATCTTTAATTTTTGACGTAAGATTTTCCGTAACGCTGATGTAGTCTATTCTCCAGCCTTTGTTATTCAATCGTACAGTAGGAAACCGCTGGCTCCACCAGCTATAAGCGCCTGTAGCTTCCGGATGCAGGTAACGAAAAGTATCAACGAAACCATGCTTCAAAAACTTCGTCATCCATTCACGCTCTTTGGATAAGAAACCTGAAGAATTTTTATTGCCCTTAGGATCATGAATATCTATTGCTTCATGCGCAATATTATAATCTCCCGTAATCACCAAATGATAATCTTTCTTTTTTAATAAATTAATAAACTCAAGGAATTCATCCAGCCATTGATATTTATAGGTTTGCCGCTCATCTCCGCTTGTTCCGGAAGGGAAATAAGCATTGATTAAAGTAAAATCTTTAAACTTCAACTGTATGGTTCGCCCTTCAAAATCGCTTTGTTCAAGTTTATTGCCATATACGATTTCTTCCGGCTTTATCTTCGTTAAAACAGCTACGCCGCTATATCCTTTTTTTTGCGCCGAGAACCAATAGGTTTCATACCCCAGCTTTTCTATTTGCTGAATATCTACATCTCCTTTGCTTGCTTTAGTTTCCTGAAGGCAAATAATATCTGCAGGATGGGTAGCCAGCCATTCGATAAATCCTTTCTTTATGGCCGATCGAATACCGTTTACATTATATGAAATGATACGCATAAATAAATTATTACTGAATAAAAAATATGCTGTTCTTCAATATTAATATGATTCGTGTTGATTCGGGAAATCTTTGGCTTTTATGTTGCTTATATATTGCTGAGCTGCATCCTTAATATCATCATAAAGATTCAGATATTTTCTTACAAACCTTGGATTAAATTCATTGTTGATCCCAAGCATATCGTGCATTACCAATACTTGTCCGTCACAATCGCCGCCCGCACCGATACCGATGGAAGGAATATGTAAAGATTGCGAAACTTCTTTTGCCAATGCTGCCGGAATTTTTTCTAATACTACAGCAAATACGCCAGCATCTTGCAACGCCAATGCATCGGATTTTAATTTTTCCGCTTCCGCTTCCTCTTTCGCCCGTACGGCATACGTGCCGAATTTATAAATGCTTTGCGGCGTTAATCCTAAATGCCCCATTACAGGAATACCCGCCGATACGATCTTCTTTACACTGCTGCAAATTTCAATACCGCCTTCCAGTTTCAATGCATGAACACCGGCTTCTTTCATCATACGTATGGCGGAGGATAAAGCAATTTCTTCGTTTGACTGATAAGCGCCAAAAGGCAAATCCGCTACAACTAAAGATCTCTTTGCGCCGCGAACAACTGACTGCGCATGATAAATCATTTGGTCCAAGGTAATGGGCAAAGTGGTTTCATGGCCGGCCATAACATTACTTGCACTATCGCCGACAAGCAAGACATCAAGACCCGCTTCATCAAATATTTTTGCAAAAGAAAAATCATACGCCGTGAGCATGGAAATTTTTTCTCCTGCGGCTTTCATTTTTTGTAAAGTATGTGTAGTTATCCGTTTTATTTCCTGTGTTGCAGATGACATTTATTTGCTGGATTATTTCTTTAGCAAAAGTAAAAGAATATTATAACTAACTGCACAACATAGATTTAAAATTAACTGGACTTAACCCCGAAAGCTGGAGACAGATATTCTTTGGTGAAAAGAAAAGCTATGCATATTGCTTAAGATATTCCATTTCTTTTTCACAAGGAGTTTGGTAATTAAGGAAAGAATGTCTTCTTTTTCTGTTATACCAAATCTCAATAAAGTCAAAGATAGCAGATTCTGCTTCTTTTCTTGTGCGGAAAGTTTCATGATACACCAATTCTGCTTTTAAGGTTTTGAAGAAACTTTCTGACGGCGCATTATCCCAACAGTTGCCCTTCCGACTCATGCTTTGGGTTATCTTACGGCTTGATAGTTTGCTCCTGAATGCTTCACAGCCATATTGTATACCGCGATCGGAATGAAAGAGCAGTCCTTTACCGGGAGGACGGTTTACAAATGCCATCTGCAATGCTTTTACCGTGGTATTTAACGCTGTCATGTCGTATGAAAATGACCAACCGATTATTTTTCTGTCAAACAAATCCATGACTATTGTTAAATACAGCCAACCTTCGTAAGTTGGTATGTAAGTTATATCGCTCACCCATTTCTGGGAAGGCAAATCAGCGGAGAAACAACGATTCAACAGGTTGTCACTTACTTTGTAAGTATGATTGGAATCGGTTGTGCTTACGCGGTAACGTTTTCTGATAATACTTTTCAAGCCTTTGCGGCGCATGATGGTAGCGACCGTTTTTAAAGATACAAATAGTCCTTTTTTGTTTAGTTCCACTTTTATACGTGGGCTCCCGTATCTTTTATGGCTACGGTCATATTCTTGGAATACTTGTTGTTCCAACTCTTTTTTTTCTGCTATTTGATTCTTCTCAGGGCATTTTCTCCATCTGTAATAAGTACTACTTCCTATATGTAATACTTTACACAGCATCATAACGGAATAATCCTTTTCATTGGGTTTTATAAATGCGTAGTATTCCGTTCGTTTCTTGAGAAAATGCCCAGTGCTTTTTTTAGTATTTCGCTTTCCAGTTTTATTTCCCGGAGTTCCTTTTCCAAACGACGGATTTTTAACTGCTCCTCACTTAATTTGAGGTTGTCTGCAAGTAGATGACCGCCATTGTATAAAGGATTGCTGCGCCATTTGCTTAACAATTCGGCTCGGATACCTAATTCTTCCGCAACTTCTTTAACACTCCCCCTACTGACAGAAAGAACTACGGCTTTTTTCTTGAATTCTTCTGTAAATAATCTTGTTCTCATTGGATACAAATTTAATTTTTAAAATACTTAAATCTGTCTCCAACTTTTGGGGGGGAAGTCCAATGTCGTATTCTATAGATTTCCGCAAACAATTATTTAAGATTAAGCGTCAGGAAAAGCTCACATTTCAAGAAACTGCAGAAAGATTTGGTATTCCCATAAGGACGTTGAGTAGATGGTAAAAATGTATAAATCCTAAAACAAAGCGGAACAAACCTTCAACAAAAATAGATATGGAAGCATTGCGAAAAGATGTTGAGCAACATCCGGATCATTATCAATATGAGAGAGCGAGGAAGTTTGGGGTAGGGCAAAGCACGATATTTTATGCCCTAAAGCGTTTGGGAATCAGCTAAAAAAAACGCTGTTTCATCCCAAAGCAGATGAACTCTCCAGGCTTATCTTCCAACTTAAATTATTGCGCTATGAGCGGATCGAAAAAAGACCTGTTGTTTATTTAGATGAAAGTGGGTTTTCGGTAGATGCGCCCAGAGGAAATGGCTACAGCCAAAAAGGGAAGAAATGTTATGGCTGTAAAGACTGGCACGCAAGAGGAAGGCTAAACGCTATCGGAGCGATAACAAACTTCAAGCTACTCAATGTATGTTTATTTGATTGTAACATAGATGCCGATGTATTCTATGGCTGGCTTACACAGCAATTATTACCTGCTATTGCTCCAAACTCGGTTATTGTACTTGACAATGCAACATTTCACAAGCGGGATGATGCTTTGCGGGCTGTGCAAAAGCAAGGACATACCTTTGGAGTTTCTCCCACCTTACAGCCCCGACCTTAATCCAATAGAAAAGAAATGGGCACAGGCCAAAAGTATCAGAAGGAAATTTGGATATACTCCTGAAGAACTTTTTATTTACACTGATTTATGACGGTTTATTCTGATTTAACTATAGATAAAAGGTTTAGTGATAAGAAAACAGGAATAAAAAAAGCAGTAAATAAGGAACAAGAAAAAATAATTATCAACATACAGAAAAAAGCAAAATGCCCGCGCTGTCTGCATTTGAACGATTTTGGAGCGGGCGGCAGACTACAAAAAACCAAACAAAGAAGAAAGAAAAAAGCCCCCGAAAAAAATAAAAAAAGCCCCGAAAAGCCAAAGGCAGCAACAACGGAAAGCGAGCCGAAAACTGCATCTGAAAACTCGAAAAAAACATTCCGAAAACAAAGCCCGACAGCATACACCAAAACAAAAATATATCGCTCCAACGGAGCGAAGAAAAGCCCCCGAAAAAAAAGAGTGTCGAAGCCACGATACAATAAAAATACGGATTGCAACAGCCCGAAAAAACATTCACGCCTTTGGCGTGGGAAAGAAAAAAGCCCCGAAAAAATTTGCTCCGTGTCGGAGCAAAGAGCAACCTGTTTTGCCGATTTTCGGCAAAGAAAATTTATAAAAAACAACGATTAAAAACAAAGAAAAACAACAGCCGTCAAAATGTCCGAAGTGTTAAATTTTATAATGCTTTCAGGCGATTGAAAAACAAAAAATATATCTGTATTGCAGCGAAAAAAGCCCCCGAAAAAATTGTCCGCTTGCGGTGGAACAGAAAAATAATTTTTCTGTAAAAACTGACCGACTAAAAACTAAAAAATTCATCTTGAAATTTCGGGATGAATGTGCGCTAATGGCGAAACCAATAAAAAATATTCGGCGGAAATTCCGCCAAACGAAAGGCCCCGTTTTCCTGCGGAGCAGGAAATAAAAAAAGAAAAAGCCCCCGAAAAAAGCCCCGAAAAACGGCGTGTCAAAGGCACAAAAATTTAAACAACGGACTGCAAACAGTCCGCAGAAAAAGCCCCCGAAAAAATAAAAAGAAGAACACCGCAAACCATAAAAAACAACCACACAAAAATTACACGGAAACACCCGCCAAAACCACCAAAAAACCCGCTCCAAAATCGTTCAAATGCAGACAGTGCGGGCGGTGGACAAAGAGAACGTAAAAAACGGCTGAAACGCAAGCGCAGAAAGGGTTACAGCCGAAAAATATAAAATGTGGAAAACTTTTTTATTGCAGATGATTTAAAGACAAAAAAAGCCGCTCGATGGAGTGATTTTGGTTATATCGTTTATCTAAAATTTATCTATCTACACTCTACTGAAACCCATCAACATTAGCTTCTTTGCAACGATGAAGTGTGGCGTAATGTGGCAAAAATGGAGTATTGTCATTGTCTTCTTGCAATTTCCATATTAATACGTCATTTTTTTCATCAAACTCAATTTTTAAATGAGCCGTTGAATTATCATAAAAATTGGTAATTGGAAAATACTTTGACGTATCAAGTATTATAGTATATGGAATTTTAAATGCCCATATTTTTTGGTCATCATCAGTATTTAAGTACTTACCATTGGATACAATGCTGGAGTATTCGCCAAAAATACTATCATGTTTGACAACGAGAGTAATACTGAAATCAATAGAATCTTTAACACTCCAACACCAACCACCTGCCAATTTACTAATTGGAAAAGAATCTAATTTCTTTTCCGCAGTATGTTTAATCGAAAAACTATTTGTTTTCTTTGAACTACTCTTAGTAGAACAACAAATAAATAATACACAACTTAAAAATAATGTTACTCTTTTCACTTGCCTGATTTTTTTTGCTTAGGGGATGTAAAGTTTTTTTGTTTATCATCTAACAACTCATTAAGCCTATTTATCCATCCATCTATGTATGCTCCGTATTTTGCAGGATTGCCATCATAAATGCTCTCATAACTTTGGTATTGGTATGTTGCAAACGAGTAAATATAAGGTGTTGCATCTACGGAATTTAAAGCCGAAACTTCTGCATCACTAAACGCCTGCGCATTTGTTGAGTAATTGCTTTGCGTAATATCGTTTAATGCTTTCTTAGCATTTACTACCATTCTGTATTCTCCAAGTGGCTCTTGAGAAAAGAGCGCTTTTAAAACAGGTAAATTATTTATCTTATCTAAATTAAATCTTTGAAAATAATACTTAACATAAAAAGCATCTGCTTGGTCTTGTGTTAATTTCTGTAAATTTTCAAGTGTCGGGTCAATGCCTAAAATACTTTTAGCACTCAACTTAAATGTTGCCATATCTATACCGAATTTTGTCGGCTGGTCTGTTGGCGGGTGGGATGATTCGTCTTCAAAACCTCTTCCCTCCTTATCATAAATATAATCAAGCATACTCCTCATTGTTGGAGATATTGGGTTATCATCTCCTTTATCATAATCGGCAGCATTAAAAGTTCCATTTTGTACCTGATTAAGAATTTGTGCAATCTCATTCGGGTCGCTTGTGGTATAATCCATTCCGTCAGGGTCTATAAATTTAATCGGATTGTCTGCGGCATAAGCATATGGTGTCCACCGACGATTGTTTTCAGCAAGCGGGTCAAGATTGTGCCAAACGCCGAGTTGTGGGTCTTGCATTCTTGCGCCATAATCGTATTGGTCAAGACCTAAGTCTTCTTGAAGTTCCTTACCGTTATAAGTATACTTATTGTGCAGTGGATTAGTTTGTTGCGTTAATCCTATTCCCTTCTGTTGTAGCCCGAATGGATAATAGTTAACTCACACTTTTCAACAGATTTTCCGTTTTGCCAAGTACCCTTTCAAAAAAATTACGATTTTTACATGCTCTTGCTTCCAACAAACAACAAATTTTTCCTGCGTACCTCCAGCATCAAAGAACTTTGATAAAAATAATTCTTTTTATCATTCCGATAAAATTATTTCAATATCAGAATAAAAATCGGGGCACATAAAAATAATAATGATTGACGCCCGATTGTTTGCCTTTATTTACTCATCATGCAGGCAATCGTTATTGTTTTTTGTGCGGTCAAAGCCGCCTGTACGCACTTCAACATTGATGCAGCCTGCGGCGGCTGCGACAGTATTCAGCAACTTGCATCATTTAAAAAATAAAATGCAATGGCTTCGCCATGCCTTGCTGCCGCAGGCTTTACACTTGCCTGAACGGAGTGAGGTGTACTGCTCACTCGTGGCTTTGCCACACCGCTTCTTTGCAGCGCCAGCGAGGGCACGGCTTCCACAAAAAATAAAACACAGCATTGGTTCTGTGAAAAGGCGTTTTATTTTTTTTGTTGTCTGCGATCTTGGCTACTTAACATAAGGTTCTTATAGGACAGACACAGCGCAGACAAGTCCCGCAGGGCTTGCGCACAGGGTGGATGCTCCTATAAGGCAACCTTATGTTTAACGTAGCTTCCGCCTGTGTGCGGGCTTTTTTGCGGCTTGTGAAGCGTGGGCTGTGCGGCTCTTTGACGATAGGCAATGTGCCGCACGAAGCAAAGGCAAGCGGCAAAAAATAATCAGCGGGGCGGCAAGACTGCAGGGCAGCAACACTTTGGTTTTGTGCGTCAGCTTGCTGCAAGCCGTGCCGTGCGTGGGTTGGGATTAATCGTTTGGCTTAAAGCCGATTTTATTTCTGGGCGGATTGGCGCTTTGCTTTTCTATCAGCTCTTTCAGCACCATAAAAATATTTTCAATGTCTTTGCTGTTGCGCTCAATATTCTTGTTACTGCTCACGATTTCTTTTTCCATTTTCGCAAGCTGCATCAGGATTTCCTTATGGGTAAGCGCATACTCGCGCACCTTCACAAAAACTCTTATGATGCGTATGTTTACTTCAATAGCGATTTTACTGTTTAAAATACAGGATAACATGGTTACGCCCTGCTCCGTAAAACAAAAGGGCGTTGCACCGCCAAAATAACTTTTTGATGGTATCACATTTTGTGATACCATGCCGTCGATTTCCTTGCTTGTCATCTCGAACATAAAATCTTTCGGGAAGCGTTCTATGTTTCTTTTGACAGCTTGCTTTAAAACTCTGGTTTCTACGCCGTACAATTCCGCAAGGTCTCTGTCCAGCATAATTTTTTCCCCGCGTACCACATAGATTTTATTCAATATTTTTTGTTCCGCTACCAATGCCTGTAATTCCTGCTTTGCCATCTTTTCAATGCTTTTATCGATGTGTAAAAGTAATTGTTCTTATAATTGGGTATCACAATTTGTGACCTCCAATTTCTTCTTACAACGGATGATATTTTGTTACATCATCTTGCAGTTCATCTATCACATTTACTTTATAATCTTCCGTTGAACTGACGTATTTATGTCCTGCCAGATATTGCACTTTTCTAAGGTCGTATTGTTTGAGCCACGCGGTAATTACGGATGCGCGTATCTGGTCAATGTTTTTTATACGATGATTGATTTTTCTAAGATGCACCAACAGCATTTGCGTAATGCTGTGAAAGTTACCGCTCCTGCGCCATTGCAAAAATAATTTATCCGTTGTGCCATGCGCTTGTAAAAAAGATTTTCTTGTTCCATGTATATAATCCATCAGCTCATACACCTGATGGCTTTCTAATTTCATTGTCCTTGCTGCCGTTCTTCTCTGGCTGTGTATCGTTATTTTTCCTTCTCTTAACTGCAGGTCTTGTATATTCAATGCCGCAACTTCTTCCACTCTTAACCCTTGATAAATTAACAGGCTTAGGATTGCTTTATTTCTTTTCCTTGATAAAATATTTTTTTCTTGCGGCGGTATGATTTTTCCCGCTTCATATTCAATCGTTGTCGGATATTGATTGCAGAGCGTTTGCAGTTCTTCCTGTGTTAAGATGTCGTGCAGCACTTTTCTTTTAATGCCTTGTACTTTGATATGTGCAACAGGGTTTTCCTTTATCGTTCCTTCGCTGATTAAGAACTGGTAAAACTTCCGTATGTGGGTTAAGTAATTGGCAATCGTTTTTTGTGATGCGCCGTGCTTGCTGCACCAGGCTATAAACAGCACGGCATCCTGATAACGCGCTTCTTCGGGTTCGCTGATATTTTCTCTTTGCGCCCAATGATTAAAGTAATCCACTCTTGCAACAATGCTTTTGATGGTAGCGGGGCTGTACTTTTTCAATTGAAGCCATTCTTTAAACTTATCATAGTTGTATGTCCTGTTCATAATGATTTGTTTTCTCATGTTCAATAAAATGTGTGTATATCTGTGTGCTCTCTAAGCTGCTGTGTCCTAAAAAATCTTTGATGCGTTCTAACTTCATTCCGTTTTGCAGAAGATGTGTTGCTATGCTGTGCCGTAACGTATGAAGATGTATATTCTTTTGCATCAGTTCTGCATTCCCTGTTAATTGTATCAATGCTTTTAACCGCAGGAACATTTGCTGGTCGCCTAATCGTTTGCCGTAATGCGTTACAAAAAACGCTTCGTTCTTATCGCTCGTGAAGTAAGGTCTTGCATCGTATAAATAATTTTGTAAGTGCTGCAAACTCTGTTGGGTTAGCGGAACAAACCTTTCTTTATAACCCTTTGCTTTTCTTACGTGCAGTAAGTGTTTTTCAAAAATGATGTCGCCAATATCTAAGTGATACACTTCGTTTCTTCTCATGCCGCAACTGTAAAATACGGTGAGCATGGCTTTATCTCTTAACTGCATCGCTTCATAAAACACCATGCCTTTATCATTTTTCTTTTGTTCATACGGCAACTGTGTTACTGCAAAAATCTGTTTGATTTCTTCTTGGGTAAGTAGGTCGGTTATTTCATGGCGGGCGGCTTCGGTTTGTATGTCTAACTTCGGCAACAGCAATCTTCCGTTTTGCCGTAGATAATCGCCGAACTTTTGCAACGCTTCTAAATGCTTATTCAGGTACGCAGGGCTTAACCCGCCGCCGCGTCTTTGATTGGTTCGTTCTTTCAGTCGGTAATAATGTTCTTTCATCAGGTCGTTGTCCAGTTGGAACAAGCCTGCATATCCTTTGCTTTCCGCATAGTATAAAAATTCCTGTATGTAATTGGGCAACTGATAAACGATTTGCCTGCTGTAACCTAATGTTTGCAGCCATTCTTTAAAAGAGGCAATGATATATCTGTACGCTTCGCTTTGTAAAGCAAGTTGTTTCATCGTAAAATATTTTTAGCGGTATGTGTTCTTAAACTGTTGTGGGCTGTGCTTCTAACGCTTTGATTTGCTTTGTCTTTCTTGGCTCATTTTTCGTTTGGGCTGTTGTTGAACTGTTGAGCCGTTGCAATGCTTCATCTAATGCAGTGCTGATGCTGCTTTGCAGTTGTACATATTCTTCGGCTGTTACGATTTCATAATAAAAAGCTCTTGTGTTTCTGTTCTCTACTTTGCGTATCATTCCCGATGCTAATAAAGCCGCATGGTAACGCTTTACGCTGCTGACGGGTATTCTTAACTGATTGCGTATAGATGTGTTTGTAAAAGCACTCTGTTGCGTTGCTGCAAGCATTTGTTTTAACTGCTCAAAATAATTTCTGGTCGCTCCGTTCAGTTCATCGGATTTTCTCAATAGGATTTGTTTTAATAGTTCGTTGGCTTCTGCAATATCTTCAATGGTTGTTTCTATAAACACTTCGCCTGTATCTTCATGTACTTTCTGTTCTCTTTGGTATTGCTTGTAAAAAGTGATGACTTCAATAAAAGCTAAGTAATGTGCATTGGTTCTTCTTTGTTTAAAAACTTCTTTGGGTATCTGCAACAACTCTGCATAAGGATTGATAACGGTTACAGGCTGCAATGTTCTTTGTACATTTTGCAACAACTGCTTTGCTTTTGTTTCTTCATCGCTGTTGATTTTGCCTGCGGATAATTTCCGTTGATAGTGCATTATTCTTTCGTCCTGCTCGCTTGTTTCATCAAGATTGATTAAAAAGCATCGGTTGGCGTTATCTTCATAAATACTCTCTTTCGTTGTACAACCTGCAATACATACAGGTCCGTACACTTTTAAATGTATGGTTTTGGTGTTGCCGTTTTTATCTTTTATCGTTACTGTTTTGCTGATGCGTTGCTTGCTTTGTAATTCTCTCAACGGATATAATGCGCTCCAGATGCCGTCTAAATCTTCAATCAAAATAAGTTTATGTCCAAGCTCCGCTTTATCAAAATAGTAGAACGCATTTTCTGTGAGTGCTGTAATTTCTATTTTATCTTCATCGGGTATTAGTTCGCTGACTTTCTCTTGTAAGTGCGATTTGCCTGTGCCGCTGCTGCCCATGCTGATGATATGTAAAGGCTTGTTGGTTTTTCTGCTCGTAAAAATTAACCATGCAATAAGTCTGTTCAGTTCTTCGCCTACAATGCCCGATTTTCCGATGAGTTCGTTTGTTGCTTGCAATAAGTTTTTGCTTTGCAAAAATGCTGTTGCTGCATTGCGTTCTTGTTCTGTAAGTGGTTTAATGGTTTTGCTCTGCTCTTGTTGTTGCTGTTCTATTTGTTGCAGCCTGTATTTTTCCAACTCGTTGGTAATGTCGGATAAGTCTTTGCTTACTGCCGTTACGCCTACTTCCAAACGGTCTGCGATTAATCTTGCCAGCTTTTCTGTTTGCGTGATGCTGTATAAATCCAAGTTCTGCCGTATCGCCAATGCTGCAATATCGGGATTGTTTAAGTAGTGCTGGAACTTGCGGTTTACCACTTCAACTTTTATCGTTACCCGCAGCCTGTCCAAGCCTTCTAATCTTATCCCGCCTAAAATCGTGTAGGCGATTTCTTCGGTGCGGTAAGTGATGGCTTCAGGATTGCTGATGTTTAGCTTTAAGTCCATAAAAATATTTTTTGGTTTATTTACCCAATTACAAAAATAATAAAATGGGTTTATTTACCAAATATATTTTACACCTTATCTCTTGTTGTGGTTTTATACGCTAATAAAATATAGCTTTGTTTGTGTTTAAAACCTTTATATAATGGACTTGGGCAGTAGTATTAAAAAAGTAAGAGAAGCAAAAGGCTTATCGCAAAAAGAAGTGGCGTTAGCCTGCAAGATTGATAACAGCAATTACAGCAAGATTGAAAACAATAAAACAGACCCTGCGTTTTCTTCTGTGGTGAAGATTGCTAAAGCGCTCGGTGTGCCGTTGTATGATTTGTTTAAAGCCGATGAACTTTTTAATGATGTAAATTCTTTTGATAAAACACTCATGGAAAAAATCGCCCTCATTGAACAGTTAGACAAAAAAGAAAAAACCGCTTTCTTCGCCGTGCTGGATGCCTTTCTCGGCAAAAAGAAAATGAAAGATGCACTGAGTAATGTTCTCACTAACGTATAAAACAAAAGCCCCTCACGGGGCTTGTATTTATAAATTTATCCGAATACTTTATTATGAAAAGTTCGTAGAGGTTGCTGGGCGTCCATCACTAACTTTGAAACATTACCCTCTTTCTTTTGTTAGGACTATTTCATAATCGTTTATGCGTTCCCAATGGTAAATGATTTTAAAAAGTCCATTATTACAATCTAAAAAGTAGTTTGCATAATCATTGTGTGATTTGGTAGATATTCTGTAAAGAGTTGCTGTGATTTTTTCCGTAATCTGCGAATCATCATCATCATTATATACTATTTTATTTCCACTTTTTAAATCCAAAAATGGGTAACTAAATAGTTTAATAAAATTTGCCTCCGCTTGCGAATCTTTCCTTCTTAATAATTCCTTTAAACTATTGCATACATCTTTGTCGTCATATTCAGAACTATAATATACACTATCTGCAACGATAACCAAAAAAGAGGTATCAAACTGACCTTTTATGATTTTTTTTATATCAAAATCAATTAACAAGGGCAGGTTAACGCACTTGATAATTTTTAAATTCTTAGCAAGGTAAACGGGAGTAAACTTTGTTGTAAAACTAAAATTTGTAGTGTCAATTCTGCTGTCCATCGATTTCTTTATAACTCCAGAATATTCCACTTTAGATTCGTGTGTTGGAAAAAGATATAGCTGTTGTGAAAAGCTTTTATATAAAGTCGAAGAGATTATAAGAAGAACTAAAAAAAACTTCTTCATTGTGTTACTTTTAAGATTTTTATTTTAAATATTGTGCCTCTAATTTTGCCCCAAGAGTTTGAATTTCAGACGGAGATATGTACTGTGCTTGCCCCTTACCTGATTGCTTAAAGATGGTAAACCTAAAGTTGCCAGTTATAGTGTGTCTTGCATCAGTAATTTCGCTATGACCCAAATTTTGTTGCAGTTTAATTGACCCCTCTGTAAATACATTCGGACCGTTATCACCATAAATAGCAAAAAATTTGTAGCCATGGTCTAAGTCTTCTACCATTGCAATATCGCCAATTTTAATGCCATTCTTTTTCGCAAAATCTGCGGTTAAAACAAAATAGGGATATAATCGAGAGTCAAGATAATTACTGGGGTCTGGCGTATCTTTTCCTGTTTTTAAATGCAAAGATGACATAGCTAATAAATCTCCTCCATCAAAAATTTTGGGTTTGCCATTTTCAAAAGCAACAACATTTTCTGAAAAATCCCCATATTCCCTTTTATGAGTTCGAGGATTTATCTTACTATGTTTCGCGTTTAAATTATTATCTAATCCTTTTTGAGAATCAGTATTATATGCTCCTAAAGTTCCATCCGCATCTCCTCTGATTGAAGTTACCGTAAGCGAGAGAGTATTATCATTGTCATTATAGTCGTAGCTATTTGCGTCAAAAGAGCCGTCTTTTACGCTATTTAGAAGATTGCTTATATCTGTCGGGTCTTCTGTATATTCACTTCCATCTGCTTGAGTAGTCCACATTCCATCAGCATCAATAAATCGTAGGGGATTATCCATCGTGTAGGCATATGGCGACCATCTCCGAGAGAAATCAGCTAATGGGTCAGGATTATGCCAAACGCCTAACTGTGGGTCTTGCATTCTTGCTCCGTAATCATATTCATCTAAACCGCTACCATCAGCAAACTCCTGTGATTGCAGTTCTTTGCCGTTATATAAATATTTATTTCTTTGATTTTGTGCAGAAGCCGCGAGAGAAATGCCTGATTGCACCAACCCGAATGGATAATAACTGGTAGCTTCCAATATCGGACTTGCCACGTTATAGTCATCCGTAATCACCATACGGGTATTACCCAAATGATCCTTCAGGAAATAATCGTACACAAAGCCGCCATTATTAATCCTTGCTCTGCCTTCTGTCGTGCCAAAGAACCGTAAGGTATCTACACGTTGTGTACCACCGGCTGGATAACTATTTTCAAAAACCTCACTACCGATATAAGTTGTTACCTTATTGGTATTAGATACATTGTCAGTAGTAATCTTTTGTAGCTTATTGCCAGCAGCATCATAATAATACCGGATAACGCCCTTGTTTGCTACCGTGATAACCTTGGGTAAATTTAAGTAGTTATATGCTATCGAGGAAATATTTTTATTCAGATCCTGCGTTAGATTGCCATTAGCATCATAGGCGTAGTCGTCGCCTGTGTTGACCCCGTTTTGAAAATCGCCCAGATGCTCTGCGCTGTCGTTTATTGCCGCATCGGTCACCTTTGCCAATTTGTTGCTGTTGGTATTATAGCTGTAAGTGAGGTTGTCGATGGTTTGTGACGTACCTGTCGACAATAATCCGTTCTGTGTCATGGGAACTTACAATATCGAAGAGGTTGTGTTTTATAACCCGACATTTAACCCCATCGACAAAGTTGTTGAACTCTACGAACGGATGCTCAAAGAAAAAGATGCTTTAATAGAAAAACTTTTACACGAGAAAAAATAAAATGATAAAGCCGCTCGTAAAGCGGCTCGTGTATATGTTTGTGGCGAATAGCAGAAAGCTACATTATAGAATGTTCATAGAGGTTGCGGTGCAACGGAACTATCGCCGAGCAAGGTTGCAGCTTAATCGTAAATACCCATATTTGGTATGGCTCGGTTTATAATAAATTCAATTAAAATCCAAAATAAAAAAATTATAACGATTATTGCTCTGTACTTTCTTTTTTTCCATATAAAAAAAGATACAATTGAAACTATTATTTGAACTATTATCAAATAGCCTCCATAATCAGACATCATTAATCTATACTTTACTGATATGAACCTCTCTCCATTGATTAATATGTTTTCTAAATAATTGAAAATAATAATAAAGAAAGGTATAATAGAATTAAAAAAAATCAATTTACTAACAGGCTTTACAATTATACATTTCATATTGTTATCATTTATTCCAATTTAAAAAATTGAAGTTTCTGAATTGGTTTGAATAGTGTCCCCCAAGAAAATTGCTTGTACTTCCTGTTTGAGGTGATACCCATGTATTACTTGATACATTAAATATACCAGCCTGGATTGGTACTCCCGGATAATTAAAACTATTGGGGTTATTTCCTGCGAAAATTCTCCATGTGAATGGTATTTGTGTAGTGTAATTTCCTTGTGCCATTATAACATTTCTGCTTTCTTGCATTCCATTTGACATAGAAGGTCCATTACCTAAAACAGAGGTTACTACTTGTATGTGATTGGGTACTTTATTGCCTTTTGCAGTAAGCACATCTAATGTACCCGGTTGAGCACCATTTAGAGAACTTAATGTTGTATTTGCATCATTTGCAAAATCTGGAGCTCCTGAATGTGTCTTAATATCAGAAAGAAAATCACTTATATTGCTGTATTTACTGTCTGTTGCATCAAATGTTCCCGAACCAGTAACCCATTTAAAGGGCAGATTATTACTGCTTGCAAATTGAATTACTAATTGTAGGGCTAAATCATCACATGTAAAAGTTTGGTCAGAGTAAATTAGTTTTTTAAGCTCGCTTGATAGTTGTTGTTGGAATTGTGAAATATATTTAGAGTTCCACTTATTAGTAACTTTCCATGCGCCACCCCCTCCTTGGTCTCCATTTTCTCCTTTATCACCACCTCCATCATTGTTTTGACCACTATACATTTGCTGAAGTTGCATAAAAACTGCTTGCGCATCTGCTCCAGTATATAGGTCTCCACCACCTTCACCGCCACCCGGTATATAATCCATTCCTGTCGGGTCAATAAATTTAATTGGATTACCGCCACAATAGGCATATGGTGACATGGGCGCATATTTGATTGCCGACGGGTCTTGTATAGAGAATCTCCCAATCTGCGCATCGTAAAAGCGTGCACCATAATCGTACTCATCAAGATTAAGGTCTTCTTGGAGTTCCTTTCCGTTATATGTGTATTTATTGTGTAACGGATTAGCTTGTTGTGTGAGTCCTATTCCCTTTTGTTGGAGACCGAAAGGATAATAACTCGTCGCTTCGAGAATGGGAGAAGCCACATTGTAATCATCCGTAATCACCATTCTCGTATTGCCCAGATGATCCTTCATGAAGTAATCATATACAAAAGCATTGTTTGCCGCATTGGGCCTCGCCCTGCCTTCACTTGTGCCAAAGAACTGTAAGACATCTTCGGTTGGTGTACCATTAATCGGATAAGAGGCTTCAAACACCTCCATGCCAATATAAGTAGCAACTTTTATACTATTAGAGGCATTATCTGTTGTCTGCTTCTGCAATTTATTGCCCGCTGCGTCATAAATATAATGGATAATTCCTGTGCTGCCATTATCACCAACTTTAATGTCTATGGGTAAATTTAATACATTATAAGAAATAGAAGTAATATTTTTATTCAAGTCCTTTGTTAGATTACCATTAGGATCATAGTCATAATCATCATCACCCTGATGTCCATCCTGAAAATCTCCCAATCGCTCACTCGCATTATTGATTATCCCGTCTGCAACACTTGATAATTTGTTGCTTAACCCACCTTTTCGATAAGTATAAATTAAATCATCAATAATTGGAGAATTTCCTGAAGATATCAATCCATTTTGTTTTAAATATTTAATATTTCCATTATTATCATATTGAGAAATACTCATGGAATAGTTGATTCCTTCATCTCGATTGAATGTGCTGCCTGTATATTGATTAAATTCTGCATCGGTTAGCCTGTTCATTGGATCGTATGTAAAATCATATTTGCGCACCTTTCTATCCTGAGCACTCTTCCATACCATACCGGCAATATTACCTGTTAACTGGCTGTGCGCATATTTTTCTCCATTTATAAGGTTGTTATCTATTTTATCATAGCCCAAATCAAACCCAAAATAGTTATTACCTAGATAAGTAACCGCAACTGTACCACAATTGCCACAATCAGTCATTGCTTCACCATCACCGGTCATCCCCATTGAATTATCGGTGGTCTGGCCATCCCTTGCATAAGCCCTGTTGACCCCCAATAACCAACCACGGATATTATATTCATAGGTTTGCGTCTCTAAAGGATTATTGCTATTATAAACTGTAGCACTCGTTTTTTGATTGCCCAGTTTTTTATATTGTACTTCTCCTAAAGCATCATATTGTATTTCAGAAAGCGTAACGTAATCATTAGGCATAGTTCCCGTACCAATCAAATTGTTTGCCGCTTTCATTTCTGTTTTTACCACTCTGCCTAAATCATCATAAGTCATCTTCGTAACAGTTACCGTTGTTTGCGCACCCAGTTGCTTAGCATTCTCTATTTGATTGATAACGATATAAGGCTGACCCGTCCAAGTGTATTGGGTAGTAGCTACATCAGTACCTCCTGTTATATTCTTGCTCTGCACCTGTATAATTCTTCCTTTGTCGTCATAGATAGATACAGAATGCAACATCGTTGGTGTTGCGCTGCCGAATGTATTAATCGATGTCCAGGTAACCAAACCTTGTGTAGTCACATTGGTTGAGCTTGTTGCTTGAGGACGGATTTCAGCATAAGGATAAATAGCAGTATTCTGATCAAAATAATTATTCCAGTTAGGGAGATAAGTAGCAGATAATCCTCCTGGCAATCCATCATAGTTGTCATAGTGCGTAATCGTGAGTAAATCATTACCTGTAGGAAGATTGCCCACATTATAAGGAACATCAAAGGTTGATCCTATATTTTGCAGAATAGAATTAAAGGTACTGCCCCCACTATTATAGAAAGCCGTACCTATAGGACGGTTAAGGTTATCATAAGCGGTTCCGATCCATTTATTATCTGGACGCATATTGCCATCCTGTGTCAAGCAGAGCCTGTCTCTGTTATCATAGACCATGTACACTGGATCGGCACCAGGCACTTGTTTCATGATCATACGATTGCGTTCGTCATATTCATAACGAAAACATTGTTCTGTTAATAAATCAGATGTAAGCACCCAGCTATTGGCGGTATTCATAGCATCTACTCCCTGAGGCTGAATGACACAACGTAAATTACCTAAATCATCATAGATATAATAAGTACAAGCCCAATCGCCATGTCCGCTACCATTGCCATTGTCCGTAACACCCTCTTTTAACTGCACTTTCTTGAGTACAACATGATTTTCCTTGTCTTTAAACTCTATGACCTGATGCCCTGCTTCATCGGTTGTAATATTCTTATACAATGTACCTTCATCATATGCTCTAGAGGAAGTAGGCGTAATAAAGCCATCTGTTCCCAAGGTTGTTTGATAACCAATATCCCAAATTCGTACCCCATCTGCATCTGTATTAATCCAATAGCCTTGAGATACACCCACACTGCTCCCTACCCAGCTTTTACCTGGAGCCATGGTTTCTAAGACCCTGTTCAAAGGAGAAGCTTCATAAACAATCTGACTGAAAGCTGTGTTTGGGTCTTCACCTGCTTGTCCTGTAATAGGGCTTGCAGCTGTACCGTACCAAGATGGCTGTTCAGTAACTGCATTGGATTTATAGCTGCCATCTTGAGAAATAGTAGATACATAGGGCAGATATTTTACCGATTCTCTTCCAAACTCATCATACGCAGTCGGCGTGACGATATCTCCTGAAGCGCCTGTTGCTGTTACTAAAGACCCTTGTTTGGCTATGGATTGTAATGGTCTGCCAAGCCCATCAAAATAAGCTACAGATAGTTTTACGTCAGATAATGGTTTTGTGATTAGCACAGCAGGATCAGTCACTGGTGCTGTCGCTGTCCAGGTGGCAATATAATTTTGAGAAGATGATTGAGCAATACTATCAATGTGTATAATGAAACATATAAATAATGCAAAGAAGCAGAACCTATACTTTATTTTGCAAGTAATCAAAAATTTTAAAAAAAACATATCATATTTTTTAGGTAAAGCAATTAATTATTTATGATCATATTGTTTTCTTTTTGCTTCTTCTAATTGTTCATATATCGTGAGTTGATTCTTGTTAAGAATTGCCTTCATTTTACTTATATAAAATCCATTCGCTTTTTTTATTAATGAAGACCTTTCGTAACCGTTATCATTATTTGTATTTTTTGTGTGCTTATAAATACTATCTATTACGAGCGTCCTTTTTCTATCAAGATTGAAGAAAGAAAATGCCTGTGATTCTGATAAATTCAAACCCTTCTTAATATAATACTCCTGCTTACTAAGGGCAATTGTGTCTTTAGATTGAGCTAAAACAATTTTTGTGCAGCATATAAAAATCAATAAAATATAAAGCTTAGGCATATAAATAGTTTTATAAAATAATATCATAATTACCAGGAAGTAATGTATAATCGACTGAACAAAAATTGGAGTTACATAATTGTACCCAAGTTCCCCCAGGTGCATCTGGCTCAGACACTTGCCCAGGAAGACAATTAAGGCATGGTGGTGGCTGGTAAACCCAAATACAGTCGCTCTGATAAGAAGAAGACAATAATATGCCTTGTGCCAGAATTATGGAAGATCCGCTACCAGTTATTTGTGGATTAGGTTGTCCAGGAGTAATATCAGGAGTATTGGGGCAATTATTTGTAATAGAAAAATTAATACTAATGTTATCAACAACTAAAGGAATAGTCGCATTTGCATCACTATAAATGTGAACAACCACATCTCCATAAGTATTTCCATCTGAAGTTGTTACTAAATTTTCATATTCCCTCTTTGCATATGGAGAAATACAAGTCCCAAGGCTGTTGGCATTAGCCTGACCATTTTTCTCAATTTCTATAAATGTTTGCAAATCGGCATCATCTTGGGATATAGAAGAAGAGTATTTATTTGCCGGTACTGTATAAGTAACGGATGTTCCATACAAACCGGGATCACATCCTTTCTTATAATATGTTTTACTTTGAGCAGTATTTTTATATAAGGTTAACGATCCTGCGCTACATCCTACTGGCTGATTTTGATAATTGTAGCAGATCGTTTTTAAAATATTACCGTCATTATCCCGAATTGCCGCTAATCTTCCAAAAGCATCATAACTATAATAAGTGGTTTTTGCATTTTCATTAGTTTCGCTTCTCATACCTAATAAAGGATTATATGTATAAGTGTTTATTAATGCATTTTTTGTTCGACTATCATTTCTGAGATTATCAAAAATCGATTGTAAAGCAAAGTCATCGCCCATCGAGTTATCAATTAGTGAAGGGGATATTACGCTGTTTACAGTTGAAATATCTGATCCGATTATTTTTGCAATTGGGAATTGACTATTATATCCCCACAGATAAACTTCCTTAAAATCTCCGTTTTTTTGATGCTCTAAAATATTTCCGTGAGCATCATATGAATTAAACAAATCTCTTAATTCTATTGGATTATTTCTTGTTTGACTCCAATATTCTTTTGGTACAAAAATATTAGGGAAAGGATTATAATAAACTATTTTGGAATAAGTCAGTTGTTGTCCGTCTTTACTGGTAGACTGTTCAACAATAGGTGCAACTATGTGAGCGCTTAACATGTTTCCATAAACAGGATCGCCGGTTTCATCATTGGGATAAGAAAAAGTATTATTTAAAGTTTTTCCCTTACTATCTATCGTCGTAACAGACTTGGCTAATCGGTAATTGTTATATGTATAATTAGTTGTTTCTGTAATTGAATTTCCATAAGAATCATAACTTATTTTATCTTGGGATTTTAAAAAAGGATAATAGGTATAAGCCAGCGTAGCAGTATAGCGAATTGATGGCGCATCATTACAGAAGAATGCGTTGGGCTCCAAATTTAAAATTCTGACATTATCATCGAATCTGTTTGCATCATTATTATATGTATTGATTGTCTTATATACCGGAGCGTTATTAATATTATAAACATCTTGTTCCAATAGTTTTCCTCTTTCCAAGTCTAAATTGTTTTCAAGATCATTATGCCAGGATGCAATGCCTATGCCTGAATTATCCATGTAACTATTAACGGCTGGTTTATTTAAGTAGCCATTATCGTAATTACTAAATTTGTAGACAGTATGCCCATTATGGCTTGAAACGCCGTCTTCTTCGGTCACTTCAGGAATAGCAGATAAAAGAACCCTGCTCGTATCTCAAAGGGTTAATTGTATTTGTACTCCAATGATACCAAGAAGTATTATTTAAGTCGAAATTAAAATAATTCAAACCCCTCGTTTGAGCTACGTGATTTAGCTCATCCGTCAAACTGCCAAAATAATCTTCATAATAAACCGGAACATGAGACAATATCCCGCTTGATACAGTAGAGCCGTTTATGAAATTGGTATTATAGAAATAGCTTTTTTTATCAATGAGATTATTATCTACATCATATGACGAAATGGATCTTACCCGCAAACCACAGGTGTTTAGATTTGTATTATCATTCAAAACGATATTTGGCCAATCTTGTGTATGCTTACTATATGTATTCCCCTCATATTCAAAAACTTTATAACCACCAGTAGGAAGGGTAATTTTTTGCAGTATTTCTGCTTTTGCATAATTTGAATTAGGCTCTTTTGATTGATAATAGGAAGACCTATTTAATGACGATGCAAAAAAACTCTGATAGTCCGTAGGATTCGTTGAAAACGGAAGCCCTGATTGCCCATTATAAAAACCAAAATGATCTGTTTGCATGGATAAATAACTAGGCAATGGCGTTGTATTATAAGTAAATTGGTATTGCTGGATTTGGTTATTATTTTGATCATTAATGGATAAAGACAATAATTTTAATCTTGTGTTTGTAGAATTTGTGTAATTAAATAAAATTTGTTTAAATGGCTTGTTGTCTGGAGTTGTTATATTTATTTTATCTAATTTATTAGGGAAGCGGTTAGTTACAAGGGCATTTCCCACGTCTGTGTATTTACAAAAATAGAAAGTACTTGTTTGATAATCTAATTGTTGTACATTATTTAAAGTAACATCATATAATCCGGAAGATATGGGAGGGTTGTTTGGGGGATTAGGTATATTAAAATTATACCCAAGTTGGTTTTTTGCCTCACTCCAAGAAAAGTTAACGATTTCATTGGGTGTAGTGATATGGTCAAGATAACATGGATTTGTTAATACGCTCGAAATGGTTAATCCTGTTGGGTCTTTATTTAGATTAGTGCCATTAGATATAAGTATATTGCCACTATTTTCCATTTGATTTGAAACAAAAAACTTATCGCGTTTATAGGTAAAATCAATTGATGTTCCATCTGGAAGAATAACAAAAGTCAAGAACCACTTATCTGCTAATATCTTTGTATGATTTATATCGTTTTCGTAGTAATGCATTCCCTCTCTGGTAAATTCGACCGCATTTCTATCATTACCAAATACATATTTTATACCCTTACTATCAATTATTGTGAAATCCCCGACAAATGGTGGTGTTACAGTAACTCTTCCAGTTGGATCATTTACAGCTGTAGTAGTAAATGATCCAAAAGGTTGATCCCCCTGATCTTCAGCAGGAAAAATGTTGTAAACTTGGTTGTAAAAAACTGTATTCGTTTGATCATTAGACATCTTTCCCTTAATTATTTTTAAGTCTTCACCATTGTTGCTTTTTATTTTTACTTGACCATCATAATTTGTATAAAAAGTGCCTGAAAGACCTAAAAAGTTAAAGGAATATATATCATATTGCCCGTTATTGCTATACAGTAATGAAATATTTGTCCAATATGATTTCATTTTTTCATCTGACGCCCAATCCTGTTCTTCAGTAGGATTCATTACATCCGGTAAAGGTTGGAGAAAAGTTGGTAATTGTGAAACATCCAGACTATTTTCTATTCTTTGGATATACCCACCAACAGGTAAATCCCAACCATTTCCTGCTATTCCCGGCATTACATCAGGTTTAATTCCTTGAGCAGAAATGTACTCCAGAGAAATGGGAATATTCAACGTCTTATAAGAAACATTATATAAAGGAATATTGATGTTAGCAACTCCAGTATATAAATTAGCAGATATATTAGTTTTGTCCCCTAGAGAAGAAGGGATTGCAGGCTTAGCTATCGGAACATCTCCCGGTTGATAACTAGAAGGAACTTGACCATGTATATTTGGAATACACATTATAAATAATAATAAATAAAGAAATATATATTTTATCACATTAAAAATTTTATTTTATCCTTTTTTAATAACCTTTATTACCTCCTGTCCATTACTAAACACCAGCCTCAGCACATAAGTCTGAGCAGCGAGTTGCAAGGAAGGTTCAATACGGATTTTATATAGTCCGATATTTAATGGTTGTGCCACTTTCTCAAATACTTTCTGACCAACCATGTTGTATAACTCAATACCCACCGTAGTTTCCCGATTCACAAAAAACTCTATATTCGTATAGGTTGTAAACGGATTAGGATACACATTCAACAAATGAGCATCCATCTTTTTGTTACTGCTGTCATTTAAGTTTTGGTAGTTCTGTGTATTGATAGCATTGTTGCCATTTACATCCGCTATTCTTGATAACGCCACTAATAAAGGCTTGGAAGGTTCTTTCCTATCAGGAGAGAACATATAGATATTACCTGCGAGATAAACGCTGTTACCTTTTCTTACAAGGTTCAGAGAAGCATTCCTAAAATCATAAGTTACCGCTCTGTTGGGGCTGTAATGGTCTTTCCGTTGGTAATGCGTGTTATCAAATACAAGAGAATCTTTTTGTAAAGAAGCATGGATAGTAACCGAATCTGCATTTTCTTCCATCCATTTTCCGGTAAAAGAAACGGTATTATTCGCTGTGATAGCGGTTGCTATATTCCCATTGTTTGGCCGGAGTAATAAATGCAGCTTCTTGGCGCTGACCGTATGCTGCCCACTCCAGTCGTATTGGATGACATAGCCTTCATAGTCTCCGGCTATCACACTTGCATCAGGCGCTTTGGGCTGTACGGCAATGAACTGGTTTAAGGCTACTTTTTCCGGTATGGCTGCATTGTGTATTTTTTGAATTAATTGTGTTACTGCCGTGTTACTATTTTCCGGCACTTTCATTTGTAATTCCTGTGTGGCTTGTTTGTAACCGAAAGAAGCGGCTTTTTTTAACCAGTATTGCGCAGAATCTTCATTTTGCATTACACCATAACCATTTCGCAGGCAGAGGGCATAGAAGTATTCACTGTTGTCCCTGCCTTCGTATGCTCCTTGTGCAAAAAGTTGTGCAGCGATAGTATAATCTTGTGCAGTGCCTAAGCCTTTATAGTGCATATAAGCTACGGCATACGTACTTTGTGCATCTCCCAAAGCTGCGGCCCTGGAAAAAAAATCGAAAGCCTTGCTATAATCAATAGCCACGCCGTTACCATCTTTATACTGCTTGGCTAAGCTGTAGTATTTATGTATATCCGCTAAGCGTAAACTGTCGGAATTGATAATTTGTTTATTACTATCTATTACTTGTCTTTGAGCAATAATTTTGCTCATTGATTGAACCTGACCTTTAACACTAATCGTAGATAACAACAATACAATGTATATGTTGCAAACAATTACATTATAATAGCAAGAGCGTAGACATTTTTTCATAAGCTACTTTTTATTTTATTTCTAGGAAATAATAACATGCCAACTGAAATCTGTCTGGAAAACCTGGTTAACTTCGAATGCAGCAAATCTTGGTTTGTTTCTCTGCCTACTAATTCTTTCTTCAAAGAAGCTATTTCATAAGACTTTCTAAAATTATTAAAACAATCTTAATACAATTTTCTCTTATCGCCAAATATTTCGGGGATTATTTTTTATAATGAAAGAATATAGATAAAAAAGAGTTTAACATCTGGCTTCTAATTAATTACATATAATTTTTGCGACAATATTATGCGAATCAGAAAGTGTTGATTTATTGAGTTTTGCAAAATTAGATTGTACATCGCAAAAGGTATAAATTTTGCGACAAGGTCAGTTAAACTTAAACCAAGAAAAAATCTGCGACAAATTTAAGATATTATTATATCTATATATCATTATATTAAAATATCGTTGATTGTAGCTTATATTTCCTGCAAAGCAATTGCATATGAATTTTTGCCAAGAGATGCTGAAACAAGTTCAGCATGACGTGCAGACATTTTTTTTATTCCATTTTGCGCAGCATATCTTTCATGTAGTCTATATGCTTACCGAATTGGCGTTGATAAGAATATTTATTCATAAAATATCCAAGAGCTACATAACCTATGTAAGCTAAGTATCTAAGATAGAAAGAAACATTATACCAAGTTTTCATGTCACCATTTCTTTGTCGGTATGTTACAAATTCTATTACCACACAAATTCCTACCAAAGTAATTATGCCAACTATTCTTTGGATATTCAAACTCTTATTTATAAAACTAAGATTATTCTCTAAATCTAATTTGATAGGAGTTTGGGTATTTTGCATTTTTCGTACAAGTACATAACACCAAATTTGATTAATTAAAGAAGCAAAGCTGATAGCAAGAAGCAGCCACAATACTAATGGCGAAAAGAATTTATTACCATGAATTAATCTTCCCCATCTGCCGGGTAAAGTAGAAAACTCTATTATTAAAATGCCATAAATAATTGCTATTAAATAAAAATTCCTTTCATACTTTGCTTTCAAACTTGCCAATGGCCCGTAACTTTTATTCTGTATCATGTCTATAATATTTTTATCATTACGGACATCAATGTCTTCGGGCGTTTGCTGTTGCCAGGCTTGCTTTAAGTCATCCAGTTCCATAATGTTATTGTTTAATAATTTGTTTCAATTTATCTTTGATCCTGTTCACTTTCACTCTTAAATTGCCCGATGAAATACCCATAATTTCTTCCATTTCTTCATACGATTTTCCTTCGAGATAAAGCATCACAATGGCTTTTTCTATTTCGTTTAGTTGCGCAATTGCGCGATACAATTCTTCCAATTGCTTGTCCCTTGTTTCGTCGTATATGGCGTAAACATTGGATTGCGGAAGTTCCTGCGGGTCGCTGTACTTAATGAAAGATTTTTGTTTTCGAAGACCTGCAATGGCTGTATATATCGCGACTTTATACATCCATGTGCTTACTTTGGATTGCCCTTTAAAATTCTGCCAGGATTTCCAAAGCTGGATTACGATTTCCTGAAATAAATCCTGTCTTTCATGCACGTCGTACGCATATACACGGCAGACTTTCATTATCAGCAGTTCGTGCTCCTTTACGGTTTTTGCAAATGCTTCTTCTTGTTCTCGTCGGCTCAAATTAAAAGCGTTTGATTAGTTAGTAGCATGCAGATAAAAATTGTTACATGCAATTTTAAAATTTTTTTTACCGATTGCAGAATGTTGTTGTTTGTTCAACAAATTTTATTGCATAATTCTATTTATCCAAAAATCTGAATTAAATAATTCAATGAAAAAAAATATTTTCTTGATCAGATATGGCGCATCGCATGAAGCTGTTTGTGGTATAATAGAACCGAAAAACGGCGAGAACATTGCAGATTTAAATACAACAAGTTTTTTATAGGATAAAAAACTTTCATCTCAAGCGTAGCTTCCACATACCGGAAAATGAAAAGAAGCCGCCCTTTCGGACAGCTTCTTTATAAATTTTTATTATAGCAAAAATTATTTATCTGTTTTTTCTTTGCCTTCTTTTTTCTTCACAGCTTTTGGCGCAAACATTGCCATCATTCTTTTACCATCCATTTTCGGCATACTTTCCAATGCCCCAACTTCTGCAAGTCTTTCTGCAAATTTCAGCAACAGTAATTCCCCCCTGTCTTTAAACATAATCGCGCGGCCTTTAAACTGAACATAAGCTTTTACTTTATTCCCGTCCTGCAAAAATTTTTCTGCATGTTTTGCTTTAAAGTCAAAATCGTGATCATCTGTTCCAGGCGTAAAACGAATTTCCTTTACTTCGTTTTGTTTGCTGTTTGCCTTCATTTCTTTTTCCTTACGTTTTTTCTCGTAAAGAAACTTTTTATATTCTATTACACGGCATACAGGCGGATTTGCATTCGGTGAAATTTCTACTAAGTCTAACCCTTGCTCACGAGCTATTTGCCTGGCGGCGTCAATCGAATAAATGCCTGTTTCTATGTTATCTCCAACCAACCTTACTTCCGGTACTCTTATTCTCTCGTTGATACGATGTTCTGGCTCTTGCTGTCTTGGAAAAGGCCTGTTATTTCTTCTATTTACTAATGCCATTCACTGTTTTTTGGTGAATCAAATTTAAATTTGATGAATTGATAATTATTTCAAATGCAAATATTGTACAATAGTTTCAATTCGCAAAAAATGGTTTAAAAAGTAATATATACTGCAGCAAAATTTATTGACAACATCCATAAATTTTGCAAATTCACATGCACATTTCTTCTTCAAAATTTCTACAAGTTCCTTGCTTAACTTTGACAGTTATTCAATTTTAACCAAAAAATTATGCCACACTTATTTTCTCCTTTAACCATAAAGAATATTACCCTGAAAAACCGAATCGCCGTTTCGCCTATGTGCGAATATTCCGCCGTGGATGGCTTTGCTACAACATGGCACACGGTAAATTACGGCAATCGTGCACTCGGAGGCGCTGGATTAGTAATGTTTGAAGCCACTGCAATTTCGCCCGAAGGGCGCATTACGGCTGCAGACTTGGGCATCTGGAAAGATGAACACATCGATGGATTGAAAACTATTACCGATTTTATTCATGAATACGATTCCGTTGCAGGCATACAACTTGCGCACGCAGGCAGAAAAGCAAGCCATCAAAAACCTTGGGATGGCGGCGCACAAATTAAATCAGATGAAGCAAACGGATGGAAAACGCTTGCGCCAAGTGCCATTTCTTTTGCGGATAATGAAGAACCGCCGTTAGAATTGGATCTGGCAGGCATAGAAAAAATAAAATCTGATTTTAGAGCTGCCGCTCAGCGAGCAAAAAAAGCGGGCTTTAAAGTAATTATGCTGCACGCGGCGCATGGCTATTTGCTCCACGAATTTCTATCGCCATTAAGTAATCAACGCACCGATGAATATGGCGGCTCGTTTCAAAACCGCATTCTTTTATTATTGGAAATAATTGATAATGTTCAATCAGTTTGGGAAAATCTTTTATTCGTAAGAATTTCATCAACAGAATGGACGGATGGCGGATGGGATACCGAAGATTCCGTTGCGCTCGCAAAAATATTAAAAGATAAAGGCGTTGATTTGATTGATTGTTCCGGCGGCGGCAATGTTCCCCATGCAAAAATTCCGGTGGGTCCTGGCTATCAGGTTGAATACGCGGAAGCTGTTCGACAAACTGGCATTCTTACCGGTGCAGTCGGATTGATAACGGAAGCGCAGCAGGCAAATGAAATTATAACAACCGGCAAAGCAGATATTGTTTCCCTCGCAAGGCAAATTATCCGCGAACCATTCTTTCCGCTCCGTGCGGCACATGAATTGGGTTACGATGTTAAATGGCCTCCGCAATACGAACGCGGTAAATGGCAATAAGAAAAAAGATAATGAATGCAACGATATAAATACTGCTCGCTTTTAGCCCATTAATTCCGTACCTTTGCAGCGGATATGAATCTGCAAACCCTACTTGGGAAATACAATGATTTTCCCCGCCTGAAACAGTTGGCGGACAGGATTTTACTGCCCAACTCCGAAAAAATATTTTTAAAAAATTTACAGGGCAGCTCCGCTGAATTTATTGCCGCATCGCTATTTCAGCATGCATCCCTGAAACAGTTCAACCATGTTTTTGTGCTGAATGATTCGGAAGAAGCCGCGTATTTTCAAAATACTTTAGAGAATCTCACAAATGCCTTGAACCTGTTTTATTTCCCGTCTTCATTTAAAAACAGGAAGAATTTTCAACTGCTCAATTCGTCGCACATCATGTTGCGAACTGAAGCATTGACGCGGTTTTCTTCGCCAAGCGGCGACCGAACCGGAGCGCTTATTACTTATCCGGAAGCGTTGTTTGAAAAAGTAGTATTACCAAAAACTTTGAGCGGAAATATTATTCACATCAAAGTAAACGACACTTTGAATGTGGACAGCTTGATGGAATTATTTATCGATTATGGTTTTGTACGTACCGATTTTGTTTATGAGCCGGGACAGTTTGCTTTACGCGGCGGCATTCTCGATATTTATTCTTTCGGCAATGACAAGCCTTACCGTGTTGAACTTTTTGGCAACGATGTGGACAGCATCCGATTGTTTGATCCGGAAACACAGTTAAGCGAACGCAAGCTGTTGCAGGTTTCCATCATCCCGAATGTGGAAACGCAGTTTGATGATGAAGAAAAAATTTCTTTGTTCAAATTTCTGCCGGAAAACACAATCATTTGGCTGAAGGACTGGGATGTAATTGCAGAGCAAATCAATCGTCAGAACCAGGATTTAAAAGATTTTTTGAACAAGAAAGATAAAGAAAATATTGCCGAAGAAATTAATGATGAATTTGAAGAAACTAAAATTTTAAAAAATATTAATCAAGAAGATTTTCTTTCTTCCGAAATTATCAAAGAAGAAATCTTAGAAAGAACGATTATTGAATTTGGTTACCAACCACACTTTTCTCTTTTTACTTCTGATTTCTTAACAAAAGAACAGCCATCATTTAACCGAAATTTTGATTTGCTGATTAAAGATTTAAAATCTTATGAAAGCAAACATTACGACATCTATCTTTTCTCGGAGCAGGCAAAACAATTAGAAAGATTAAGAAGCATTTTTGCTGACTTAAATACCGAAATTCAATTCACGCCATTAGCAATTGGGATTCACGAAGGTTTTGTAGATGATGATTTAAAAATCGTTTGTTATACCGACCATCAGATCTTTCAGCGTTATCACAAATACCACATTCGTCAGGCGTATAACAAGAGCAAAGCCTTATCGTTAAAGACTTTGCGCGATTTACAACCCGGTGATTTTGTAACACATATCGACCACGGCGTTGGCCGTTACAGCGGTTTGCAAAAGATTGAAAGCAATGGGAGCGTGCAGGAAGCAGTAAGAATTATTTACCGTGATAACGATATTTTGTATGTGAATATTAATTCGCTGCACAAGATTTCGAAATATACAGGTAAGGAAGGAACTGAGCCGAAAATCAACAAACTCGGCAGCGATGTCTGGAACAAGCTGAAAGAAAAAACCAAGACGCGCGTTAAAGAAATTGCATTCGATTTAATTAAACTTTATGCTGAAAGAAAAGCGCAAAAAGGCTTTGCATTTTCGCCCGACAATTATATGCAAACCGAACTTGAAGCGAGTTTTATTTATGAAGATACGCCGGATCAGAGTAAAGCAACAGCAGATGTAAAACGAGATATGGAAAGTCCTGCGCCAATGGACAGATTGGTTTGCGGCGATGTTGGTTTCGGTAAGACGGAAGTGGCTATAAGAGCGGCTTTCAAAGCAGTTATAGACGGAAAACAAGCAGCAGTTTTAGTGCCTACAACGATTTTGGCATATCAACATTTTCAAACTTTCTCTGAAAGATTAAAAGATTTTCCGGTAACGGTAGATTATATCAACCGTTTCAAAACGGCGAAAGAAAAAAAGGAAACTTTACAAAAATTATCCGAAGGCAAAATAGATATTATTATAGGCACACATGCTTTATTGGGCAAAGAAGTAAAGTTCAAAGATTTGGGCTTGATGGTAATTGACGAAGAACAAAAATTCGGCGTTGGCCACAAAGAAAAATTAAAAACTCTGCGCACCAATGTTGATAGTCTTACATTAACTGCAACGCCCATTCCGCGTACATTACAGTTCAGTTTGATGGGCGCAAGAGATTTATCAATCATCAATACGCCGCCGCCAAACAGGCAGCCGATCCAAACAGAAGTTCAGGTATTTTCACAAGACTTTATCCGCGATGCCATTTACTTTGAAGTGGAACGCGGCGGACAGGTTTTTTTTGTTTATAACAGAGTTCAGGGCGTAAAAGAAATGAGAGCTTTGATACAACAGCTTTGTCCCGATTTAAGCATTACTTATGCGCACGGACAAATGGACGGCAAAGAATTAGAAGGAAAAATTTTAGACTTTGTTGAAAGAAAATACGATGTATTGGTTTCCACAAATATTGTGGAAAGCGGAGTGGACATTCCAAATGTAAATACGATTATCATCAACAATGCGCACCATTTCGGGCTGAGCGATTTGCATCAATTAAGAGGCAGAGTCGGAAGAAATAATAAAAAAGCTTTTTGTTATTTATTGGCTCCGCCAATGAGTACGTTGCCTCCAGATTCGCGCAAACGCCTGCAAACACTGGAACAATTCAGCGATCTCGGAAGCGGCTTCCAGATTGCGATGCGCGATTTGGACATTCGCGGCGCGGGAAATTTATTGGGAGGAGAACAAACAGGATTCATGGCAGAAATTGGTTTTGAAATGTATCAGAAAGTATTGGAAGAAGCTATCCGCGAACTCAAAAGAAAAGACTTTAAAGATTTGTTCAAAGAAGAAATTTCCAGGCAGGATGATTTTGTTTCTGATTGTACGATTGATACTGACCAAGAGATTTTAATTCCCGACAGTTATGTTGAAAATATTACGGAACGCTTGTCGTTGTACACAAGACTTGACCATTATGAAAATGAAGAAGAATTACAAAAATTTCATCAGGAATTGATAGACAGATTTGGCCCAATTCCGCAACAGGTGGAAGATTTATTTTTTGTTATCCAAGGCCGAAAACTTGCTGTAGAATTAGGTTTCGAGAAAATGACGCTGAAAGAAAATGTATTGCGGTGTTTCTTCATCAATAAAAACGACTCGCCGTATTTTGAAAGCGATACGTTTAAAAATATTCTCGATTACCTGCAAACCGGAACCAACAAAGCAAAACTAAAACAAATTGGAACAAACTTTTTATTGATCGCTGATAATATATCAAATGCAGGCAAGATGCTTGCATTTTTAACCCAAATGCACAAGGGTGTTTTTAAAACAATGCCGGCTACTATTGCTCAACCGACATAATACAATTGGAAAGAAATTCATAAACATCATGTATTTGCGGATATCTTTTTAAGATATTCAAATGTCTTTCTACCGTTAAAAGATCTTTTCTAAATGCCGGGCCTGTTTGCATTTCCGAAGGATGGAATTGCTGTAAACGATCAATCGTCTCGTGCATCAAAGGCAACAGATTTTTAAAATCGATATTTTCTTTAGCACAAAAATCATCGGCAAGCGAGTATAAAAAGTTTGTAAAGTTGCTCGTTAAAACCGCTGCAATATGCAGTTTCAGCCGCTTGTCATCATCAGCAAAGAAAACTTTATCCGAAACCGTTTTTGCAAAATCATAAAGATTCTTTTTTGTTATTTCATTATTTGCATCTATAAAAAAAGGAATTTCCGGAAGATGATTATTTTCTTTTCGCAGGCTTTGCAACGGATATAATACACCGTAATTTTTAAATTTATCCTCAAACACTTTTACAGAAACGCCGCCAGCCGTATGAACGATAATACTTTCATCGGGAATTATTATCTCACTCAAAATGCTTTCTATTGCTTTGTCTGAAACAGCAATAATATATATATCCGATTGTTGATTAATATTCTTATAACTCAATGTATATGGGCATTGCAGCACATTGGACAATGCATTTAATAGTTCCTCTCTCCTTCCTGCAACTTGCAGAATAGTATGCTTTCCTTTTAAGAAAACTTTTCCCAAAACGGTTGCAACATTCCCGGTTCCAATGATGGTTATATTCATTTTTTCAGATTAACTTTCTTCCATTAAATTGTTGAGAATATCCTGCACCTGTTTTTGGTAAGTAGAAGATATGGGAATAGATTTTTCATGAATGGTAATAGTATTTTTATTCCAGCTTGTAATTTTATCCAGCGATACAATATACGATCGATGTACTCTTACAAATTTTTCCGAAGGTAATTTTTCATCTGCTGACTTCATGCTCATGTGAATCAATAACGGTTTTTTGATACCGACTATTTTTATATAATCATCCAGCGCTTCGATGTAATCAATATCTTTATAAGCGATTTTTTGCCATTGATAATTATATTTTACCAATAAATACCCTTCTTCTACAGATTTATTTTGTCTGAATTTAATTAGTTCCTCAGCCTTTTCCACAGCCTGCAAAAACCTTTCGAAATCAAAGGGCTTTAATAAATAATCGACAGCGTTTAATGTAAAACCTTCTACCGCATACCGGCTGTATGCAGTAGTAAAAATTACTTCGGGCTTATTATTTAAATTTTTAAAAAATTCAATGCCATTTACTTCGGGCATTTGAATGTCTAAAAAAATAAGATCTATTTCATTCGTTTTCAGATATTCTTCTGCTTCCAATGCATCGGTAAATACTGACTGTATGGTAAGGTTATCAAATTTTTTAGCGTATTGTTGTATCAGTTCCAATGCCAAAGGTTCATCATCTATAGCAATTGCGTTCATGGTTTATTGTATTTTATAGGAATCACGTTAGATCACTTTTAATTCTAATGCTACTTTATATTTTCCATTTTTTTTCTCTATATCCAGGTGGTAATTTTTATCATACAAAAGTTCGAGTCTTCTTCTCACATTTATTATTCCGGTTCCGGTTCCTTCCGGCGCAGCTATATTTGGCACAATATCATTTTCACAAACAAAATGCAATGTATCATTGATTACCTGAATGGCAACTTTTATTTGTGTTGTATTTCTTACACTGATACCGAATTTAAAAGCATTTTCGATAAACGGGATTAAGAGCAGCGGCGGAATACTTACATCTTTACTCTCTTCATCAACTTCGTAAATAATATCCGTTTTATCTGTTGCGCGCAATCGCTGCAACTGAATATAACTGTTAATAAACGCCAGTTCATCAGCCAAAGGCACATATTCGCTTTGAGATTCTTCCAGCGTGTATCGCATAATGCGCGATAGCTTCATCACAGCGTCGGATGCTTTAGCATTATCGCTGATTGTTAAGGAATAAATACTATTAAGCGAATTGAATAAAAAATGTGGATTCATTTGCGAACGCAACAAAGACAATTCTGTTTCTAATTGCTGCTTCGTAATTTCTTTCCTGATTTCTTCCGCCGAAAACCAACGTGATACAATCTTTGAAACACTGCTGAAAGTGAATGCGAGCAGAAACATAAATGTGGGGCCGAATGAAAAAAATACCAGCCACATATTTCTTGGAGGGCGCTTAGGATGCGTTGCAAAAAACTGAACTGTTTCCGAAGAGTTCAAATCTATCAACCGGAAAATTGTAAGATAAAAAAGCAATAAGCCGACTATGATTAAAGTATAATATAATATTTTTTTGTGGGCCAATAACTTTGGAATAAGTATGGCAGAATTGAAATAATAAAATGCAGTTAAATACAATGCAGAAAACACATATAATTCCACAAACCGCGGACTGTCTAACGCTGATTTTTTATGCCCTGTAGGAAAAAATATGAACGGAAGCAACAGAAAGCATGCCCAAAATATAAGTGCATAAGTTATTTGTGATATTCTCGTTTTGTTGCTTTGCATATTACAATAGACTATTTAAAAAAGAAAATCATCAGCAAAAATATTTATTCTGCCTGAATTATGTAAGATATTCAAATGATGAAACTGTACGTGATAATTTTTCTCATACAACCGCAGTTTTCTTCTTAGCTTGTTTTCTAATGTTTTATCAAAAGATTTCGCAACTTATGAGACAATGCCGAAACAGGAAAACGCTGTTTCGGCAAATATGTCTGCAATCAGGCCTGTTTATAATTTAATTTTGAATTATTTATATGCATTGCATTCGTTTTGGTTTGATGATAAATAAAAAAGTATGATGAAAAATCGTCATACTTTTTTATTTAATTAAATTACTTTAAGCAAATAATATCCGGAATTTGCGTGGGAAATATTTATCCGAGATAAGATTTCAATGAACCGCTGTAACGCGCTTTTTGTAAACGTTTAATAGCTCTTTCTTTAATCTGGCGTATACGTTCTTTTGTCAAATCGTACTTCTGTCCGATCTGTTCAATAGTTATTCCGTTTTCGCCTTCGAGGCCGAAATAAGCATTTACGATTTCTGCTTCGCGCGGACTTAGAGATTTCAATACACGACGAATTTCTTCGCGCAAAGAATCTTTCATCACATCATCGTCAGTGTCGTCAGAGCCTTCAAGCAAGTCGCCCATCGCTACATCTTCCGCTTCGTGTACCGGCGCATCCAAAGACGTATGGCGCGTGTTACTCTGAAAAATGTTGTTAATTTCCGTTTCGCTCATTTCCAAAATGCTTGCCAGCTCTTCTGTGCTTGGTTCGCGTTCATGTTCCTGTTCAAAAGCCATGTAAGCTTTATTTGCTTTGTTGTATGTGCCAATTTTGTTTTGCGGCAAGCGGACTAATCTGCCCTGCTCTGCCAACGCTTGTAAAATGGACTGGCGAATCCACCATACGGCGTAAGAAATGAATTTGAAACCTTTGGTTTCATCGAACCGCTGTGCGGCCTTGATTAAGCCGAGGTTGCCCTCGTTAATTAAATCGCTAAGAGATAAACCCTGATGCTGGTACTGCTTAGCAACAGATACCACAAAACGCAAATTGGATTGTACCAATTTGTCCAAAGCCCTTTGATCGCCGGTCTTGATTTTTTGTGCAAGCGTAGTTTCTTCTTCAGGTGTAATCATTGAAATCTTAGAAATTTCCTGAAGATATTTTTCTACTGCCTGTGAATCTCTGTTGGTAATCTGCGTGGCAATCTTTAGCTGCCTCATAATTGTTGGACTTTATTTAAAATAATAAACGAAAATTTTAATTATTTATTGAAAATTTCATAAATAAAAAAACCTCCGATTTCAGTATGCAAAATTACGAATATTAAATTAGAAATTTTTATTAATTTATTTGTAAAGCATGTTTTCTGCAGTCATGTCAGGCATATATTGTTTTATCTGATAAATGATTTATATAATCGCTTAATAAAAATAGTAATTTAAATTGATTTTCCGCGCGATCTTTATTTTGTGCCGGATAATCTGTTTGGTAATAAATATCATTGTTCAGATAATCTGTCAAAAACCGTACCGCTTGCATGTATATAATTATTTTTCCTGACTGATCTATATGAGACAATTCATCTATAGTAAGATATTGCTGCATCGATTCTAAATATCCGTCTTTTATCGCCTGATAAAAATCTGTCCGTAACTTCATTTTATTTATATCTGTCTCATTTTCAGATAGATTAGGAACGATAGAGCGTATCATATCGCCTAAGTCCGAAAAGAAATATCCCGGCTGTGTAGTGTCTAAATCTATCGGAGAAAAAACCTCATTTGTACCGGATTTAAAAAGTATATTAGACATCTTACAATCATGATGTAATATATGCAGCGGAAATTTATTTTTATTTGCAATTATATAATCGTAAAATTCTACCAACTGTTTGTTTTTATAAACTTCATCTATTAAAGATTTTACTGCTTTTTTTCTAATCTCGTTTGCATATTGTAATGCTTGTTCAAATTGGGTAAACCTTAATCTTAAATCATGAAAATTGGGTAAAATTGTGTGAATCTTACCGCTTTGCAGCTGAGAAAGATCGGCGGAAAATTTCCCGAAGCAATGTGCGACTTGCCTTGCCTGGTTAATATCTTCGGCATTTTCCATACTATGTGTTCCGGAAATAAAATCAAAACAACGCCAGAACTGATGATCTTGTTCCAGCAATAATTCTGCATTTTTAGTAGAAATAATTGCCGGTAATTGATAGCTGTTTTTTTTCGATAAGCAATCCTGTATTATGAGATAATTCTCCTGAATTTCTATTGGTTTGGGGAAAATTTTTGTATTAATCCTTTGCAACAAATAGGTTTTACCATCCGATCCTTTTGCTTTATATGTAAGATTTATTAATCCGTTTGAAATTTTTTCAATAGATTTTGTGTTATCCAATCCAAAAGCCCCTAATATTTCTTTTCCAATCATGCAGAGAAGATATTAAATTAAATAAATTGCAGATTTGCGAAGTTCAGTTAAATATATAATGAATTGTTTTGCAAACGATTGCTTAATATTTTTAAGTAAAAAAAACAGCCATTGCGTAGAAACGCGCGGCTGTTGCTAACCTATGAAAAACACCTAAAATCTTAAATATAATACTTATATAATAATCTTATAAATTAATTTTTTCCTCTTTCTTGTAATGTTTTCCTCAGCATATCCCTATATTCCTTTTCATAAATATACACACTATTTGCTCTGGCATGAGAACCCAATACCTTAAAAAACTCAGGACGGTAAGTGTCCCTAATTTCAGCGGCTCTTTCTTTAAATTCGCGAGTTGGCTTATTGTCGTTTTCTTGCCATACTTTACTAATTTCGCCAAAATACGACTTATAGAGCGGCCAAAATGCTTTGGATTCAGAAGGCGTTAGTTCTAATTTTTGAGTCAGATAGTCTTTTTTTAGTTTTTCTATTTTGTTGTTATTGGAAAGAGGTCTGTTTTGTGCGCTACAAAGATAATTATTGAATGCGAAAAAAAATAATATAAATAAAAATTTTTTCATCTTTTATGCTCTATTCTGTTGTAATATTAATTTTTCTTTTTACTGTAAACGAGGGCAAATATTAGTATGTAGACGGGGTTTGATTTAAATATGTTTCTACATCCGATCCGGAAATATCTTTTAATTCATTTTGGGTTTGTTCAACATTAACAGAATCATCATCAACATAGCTTTCAGAGTAATTTAAATAATTTTCAATTTCCTGATTGCTTAATGAAGACAAATCATTTTGAAGCACACTCGCATATTGAGTCTTGATTTTGGGTTCCGTATTATTATTCTCCCATATCAATCCTGCACTTAAAACAATTGCAGAAACCACAGCTGCGGCAATTGCCATTCTCCAATTTCTATGCTTCGGTACAAATGGAATTATTTTTGTTTCCGCAATTTCCGCCTTTTTATCGGACAATTTTATAGTAAGTTCATTAAAATAATTTTGCGGAACAACGTATAGCATTTCTTTTGAAATAGAATTCAGAATTGGCGTTTCGCTCCCTTCCTGCTTTATTCGGGAAATAATTTTATTCGGAAAATCTGAAAAATAATGCTCCGGAAGCGAAAAAGCTGTATTATTTCTGATTAAACTTAATTTTATTTTTGAGAGAATAATATTGCTGAGCGATTCAAAATAGTTTGCCGGCACGGTATATAAATTTTCTTTATTGCCGTTAGGATTAAAAATCTTGAAATCGCTGTTCTTATTCATGTCTATCGAAATATCGTTCTAAATTCTTTATCTGAAAAACCTATTATACGACTATGCGCCGTATATAAAGTTTAATATTCGCTGCGAATAAATTCTTCTATTTTTTTGGCTGCGTGGTGATAGCTTGCCTTTAAAGCGCCTTCACTGGTGTCTAAAATACGGCTCATTTCTTCATAAGGCATTTCTTCGTAATATCTTAAATTAAACACTACCCGCTGTTTTTCCGGCAACTGCTGAATGGCAAGCTGTAATTTCCATTCGAGTTTATTAGCGTCAAATCCGCCGTCTGCTTTTATTTTATTGGAAAGACCGGAGTCTACTTCATCCAAATGCACGGCAGATTTCCGTTTTTGCTGATCCAGAAATGTGAGGCATTCATTGGTCGCAATTTTATAGAGCCATGTATATAAGCGGCTATCTTCCCGAAAATTGCCAAGAGCATTCCATACCTTAATAAATACATTTTGCAACACATCATCTGCATCGTCATGATCAACAACCATTCGCCGGATATGCCAGTAAAGTTTTTCCTGGTATTTTTTTACAATTTGGGTAAAGGCTTTTTCTTTGGTTTCTTCACTCCGAAACTGTTGCAGCAATTCCGCATCTTCCAACATAAGGATTATATATTTCTTATAGTAATATTAGATTCAAAAATAGGAAAACCTGCCGATTAGCGACAGGTTTTTTACAAAACGATATTTTTAAAACAGCATTATGCGTTTTTTCTTGCAATCACTTTTTCCGCAGCGTCTACGATATAATGTGGTGTCAAGCCGTATTTTTCAAGTAATTGATCCGGCGTACCGCTTTCGCCAAAAGTATCTTTCGTACCTATAAATTCAATTGGAACAGGGAAATTGTTAGATGCTACATGTGCTACACTTTCGCCCAAGCCTCCCCAAATATTATGCTCTTCGCAGGTAACAGCACATTTAGTTTTCTTAATAGAAGCTATAATAGCTTCCTGGTCTAAAGGTTTAATGGTATGAAGATTTACCACTTCCGCGCGTATTCCTTTTTGTGCCAAAGTTTTAGCGGCTTCGATAGCATTCCATACCAAATGCCCGCAAGCGAATATAGATACATCCGTACCTTCTGCAAGAATTTGCGCTTTGCCAATCACGAAATCGCTTCCGTCTTCTTTGGTAAAGTTGGGCCATTTCGGACGGCCGAAACGCAAATAAACCGGCCCGTTATAACTTGCAATGGCTTTTGTAGCCGCTTTTGTTTGGTTGAAATCGCATGGATTAATAACCGTCATGCCGGGCAGCATTTTCATCATACCTATATCTTCCAGAATCTGGTGTGTAGCGCCATCTTCTCCCAATGTTAAACCTGCATGGCTTGCGCATATTTTTACGTTTTTACCACTATATGCTATGCTCTGACGTATTTGGTCATAAACACGGCCGGTGCTGAAATTGGCAAAAGTAGTCGTGTAAGGAATTTTGCCCCCAATCGTTAAGCCGGCTGCAATGCCCATCATGTTGGCTTCCGCAATACCAACTTCATGGTATCTGTCGGAAAATTCTTTTTGGTAAGGCCCTAATTTAAAAGAACCTGCGAGATCTGCAGTTAGCACTACAACATCTTTGTTTTCTTTTCCTATTTCATAAATCCCTTCTCCAAAACCGGCGCGGGTTTCTTTTTGATTCTGAACCTGAATATCCTCTAATTGCATAATAATTTCTGTTTAAACGTAATATAATTTGACGAAGCGCAAGTTAATTCATTTGTATTAAATTGACCTAATTCAAAATAGATTTTTGTTCTGTTGTTAACAGCCCGTCGCGCTGAATTTTTTGTTCCCATTCCCATGCAGTACGCATCATTTCATTCAAATCGTATTTTATATTCCAATGCAATGTTTCTACCGCATGTTTATTATTAGCATAGATTGCAACAATATCGCCCGGGCGGCGCGCTCCGATAACATAATTTAATTTTTCTCCGCTTACCGCTTCAAATGCTTTTATGGCTTCCAATACCGTAACGCCGTTTCCGGTGCCAAGATTAAAAACTTCGCATTTGCTTTGGTTTTTATTAGCCAATAAATATTGCAAAGCCAAAGTATGTGCATGAGCAATATCGGAAACATGAATAAAATCGCGGATACAACTTCCATCGCGCGTATCATAATCATTGCCATAAACAGTCATTTTTGGCAGTTTTCCGATAGCTGTTTGTGTGATCGCCGGGACTAAATTTTGCGGCTTACCCAAAGGAATTTCGCCGATTTGTATGGAAGGATGTGCGCCTACAGGATTGAAGTATCTTAATAAAATAGCATTTGTATTTACAACATCGGAAAAATCTTTAACGATCTTCTCTCCCATTTGCTTGGTTGCGCCATAAGGCGATTCAGCTTCTTTGATAGGCGAATCTTCTGTAACAGGCATTACATCAGGGCTTCCGTAAACAGTACAGGAAGAAGAAAAAACAAAATTCGGTATGTTGAATTCCCGCACACATTTTAATACATTAATCAACGATTCCAGATTGTTTTCATAATATTCCAATGGCTGCTCTACCGATTCTCCTACTGCTTTATAGGCAGCGAAATGTATAACGCCTGCGATGTCTGCATTCTCCTGAAAGACAGCCCGCGTATCGTCAAAATTTTTAAGATCTACTTTATAATTTTTAAAAGGCTTGCCGGTAATTCGCTGTACACCTTCTATCAATACAGTTGTAGAACGTGAAAGGTCATCGACTGAAACAACTTCAAATCCGTTTTCTACTAAATCCACCACTGTATGTGCACCTATATAACCGCAACCTCCGGTAACTAATATTTTACTCATAAAGAATTCTGATTTATAATTTGAACTTCGGAATGCAAATCTAATCATTTAATTTTTTTGAATAATAAAAAGCATTTTTAACTGCGCAATCGAATGATTATATTTTCCGTATATACGAGTTTGAAACCAATCAACATATTATCTCTTTTTTAAAAAATAAAGGGTTCTATTTTTAGCATGTTTAAAAAAATCAAAAATGCTTGTATTTAATAATTTTGAAAAATCATATTCCGACGCCTTGGTTATTAAGACTAAAGAATTTAGGTTAGAGAAAGGTGTTTATTGGCTGAAGGGAATTAATGGCTCAGGGAAAAGCACACTAATAAAAGCCGCTGCCGGATTGATTTCTTTTAAAGGAAATATTTTATTGGATAATATCAGCCTGAAAAAATTTCCAACAATATATAAACGGAAAATAAATTTTGCAGATGCAGAACCGTTATTTCCGGAATTTCTTACCGGGAATGAAATGATTAAATTATTTATCGATGCAAAAGAGGGTTCGCAAAAAGATACAGAAGAATTTATTATCAACATGCAAATGCAACATTATTTGCAAAGCCCAATCGGTTCTTATTCGAGCGGTATGTTGAAAAAACTTTCATTAATACTTGCCTTCATCGGAACACCGGATTGGATTTTATTGGATGAACCTTTTATTACTCTGGATAGTGATTCATTGATTGCCATACAGCATCAAATAAATCATTTATATAAAAAAAGCAATATAGGTTTCCTTTTTTCCTCACATCAAATCGACAACCTGCATAATTTATCGTTGTCCGATGAAATAATAATAGAAAATAAAATGATTAAAAAGTCTTCGAAATGAGCAAAGAAATTACACCTGTATTGAAAAAAATATTTGTAAAAGGTTTTTACAAAATCCACGGAGGCATGTTTATTTTTTTATTTGCTTCTGTTATCAGCAGTTGCTTTTTTGTAAATACATTAGGAGAATTGCCGCCGGGAACTTATTTCTTTTGGCATTTCATTATTACGATTACGCTGGTAAGTAATCCAATGATGATGATTTTATTTTTTTTGCTCAGCTTGTTTTATGCAATTAAAAATATTCAGTATATACAACGAGAATTGCAAAAACAAGAAAATCTTTTTCTGTTTTACAGCATCAATAATTTATCAAAAACAAAACAATTTGTTATTTGGCTGAAGATAGAATTCTATAATTTTTTACCGCTGGTTCTATATACATTTTTTTGTGTCTCTATAGGCATTTTTATTCATAATTATTCCATACCGATATGCATTTTACTGTATGTATGTTTACTCGTAATCGCTTGTGCCGTCTATATTACAAGATTGTTGAATAATAAAAAAAATGATGCAACATATTCCTCTCGATTCGTTTTTAAAAATATTTATAAGCCGTTTTTTGTTTTGTACACATATTACATAGTAAATAATTTAAAGCTTACTTTTTTACTCACGAAATTTATATCAGCATTCATAGTCATAATAATTTTTTATAATTATCCCGATTTAAAATCAGATGTGCGCATGTCTTGCATTGCAATACTTTTAATCATTGCGGCACACACTTTATTAATTTATCGCGAGCGGAATTTCAACAATCGTTACTTGGTATTCTCTTATAATTTTCCCTATTCATTTACTAAACTATATTTCTGTTTCACTATGAATTATTTATTGATTTTATTGCCGGAATTTATTTGGCTGTTCACTTATTTTAATATCATTAATGCTTTGCAAATATTATGTTTAAGTATGTCAATAATATTATTGTTTCGCAGCATTATTAATTTGCCCTATTTATCCTTATATGGTTTTATAAAAATAATCTTTGTTTTACTTGGCGTATTTTATTTATTAATTTCTTATCGGTTAATATTCCCGACATCTATCTGTTGCTTTGCAATATCATATATCATCTTTAGAAAAAATTATTATTTTATTTCGACAATATAATTTTTCATGCACTAATTTTTATATCAAATTTTACCATAGTTTTGCCGTGTCAAAAATTCCTCGGGGTGCTTTCTTAGGAAGGCTGAGATTAAACCCGTATAACCTGAACAGGGTAATGCCTGCGAAGGGAAGGCTGTAAAGTATTTCTTCTCCACTTTGCATAGATTCTTCTCCGGCGTACTTATGTTCTCTTAATTTTTATAAAAATTATGAAGAATGTTTTTCTGATTATCGCATCATGCCTGTGCACGCAACTATTGAATGCTCAAGTAAATTTCAAAGGAAAAATTTTAAATTCATCACAACAACCATTATCTAATGCAAGCATTGTTTTAAAAAATACTTTAAACAAAAAAGTACAGAGAACAAGAAGCGATGAAAATGGCCAATTTTCTTTTAAGTCGCTCGATGAAAATGCTCATTGGACATTAAATATATTTTATACCGGGCAATTTTTTCAAGAACAAAATATAAATACATATACCTCCGATATTTTCAACACTTTCGTTTTAAACGAACAAACGGCCTCGCTGGAACCTTTGGAAGTACGCGCTTTGCGCGCAAGTGAAAAAGCGCCTTTTACAAAAACAACGATTGATAAGAGTTTTATAGATAAAAATAATATCGGAAAAGATTTACCTTTTCTACTCGATCAAACACCGAGCGTAGTTGTTAATTCCGATGCAGGCAACGGCGTAGGTTATACCGGCATTTCCATTCGCGGATCGGACGGAACACGCACTAACGTTACCATCAACGGCATTCCTTACAACGATGCTGAAAGTGCAGGAACTTATTTTGTAGATATACCGGATATTGTTTCCTCTGTCGGTTCCATTCAAATACAACGCGGCGTGGGTTCATCAACCAACGGCGCCGGCGCTTTCGGTGCAACAATTAATTTAAGTACAAATGAAGTGCATGATTCCTCCTATGCACAACTCAACAACAGCTATGGCACTTTTAATACATGGAAGAATACAATCTCCGCAGGCTCGGGACTCATCAACGGGAAGTTCACGGCGGACGTGCGTTTGAGCAATATTTCCAGCGACGGATATATTGATCGTGCAAAAACAAATTTGCAATCTTTGTTTTTGTCAACAGCATACATTGGAAAGAAAACAACTGTGCGATTTAATTTAATTACCGGTAAAGAAAAAACATATCAGGCATGGGATGGTGTGCCGGAAAATATTGTGGGCAGCGATCGTACTTATAATGAGCTCGGCATTATTAATCCGGATTTGCCTTATAAAAACAATCCGACAAATTTCTATAATAATGAAACAGATAATTATCGCCAAACGCATTATCAGCTTTTTATTACACAACAAATCAATGATAAGCTGAGCTTTAATCTTACTTCTTTTCTTACGCACGGAATCGGTTATTATGAAGAATATAAAACCGGTGCAAATTATTCCGGCTATGGAATCCCTTATCCTGTCTCGGTTTCAGGAGATACTACATATACCACAGATTTAATAAGAAGAAAATATTTGGATAATAATTTTTACGGGCAAACATTTTCTTTACAATATAAGAATATAAATAACGAATTGACTTTCGGAGGATCATGGAATAATTATGACGGGCAGCATTACAACAATATTATTTGGGCGCAAAACGGAGGAGTGGAGCCGGATTACCAATATTATAGATCATCTGCTTACAAGTATGATAAAAGTGTGTATATAAAATGGCTGCATACTATTGATAAATATTGGAACTTATATGCCGATATGCAATACAGAAACAATTGGTATCACATATACGGCTTCGATGACCAACCGGATACTGTAGTAAAAAAAACGTATAATTTCTGGAATCCAAAGCTCGGGCTGTCTTATACAAGAAACGGCTACAACGCCTATGCTTCCTATGCTTTTGCGAATAAAGAACCGAACCGTGACGACTATGAAGCCAATGCGCCCAAGCCCGAAAAACTACACGATTTTGAAGCAGGAATTACCAAGAAAGACAATAAGTACAATTGGGGAATTAATTTATACTATATGTTGTACAAAGATCAGTTGGTTTTAACAGGTGCATTGAACGATGTAGGCTCTCCTGTAAGAGTTAACGTTCCGAACAGTTACCGTGCAGGCATAGAATTACAGGGCGGCTATATTTTTTCCGATTGGCTGAATGCCACTACCAACGCTACTTTCAGCAGAAATAAGATTAAATCTTTTACCGCATATTACAGCGCTTATGATGCAGAATGGAATCCGTTACCGCAAATATCACAGGTATATAAAAACAGAGATATTGCTTATTCGCCCAACATTATAGGCGGAGCCACTGTAAACATTATTCCTTTTAAAAATGCTGAGATAAGTTTTATCGGCAAATATGTTGCAAGGCAATACAGCGACAATACGCAAGACAAAAGCCGCAGTGTAGCAGACTATTACAATCAGGATGCAAGAATTATTTATTCAATAAAACATTGTTTGTTTAAGGAAATAAATATCATTGCGGCGGCCTATAATATTTTCGACAGAAAGTATTATTCAAAAGGTGTTACATATCCTGAATATGATGGTGGCGTTATTAATAATTATAACTATCTCTTTCCTATGGCGGGAACAAATTATATGGTGGGCGTGAATATTAATTTATAAAAAACATTTCTTCCGGAACGCAGTATTTATCAACGTTCCGGAAGATTTTATATCAGTCAATTTTCTTTTGAATCATATTGTAATACAATTCATGTACCAATCCATCGGAAACGCCTATTTTAGGGACAATTATTTCCTTGGCATGCGTTAGGAGCATAATCTTTATAAAGATTTCCAATGCCGGTACAATTACATCTGCACGATCGGGCTTGAGTTCATATTTTTCCATACGCTGCTCAATTGATAATGCGAAAAGCGTTTTGTGATAAGATTTCAGCAGGCTCAATGTGAGCGGCAAACCGTCTTTTGTTTTACTTAGCGAAAAAATTTTATTGATATTTCCGCCGGAGCCGATTGCTGTTATGGAATGGCTGCTTTTTGTATTCTTTTTTATTTCGCTCCCGACAAAGTCCCAATCGGATTTTTTTACCTGCTTTTGCAAAAGCCTTATTGTGCCTATGTTAAAGGATTTTTGCCAGATTTGCTTTCCGTCTACAAAAAAATCTACCTCTGTGCTGCCGCCGCCGACATCAATATATAAATACGATTTATTTTTATCCAGCTTTTCTGCAATATGAGTTTCAAACACAAGTGTTGCTTCTTTATCGCCGGAAATAATTTCTATATCAATATCCGCTTTTTGCTTTACTTCTTTAATAATGCGCCGGCTGTTGCTCGCATCGCGCATCGCACTGGTAGCGCAGGCTTTAACGGCTTCTACGGAATAAGCATTTATTAAATTCTTAAATGCCATCATGGTGTTCAACAGCATTTCCTTTCGTTCTTTGCTTATCGTTCCTGTTGCAAATACATCAAAACCCAAGCGTAGCGGCACTCTTACCAAATTTACTTTGTTAAATAAAACACCGCTTCCTCTCTTCTTTTGTACATCTACAATCAATAGCCTTGCCGCGTTGCTGCCGATATCAATTCCTGCTAATCTCATTCGATATGATATGTTTTATTTATTTTCTACACTTTTATGGCTAATATTTTTACTTGCCTCTTGCGCCGATTTTTTTAAGTAATTAAATATTTCTATCTGCGAACGTATTTTTTTCTTTCCTTCTGAAGATACATATTTGTTAGATAAATTATTGTCTAATATTCTTGCCTTAACATTACCGCTCAATTGAATATTCAGGATATTCTTTAATTCCTTTTTTAAATGCCGGTTGGTAATTTCTACAGCGGCTTCTATACGGTAATCCAAATTTCTTACCATCCAGTCTGCAGATGATATATATGTTTTCTCTTTTCCTGAATGATGAAATATCAATACACGCGCATGTTCCAGGTATTCGTCTACAATACTTATTGCATGTATATTTTTCTTGAATTTTTTGTTTTCATTGTAAGCGCAATAAATGCCGCGCACAACCATATTGATCGAAACACCGGCTCTCGCAGCTTCATATATTTTTCGTATTAAAATTTCGTCACTTAAAGAATTGAGTTTGATTGTCATTTCCGATCGCCGGTCGCCTCTTGCTTCCTTTATTTCGTGATCGATCAGCGTAATTAAATGTTGCCGCATATTCACAGGGCAGACAAACAATTTTTTACATGCTCTCAGGTCAGACATATTATCTGCTTTGGCTATGGTAAGAAATTTGAATATTCTGTTGATGTCAGCCATTACAGCCTTATTCGAAGTCATGAGCATGTGGTCTGCATATATCCTTGCGGTTTTTTCGTTAAGGTTGCCTGTTGCTATAAATCCGTATTCAACATGCTTCTTCCCGATTCGTTTTTTTATCACACAAAGTTTTGCATGGACTTTCATGTCAGGAATACCTACCAATACTTTCACGCCTTCATCTTCGAGACGGTCTTTCCACATCAGGTTTGCTTCTTCATCAAATCGTGCGCGCAATTCCATCATTACCGTTACATCTTTTCCATTACGAACGGCATTAATGAGTGCATTAATTATTTTTGAATTGCTTGCCAGACGATAGCAGGTAATTTTTATGCTTTGCACTTCCGGATCCATAGCTGCTTCACGCAATAAATCTATTACTGAAACAAATGAATGATAAGGGAAGCTCAATAAAACATCTTTGCTTAAAACCACATCCGTAACTCTTAACGAATTTGCAAAATCCTGATGGATAAAGGGCTGGTTGTTTCTTGTTTTCTTTTCAGAAAATACATTCGGAAAATCCATGAAATGCCTAAAGTTGTGGATCTTCCCGCCGGGAATAATATTATCTTTTTGTGTTAGGTTCAGCTTTTGAATAAGGTATTCCAACATGCCGGCATTCATTTCTTTATCATAGCTGAAACGAACTGCCTTACCCTTTCTTCTGTTTTTAATTCCCTTTTCAATTTTTTGTACTAAAGTTGTTGATATATCGTTATCAATATCAAATTCCGCATCTTTGGTTATATTGAAAATGTGCGCCTCAAAATCGTCGTAACCGAAGTAAGAAAATATTACAGGCAGATTGTAACGAATTACATCTTCCATCAAAATGATATGATGCTCATTCGGCTTTGAAGGCAATAGAACAAACCGTCCGAGCGCATGTACCGGAATTTCTATTAAAGCATATTTTTGTTCATAGCTGTTCTCTTTTTGCCTGCTCATTACCACACCGAGGTACAAACTTTTATCCCGGAGATAAGGTAAATTGGGCAAGTCTTGCACCATCAACGGAATTACATTGGACGATACTTCTTCATCGAAATATTTATGAACAAATCTTTTTTGCGTAGGCGTAAGCTGATTAACATCTTTCAGGAATATTTTTTCTTTCGCCATCTCTTTCTGAATATTTTCCCATATTCGCGCAAATTCATTTTGCTGCCGCAAAACTACTGTCTGAATCTGATCTAAAATTGCCTGCGGATTTTCTTCAAAATGAAACTTTGCAATTTTATCTTTCAGCTCTACCATACGTTTTAATGCTGCTACGCGTACACGAAAAAATTCTTCCAGATTGTTGGAGTGTATGGCAAGGAATTTAATTCTTTCTTTTAACGGAACACTCGAATCGTTGGCTTCCTGCAGCACCCGCTCGTTAAAGCTAAGCCAGCTGATATCTCTTGCTATGATTGGCGTCGATTTCATTTCCAATTCTGTAGGGTGTGTACTCATTAAATATAATTTCGTTTTTTTATAATCAAACAAAATTATAATTGGCAAGTACTATAAGTGTGTGATAACAATAATTTAATGTAATCTCTCAATTATATATGGCAATTAAAATGCCGTTTTGGAAGAGACTAATTCATTCTTTCTGTCATTGCTGTAAACGGCATAATTAAACCCTTTCTGAATGGCATAAGCGCCTGTTTGTCCATTTTTGTTCAAAGCAATATATGCTACCTGAATAGTCTTTGCTTTATCAACACTGTTTCTTTTTATCACTCTTTCAACAGCCGCTTTACACGCCGCTTCCGGCGGATAGCCTTGCCGCATAAATTCTACTGTCAAAAATGTGCCCGCCGTTTTTATTACTTCTTCTCCAAGCCCTGTAGAAACGGCTGCACCTATTTCATTATCCACATACAATCCTGCGCCGATACAAGGCGAATCTCCTACTCTGCCGCGAACTTTAAAAGCCATCCCGCTCGTGGTACAACTGCCGCTCAGATTGCCTTTTACATCAATTGCCAACATCCCGATCGTATCGTGGTTCCAAGCTCCGTTGGATAATTTCATCGGGGCAAAAGCGCTCTCGCCGCCTGCTTTCGCACGTCCGTTTTCTACATTTATGACAGGATTATACTGAGAAGTTTTCAACCATTTTTTATATTCCGCTTCCGCATCTTCGGAAAGCTTTTGCGGCTCTAACGGAAAGCCTTGCTGCACGGCAAACTCCTGTGCGCCGGCGCCTACCAGCAAAACATGCGGGGTATTTTCCATTACTTTTCTCGCTACGGAAATCGGGTGTTTTATTCTCTCCAATCCGGCTACAGCACCGCCGTTTCCATATTCGTCCATAATAGATGCATCAAGTGTTACAATACCGTCTCTGTCAGGGTTTGCTCCAAGCCCCACGCAACAGTTGATGGAATCTTCTGTTACCATCACGCCTTTTTCCACGGCATCTAAAGCTCTTCCGTCTGCACTTAATATTCTCCAAGCGGCTTCATTGGCAGCTATGCCTGTTTCCCAGGTTGTAATTACCAAAGGTTTTGTAACAGTCTTGTTTCTTAAATTAAATGTCGGGTTAATGATCCATCCGCTTGCACCGAGCGAACTCATTTGTAAAAATTTTCTACGCTGCATTATTTTATTATTTGGAAAAATGATAATTTATTAATGCAATAAAACTAAAACAAACACAGAGATTTTACAAGTTTTTTATTATAGCAATTCAGAGAAAAAATAAGAATAATCAGTTTTGAATAATTAAAGATTTCTGGAAATGCTTGGGTGTAATGCCTTCTATTTCTTTAAATGCTTTGATAAAATAATTCGCATCTGAAAAGCCTGTCTGGTAAGCAGTTTCGGCTATTGAAGTAAATCTTTGCAGTAAAGATTTTGCTTTTTCTATCCTCTCCTGCAAGATGAAATGATTGGGCGAAATACCGAATTCTCTTTTGAAAGATCGAAAGAAACCGGACTTGCTCATATATGCGCGCTTGGCTAAATTATCAATCGAAATCTTATCGTGAATATTGTTTTTGATATAGTCTATTACTGCCCCAAACCGATTATTGTTTCTGTATTGCAAATAATTTATTTCAAGAAATTTCCTTGCTTGTGTCTGCATAATGCGAATCAATAATTCCTTCAAGGCAAGATCTGTTATAAAATCTTTGGCGCTGTTATTTTCCATTGCAATGCGCAAAATATTATTCGTAGCAGAAGTAAGCGACGGACTGTTGAACAGATAAAAATGATCGTTCAAAAGTTTCCAATCGCTTTTTTCATCGGCTTTCGGAAAGTTGCCGTTTAAATAATCTGCCGTATCTTTTATAAAATCATTGCTGATGGATAATGCCATGCATTGCGACGGCTGCGTATTGGCTTCTGGAAAGTCGATAATCATTTCTTCTCCGGGAAGCATGATAACGCTTTCGCCCGGCAAGTAATCAAATTTTTCGCTTTTGCCGGCAATCATTAATTCTTTCTTTCCGCGAATCATGCTTGTAAACGCTATGTTGCCGAATTTAAGAGATACGTTTTTTACTGAAGTGTGCGTTTCGTAAATATCCAATTCGCAATTTTTGAAATTATAAGTTTGCTTATTTTCAACCAGTGTATTTAAGGATCTCAGGGAACGCAACTGTAGTTCATTTATTAGAGATTTTCTTGACATTATCTCATTTTTTTGGCGTAATAATATTGTTATCAAATATAATGCATCTTACGGGTTTACGTTCAGCATATTTCAATCTTATCGTTTTGTTTACAATGTGCTAATGCAATTTTTTTACCATTTTATTGCACTTTTTTGCTATAAATAAATACTAATAATTGGTAGCTTTGTATCAATAAAATTTAAAACTATGGCAGAAGTATTAGAACGTCCTGAAGTAAAGAAGGACAACGTTGAAGCAAAAAGCAATAATGCACAACAATATGCGCGTCCTGCTTTTAAAGAAAAGTATGATAATTATATCGGCGGTAAATGGACCGCTCCCGTTAATGGAAAATATTTTGATGTAGTATCTCCCATCGACGGAAAAGTATTTACACAAGTTGCTCATTCTTCCAAAGAAGATATTGCTTTGGCGGTAGATACGGCAAGCGAAGCGTTTAAAACCTGGAAGAATGTATCGGCGACAGAACGCAGTATTATGCTAAATAAAATTGCCGACAGAATAGAGCAGAATTTACAGAAAATTGCGATAGTGGAAACTATTGACAACGGCAAACCTATTCGTGAAACTTTGAATGCAGATATTCCTTTAGCTATAGATCACTTTCGTTATTTTGCAAGCGTTATCCGCGCCGAAGAAGGCTCTGCAACTGAATTGGACAAGGATACTGTATCGTTAATTATTGAAGAACCGCTTGGTGTTGTAGCACAAATTATCCCTTGGAATTTTCCGATTTTAATGGCAGTTTGGAAATTAGCCCCGGCACTTGCGGCAGGCAATTGCGTGGTATTAAAGCCTGCGGAAAGCACACCTGTTTCCATAATGGTATTAATGGAACTTATTGGAGATTTAATTCCTGCCGGCGTGGTAAATATTGTAAACGGTTTTGGTGCGGAACTCGGTCGTCCGTTGGTCACCAATCCAAAAGTAGCAAAAGCAGCCTTTACCGGTTCTACTGCAACAGGCCGTTTGGTAATGCAATATGCTACTGAAAATATTATTCCCGTAACATTGGAATTAGGCGGAAAATCTCCAAACATTTTCTTTAAATCCATAATGGATGCCGATGATGAATATTTAGACAAAGCCATTGAAGGCGCAGTTTTATTTGCATTGAATAAAGGAGAAATTTGTACTTGTCCTTCCCGTTTATTGATACAGGAAGATATTTATGACAAATTCATAGCGCGCGTTATTGACCGCGTAAAGAAAATAAAAACGGGCAATCCTCTTGACCCAACTGTAATGATGGGAGCGCAAGCATCCAAAATTCAAAAAGATAAAATCATGTCTTATCTGAAACTTGGAAAAGAAGAAGGTGCGGAATTGCTTACAGGCGGCGATGAGAACCATCTCGGAGGCGAATTGGAAGGCGGATATTATATTCAACCAACATTGTTTAAAGGCAACAATAAAATGCGGATTTTTCAGGAAGAAATTTTCGGGCCCGTACTGGCAGTAACAACTTTTAAAACAGCAGATGAAGCCATTGAAATTGCAAACGATACGATATATGGTTTGGGCGCCGGCGTATGGACGAGAGATGCGCACGAATTGTATCGCGTGCCGCGTGCAGTACAGGCAGGAAGAGTTTGGGTAAATAATTATCACGCATATCCTGCAGGCGCGCCGTTCGGCGGTTACAAGCAATCAGGCGTAGGAAGAGAAAACCACAAAATGATGCTGGCTCATTATCGTCAAACGAAAAACATGCTTATCTCTTACAACAAGCAAAAACTCGGATTCTTTTAGGAAAATTCTTAAACCACATAGGAACATAGTTCATATCATTCACGCAAGTTAAATGCCATGTTTCTATGTGGTAAATTATTATTGAAAATGACAATTGTAAAACGGTTAGATGCGACGGATAAAGCTTTGAAAATGATTGATATTCTATCCAAAGAACATGGTGATTTGATGTTTTATCAAGCCGGAGGTTGTTGCGAAGGCACGCAACCGCAGTGTTTCGAGAAAGGAGGCTTTTTCCCGCGCATGAATGATGTATGTATCGGTACGATTAAAGGATTTGAATTTTGGGTGGACAGGGATTTGTTTGAGTACTGGAAATATTCGCATTTTACTTTGGATCTATCCGATGGTTTTGGACCTGGAGGCTTTTCTTTAGAAACGCCCTACGGCAAAACTTTTAAAATAAATTACAGATTATTTACCGAAGATGAACTGGAAAATTTAGAAGATGTGAAACGAATGGAATGAAAAATTGAATATCCAAAAATTTTAAATCCCGCATGAATGAATAGCAATATTCAAACTTGCGGGATTTTTTTATTAAGTATTAGTCTCTAAAACTTTACTGAAAAGCTTGCTGAAAATCTTCTCATCATTTGCGGAATGGTTGTTGACCAACCGACCCAATACAATTTATTGGTAAGATTATCCACTTTACAACTGATGCGATATTTTTTTCTGTCATAAGAAAGCGAAGCATTCAATGTAGTAAAAGACGGCAATACATAATAATCATTCAAATCGTTGATTACCGCATTTTCACTTGCATAGTTGCCGCCAAAACCTAAGCCAAAACCTTGCAGCAATCCTTTTTGAATGCTATAACTTAACCAAGCATTCAGTAAATTTTTCGGGCCTGCAGAACCCGGACGGAAACCATTGAGTGCCGGAGTGCTTTTTTCATATTTACTGTTGTTATACGCATAGCCTGCAATAATATTGAATCCTGAGAATGGATTTCCCGTAACCTGGGCTTCAATACCCTTGCTGTATTGCGTTCCGTTCTGAATCTGATAATTCTCACGCGGCGAAATATCACTACGGATAACATTACTTACCTGAATATCATAGAAACTAAGGCTTCCGTTTAATTTTCCATTGAATGCATCGGCTTTAATACCGGCTTCCCATTGATTGGCATGTTCCGGCTTGAACACACTTGTACTTCCGTCAGGCTGCTGTACTGGCCCTTTGTTTGTAAATCCGTTCATGTAATTGCCAAACAAAGACAATTTATCTTTTATTAATTCATACACCAATCCGAACTTAGGCGAGAAAGCGCCCTGATGATAACCGCCAGTTGCCGTATCAGTAACAGCATTTTTCTGCCCTTTATAATCATAATAGTCCCAACGTACACTTGCCATTGCAAACAAATTATCAGTGATATTTAAAACGTCTTGAATATAAATGCTATATATATTGGTAAGCTGACTGATTGTAGAGAATGATTTATTAGTTACTGCATTTTGCAAAGATTCATTGGTGAGTAAAGTGTATTCACTACCCGGATTAGCTATATTTATTTTATCAAATGCCACATTCGCATAGCTTGCCCTAAGAGTTTGACTAAAAAATTCTGCACCAAATAATAAGCGATTTCTTAAACTTCCGATATGAAAATCACCATTAATATTTTCCTGAACATCAGTTGCATAGTTGTTGTAATAATCATACCATCCCATATTTCGGGTAAGAGAATCATTTCCCTTAGAAACACTCATGTAACCTTGGCCGCCATTTCTTGTTCCAGATAAATACGTGAAGTTGGTACGCGATGACCATTGATTGGAAAACTGCCGCATTAATGTGGCAAAAAACTTGGCTTGCTGTGCATTAATCACAATACCATCTCCGATAAAATGTCTGTGCCAATCTATGTCCAAATCTTTCGGACTGCGAACACCTGTAGCATAAGAGCCATCTACGAAAATTCGATAAATATTATTGGAACGCTGGTTTTGATATTCTCCATCCAACTGAAGTGTGGTTTTATTATTTATTTTACAGGTTAATGAAGGCGCTATAAATTCATAAGAAGTAAAGCCCGCATCCTGCCATGAACCTTCATGATGAATTGCGCCATTCAAACGAAATAATACAGTTTTATTTGCATTTAAAGGCGTATTAACATCCACTGTAAATCTGCTAAGCCCATAACTTCCCCAAGTATAACCGGCTTCGCCTTTGAATATATTAAAAGGCATTTTTGTAATGATATTAAATAGGCCGCCGTAAGAGATTAATGAACTTCCATATAATGCGCCAGAAGGCCCTTTAATAGCTTCGATGTTTTCAATATTAGAGACATCTATATTTCCTGCACCTATAATGCCTATTACACCATTTCTTAAAAAAGATTGCGTAGGAAATCCACGCGAAGTAACCGAACCCCCTGCTGTATTATTTTCCAATTCCATAATAACACCCGGAACATTTTTCAATGCATCGGAATAATCTACAATTTGCTGGTCTTTCAATAAAGCATTCGGTATGGTTGTGTACACTTGCGGATTCTCGATATTTTTCAACGGCATTTTTGCTACAGTCACACTTGACGTAACATTGTATTTGGCATGTTGTGCATTTACAATCACATCCTGTAATTGCTGTGAGGTAATATCAATGTAGATATTTTCTTCTCTTGCCTTACCCGCGATAACTATGGTCTCAACTTCTTTTTCTGATATGCCTACTGCCGATATTTTTAAAATATATTTTCCCGGAATCAATTTTGAAAGCGTATAGTTTCCACTTTCATTACTGATTGTCCCTTTTTTTATTTTCTCAATCATTATACTGATGTCGGGAGCCGGAACATTATCTTTCGTTAAGATAGTACCTTTAATTTCTCCTAAGATCTTTTGGGCAAATGATTGATTTCGGAAAACACAAGGCAACAGCAATAATAATAAAGCAATACGTAATGTAGATTTTTTCATAAAGATATTTTGGTGTGCAAAATTATCATCACAACACCCGGAACCTTTACGAGATGGGGAATTCTATTTTACGAATTTGGAAATATTATTTTAATAAGTCAAGCACAGTATATATTTTGCGCAATATGCTATACTGGCTTCCGGAATAATTATTAATGATGATAGAAAATACATATTGCTTCCCGTTTTTAGAAGTCTGATATCCTGCAAAAGCTTTACATCCGCTTATGGTTCCGCTCTTCATTTTCATATCATTGTATGTCGGCAAAGCATCGTAGAAATAATGAAACCAGTCTTTGTTTTTCGCATACAATAATGCTTTTACTTCGGCATGTGCAGTAACATAATTTTGCGGAGACAACCCGCTGCCATCAATCATGTGCAATTCGGAATTACCAATGCCGTGATCGTACCAAAACTGTTTAATGATACTGACACCCGAAGAAGTTGAAGGATCTTTTTTATTTTGCCAGCCTAATGCTTTCGCGAAAGATTCGCCGTAAAGATTTACACTTTTTCTTAAAAAATGAAAGACTATATCATGTAATTCCGGCGAGGAATAAGTACCAATATTTTTTGTTGCCTGAGGTACAGTTTGTTCTTTTACAAGATAATCATACGCTGTTTTTATTTCGCCTGTGCAATAAATATTTTTTTCTTTCAGCCAATTATTTAATTCATATCCGAACTGCAATGGCGGATTGGGTGCAGCGCCGGTAATCGTCAATAATTTACCCGAAGGAATTGTGCCTTCAATATTTACTATTGGAGAATACGGAGCAGCATATATAATACTTTTATCTTCCGATCCTTGCGCAGAAATGCGATTGATAATTTTTGCGCCTTGCAATGGAGGATCTGTTTTGATGACTGATACATCGCTGCCATTTGGCTTAAGCGTGTAATTTATTTGATTCTCGTTCCAGTTAATTCCCCAGTCCCCTGCGCCGTAATAATTACCGATATCATCCCAAGGCCATCCGCCAGGAGTAGGATTCAATCCCCAATTGCTTTCGTCAATAATGATATTTCCGTCTATTGCCCGTATGCCTGCATTGGATAATTTGGAAAGCAATTTATTTTTTACATCTTCCGGTTTATATCCCTGATACCGCCAACTTCCGAATGTAGGATCTCCGTATCCGGTTATTAATAAATTGCCTTTCAATACACCATCAGATAAATTGCCATTATAACCAATGCCGGTTTTGAATGTATAATCACTTCCCAGTATTTCAAATGATGCAATCGTTGTAAATATCTTCTGGCTGCTGGCCGGCGCCAATCCTCTTTCTCCGTCATATTCATACACTTCATCGCCTGTAGCCGCATCATCTACATAGAAACTAAGCGATGCATTTTTCATTTGATCATCTTGTAAGAATGCCGATATTTTTGATGATAAATTTATTTTTACCGACTGTGATAAACAACAATTTATCGAAACAATACAGAGGAAAAGAAAAGAAAAAAGAATCCGCATAAAGATCATTTATTTTAAGCTCATAAATTAGATGACAATATACGTAGTTATAGGATAAAATGTAGTAATAGAAATCAAAAAAAGAAGCTGCCCTTTTGGACAGCCTCCTTCATAATCGTATTAATTGGTTATGCGATTTTATTATAAAGAAAAATCATAAGCTACTCTCAAGCCAAGTGAATTGTATGATTTACCGGCATCATAAATTTTGCTGCTGCCTTGAAAATCCACAGCTACATCAAGATAATTATTTTTAGATAATTTGAATAAATAACCTATTTGCGGAGTGTATATAAATGAAGCTGATTTGCTTGCCAATACATCACTTTTATCAAGAATGAAACTTGCACCTGCAGTACCTTGTATATAAAGATTTGTAGTAGGGAAATAATATTTTAAACCTGCTTGTACCGGTAATGTTTGTAAGTCTTTGCTGTAGCTGCCTGTCGCTGTCACAATATTATTATCCTTGCCAAAGAAATTATTAAATCCTGCGTTTACGACTACATACAAATCGTTTTTCACTATAGGAAAATCTGCCTGTACCGAACCGCCGATAGACCATTTATATGCGTCTTTAAAACTTCCAAGTGGTAGATTTGCCTGAGGACCCACACCTAATATAATTCCTGATCTTCCGTTGCTTAGCGTATCTGTTTGCGCAATTGAATGGAAAGATAATCCTAACAACAATCCTAATGATAAAATTCCGATTTTAGTCAATCTCTTTTTCATTGTCTTATTTTTAATTTTTTGTTTTCAATACTGCACTAGCCATAATGATAACTATTTCATAATAGATTTATGGCTTTACTTAATCATTGTTAATATACTTTTGTCTTGTCTTCTTTGTTTATCTTACTGCGCAGTAACTTATGTAAGAATGATTTGACACTGCAAAGTTATTGCGATAATAAAGTTGTAACAATTCCAAAATTTCGGATAGACTAACCAATTTTTCTGATAACAATAGTTCGTATAATTAAGCGCCTCTTTTTAAGGCAGAGGGAGAATAACCTGCGTATTGTTTAAAAAAGCGACTAAAATGTGAAGGTGTGTCGAAGTTTAAATATTCTGAGATTTCTTTAATGCTCATTTCTGTATAAGTTAAGAGATAAAGAGCCTCGTGATATACACGTTGATGAATTAATTTAATAGGCGTTTCTCCAGTTTCGGTTTTAATTACTTCGCTTAAATATTTAGGAGTTACAAAAAGTATATCAGCATACTCCTGCACAGTCCTTTTTGTAAGAAAATGTTTGCCTATTTCTTTTTTTAATTGCTGAGTTAATTGATGACCACGTGAAATATGTACAGGATATTTTTGTGCAGAGTTTTGAAGAAACCTTCCGGACAAATAAAACAATTGTATCAATATCGACTGTATAATTTGTGTACAGTATAATTCTCCTTTGCTATATTCGAGGTACATACTGTCGATCAGTGATTTTATAAGTACAAAATCTTCTTCATGAAGATTGCAATGAGGAGGAAGATCCATATTGGTATCTAAAATACTTTCAAGGACACCATCTTTTATATACATATCTGCAAAAAATTCTTTTTTAAAAAGAACGATATATAATTCAAGATCTTCTGAGCAATCGCTAAATGTATTAACCATTCCAGGAAAAATAAAATGCATGCTATGTGGCTCTACAGAAAAGGCATAATTTCCTACAGTTTTCTTAGCAGTCCCTGCAACACATAAAACGATTGCATAATGATCAAACCGATAAGGAATATTTTCAGAAACACGCCCCTTTGTTTTTAATAATGCAAAATTTACGGGCTTGCCATTTTCTATTTTTGCTCCAAAAGGTTCTTTATAATTTTGCGGCACAACTAAATGGGTTGATATATTTTTATGATCTTCCAACCGTGTTGATATAGTATTTACAAGTTCATTTAAAGTTACTTCACGTGTCATGCCCATCTTGCAAAATTTTAGATTTGCAAAGTTAAGCAACTAAACTCAGATGACAGTTAAGATTATGAATTGATGTTGCAGCAATTAATAATATACTCATCTCTACTTATGAAAGAGATCACATATAGTTTCTTTATTGATATTAAATCAATGACAGTATATATTTCAACCTCAGACTAAAAATATTTTACACATCTTATAATAATCCTTTCTTTATTTTTATTTTTGAATCTTAATAAATTAAAATAATGGCAATTTGGGGAATAGATTTAGGCGGGACAAAAATTGAAGGTGCAGTACTTCCTTCATTACAACAAACCACAACCCTCGTCCGGGAACGCATTGCAACAGAAAGTGATAAAGGATATAACCATATTCTTCAACAAATCAAATCTTTAATTGATAAAATGAAAAACGATTCGGGATTGCTTCCCGAACGAATTGGCTTTGGCACACCGGGAGAATTAGATCCTATGTTACAAACAATGAAGAATTGCAATTCTACAGCGCTGAATGGAAAGCCATTAAAAAAAGATTTGGAACAGTTGCTGGGTGTGCCTGTTGAACTTGCAAATGATGCTAATTGTTTTGCGCTGGCAGAAACTACATGGGGTATAGTAAAAGAGAAAAAGCCTGAAGCGCGTATGGTCTTCGGTATCATCATGGGAACCGGTGTTGGCGCAGGCATTGTAATTGACGGAAAAATATGGAATGGGAAACATGGTATTGCAGGCGAATGGGGACATAATTTTCTGGACGAAAGTGGCGGAAAATGCTATTGCGGAAAAATAGGTTGCGTTGAAAAAATCATTGCCGGCCCTTCTTTGCAACATTTTTACTCAACCATCTCCGGCGGCGAGGAAAAGAAATTGCAAGACATTGTAGCGCATGCTTCGAATGATAAATATGCACAACAAACTTTAGACAGATTATATGATATGTTTGGTAAAGCAATATCTGTTGTGGTAAATATCCTTGATCCGGACGTAATTGTCATTGGCGGTGGCGTTGGCAACATCGACAATTTATATACCAAAGGAAAAGAAGCATTAAGTAAATATATATTCAACAATCGTGTGGATGTAGATATTTTGAAACCATCACTTGGCGATAGCGCAGGCGTTTTCGGCGCAGCGGCATTGGTTGCTAATTAATGAATTATTGATTATGTATGAGATAAAAATAGTTGAATTAAAATCCAATCAAAACAAAGAGTACAAAGAGTTTTTTATCAGAGGACTGATTGAAGAAGAAGATAATTTTAGAATGACTCCTACCGACGATATTGGGTTAATTTTTCCTACAAAAGATACTCAAGACAGTTTTACTCTTGGAGCATATATTGATAATAAATTAGTTGGTGTTGCAAGTTTTGAACGAGATGGTGCGAAAAGGGAAAAATTAAGACATAAAGGAATTTTGTTTAGAATGTATGTTACGAAAGAGCTTCAAGGAAAAAACATTGGTAAAGATTTAATAATAAATTTAATTGAAAGAGTAAGACTGCTCGATGATATTGAGCAAATCAATTTGACTGTAATTGCAAATAATCCTCGTGCAATTCATGTGTACGAAAAGTTTGGGTTTAGAACTTTTGCTTCTGAAGAGAATGCTGTCAAATGGAAAGGAAAATATTTTACAGAAAATCAAATGGTATTGAAATTAAAAGAACAAGATTGATTACTCTCGATCAACGATAAAATAATTAACCTTCATTATGTATTATAAAGAGCTACAACACTTAATTTCCGAAGCATTGAAAGAAGACATAGGTTCGGGAGATTATTCAACATTAAGCTGTATTCCTCCAAACAAAAAAGGAAAAGCCGTACTCAAAATCAAGCAGGACGGCATTCTGGCAGGTATTGAAGTGGCTAAAGAAATTTTTCATCAGGTTGAAAAAGATGTTGTATTCAATCAATATAAAAATGATGGCGATGCTATGCGCTTCGGTGAAACAGCTTTTGAAGTGGAAGCCTCCATGCAAACAATTTTGAGCTGCGAGCGTCTTGTATTAAATTGTATGCAACGTATGAGCGGTATTGCTACTTTGACGAATCAATATGTGCAAATATTGAAGCCTTATCATACGAAAGTTTTGGACACGCGCAAAACAACGCCCAATTTTCGCCTGCTCGAAAAAGAAGCAGTTCGCATCGGAGGTGGAACAAATCATCGCTTTGGATTGTTTGATATGATCATGCTGAAAGATAATCATATAGATTTTTGCGGTGGTATTGAAAAAGCAATCAGTCGGGCATACGATTATATTCAAAGCAACAATCTTAATTTAAAAATAGAAGTAGAAACGCGCACTTTGGAGGATGTAAAAATTGTATGTAAAGCAGGCAAAGGAAAAGTATTCAGAATAATGCTGGATAATTTTTCGCCGGAAAAAATTGTGGATGCGCTTACAATCATTAATAAAGAATTTGAAACTGAAGCCAGCGGCGGCATCAATTTGGAAACGGTGGAAAGTTTTGCAAAAACCGGTGTTGATTATGTAAGCGTGGGTGCGCTTATTCATCATGCCGTAAGCCTCGATTTGAGTTTGAAAGCAGCGTTAAATCCTGATTAATATTGTTTTTACTTTTTAATTTTGACTTTCTATCATGAGCAAAAATAAAAGAGATACAAACGGATTTGTGTACAGTACCGACCCGAATTTTTCTTTTCGGAACGAAGAAGAAAATGTGGAAACGCTTCCCGCCAATCAACAGAAATTGCGCATTTGGCTGGAAACAAAAAACCGCGGCGGAAAAGCGGCAACATTGATATCAGGATTTGCCGGTACGGAAGAAGATTTAAAAGAATTGGGGAAAAAAGTAAAGAACTTTTGCGGGACCGGCGGCTCCGTTAAAGACAACCAAATATTGATACAAGGCGACCAGCGCGACAAAATTTTGCAATGGCTTTTGAAAGAAGGATATTCCCAATCCAAGAAAGCAGGAGGATAAACAATCATTTCATATATATAGAAAACGCGCTTTCAATTCAGGAGCAGGCATCATACAAGCATCTTGCCTTCCAAACCATTTATAACGATTGCGTGCTATATATTTATAAATTCCATCCCGAATAAATTTGGGAACAATTAAAAATAAAGATAATAATTTCCATCCGCCATTCAGCCTTTGTGCAATATGTAATACGGCAGAAGATTCCTGATAAATTTTATTATTGCGAATGAGCAGAATACTGTTTAATTCATCAGAAGGTATTTTTCCGGATTTATTAAATATATTTTTTGCAAAATCCGATTGTAAGGATGCAAATTGATAAATGGCTTTTTTATCGTGCCTGAGAATAAACTGTACAGCCCCGTTGCAAAGATTGCAAACACCATCAAACAAAATAATATCATGCGCACCATTATCCATAAAATACTTTTTACAAAGTTCGTTCTTTTATTTAATCAAGTTCTTTATGCACGCGAATCATTTACTATATTTTATCAGAAAGCTTCGTTTAAACCCAGAAAAAACCTTTTGAACCATAAAGCCCCCATGCATAATCGAGGCAAATATTTGTTCTTGTAGTTTTGTTGAACAATATGCGCAAAACCGCCGCCGCCAGCCGGCTGCCACACTTCAAATAATTTAATGTTTACATCGTTATTAGCAAATTGCAGGTTTACAAAAGCCACACCGCTTAATCATTGATTCCCCGTGATAGGAAAGCAATATTCAGCTTCCGAATAGAAATATTTTGTAGATTTAAAATATGGTATTATGTAGCCGCGGTCTCTTCTGAAATTTGGGTCTCTCCCTGTTCCGGGCAATTCAAGATAAGGCAATTCGCCACCTAATGCATAAGGACCCCACGTCCATAAAGCCAATACATGTTCAGGATTTTAGTGCGATAAGCTGATCTATTTTTTCAGGTCAAACTCTAAATTTTCTCAATTAGTTTCCGTCAATAAATTCTAATTCAGGCTTGGATCGCTGAATGTATTCCCCTGATTGATATCGCCGGTTGTATATCCTTTTTTAAACCAATACATTCGCTGCTCGGATGTGCCGTGTGTAAAAGTTTCTGGTACTGCATATCCTTGGGATTGCTTTTCCAAATTGTCATCGCCTACGGCGTGCGCTGCATTTAAAGCGCTTTGAATATCTGCATCATTTAAAGAAATTGTATTTTCCTGCTGCGCATAATGCGCCCAAAGGCCTGCATAAAAATCTGCCTGCAATTCCAGCTTAACGGAAAGCTTATTGTAATCAGCATCGCTCAGTTGCTGTCTGGCAGCGTCAACCTTATCTGTAACGCCGAGGAGATGTTGAATATGATGCCCCATTTCGTGCGCCACTACATAAGCTTTTGCCAGATCGCCGGGAGCATTCAACTCTTGCGAAAGCTGATTATAAAAGGCAAGATCTATATATACTTTGCTATCTGCCGGGCAATAGAACGGACCCGAAACTGTAGAAGCCTGTCCGCAACCGGTAGAAGTATGATCTACAAATAAATGCAAAATGGGCTTAGAGTATGATCTGTGAATTTGTTCTGCAAAAATTTTCTGCCATATTTCATTATCACTTAGATAAACTTTACGGGCAAAATTAGAATCGTTATCTGCTCTTGTATCTACTATCGTTCCAACATGTCCCGAAGTTTGCTGTTGCGAATTATCCGGCAAAACATTATTTACGAAACCGAGCATCTGCAAAGGATTTTTCCCAAGCAGCAATGAAATAATCACTACGATGATGGCTCCTCCTCCACCGATTTTTCCGAACATTCTTCCTGTGCCACCACCACTGCCACTTCCTCCTCCTTCTTCCACTTCAACTCCATCGGTGCTATCGTCATTTTTTAACCATTTCATTTTTCAGTATTTTAAGGTATTATCAAATAACGGATTCAAGCCAATCCGCCGATAGTTTAAATGTATGCCAAATAAATAAAATAGTTACTGTTTGAATACGGTTACATTCCATTTGTTTGCTACGTTTTGTATTTCTATGCTTAAAGTATTACCTGCAAAATATCCTATAGTATAATAATCTCCATTCTTCGGATTAATCATTTTTACGTGATAAATACCGGCTTTACTTGATGGGAAAAACTGGGCGTACACTTGAGAATTTTCTGCGCGAATTAAAAGAAACGAGCCGTCTGTTAAGTCTGATTTTGTTAAAGAAATTTCCCCGTTTGTAAAAGTATTTGTCGGAGCTTCTTTATTTATTTTTTCGCCGGAAGTACTTGACTGTGTCACCGGTGCAGCAACAAATTCTTTTACCGTATCCTTTGTCTGTGCAGGCGTTACGGCTGTTGCTTCTTCGGCTTTGCAATCATCTATCTTTTCTATAGCCTGATTAAGCGCATCATGGTAACCTTCGTTGTATTCTTTGATTGAGGAAGAACCTTCGATGGTTAATATTTCTTTTACTGAACAATCTTTAAAAATTAATTGAAGTTTGTTTTTAAAAAGACTTTTACCTTTTTTTATATCAGCCGTAAGGACCAAACAATCATTGCTTCGCAATTCTTGCGGCCATTGACTTTTGTCTTGCGGAAGAATTACATAATGTTTGTTCTCTAACATTCCAGCCAAAATACCATTCAGCTGATATTCGTTTTCATCAAAACTTGAAAATTTGTTGGGAACGATAATATATTTATAACTGTTGATTTGTTGTGCATTTGCGGCTGAAAAAAGCAACGCCATTAAAAATGCCATAAACAAATATTTCATGTGTTTATTTTTATTTTTTGCTAATGTCATATCAGAATGCCTTAAATTATTTGAGCTTTTGACATCCCAAAGATTCACTGCATTTAATTGGTCATGCTCTTTATTTACCCGCATAGTTTTATGAATGATTTAAAACATATTATTAAATATAATGCTTCCAAATCCTAAAAAATCCGCCTCTTGTAAAAAAGCGGATTTTAAAATTACAGATTAATTTAAACCTTATATTTTTTCGATCCAGCCGTGCACATCTTCAACAATTCCCAAACGAATATCGGAAAGTCGTTTGCCTAATTCTATGGAAGTTTGCGAGCTTTTTTCTAAATCGAATACCAAATGCTCATCTTTATAAGCCAATTCTTTAATAGGCGAAATCGTTGCCGCTGTTCCGGTACCGAATGCCTCTAAAAAATTTCCCTTTTTATATTCATCTATCAGTTCATCGATACTTACTTTTCTTTCCTCAACATTTAATCCCATTTCACGCAACACTACTACTGCACTTCTTCTCGTAACGCCATCAAGTATAGTTCCTTCTTCCAGTGAAGGTGTCAAAACTTTATCTTTTAGCACAAAGAATACATTCATCGTTCCTACTTCCTGTAACCATTTATGTTCAAAAGCATCTGTCCATAAAATCTGGTCATAGCCTTGCGCCTGCGCATCGCTTGTGGGTTTTAAGCTTGCCCCATAATTGCCTGCATTCTTTGCCTGTCCTACGCCGCCGGGTGCAGCACGCGTGTATTTTTCTTCTACAGCTATACGAACCGGTTTGGAATAATAAGGGCCGGTAGGCGCTAAGATGATCATAAATTTATAAGTAGAGGAAGGGCGTACGCCAATAAACGTATCCGTAGAAAACATAAAGGGGCGAATATATAAAGCATGATTATCATATCCTGGAATCCACGCTTTATCCAGATTGATTAATTCCTTCATTCCTTCTATAAAAATTTCTTCCGGCACTTCCGGCATCTGCATACGGACGGCAGATTGATTGAACCGGGCAAAATTATCATACGGCCTAAAAATGACCGTTTCATTACGAACATTGTGATACGCTTTGATGCCTTCAAAAATACTTTGTCCATAATGTATCGCAGACAAAGAAGGATCAAATGAAAGTGGTTGATAAGGCAATATTTCGGGTTCTTGCCATGCGCCGTTTACGAAATCTGCTACAAGCATGTGATCTGTAAATATTTTTCCGAACGGAACATTTTTTAAATCCGTTTCACTCAACCGGCTTTTTGTGGTTTTTGTAATTTTAATAGTGGACACTTCACTCATAACTTCTGTTTTTAAATGTATATTTGAACCTTGATATTCTAAAAATATTTTCAATGGAAATTCAATTGCCGGACTTTGTTTTAGCAGATTTGTACCAAGATAATATCGTAATAATTACCGATCCTAAAAATAGCATCTCCGCGAAAGAATTTCTTCCCAAAGATAATGAAATTGCTGAATCCGAAAAAGGCGTTTGTTCAAGGAAAGAAAAATTTTGGCTCGGGGACAATAAAAAAGAAGTAGCGATTGTTGTAAAAGATACTGCAAATGTTTTTATAGACGACGGCGAATTACAATTCTTAACCAATATTTTAAACGCCTGTAAATTGAATTTAAGCGATGTAGCTATTGTAAATATTGCACAAACAAACCTGAATAATCAGGAAATTTTATTTGAGCTGAATGCAAAATATTTTCTCTTATTCGGTGTGGAAGAAAAAGAAATAGCGCTTGCTCAATCATTGAATTATTTCGACATAAAAAGTATCGGCAATACTCAATTTATAAAGTCACCGGCGTTGAAAAATTTAATGCAGACATCCACAGAAGCGAAAAAAGAAAAAGCCGCTTTATGGAATGCTTTGAAAAAAATGTTTGGCTTGTGAGTTGCCTTTATTCCATTTCATTATCATCCTCCAAAAGATATTGATTGAAATAATTTTTGCCTTCTTCCGCCGGATTAAGATCGTATAAATCCTTTACCGAACCGAAACCGATTGCATCTTTCATTATGCCTGTCTCAATTATTTCGGAAGCCTTTCGCACACTGTTTTTTCCGAATTTATCTTTTATCTTATACACAGTTTTCCGCAACAAATCTTTTTGAATTTTGTTGCTGAATAATGAATACTGCAATGTCTTATCATCTACAAAACTGCTTACCACAATACACATGCTTTTGATATCGCTACTGAAAAGATTTGCGCCTGTTTTCTCTTCATGCACTTTTATGCGCTGCATTATTTGCTGCATGATTTCCATTCCGTCCTGAATAGGTTCTGTCAAATGAATAAGCGATTCCCATCCGGAAATATTATAGTAGTTTGCATAAAAATGCAGCTGCTTGCAAAATACAGATTGCTTTACCAAGTAGATCAAAGCTAAATAAATGAGCGATTATTTACTAAAATAATTAGTAAATAAATTTTGTTTCGAGAAGGAGCTGCAAACGTTTGCAGTCTGAACCATGTACTTATCTTTTGTATTATTAAATTAATTGGTTTGTTTTGTTAATTCTTTATAATAAAACATTTCATTTAAGAAATCATTAATCACACGTTTTTTAATATCATCTTGTATTTAATGAATTATCGCACTAAAAGATTTGCATTATTAATAGGGTTGATATGTTTCTTCTTTAATTCAAATTTTGCTCAGGCCGGAAGAGATATTATTCCCATTAACCAAGATTGGCAATTTGTAAAAAATCCCGACTCTAATAAACGAGTACAACAAATAACACAAGGTTGGGAACGAGTGAACATACCGCACACGTGGAATAATGTGGATATGCAAACCGGTAAGAATTTTTATGCAGGAGATGCCTATTATAAAAAAACTTTCCCGGCTAATGATTCATGGAAAGACAAGAGAATTTTTATACGTTTTGAGGGTGTAGGACAAATTGCTGATGTATATATAAACAATAAATTTGTCGGAGAACATAAAGGAAGTTATTCAGCTTTCTGTTTTGAAATAGGATATGCTTTGCGATTCGATTCTGTAAATATACTCACTGTAAAAGTAAACAACACGCCACGCAAGGATATCATTCCTATCAACAATTTTCTGTTTCCTATTTACGGGGGCATTTACCGGCCGGTTTCTTTGATTCTTACAAATAGGTTGAACATTACTACAACCGATTATGCTTCGCCCGGTGTTTATATCAGCCAGAAAAATGTTTCTGAACAATCTGCCGATGTGGATGTGAAAATAAAACTGGAAAATGTTTTACATATTACCAGGCAAGTTGTTTTCCGAACCTCTTTATATGACGAGAAAAATAATTTAATACAAAAGCAAGATCAAAATATTACAGTTCTTCCGCAGGGGAGACAATCTTTTGTACAGCCTTTGCATATTGCAAATCCACATTTGTGGAATGGCAGAAAAGATCCTTATTTATACAAAGTGGTTACCGGCATTTTTGATGGAAATACTTTGATAGATGAAGTAACGCAGCCGCTCGGCATTCGAAGTTTTAAAATTATTCTGGGAAAAGGGTTTTACCTTAATAACAAGCCTTATAGATTGTATGGTGTTTGCCGCCATCAGGATATTTGGAGTTACGGCAATGCATTGTCAAATGCGCAACACGACAGCGATATGGCTATGATAAAAGAAATCGGCGCAACTTCTATCAGGTTCGGGCATTACCAGCAAAATGAACGAGTGTATGATGATTGTGACAGCATCGGTTTTTTGGTATGGACGGAAATACCTTATGTAAATGCAGTTTCGGGACAAGAAAGTTATAATGCCGAACAACAAATGACGGAACTCATTCGTCAGAATTATAATCATCCTTCTATTTATTGCTGGGGCACATCTAATGAAGTATATGGTAAAACGCCGCAGGATTATACTTCACAGCTGATTAGCTCATTAAACGATATTGCAAAAACAGAAGATCCAAACCGATATTCCATAAGTACAAATGGATATGGAGAAATTAACCGTCCGGAAAATTTTAATACAGACCTTCAAGGCATCAACAGATATTTCGGTTGGTACGACGGCAAAATGGGTGATTTGGAACAATGGATTGATAAGGTAGAAAAAAATTATCCTGATATAAACGTGGCTATTGCAGAATACGGCGCAGAAGCCAATATAGCTCAGCAAAACGAATCAGATATACTAATGCCTCCGAAATACGACGGACAATATTTTCCTGAAAATTATCAAACGAAAACGCACGAAGTGCAATGGGGAATTATTGAGAAACATCCATATTTATTTGCAACATATATCTGGAATATGTTCGACTTTGCCACGCCTTTATGGAATCACGGAGGCGTGCCGGCACGCAATATGAAAGGATTGGTAACGTTTGACAGAAAAACGAAGAAAGATGCCTTTTATTGGTACAAAGCTAATTGGAGCGAAGAGCCTGTCGTGTATATCACAGGAAGAAGAGATAGTTTGCGACAATCACAGGTTACAGACGTTTCGGTTTATTCCAATATATCTGCGCCCGAACTTAGTATCAACGGCAAAAAGGTAATGGATTACACTATCGGCTATACCAATGTTGATTATGTATTTAAACATATTCAGCTGAAAAAAGGAATCAATATTATTAAAGCGACCGGTAATAAAAACGGCAAGAAATATACTGATGAAATAAAATGGATATTGAAATAAATATCATTCTAAAATAAAATCATCTATTAATTTGAATTCAATATGAGCAAAAAAACAATTGCTGTGTTCTCTTTATTTATTGCATCCATTTTTGTAATAAATAATATTCATGCACAAGATACCATTGCATTGCAACATGGCGCACACCGAATCGGCCGCAGAGAAGATACAATGATGCAACGCTGGCGAGGTTACGGACTGGGACAGTTCATCCATTTTGGATTGTATTCTATATTGGGAGGAGAATACAACGGAGAAACTTATAATGGTGCATCTGAATGGATTCGTTCATGGAACAAGCTACCCAAAAATGTGTACGATTCTTTATACAAACAATTTAATCCAACAAAATTCAACCCGGACGAGTGGGCAGCTATGGCGAAACAAATGGGTGTAAAATATGTAACCATCACCACAAGGCATCATGACGGATTTTGTTTATGGCCAAGTAAATATTCCGATTACACAATTGTCAAAACACCTTATAAGAAAGACATGATTGGCCCGTTGGTAAAGGCGTACAATAAACAAGGCATAGATGTCTATCTTTATTATTCCATTCTTGACTGGCACAGCAAAGACTGGCGCGACGATATTAAAACCGAAGATGACAGTATTGCGTTTGCAAGATTCAAAGTCTTTGTAAAAAATCAATTGACAGAATTATTGACCGATTATCCTACAACCAAAGGACTTTGGTTCGACGGTACATGGGATAAAAGCTGGAAAAAAAACGGAGCATTTACGGATAGTCTCGAACAATATTTGAAACAACTGCATCCGGGTTTAATCATAGGAAGCCGTTTTCGTGCAGATGATTTAGGCAAAAGGCATTTCGATTCCAACGGCAGATTAATGGGCGATTACGAACAAGGCTGGGAAAGAAAAATTCCTGAAAACTTTGCAGCAACACATGATAATGATTGGGATTGTGTAATGACTTTTGGCGAGAATGGCTGGGGCTATCAAAAGAAATGGTTAGGTCATTGGAAAACCACTGATGAGCTGATTGAGATGCTGACAAAATGCGTATCGCTCGATGGCAATTTCGTACTGAACTTTGGACCGAAAAGTGACGGCACTTTCCGTAATGAAGAGGTTGAAGCAGCAAAACAAATCGGCGATTGGATGAAAATAAACAGCGCTGCAATTTACAATACGCGATATACAGGCTGGGAAAAACAAGACTGGGGATATTCAACTATCAGTAAAGCCGGAAAGCAAGCTTATCTTATTATTTTCAACATTCCTGTTTCAGGAAAGATAAGAGTGCATACAAAACCAAATCAGGACATCAATAAAGCAAGCTTTATTACAGATACAAATATTAGCCTGCCTATAGAATCGGTAGATTATGGTTATAAATTAATAAGCGTTCCGCAACAAGTTTACAAAACACCTTTTGTTATAGAATTAAATATTGAACAGTCGAAGCAAAAAATGAAAGGGCAAGAGGAAAATAAGCATGTGTGATTCAAGCAGATTTCTTATTTTAGAACAATGAACACCAATCAGGGAATTACAAAATCACAGTTAATCACAATGTCTATAGCTGCGGGTATATGCGTAGCAAATATTTATTACAATCAGCCAATATTATCGGCTATTGCCAATGATGTACATCTTACTGATAAAGAGGCCGGGAATTTACCCGTATTATCACAAGCGGGTTATGGCTTAGGGTTATTTTTTCTTACGCCCTTGGGTGATAGAATGGATAGAAAAAAATTGATAATTGTATTGCAACTATGTTTGATTGTAACACTTGTAGGCATTAGCCTTGTTCACACAAAAGCGCCTTTATATATTTTGAGTTTAGTGATAGGAATGTTGGCAAGTGCAACGCAGGTAATTCTTCCTATGGCTGCATCAATGTCAGTAAACAATAAAGGAAAGAATGTTGGTATTGTATTTACAGGATTGCTGATAGGAATTTTAGGTGCGCGTATATTTAGCGGGTATATTACAGAATGGTTTTCGTGGCAGCATGTTTATCTCATCTCTGCAGGTTTACTGGTAATTACTACCTGCATGATAAGTTTTCAATTACCCGGCTTGGCGCCACAATATAAAGGCAACTACATATCTCTATTGTCTTCTACGGTTTTGCAAATAAAAAGGTTTTCATTATTGCGGAGGATTTCATTGCTGGCAATTTTTATGTATGGCGCTTTTTTCTCTTTTTGGACAACCCTTACTTTTCATTTATCTTCCGCTCCGTTTCATTACAAAAGTGATACCATCGGGCTTTTCGGTGTGCTCGCCATCGGCGGTGCATTGGTTACGCCCGTATTCGGAAAGCTGGCAGATAAAGGCAATCCCGCAAAAAATCAATTATTCTCTGTATCCATTATTATCATAAGCATATTGCTCGTACAGCTGTTCCCTTCTTCCATCATTGCTTTTATTTTTACAACTCTTTTGATGGATATCGGTGTACAAGCCACACAGATAAGTAACATTGCGCAAGTTTATTCACTGGATGAAACTGCCAACAGCCGCATTAATACAATGTACATGACGCTGATGTTCATGGGCGGCGCAATAGGCACATGGGTTGGGGTTAAATGCTGGGCTGCCGGCGGCTGGTCATTGGTTTGCTGGCAAATGCTGCTTTGGGTTTGCGCAGCAATGGTTGTATGCATTATAAGTTGGAAGATTTCGGTGAAAGGAAAATAATCATTTATACATTTCCTCAATCTTCTTCCACATCATGTAAAGCAGTATACAGTTTATTATCTTTTACAAAATTGCAATAATCGCAATCTTCCTTACCGCAGCCAATGTAAAATTCTTTGTTTTGAATTTTTTCCCACGTATCTGTAATCTGGTCTTTTACAATTTCTACATCCTGCTGCGCAACAACAATTTTTGCTTTGTGATAAATTTTATTTTTGTCCGGTTCTATAAAATCAAATTCTGTTGAAACCGCTTGCCAGTCAGTGTTTGCATTGTCCAATAAAATTTTATAAAACACCGCTTGCCGCCAGTAATCTCCTCCTGAAGGATTTTTTTCATCGGGGAATTTCAGTTTGTCTTTGGCTTTCTCAAAATCGCCTGTTTTATAATCAACTACATTTACATATTTGCCATCAAATTCCAGCTTATCCAGCTTTCCTTTTATCGGCACATTATTTACAATTACATTTTTTATCATTCTTTCCACCACAACAATTTTATTCCATGAAGCAATATATTTTTCATAATAAGATGCCAATATATCCTGGCCGTATCCCATTCTTCTCTCAAAATCTTCATGTAAAAAATTTTCACGATGGCGCTTCATATACCATTCAAAATCTTTTATAAATGTTTCTTCCTCAGGAAAATTTTTATTGTTCAACAACATTTTTGAAAACAATTTTTCCAAAGCAAAATGCACAGCTGATCCAAAAACAAGCGACTCGCTTTTAGCCGCAGGAATGCGTAATATTTGATTGTAATAAAAATTAAGCGGGCACTTTAAAAAGTTGTTCAAAGCGGTAACGCTTAATGTAAATTTATCCAGCGTAGCATCTATTAAGTCAGATTCTATTTTACGAAGTTCCGGCGCTTGCTGTTGAGTAAATTCAAGCAGCTGATAGGTTGCTTTTACATCGGGGGAAATAATTATATGCTCCGGCTCAAAGGCTTGCCGCTCCTGTATTTCAGCTATAAAACGAGTAGGTTCTTCATCTTTGTTTTTTGTATTAAAACGATAATAGGAAATATACAAATATTGCTCAGCGCGTGTTACAGCTACATAAAATAAGCGGCGCAATTCTTCCAGTTCTTTTTCCTTGGCGACGGAAACAAACAATGTATCCGGAAGCGCATAACCTTTATTCGGATTTCTTTTCTTCTCCCAAACAGAAGAAACACATCCGGCAAAAAATACATATTGAAATTCCAATCCTTTGGAACCATGAGCCGTTAAAAGATTCACGCCTTTTTCCGAGCCGCTAATATCAATTATCGGAATAGCAATATTTTCATCTTTCATTAATGATATTATCTTCATTAGCTGCTTAAGATCAAGGGATGGATTGCGCGCAGTTTCTTCCTTGATAAAATCGAAGAAAGAAGTAAGTATTTTTAACAGATCAAATTTTTCCGGGCTGTTCATTATGTAATTAAGTAAGTTCATCCTGATAATGATCTGCTCAAACAGTTGCTGCAAGGTATAGTTGGAAACTGCGCCAATTAAGGATTCCAGCGCATCGCTTGCAAACAGCAATCCTTTATGCGGCGTTATGGAAAATAAGTCTTGCTGATAATGATGCGTTTTATCAAACAATAATTTTCTTAAAGATGTAGGATTTTTTCCGAACTGCCTTTCCGCAACTTCAACAGTCAGTTTTGCAATTTCTATCGGCGGTATACCGAACCAATCGTAGTGTAATATTTCGAACAGCATTTCATCACCGCCGTAAGGTGTATCATGTTCCGCATTCAGGTATTCAAGAATTTGCAGCAACTTCCTTCCGAAAACCGTGAAGAAAACATTCTCTGTTTTCTTGGCATAAAAAGGAATATTTTTTTGACGGAAAATTTTCGCAAGTGATTCGCCGTATTTATGTTCTTTATAAATAACTGCAATGCGACCGGGCTCAACGCCTTTGCCTATAAGGGTTTCAACACTTTGCGCAATACCAATCATTTCATCGAACATGGTATCATATTGCAATAATTCAGGCTTAATTTTTAAAAGGTTTATTCTTTCATTTTCAGCGCGAAGATCTTTGCTGAGTTCAGGAATTTTATTAACTAAGCGTTCATTATTAAAATCAATCAGAGACTTCGCCAAATCCAAAACAGGCTGAACAGATCGGTAATTTTTAGTAAGAATAATTGTTTTTAAATCATTGCGCAGCTTATCTGAAAAATCAATCATGTTTTCAACGTTTGCTCCCTGAAAGCGATAGATGCTTTGATCATCATCGCCCACAACAAATACATTCGGCTTGTCCCAATAATTGATAAGAATTTGCACTAAGGCATTTTGCGTGCCACTTGTATCCTGATATTCATCTACTAAAATATATTGAAACTGCTCCTGATAACGCGCAAGCAATACGGGATTTTCATTGAAAGCATTCAACACCCAATTAATCATATCATCAAAGTCGTACCGGTTGCGCCGCTGCATGAGACTTTGATATTTATCGAAAAGGCGAACAGCAGCACGCAGTTTATCCATACGTTCCAAAAGATCATCAAAAGCCGGTTTGAGATCGCCCGGATTTTTATCTTTTGTTTTTTTGGAATATTTATACTTGGAATAATATTCAGATTCTTTATCGCATTCTTCTACAAGATCTATAAATTCATATATCTTATTTTCGATCAAATCCGCCTTCCAGCCTTCACGTTTCATCGCGCTGAACAATGTGCGGAGATTATTTATTTCAAAATAAACATCGCCGCGATAGCGCTTTAAAGGATTTCCTTTTTCTAAACCATCTATCAGCTCTTTAAACAATTCGATACTCTCCAAATCGGAAATAGGATCAAGCGAAGTTTTTTCGAAATAGGAAAGATTATCCTGAATAATATCATTGCAAAAAGCATGAAATGTATAAATATTGACTTTGTAAGCATCTGCGGCGATAAATGATTTCAGGCGTTTGCGCATAGCAACCACGCCGGAATCGGTATAAGTAAGACACAAAATATTTTCCGGCAAAGTATCTGTCTTCAACAAAATATTTCCAATGCGTGCTGAAAGAATTTGTGTTTTTCCTGTTCCCGGACCGGCAATTACCATTACCGGACCATCGATGGTATCAACAGCAGATTTTTGTTCATCATTCAAAGCGTTATATGCCTCTTGAAATTTTTCTATTTGTTCTTTATTATTCATAAAATATATTCCTGCGTCGCTGTAGTTTTATTCAATAATTTTTTCCATAACATAATCGTTCATGAAATAATTATTCCCGATAGCAATATCTGTTTCATCTATAATTTTAAATCCATTTTTTTTATAAAAATTCAATGCAGTATTGTATCTGTTCGCATTTAATTGCAATATTGGCGTTCCATTTTCAAGCGCTTTATCAAAAGCATAGTTTATCAACATCTGACCATAACCCAAGCCTTGGACTTTTGGCAATAAATAAATTTTATGGAGTTTGGATATATTCCCTGAAACCTTTTGAATATCAATAAAACCAACTGCTTCATCGAATTCTTTTAATATGTAAAATCTATGCCCGTCTTTGAATTGCCGCTCTAAAGACTTTTGCGAATAAATAAGTTCCAGCATGTAATCAATTTGTTCACTGGATAAAATTTTCCCATACGTTTGTGGCCAAGTAATTTTTGCGATATTGCGAATAACGGAAATATCATTATCCGAAGCCTCATAGATCATAAGATGTATTTTGATAATGTACTGCAAATTATACAAAATCAAATCAGTATTTATAAATTGTAAAATATTTTTGCATCTTATAAGACATCTTAAAAGTGAGTGAACCAACAATTTATCCGTGGCGTTATCAGATTAACCGGTCATCATTTGCACATTATTGGCAAAAGGGAATCGGTGTGGAATTATTAAAAAAAATTGGTTCTGTACCCGACATAAAAAATGCAGAGCATTTTGTCCCTTATCTGTTTGATTATGACAAAGAAGCCGATAATATTATTGAACAAATACACAAAAAAATAGGATTTACCGAAGGGCAAAAATTAATAGATAAATATTTTGAAAGATCGCTTGATACAAAAGATCCGTCATATAATTTACTGGATAAATTCATCCGGACAATGAAATCAATGGCTGCCGAATTTGATATGGAACAAATACAACATGGAATTTTGCTAAGCCAACGCAGCGCAATATCCGGATTAATTGTTCTGCGTGATTATTGCCTTATGGGCGGCTATGAATCTGCTGCTATTAATAAGCCCTTAATTTATACCGGAGCTTTGAAAAAAGGCGCTGTAAAACGAATATCCGAAACGGTTGAATTTTGGGTTAATATCACAGGTAATGATGCATTGAAATATGGCAATATAGGATTTATCAGTATTGTGAAAATAAGGCTGATTCATGCTTTTGCACGTACGAATATTTTAGCTCATACAGATTGGGACATAAATAAATGGGGCTATCCTTTAAATACGTGGGATATGCTTGCAACTAATCTTGGTTTTTCTTTGGTGTATATAGTCGGGCTGCAAAGAATGGGAATGAAATTATTAAACGAAGAAATATTAGGGATTCTTAAATTGTGGAAATATGTAGGCAATTTATTAGGCATTCCATTAACAATATTGCCGAATACGGAAGAAGAAGCCATTGAAGCATTATATTACTGGACGATGACACAAGCGAATGGTGATGAGGATTCGCTTTCTTTAGCGTACGCTTTACAAGAAGAGCCTTTGATTGCATATCACCCGAAATCAAAGATTGGAAAGAAAATGATGCGGGAAATACATTTGTATTATAATCATTTTCTGCTGGGTGATTATTCATGCGATTTATTAGGGCTTGATACCACGATAACAGGCAAAATAGCTTACATGAATATTTTGAAAAATAAATATGACAGTAAACATATTCAAAAGAAAAAGCACTATGACAAGTTAGTTGCAGAAGGAAGAAAATTACACGAGCTTATCAGAAATATTTATTTACAAAATATAAAAGGAAACGCTCAGCATTAAAAAGTATAGATTCGCTCAATCTTATTTTCAAGCATCATAAAATCTGCCAAAACAATGGCCGTCATTGCTTCGAGAATAACCGGAGCGCGTAAGGCAACACACAAATCGTGGCGGCCTTTTACGGAAAATTCATCAACAATATTTTTATCCCAATTCCAAGTTTGTTGTGGCTGCGGCGTTGATGAGGTGGGCTTTACAGCGATTCTGTACACCAATTCGTTTCCGTTCGTAATGCCGCCAACAATGCCGCCGGCATGATTGGTTTTTGTTTTTCCTTCCGCATTTTCTATGGCATCATTGTGTTCCAAACCATACATTTTAGCAGCTGCAAATCCTGAACCAAACTCCACTCCTTTCACAGCCGGGATGGCAAAAGCAACATGTGCCAAAGCCGATTCCACACTATCAAAAAATGGTTCGCCAAGTCCAATTGGCAATCCGTTTACGCGGCACTCAATAATACCTCCAACGCTGTCTTTTTTCTCAATTGCTTTTTGCAATCCTCTTTCCAAATCTTTATCGCCACCAATCTCCGTAACTTCTGCGCGTACAGAAATTTTATTGCCCAATAATTTCTTCGCAATTACTCCCGCAGCAACAATTCCGGCTGTGAGCCTTGCGCTGAAATGTCCACCGCCACGAAAGTCTTCAAAGCCTCCGTACTTTTGGTGCGCTACAAAATCGGCATGTCCCGGGCGCGGATGTGAACGATGTTTTTGATAATCTTCCGATCTTGTATTTTTGTTTTCAAATAAAAAAGTAACCGGCGCGCCCGTTGTGTGCCCGTTGAAAATGCCGCTTTTGAAAATAGGTAAATCTTCCTCCTGACGAGGTGTTGCGCCTTTTTGTTTACCGCCTTTGCGACGTTCCATATCTTCAATAAAATCTTCGACAGACAATGGCAATCCCGCAGGAATGCCGTCAATATTAATACCTACGCATTCGCCGTGCGATTCTCCGAAAATTGTTACGCGATATAAGCGTCCTAATGAGTTCATATTTTTAATAAATGATGCGTAACGCGTAATGCGCAACGATTGGACAAAATTTATTTTTCAATTACAAGATTTTTTCTTCTTGTGATAATGCTTTTCTTTACGATTTTAATTATTTCAATTGCTTCCGATTGCAATGATAAAAACTCCTTTTCATTCAAATATTCCGCGGCAAATAATAGCTCGAGCCAATATAATGTTTCATCGCATTCCTTTTGAGCTATTGATAATTTATGAATGAAATCTTTGCCTGACTCTGCATTTTTCGCCTCTCGAATACTTGCACCAATTGAACAACCTGAACGCATAACTTGCTTCGAAATAATATATTCTTTCTTTTCGTTAGAAATGAATTTGTGTAGTTTCACAATTCTTAATGCAAAAGAAAAACTTTTATCTTTCAAAATATCATTTGCCATCATGAATTGATTTATTGTTACACATTAATCGATTTGCGTTATGCATTATTCCCACCCATATTCAGCCAACTTATCCTTTGTGTCTTCGTAATTTCTGTGTAACAATCCGTGTAATCCTGCTTTTTCAGCAACCTGAACAAACAATTCTCTATCATCTACATAAAGCACATCATCAGGATTAACTTGTGCGATGTCAATAGCCAATTTAAAAATATCTATGTCAGGTTTACGGAGATGAACAAAACTTGATGAAATAAAAAAATCTACAAAAGTGTGCAATCCGAAAGTTTTAATACGATAATCATTGAGTTCTCTTCCTTCATTACTTACGACTGCAATATGAAAGCCATATTTTGCTTTGAGCGATTTATATAAATCAATCATTTCAGGATATGCTGCCGACGATTTGAACATAAAATCTTTAAACTCCTGTGGCGTAAAATTTCTTTTTTCGTAAAACACTAACCTGTCTAAATATTCGTCCAAAGAAAGTTTTCCTTCTTCGTAAGTATCAAAAGTAAGATGATGTCTTTCATCCACTTCTGCCGCATCTAAACCGAATTTTTCTACTGCTGCTGCACGTTTTCTTCTGTCCCAGCCATTGTTTAATAAAACGCCACCAATGTCGGTAAATAGCGTTTTAAAGCGAGGTGTAGTTATTGACATTGATTATAAAATTATATTTTATACAATAGTTTTTCAAACTTATTTTATGTTTTTATTTATCACGTTTTAATTTCACTTCTAATTTTTCTCCATCTGTTTTTATTGTTACAATTTTTCTTACTTCTCCATTGATAAGTGAAGCATCATTATGTTGAACAGTGTTGGGTGTAGTTCCTTGATATGCACCATTTATGTATGTATCTGTATAGCCTGTAACATCAGTTCTTACAAATGAGTGAACAAAATTGATGTTTGTGACCAACAAATATGTTCCGGGCATTAGATTTGAAAATTCGAAATGTCCTTCATGATCGTTTATTGTAGTTTTCTTAAAACAATCTGTAGCTCCTGCCGGAAGCGGCGGACTTTGTTTTTTGGCCTTCACTGCAGCGTCAAACAATTGCACCCATTCCTTAAAAAAATCGGTATAAGGTATCAATGTAACTTCAGTACCAAATGCCGCAAGCTGCTTTTTGCTTCCCAAATTAACGATCTGTAATTTAGAACTATTAACATAATCTCTTACAAATGCCTGCCCTGTAATGATAGATTTTCCATCATTAATCAACTTCAAAGTTTCTTCTTTATTGAAAGTAGTATGATAAGGATTATAGTCAACTTCTTTATCTATTAATTTATATATTGTTCCACCTCTTTCAAATTCAATGTACCAAATTCTACGTGTATCCTTATCTATATAATAAACATATTTATCTCCTCTCGCTTCTTGAATTGCGGTTACTTGCCACACTTTATGTTCTCCGGTCAAATTACTCAAATATAAATTACTCCGAACCTCTTCGATATTCATTTTGGATATTTTTGGTTGTCCATCTGTCGAAAATCCGTAGATATTCATAGATTCTTTATATCCTAAAGTTAGTGGCAAAGTAGTAACATAAAATTGATAAAAGTTATTATCCAATACACCTGTAACCTTATCTTTAATTACTGATTTTTTACCTGTTTCTTTATTAAAATAATATCCATTAATTTCATCTCCATAATGAAGAACATAATTAAAATTTTTATGAAAAGCTGATCTGTAAAGTGGAGCATACGAATTTCTACTAACAATGCTTGTATCAATATCGGGATTTTCTACTCCGGCAAAGTGTGTCACAGTGCATATGGCAATTTTATCATTAGTTGTATTTACTTCTACATCTAAATTACCAAGATTAGCTCCATTTGATACGAAAGAATAAGACATAATATGTTTTCCCGGATTTAAGAAATCTTGTGCTTTCAATATATTAATTGAGAGTACAAAAAGTAATAAAAAAGTGTTTTTCATTATAGGTTATTTTAAAGATTACTAACGTGTCTAATCAACATTCTGAATGGCATTCAATAAAGCAACGCCGATATCTGTAAATAATGTTTTGAATTTGGATGTGTTGTTTGATATAAATTAATTTGAGTATATTTTTTTAAAATCCCATTTTTTAATAATTGCATTTATTCTATCAATCACAAATTCCGCATCATCATTACAAGCAATCATGCCGACATCTGAACCGTGAAGGCCTTCTTTAATACTTTCCTTCCTACTCTCTTCATGATTAATTTCACGTTTTTTAAGCCATATTAATTCTTCTTGTTTGAATGCTTCTTTTTGCTGTGTATTCAAGTTTGTTCTCACATTACTATAAACAATATTTAAAATGCTATCCATCTCATGACTAAATTCACAAGAACAATTTTCCATGTGCATTCCACTATCTAAGCAATTTTGTTCAATGGCTTGTAAGCTATCAATTGTCTTATGTAGTTGCGCTTTTAAATTATTATAAATGAATAGAAAGAATATCATAAAAATCAAAAAATAAATTTTTGATAGAATAGATATTTTCTTCGTAACAATCATAATTATTAATTACTAATTTTTAATCCTTAATAAAAACTATGCCACCGTAATTTTCTTTTCCAAATAAACATCCTGAATGGCATTCAACAATGCAACGCCATCTTTCATTGGTTTCTGGAAAGATTTTCTTCCGGAAATCAATCCAGTTCCTCCGGCACGCTTATTAATCACAGCTGTCTTTAAAGCTTCTGCTAAATCTTTATTTTCATCGCCGGAAGATGCTCCTCCTGAATTGATTAATCCGGCTCTGCCCATATAACAATTGGCAACTTGATAACGACATAAATCAATCGGATTATCACTTGACAATTCAGTATAAATTCTCTTGTCGAATTTTCCATAACTGCTGTCGCCTATATTCAACGCTTCATATCCGCCATTTAGTTCAGGCAATTTTTGCTTAATAATATCCGCTTGAATCGTTACACCCAAATGATTTGCTTGTCCTGTTAAATCAGCAGACAGATGATAATCTTTGCCATTTTTCTTGAAAGCATTGTTACGCAAATAACACCAAAGAATTGTTGCCATGCCCAAACTATGCGCTTCTTCAAATGCCTTTGAAACTTGTATAATTTGGTTATCACTTTCTTCTGATCCGAAATAAATGGTGGCGCCCACTGCAACAGCTCCGAGATTCCATGCATCGCGAACAGAGCCAAACATGATTTGATCAAACTTATTTGGATAAGTCAATAATTCATTGTGATTCAACTTTACGATGAAAGGAATTTTATGTGCATATTTTCTTGCAACTGATGCTAATACACCAAATGTTGTAGCAACGGCATTACAACCGCCTTCGATAGCTAATTTTACAATATTCTCTCCATCAAAATAAATCGGGTTCGGTGCAAAACTCGCGCCGGCACTGTGTTCTATTCCCTGATCTACAGGCAAGATGGATAAATAACCTGTTCCCGCAAGTCGTCCATTATTATAAATTGTTTGCAGGCTTCTTAACGTCTGAATGCTTCTATTTGAGACAGCAAAAACTTCATCCACAAAATTCGGAGAAGGCAAATGCAGTAAACTTTTATCAATAGTTTTTGAGGTGTGAGAAAACAGGCTTTCATTTTCTTTTCCTAAAAGAGAAATTATATCGTTGTAATTCATAAAATGTAGTGTTTTGTTTTAAGATTATGCCGATAAAGTTACGCCCAATTGCTTTAGATGATTGTAAAAATTAGGATAAGATTTTTTTACAGCATCAGCTTTTTCAATCGTTACGTTACCATCTGCTTTCAATGCAGCCACAGCACATGCCATTGCAATACGATGATCGTGTCGCGAATGTGTTACGGCTGAATGTACGCCTGTGCCGCCTTTTACCAACATTACATTATCCTGCAAAATTATTTCAATACCGAGTTTTGCGAATTCTTCTTGCAAAGTCAATGCACGATTACTTTCTTTGTGCGTTAATCTTTCCACGCCTTCAATGACTGTTGTGCCTTCGCAGTACGAAGCAAGCGCAACCAATGGCGGAAATAAATCGGGGCAATCATTGGCATCAAATTGAAAGGCTTTTAATTTTGCGGGAGCAACTTCAATTTGTTTTTCCTGAATGGACAATTGACAACCGCAATCCTGCAACGCTTCCAAAATCTTTTTATCGGCTTGTGTAGAATGAATGTCAAGCCCTGAAACCGTGATGTCGCCTGCGATTGCGCCTGCAACCAACAAAAACGCGCCGCCGCTCCAATCACCTTCCACTTCATAATTGACAATTGACGATTGACAATTGTCATTTGCAGAATGAAAAACAAATGCTTCGTAATTTTTATTTTCAGGAACATTCAACCCAAAGTCTTGCATTACCTTTAAAGTAAGGTCTATGTATGGTTTGCTTTTTAAATTATTGACTGAAATAGTGATGCCATCTGCATTTGAAGCAGAAAAAGCCAACAACAATCCTGTTAAAAACTGTGAACTCAACGAACCGTCAATCTCAATATTTTTTGGTTGTAAGGGACCTTTTATTTGCAAAGGAAGTTTTCCATTGTTGGAAGAAATCTGCACATTTAATTGCGGAAGAATTTCATCAAAGAAATCCATCGGCCTTGAAGTAAGGCTTCCTTCGCCTTGAATGTTTATAATAGAATTATTCAATGCTGCAATCGGTGTAAACATTCTTATTCCTAAACCGCTTTCGCCGAAGTTGATAGTTATCTCATCTTTCAACTCAATATTTATACTATCTATTTTCAAACTTCCGTCTTCGAGCTGTTCAACTTTTGCACCTAAAGTTTTAATTACATTGAGCGATGCAATATCGTCATTCGATATGCCGGGATTATGAATAATACTGATGCCGTTTTTAACCAAAGCTGCAGCACAAGCGCGTTGCATAGAACTTTTGGATGCAGGCGCAACAAGATTTCCTTTTATGTTTGAAGGATGAATGGTAATTATTTTCATTTTAATTGGGCATTTCTAAATCTGAATAAATATTTACAAACATAATCATGATTGAATTTAAATAACTTTCAATATCAGTATTACATTTATTCACAAGAATATATCCGCTGGTTCTATAGTCTTCATAATGAAACCAGTTTTCTTTATTGAAAAAATTTATTACAACACGTTTGTATATCCTGAATCGTTGTGTATAAGCAGTGCTTTCTTTTTTGTTTGTTGTATTTGTCGGCACTCCAATCCAGGCGAAAGACGACGTTGGAAATTGTTTTAGTAAATCGAGCATGATATTCATTACTGTTCTTATAATTCTTCCGGTTATAAAATCATTGGTAAGAATGTTAAACCTATTCTTATTATTTTTAAAACGTGAAGGATAAAATTTAGGAACAAATACATTATATCTGTATTCTTCAACTATTACTATATAGCGTGTAAAATTGGTTTTAAATTGATAAATATATTCGGATAAAATATCTTTATTCTCATAACCTTTCTTCTGAATAAAAAAATATTCGAATGAAGAATCAAACATATTTTAAGCAAGATATTTATATGCAGAATTGCGCAAAGCCTTTATTTCGGAAGGTGTTACCTGCTTTGCAGAAACAGTTTTTTTGCCGGGCACAGAAATAGTTATTGCTAAAGGAACAACATTTTTTTTTGCCTTATTTTTTTTTGCCTTATTTTTTTTTGTTTTATATTTTTTTACTGCTTCCATAAATTCAAATCTACAATTTTATTTTAATAATTGCTTCAATCACAGGCGCAATTTCTTCAATCGTCAAAGGCTTATAAATTGCCTGTCCTATTTTGTTCAGCAAAACATAATTTATTGTATCGCGCACACGCTTTTTGTCGGACAACATTTTTTGCAAAGCGTCATGTGCATCAAAGTCGAAGAACGCAGGCAATCCGTAGCTTTCAATCACTTTTATTAATTTTTCCGAAGAAGAAAAACCTGTGATTGCTTTGGATAAATAAGCCGCACCAACCATTCCGATAGCTACAGCAAATCCATGCGGCAATTGATATTTATTCTCAATCGCGTGCCCAAGCGTATGACCGAAATTGAGCAGCTTTCTGTCGCCTTGTTCAAATTCATCCTGCTGTACAACTTTTGCTTTAAGCATTACGTTACGCTCAATCAGTTTGCCCAACAAATCTTTATTCTTCCGAAAGTCTTTCAGCCTGTGCGTTTCAAGCAATTTAAACATAGCCGCATCTTTAATAGCAGCGTGTTTTATTATTTCTGCAAAACCATTTATCCACTCTTCTTCAGGCAAGGTTTTCAGCAAAGAATAATCGTACAACAAAAATTTAGGCTGACGAATAATGCCAACCATGTTTTTGTAAATGCCAACATCAATTCCGTTTTTGCCGCCAATCGAAGCATCGACCATTGCAAGAATAGAAGTCGGCACAAAACCAAAATCCACGCCGCGCATATAAACAGATGCTACATATCCTGCAATATCTGTAACCACGCCGCCGCCTAAACCTACAATTGTAGATTTTCTGTCCGCGCCTGCTTCAATTAATTTTGCAATGAGTTCATCAACTGTTTGCTGATGCTTGTATTGCTCGCCAGCTCTTATCAACAGTACATTCCAGCCTTTCAACTTTCTTTGATAATGATGATACAAATTATCATCCGTAATAATAAAAGTTGATTTTTTGTCAAAGAGATTTGATAATTCGTTTAATGAATTATCGAAATAAAACGTGGTGAATGCAGAAGAATATTTAATTATTTTTTTTGTCATGAACATTAATCGTTTTCAAAAATATTAAATGGAACAGATGTTCCCGTAATTTTTAAAACCACTGTTCCATGCGGCGGAATCGTAAATTTTCTGCTTGCATCTTTTGATAGAGCATCATCCTGATGCTTCCATAAATCGCGGATAACATAGCCTTTTTGCGAATTGATACCAATACTATCGATATTCAAAACCGCAGAAGTTTTTGTATTACTTGTGTTCATCAAAGCAACTGCAACTTCGCCCGAAATTACCGATGCAAGCGGCTTTGCCCAAATTTGTACACTGTCTTTAACTGCTAACTTTCTTGCCTGATAACATAAAGCATCCTGGTCTAAAGCGATGATTTCTTTGTTGATAAGAATAGATAATGTTTCTTTAGAAATATGCCGCAAATCATTGCTCAGCATCAACGGCGAATTGAGCATACACCACATACTGAAATGCGTTTTATCTTCTTCATATGCCATTCCGCGACCAACTTCCAACATATCCATATCGTTGAAATGCCCGCGCGAACAGTATTTCCAATAATCTGCATTCAAATTAATGATGTTGAGAACAGAAGAAAAACTATTATAGATGTCGCCCGAAATACGCCATGAACCTGCAACAAGGGGCGCCCATTTTCCGGGGAATTCCCAACGGCAAATATTCATTATTGCTTCGGGTTTGATTTTTCGCATCGCTTCGGAAATTTGGGTGTACCTGAGTTGTTCATCCAGCTTCAGGCTTTTGCCGCCGCACCAATCTACTTTCAAAAAATCGTAACCCCATGTTTTGAGAAAAAGCGTAAGGTCTTGTTCATCGTGCCCGAAAATTCCCGAAGCATTGTTAATGGTATCGCCTGCCCATAATGAGCCGCAGGTGTTGATGCCGGCATCTGTGTACATTCCTGCTTTCAAACCTTTGCTGTGAACATAATCTGCCAAAGCTTTCATACCGTGTGGAAATTTTGCTTTGTTTGCTTGCAGATTTCCATTCTTATCTCTGCCGCCAAAATAACCGTCATCAATGTTGATGAACTGATAACCTGCATCTTTCAATCCGCTTGTAACCATTGCATCCGCTTCATCTTCTATCAGCCTTTCATTGATGTTCACGGAAAAATTATTCCAGCTCGACCAACCCATCATCGGCGTTGTATGCCCTGAACCGAGTTGTGCATTTGCGTGGAATAAACCAAATACTAGTATTATAAAAAGGATTTTCGCTTTATTCATAATGATTAATATAAAGTTGAGATTCCCGCTTTCGCGGGAATGATGTGCAGGCATTACTAATTCATTGAGATTGATGCAAGATAATCTCATTATCCAATCTCAATTTTAGTCGAATTAATCGTTCATCACTTTTGTCTGATGCGCAATGCTTTCCATGTGAACTGCATCAAAATACTTGGTAACGAACTCTTTGCTCAAACCAGCCTTCTCGCCTTTTACGATGGCTTTTTCCAAAATTTCATTCCAACGATTCGTTTGCAAAATAGTCAAGCCGTTAGCTTTTTTATATTCGCCAATTTTATCGGCAATCTTCATGCGTTGTGCGAGCAACTGTGTCAATTCATCATCCAAATGATTGATTTGCTGACGATATTTTTCCAATGTTTGATGGTCGATGTTTGCTTTGTCTTCTTTACGCCAAATAATTTCATCTAACATTTTTCCAAATTGCTCCGGCGTAATTTGTTGCTTCGCATCACTCCAGGCTTTATCAGGATTGCAATGAGTTTCCACAATCAATCCATCATAATCCAAATCAATTGCTTTTTGAGCAACGTTCAGCAGAATATCTCTGCGACCGCTGATGTGTGAAGGATCGTTTATGAACGGCAATTCAGGATAACGTAATTTCATTTCAATTGCCAAATGCCACATTGGTGCATTGCGATATTCTGTATTACCGTAAGACGCAAATCCGCGATGAATCAATCCAATATCTTTAATACCTGCTCGATCTATGCGTTCAACAGCTCCAGTCCATAATTCCAAATCGGGATTAATAGGATTTTTAATCAATACAGGCACATCTACGCCGCGCAATGCATCGGCTACATCCTGCACGGAGAAAGGATTTACAGTAGTACGCGCGCCAATCCATAAGATGTCTATACCGAAATGCAAAGCATCTTCTACCTGCTTCGGCGTAGCCACTTCAACAGCCATTGGCAAACCAGTGAGTTCTTTTGCTTTTTGCAACCAGGGCAACCCTTTTGTGCCGATCCCTTCAAAACTTCCGGGACGAGTGCGTGGCTTCCATATACCCGCGCGCACTACGTCAACTTTTCCTAATTTGCTTAACCCGACAATCGTTTCAATAGTTTGATCTTCGGTCTCCGCGCTGCACGGACCTGAAATTATCAACGGGCGTTTCTTCCAAACCTGTTGTATTTTTTCTTTTTGTGCAGAGATATTTATTGTTTCCATTTTCTATAAATTAAAAAATTACTTTTAAAAATTAAAAACCTTTTATTTTGAGAGATTGCCACTCCTGTTTCTTACTCGCAAGGACGTTTACAATCATTGTAAAATTATCTTCTTCTTCCGCCACCGCTATCGGCATCATTCATTCTTATCTTTCTACCTTTAAAATTCTTACCATCCAATGCTCGGATCATTTGGCCTGCAGCGTTTTTGTCTACCTCCACCCAGCTATTCATTTCTTTCATATCGATTCTTCCGAGAACATCTTTACGTAAATCACTCATATCTAAAATGAACTGCAAGAAGCTTGCTTTATAAAAGCCATCTTTTGTTCCAATATTGATGAACAATCTTGTGGTATCACCTTGAAAATCTCTGCTATCACGTCCACCTTCTCTTCTGCCACTTTCCCGAAAATTTCCTCTGTCGTTTCTGTTGCGATTTTTATCATCGCCTCTGCGTTCATTACGATTTTCTGCACGCGCATTTAAATCACCTGCATTTTCATAATACTTCAAAAAGCGGTCAAACTCCAATGCAGCAACACGTTTCAGAACTTCTTCTTTAGAAACATCGGCAAATTTTTCTTCCAGCATAGGCACATACGTTTCATAATCGCCGTGCGAAATATCCGCATTTAACAATTTATCCATAAAGAAGAAAAATTGTTTGCGACATACATCTTTGCCAGATGGAATTTCCATTTTGTTAATCGGCGATTGCACGATTTTTTCAATCTGTTTCAATTTGTACGCTTCACGCTGATGAATAATACTGATGGCAACGCCTGTACTTCCTGCACGACCTGTACGGCCTGTTCTGTGTGTATAAACTTCCACATCATCCGGCAATTCGTAGTTGATAACGTGCGTGATTTCTTTCACGTCAATACCGCGCGCAGCTACGTCCGTAGCAATTAAAAGCTGCAAACTTCTGTCACGAAACTGGTTCATCACTTTGTCGCGCTGCGGTTGTGTTAAGTCGCCATGCAATGCATCAATATCGTAACCTTCACGCGTTAATTTTTCAGCGATGTTTTGTGCGTCAACTTTGGTGCGTGTAAAAATAATGCCGTAAATACCAGGATTAAAATCAATTAATCTTTTTAATGTTTCATAGCGATGCTGCGCGGACGTAACATAATATTGATGATCGATATTTTTGTTCGATGTATTCTTTGTGCCTACCGTAATTTCTACGGGTTCGGTCATGTAACGCTTGCTTACTTTGCGGATTTCGTTCGGCATAGTTGCACTGAACAGCCATGTGCTTTCGCGCGCTGGCGTGTTTTGCAAAATAAATTCGATATCATCCTGAAAACCCATGTTCAGCATTTCATCAGCTTCGTCTAGCACTACATATTTTATCTGTTCAAGATTAATGGCTTTTCGTTCAATCAAATCAATCAATCTTCCAGGTGTTGCTACAACAACCTGCACGCCTCTGCGAATGTCTTTTATCTGCATCACGATAGATGCGCCGCCATAAACGGCAACTACCTGCAATCCTTTGATGTGCTTTTTAAAACTAACTATTTCATTTACGATTTGTAAACATAGTTCTCTCGTGGGACACACTACTAATGCCTGTGGATATTTTTGTTCTGCATCGAGCAATTGCAGCAATGGCAAACCGAATGCCGCCGTTTTTCCTGTTCCTGTCTGTGCAAGACCGATTAAGTCTTTCGTTCCGTTTATCAAAACGGGAATCGCTTTTTCCTGTATGGGCGTAGGATTTACATAACCCATTTCCGTAACTGCCTGCACCAAACGCTCGTCTAATCCTAATTCTTCAAATGTTACCATGTTTATTTGTGATTTGCGATGTATGATTTCTGATTTTCCTCATACAAAAATCAACATCTTTTTTTAATTGCTTCCGGCATCTTGCCATCAGCGTGTTTATAATCCTGTTTAAAATCTTTATTTAATTTTTTTGTGGCAAAAATTTTTGCCAGTTGTTTTTCCAATATTTCGAGTAATCAAATTCCTCATCTTTATTCCATTTTATTTCTTGAATAAGTTTTTCATTCCCATCGTCATTATTCAATATTTTATGAACTATAACTTTTGTAGTTATATAACCGCTGTCTTTTTCTGAATACTTTGTTTCATTATCTATAACGCCTAACTCAATTCGTTTATAATTTTTTATTTGAAATAAAGTTGAATACCACTCTTCTCTTTTATAATCTAAATAATCAAAATATACTTGTTCGTTTTTATCTACCAACTGCATATGAGAAGTATCTGTATGTAGGTCATCATCAAATGATGCATCTGAATAAAATCCACTTTTTACATATAGATTTTTAGTCGGATTAAAAAGACATACTTCAGATTCCCATTTATCTAATAATCCAAAATCAACAAAACCATCATAATTAAAGTCTTTAAAATAAATAGCTCGATGATAATCGAACGTATCAACAACTATCCATTTAGTTTTATATTTTTCAAGAACTAAAGAGTTTTTATAATCTGAAGTATCATAAACTCTAATTCTAAATTGAGTTTTATTAACTATAAATTTGTAAGGAACTTTTTCTAAACTTTCAAAAGAAAGTTCCTTCGTCTGCGAAAAAGCATTTCCGCAAATAACTAAAACAAACGCCAAAAGAAATATGATTTTGTATTTTATCATTTCTGTTTATCTATCTTCTTAATTTCCTTTTCAAAATCGCTTATATAATTTTCATCTTGCAATATTCTGAATTTTTCAAATTCTTTTTCTGCCAACTGAATTGCTATTTCGTGGCTTACTTTTCCTGCATCGCTTAATATCAGATACTCGTTGAACTGTAAAAACGCATCTAAACGTTTTACCCAATCTGCCATTTTCATGGGTATATTTCTTTCAGCTTGAAGCTCCGCAAAATCTAAATACATCGTTACAATCCGTTCCAATGCTTTTATCTCAGGCTCCTGCATATAGTTTTTTGCAGTGCCGATATCGCTTTTCAAAATTTTTCCTTCAGGTGCGTTTTTCCAAGTAGTCAAACCCATGTTCGGTTTATCGGCATTAGCTCTTTCTGCAATTAATTCGGCGGCTGTTTTGCCTGTGATTGCCCAATGCAATTTATTTTGAACGGTTTTAAAAAATTTCCGCGTTATTGGAGCATCCTTGTTATAGTCGATACTGCATTGCTCATAGATGTCGGTAATTTTTAAATAAAACCGTCTTTCGCTCGCTCGTATCTCGCGGATGCGTTCTAATAATTCATCAAAATAATCTTTGCCAAAATGCTTTCCTTGCTTCAGGCGTTCATCATCAAGAACAAACCCTTTAATAATAAATTCTTTCAAAGTCTGTGTTGCCCAAATGCGGAACTGTGTTGCATTATGAGAATTGACTCTGTAACCAACGGCAATGATTGCATCAAGGTTATAAAATTTTGTTTTATACTTTTTTCCGTCAGCGGCAGTTACCGAGATTTCCTCGGTAACTGAACTATCGTTTAATTCTTGCTCTTTAAAAATATTTTTAAGATGCAGAGAAATATTATCAACAGAACAATCAAACAATTCCGCCATTCTTTTCTGCGTAAGCCAAAAAGTTTCATCATTGAAAATAACTTCAATCTTTATAGCGCCCGAAGGAGTGCTATAAAAAATGACATTGTTATATTGATTATTTTCTGTCATAATGAAACAAATATGCGCTTATTTCAAAATCTTTTTAATCTTCACGTTCGACCCGAAGGGTCGTTTTATTTCCGATTTGTAATTTAATTTTTTTGTGGCAAAAATTTTTGCCAGTTGTTTTTCCAATATTTCGAGTAATCAAATTCATATCCAATCTCCTAATTATTCGATTTAATTAAATCACTTTTATTAATAGAATTAATTGTTTCGATTAATTTATCATCAGTTCCATCTATACTATTGTACTTATAAATTAAAGTACCGGTAGTTTCATAGCCGTCATTTGCATATTCTCTTTCAATGTCCATATACATTAAGTTCTTGCGCTCATAATTTATAATTTGAAATAAATATGACCTTGATGAATAGTTTCTCCTCAGAGTTGCTTCTATATAATCGCAATAAAGATTATTTTTCTTATCAATTTGTTTTATTGAAACAAAAAAGTTATCTGCAGAATCTAAATTCAAATGAAAGGGTCCACTATTGACGAATGTATTTTTAACAGGGTTAAAAAGACTGATATAAGCTTCATCTTTAAACGAAAAAACAATATCCGGAAAACTATCATTGTTTACATCATTAAACCAAGCCTGACCATCAGCATATTCAATCGTATCTCTGAAGTCAGAATTATATTTTGTGACTATAAATTTATAATAGCTATTTGTACTATCAGTTGCTTCAATATGAATTTGCTTTATTCTAAATTGATTATTATTCACAGCAAAAATATATGGAAAAGAATCAATCTCTTTTCTTGTCTGCGAAAAAACATTTCCGCAAACAATCATTAAAAGCAATAAAAAAATAAATCTCTTTTTCATGCAAATCTTTTAATCGTTCCAATCATGGTTCATTTGAGTATCTTTTTAATCTTATTCGATTCTTCAATCAATTCGTTCAGATATTCCCAATTTTCCTTCTCCAAAGATGATTTGAATTTGCGTAATTGAGAAATATATTCGTTCAATACGTCCAATACATTTTCCTTGTTCTGTTTGAAAACGGGAACCCAAGTAGCCGAATTACTTTTTGCCAAGCGAACCGTGCTTTCAAAGCCCGAACCTGCCAGATTAAAAATCGTATCTTCTTCTTTTTCTTTTTCCAAAACCGTGTTTGCCAATGCAAAGCTCGTGATATGTGAGATGTGCGACACATAAGCCAGATGCACATCGTGCGCTTCGCCGTTCATGTAAACCAAACGCATCCCGATTTTGTGATAAAAATTTTCTGCAAATTCCAACGCATCATTGTCGCTGTCATTTTTATCACATATAATAATGACTCTATCCTGCAATACGTTGTGCTGTGCCGCTTCCGGACCGCTGAATTCCGTTCCCCACATCGGATGCGAAGCTACATATCTTCCTCGCTTCGGATGATTTTTTACAGATTGAATAATATCGAATTTTGTAGAGCCTAAATCAATCACAATCTGTTTTTCAACCAAGTCCAGAATCTTTGGAAGCTGCGATGCAGCAATGGTTACAGGCGTTGCCAGAATGATAAAATCTGATTGCTTCACGGCTTCATCCAACGCCAAAATTTGATCCACCAAACCCAATTGCAAAGCCTTTTGCGCGTGTTCTTCATTTGCTTCAACGCCGATAATTTTAGATACAATTTTATTATCGCGCAAAGCCAACGCGAACGTACCGCCGATTAAACCTAAACCTATAACACAAGCATTCAATTGAGAATTAACAATTGACAATTGAGTATTATCATTAAGTGCTTTATTTACCATTATTCTGTTTACTCGTTTTAATAATGCTGGTCAACAATTTCAACATTTCTTTACAATCGATATAAAGACTCTCAAAAAGTTTTTGTTCCAGATAGCCCGATTGATTTAATAATTCTAACCAATATTCAGTTTCATTTGCTTCTTTCAAAGCGATTGATAATTTATGAATGAAATCAATTTTACTTTGCGCCTGTTCTGCTTCTCTAATATTTGCACCAATTGAAGTTCCGCTTCGCAATAATTGTTTTGATAAAACATATTCGCGTTTTTCTGTTTGCAAAAAATTGATAGCACTTAATCGTTCGCAATGCAAAAGCAAAACTCTTTTCTTTTAATATATTGTTCTTTTTCATTGTCAATTGCAAATTATCAATTGTCAACTCTTCTTATCGCTTCTTCAAATCTTTCAATATTTCCGCAAAGGCTTATGCGAATATATTGATCGCCTTCGCTTCCGAAAATTCCACCCGGCGTAATGAAAACATTTGCGTTGTATAAAACATCGTCTGCCAGCTCGTAACCGTCTTTATATTTACCTGGAATTTTTGCCCACATAAATAAACCGACTTGTTCTTTGCTGTAAGCACATTCCAACAAATCCAACAGCTCATACACTTTTGAGCGGCGTTCTCCGTAAACTTTATTTACGCTGTCGTGAAAATCCTTACCAAGCGTCAAAGCCTTTGCTGCCGCTAATTGCAGCGGAAGAAACATACCGCTGTCCATATTGCTTTTGAAACGAAGAATCTCGTTGATGCGTTCTTCTTTTGCCAGCAACATTCCCAAACGCCAGCCTGCCATGTTGTGCGATTTGCTCAAAGAATTTAATTCAATCGCAACATCCAAAGCTCCTTCAACACTCAAAATACTTTTTGGGTTTTCATTCAAAATAAAACTATACGGATTATCGTGAATGATTAAAATATTATGCTTTTTTCCGAAGGCAATAATTTTTTCAAACAACTCAACTGATGCTTCTTGTCCCGTTGGCATTTGTGGATAATTGACAAAGAATAATTTTACTTTTGACAAATCCTGCTTTTCAATTTCTTCAAAATCAGGTTCGTAATTATTTTCTTCTTTCAACGAATAAGGAATCATTTCCGCACCTGTCAAAGAAACATTGCTCGCGTAAGTCGGATAACCGGGATTCGGTACAAGCACTTTATCTCCTTCTTCCAGATATGTCATACAAATGTGCATGATGCCTTCTTTTGAACCCATCAAAGGCAAAATTTCTTTGTTGGCATCGAGCGAAACATTGTACCATTTTTTATACCAATCCACAATCGCATTTCTGAAAACAGGCGACCCTTTGTAAGATTGATAACCATGCACATTCGGTTTGGCACTTTCATCCTGCAAAGTTTGAATAACGCTCGGATGCGGCGGCAAATCAGGACTTCCGATGCCGAGATTAATAATATCTTTCCCTTGCTTGTTCAGTTCATCAACTTCTCTTAATTTTTTTGAGAAGTAATATTCTTTTATATTTTCAAGACGTTTTGCAGTCATCGTTATTTATGATTTATGATGTCTGATTTATGATTTTATTCTCCTGCAAATCCTTAAATCATTTCAATCATGATTATACATTCCTTCCTTTTTTATATACACCGTACACTTTTAATTCTTCGGTTACGGATTTTATTTTCTTTAGTGCATTTTGCAACTGATTATAATTCTCAAATTCCATATCTGCATGAAAACTATACTTCCAATCACTTCCTGGTATTGGAAAGCTTTGCAGTTTGCTTAAATTGATATCAGCTTCTTCTATCTTATTCAGCACTTTTGCAAGACTGCCCTTTGAATTATCGGTATGAAAATATACAGAGGCTTTATCGGCATTATCCACTTCTTTTGCATCTTCTTCCCTATTCAGAACCAGAAAACGTGTATAATTGTATTTCATGGTATGAATATTCGACGCTGCAATTTCCAGATCGTAAATATCTGCCGCCAGCTTGCTAGCAATTACGCCGATATAAGGGCTTTTATTTTTAGCCAGTTTTTTTGCACTCAATGCTGTATCTTCCGTTTCCACCAATTTCCAGTCATGCTCATCTAAATATTTCAAGCATTGTTGCAAAGCCATTGGATGAGAATGTATTTCCTTTAATTCATTCAAACTCGTGCCTACATTTACCAAAAGATTTTGGCGAATCTGCATATAAATTTCGCCAACAATTTTTAAATTACTTTTTTGCAAAAGATTATAATTGGGAAGTATGCTGCCTGCAATGGAATTTTCAATTGCCATTATGGCTCCGGTACTTTCTTTCTTGTGCGAAGCAACTTTAATCAAATCCCTGAACGTATCGCAACAAACAACTTTTACATCTTTACTATAAAAATGCCTTGCCGCTTCCTGATGAAAACATCCTTCGTAACCTTGAATGGCAATTATTTCTTCGCTCATTTTTTAATCATTATAATTATGTGTGTATATAAAAAAATCCCGAAACTTTTCGGGATTGGTATTTGAAAGAATTTTATTTGGGGAAATTTTTAATTTTTACAAAGACCAATCCGCTTGCTTCCGAATTCAAAAGCAAAATAAAATCGAAAATAATATGCTGGCGAATTAAACATATATTTTTTTTATATACAATTTTTTTATTGTGTGACAAAGATAGGCACAAATTTGCAATTTCCAAATAATTTTGAAAAATATAGTCCGCCATAGACTCTTCTCTTTTCTTTTACACACACTAAATATCTTATCTTCGCGGACTAAAAAAAACAAAACCTTTTATATAAAAATAATTAATTACAGAAGATACGGATGGAAAAGGAAATTGTCGTAAGCGGTATCAGGCCCACAGGTTATTTACATTTGGGAAATTATTTCGGCGCTATGCGCAACTATGTGCGTATGCAAGACGAATATAACTGTTATTTTTTTGTAGCCGATTGGCACAGCCTGACAACTCATCCAGACACAAAAGAACTGAAAAATTCCGTTTATCGTGTGTTGGCGGAAAATATTGCATGCGGCCTCGATCCGGAGAAAGTAGCTTTGTATGTGCAAAGCGATGTAAAAGAAATTGCCGAACTTTATTTGTATTTAAACATGCTTGCTTATAAAGGCGAGCTGGAAAAAGTACCTACATTTAAAGACAAAGTACGGTTGCAACCGGATAATGTAAATGCAGGGTTACTCACTTATCCCGTTCTGATGACAGCTGATATTTTGATTCATCGTGCGACAAAAGTGCCTGTAGGTAAAGATCAGGAGCAACATCTGGAAATGGCGCGCAATTTCGCGGAGCGCTTTAATCATCGCTATGGCGAAACTTTTCCCTTGCCTTATGCTTTTAACTACAATACGGGTCTTGTTAAAATTATGAGCCTCGACGGTAACGGCAAAATGAGCAAAAGCGAAAATCAAATGGCAACAATTTTTCTATCGGATGATGATGAACTGATCCGTAAAAAAATTATGAAAGCCAAGACAGATGCAGGCCCGCAAGAAAATAATTCCGACAAGCCGGATTATATCGACAATCTCTTTACGTTAATGAACCTGGTAAGCAAAGAAGATACTTTAAAAAAATTTGAAGACGATTTTAATAATTGCAACATTCGCTACGGCGATATGAAAAAACAATTAGCGGAAGATATGGCGCTGTTCATCCATCCTATCCGGGAGAAAGCTGCAGCCATTCAAAACGATAAAGTATCGCTGGATAAAATAATGCACGAAGGTGCAGAAAAAGCCCGGGCAAGCGCAAGTAAAACATTGCAATTAATAAAAGAAAGTATGGGCTTGAATTATTAATGTATTTCTGTTTTTTTATAAAAATTATTATAATGGATTTGCGATTAAAAGATAAAATCATTCTTGTTTCCGGTGGCGCAAAAGGAATCGGCGAAGGCATTGTTGATACGTTAGCTGCAGAGGGCGCCCTGCCTGTAATTATCGGAAGAGACAAAGAGGATAATGATAAAAAAACACAGGAAATAATTGCGCAAGGCGGACAATGTGATTCCGTTGTTGCAGAACTGTCAGATCCCGATATATGCAAGCAGGCAATTGATGAAGTTTTACAAAAATATAAACGCATTGATGGTATTGTAAACAATGCCGGCCACAACGACGGCGTTGGTTTGGAATACGGAACTTATGAAGGTTTCATTCAATCGTTGCACAAGAATGTAGTGCATTATTATTTATTGGCTCATCATGCTTTGCCGGCATTGATTCAATCAAAAGGAAGCATCGTAAATATATCTTCCAAAACGGCAGAAACAGGTCAGGGCAATACTTCCGGCTACGCCGCAGCCAATGGCGCACGAAATGCCTTAACGAGAGAATGGGCAGTGGAATTATTAAAATACGGTATTCGTGTAAATGCGGTTATTGTTGCCGAATGCTGGACACCACAGTATTCTAACTGGATTAAAACTTTGCCAAATGCTGATGAAAAACTGAAAGAAATTGTGTCTAAAATTCCTTTGGAAAACAGAATGACAACCGCCAATGAAATTGCAGATACGGTTGCATTTTTATTATCCGAAAAATCATCGCATACAACGGGCCAGTTAATTCACGTGGACGGCGGCTATGTGCATTTGGACAGAGCTTTGGCAAACGCTTAATAAAAAACTTACAACTTAATACTTAGAACTTATTACTATAAATGGAATACAACTTTCGCGAGATAGAAAATAAATGGCAACAAATCTGGAATGAAACGCAGGCTTATAAAGTAAGCAACGATTCTTCCAAACCGAAATATTATGTGCTCGATATGTTCCCGTATCCGAGCGGCGCAGGTTTGCATGTAGGACATCCGTTGGGTTATATTGCAAGCGATATTTATGCGCGCTTCAAAAGACTGAAAGGCTTTAATGTATTGCATCCTATGGGTTATGATGCTTTCGGTTTACCGGCGGAGCAATATGCCATAGAACATGGTGTACATCCGGAAATCTCTACGGAACAGAATATAAATAATTTCCGTTCTCAGTTAGATAAAATCGGTTTTTGTTTTGATTGGTCGAGAGAAGTAAACACTTCCAAACCCGAATATTATAAATGGACTCAATGGATTTTTCTGCAATTGTTCAAAAGCTGGTTTAACAGAAAAACGCAAAAGGCAGAATCCATCAGTGTTTTAGAAGATATTTTTTCAAAAGAAGGAAATATAAATCATGAATGTCCGGGCGATGAAAGCATAAAATTTTCCACAGAAGAATGGAATAATTTTGATGAAAAAACGAAGCACGATATTTTGATGAATTACCGCATTGCATATTGCGGATACGGCGAAGTAAATTGGTGCGAAGCATTAGGAACGGTTCTGGCGAATGATGAAGTTGTAAACGGCGTAAGCGAGCGCGGCGGATTTCCGGTAGAGAAAAAGAAGTTGCGTCAATGGTATTTGCGCATTACAGAATATGCCGACCGTTTGCTGAAAGGCTTGGAAACAGTGGATTTCAGCGATGCAATGAAAGAAATGCAAACCAACTGGATCGGTAAAAGTTCAGGTGCGGAAATAACTTTTGAAATAAAAAGTGAAAAAGAAAAGGTAAAAAATTTTGTAGCATATACCACACGTCCGGACACGATCATGGGCGTTGATTTCTGTGTGCTGGCTCCTGAATTGGATTATATTACAGACATTATTTCTGGCGAGCAAAAACCAAAAGTAGAAGAATACATTGCTTATGTAAAAAGCCGCAGCGACCGCGAAAGACAAGCCGAGAAAAAAATTACAGGCTGCTTTACGGGCGCGTATGCTGTAAATCCTTTTGACGAAGCAAAGCAAATTCCTATTTGGATTTCAGAGTATGTTTTAGCTGGTTACGGTACAGGCGCAATTATGGCTGTGCCTTGCGGCGATGAGCGCGATTATAAATTTGCAAAGCATTTTGAAATTCCTATTACCAATATTTTAGGCGAAAAATTCGATGGAGAAAATGCGAATCCTACAAAAGATGCAACACTTGTAAACAGCGGATTTCTCAATGGTTTGCCGATGCGTGAAGCGATGGAAGTTGTAATTAAAAAACTGGAGGAAAAAGGTATCGGGAAAAGGAAAGTAAATTACCGTATGCGCGATGCAGCTTTCAGTCGTCAGCGTTATTGGGGCGAACCATTTCCTATAAAATGGATTGACGGAATTGCCGTTCCGTTGGATGAAAATGAATTGCCTTTGCTCTTGCCAAAAGTAGATTCTTACAAACCCGGACCCGATGCACAAGGGCCTTTGGCGAATATTGAAAGCTGGACGGCGCAGCATTTGGAAACAAATACAATGCCCGGTTATGCAGGAAGTTCTTGGTATTTTTTGCGTTATATGGATCCGCAAAACGATAAGGAATTTGCCGACAGAAAAGCGACCGATTATTGGAACCAGGTTGATTTATATATTGGCGGAACTGAACATGCCGTAGGACATTTGTTGTACAGCCGCATGTGGACGAAAGCCTTGTACGACTTGGGTTTCATAGGTTTTGACGAGCCCTTTAGGAAGCTGATAAATCAGGGAATGATAACAGGAGTGTCAAAATTTATATATCGTTTTGGAACGCCATCTGAAAATCCAAATGATTATACTGGTTCTAATCATTTGCCTCATAATAATGCGATTATTAGTAATGATGAGGCATATTATGCTTATTACTCCGCTGATTTTTTACCTGATCCATATTTTGGAAAATACCATAAAATTAGAGTAGATGCCAAATTTGTTGATGGAGACATTGTAGATTTAAAGAAATTAATTGAAGAAAATAAACGTTATTCTAAAGGCGTCTTTGTTACTAAAGATTCATATTTTCTAAATGGCCAATGGTATAGTAATGATTTTGATAAAATTAGAGTGCCTATCAAGCCTTCTGATTTTAAAGCTTCATCGGAAGTTGAAAAAATGAGTAAATCGAAATTAAATGTTTTTAATCCGGATGATTTGGTAGAGAAATTCGGTGCAGACACTTTCCGTATGTATGAAATGTTTTTAGGTCCTGTTGAGCAATCCAAACCTTGGGATACCAAAGGCATTGAAGGTGTGCATCGTTTTCTTAAAAAGTTATGGCGTTTGTTTTACGATGATGTAAAAGGACAAGTTTGGAATAATGATGAACCAACAGACAACGATTTAAAAATACTGCACAAAACCATTCAGAAAATTGAGAACGATACAGAACGATTTTCTTTCAATACGGCGGTTTCTACTTTTATGATTTGTGTAAACGAATTGCACGATGCAAAATGTTTCAAGAAATCTGTTTTGGAAAAAGTATTGATTATGCTTGTGCCTTATGCGCCGCATATCGCAGAAGAATTATGGCATGCTTTGGGTAATACAAGTTCTGTTTTAGATGCGCCATTTCCTGCATTTGAAGAAAAATATATAAAAGAATCTTCCAAAGATTATCCGGTAAGCATCAACGGCAAGCTCCGCACTACGATTGCATTTCCTTTAGATGCAACGCAGGAACATGTGCAGGAAGTTGTGCTGCAAAATGAAGTTGTTCAGAAATGGCTGGATGGAAAACCTTTGAAAAAATTCATTTTTGTAAAAGGCAAGATGATTAATGTGGTGATATAGTTAAATCAGAATAAACCGTCATAAATCAGTGTAAATAAAAAGTTCTTCAGGAGTATATCCAAATTTCCTTCTGATACTTTTGGCCTGTGCCCATTTCTTTTCTATTGGATTAAGGTCGGGGCTGTAAGGTGGAAGAAACTCCAAAATATGTCCTTGCTTTTGCACAGCCCGCAAAGCATCATCCCGCTTGTGAAATGTTGCATTGTCAAGTACAATAACCGAGTTTGGAGCAATAGCAGGTAATAATTGCTGTGTAAGCCAGCCATAGAATACATCGGCATCTATGTTACAATCAAATAAACATACATTGAGTAGCTTGAAGTTTGTTATCGCTCCGATAGCGTTTAGCCTTCCTCTTGCGTGCCAGTCTTTACAGTCATAACATTTCTTCCCTTTTTGGCTGTAGCCATTTCCTCTGGGCGCATCTACCGAAAACCCACTTTCATCTAAATAAACAACAGGTCTTTTTTCGATCCGCTCATAGCGCAATAATTTAAGTTGGAAGATAAGCCTGGAGAGTTCATCTGCTTTGGGATGAAACAGCGTTTTTTTTACAACTGATTCCCAAACGCTTTAGGGCATAAAATATCGTGCTTTGCCCTACCCCAAACTTCCTCGCTCTCTCATATTGATAATGATCCGGATGTTGCTCAACATCTTTTCGCAATGCTTCCATATCTATTTTTGTTGAAGGTTTGTTCCGCTTTGTTTTAGGATTTATACATTTTTGCCATCTAAACAACGTCCTTATGGGAATACCAAATCTTTCTGCAGTTTCTTGAAATGTGAGCTTTTCCTGACGCTTAATCTTAAATAATTGTTTGCGGAAATCTATAGAATACGACATAATACAAAAATACAAAGAATATGACAAATTATTATGATTTAACTATATAAACCTTTCAAATAGTGTATTAGATAAATAGTGTATTAGAATATTTAAATTTTTAAGAGCGAATTTCAATGCTTTTGGGGCTTTCTGTTTAATAGAATTGATCTAAGCTTCATATTGTTAAAATATGCAAACGATTGTGTACAAAAAGAATAATTTTATATTATATTTTCACTACATTAAATAAAATATAAATTTTGCTTATGAAAATTTTTACAAAAATTTTTTTTATTCTGTCTTTAATTACATTTAGAATAAATCTAGGTTATTCACAAACTGTAACAGCCACAAACATTTACAATGAGATTGCGCCATTAACTGGAACTGTCATTTCCGATGGCTCATATTCAGCAGCAAATAGTTGGATAACAGGTACAATAAACACTCCTACTGTTGCTGCTGCTACAAATTATTCTAAATCTATTTATTGTATTTTAAATTCAAGTTCAACAAGCGGAAATTATTACATAGGATATGATTTCGGAGCAGCTACTACTGTTGGAACTGTAGCTATTTATCCTATTAATGAAACTCTATGGACTTTACAGGGAGTAAAAGTTCAAGGTGCAAATACATCAGATTTTTCAGATGCTCAAGATTTAATTACATTTGATTCTACCCAATTTGTAGTGGGGCGATATAATTATTTTGCCCTTCCTCCATCTAGCAGTTATCAATACGTTCGTATTTTGGCTCCTGCTTCAGTACATAATAATGCCGATGGCAAGGATTATACAGGTTTATATCTTAATGAGTTCGCTTTTTATGGTTCCAATATAACAGCAAGTGCCAATAAAATACCATACACTAATAATACTAATGCAAATCCTGGATTTTTAACTGGTCAAATAATATCTGTACTATCTAACACTTTTTATTATGCAATGCAACGCACAACAGGGGCATCGACAAAAGACAATTATCCAACTTATGCGTTTGATGATCTTGTAAGTTCAAGCTCATATCTGAATGGAAATAGAAACAATAATCCGGGATTTGTTTTTGATTTTGGAGAGTCCACAACAGTTGACACAATAGGCATATATCCAAACGGAACATCATCTTCTAATTACAATAGAATTCAAAGTATCATATTTGAATTATCTGATGATTCAACTTTTGCAACTATCAACGGTAGCTATACAATACCAACAACATATACCGTAACTGCATCTCAATATAACTATATTCCTATCCCGACAGACTCTTCTTTACACAATGCCACCGGCAGATACATAAGAGTAAGAAAAACATCAAGCGCTGCAGCTGACCTTGATATACAAGAGTTACGCTTCTATAAAGATAATTCAGCATTAACGCCGGTAACAACATCTAATTTATCGGGAGAATTAAAAGATTTAAATAAAGTTATTCTTACATGGAAAACTTATACTGAAATAAATTCAGGTAGCTTTATTATTGAGCGTAGTACAGATAAAGAAACATTTAAGCCTATAGGAACTATAAAAGCAGCAGGAAATAGTACTAAAGAAATTTCATATTCTTTTACAGATAATTCACCTTTACAAGGGGTAAATTATTATCGATTCCATGAGGTAGATTTAGATGGGAAATCGATGTATAGTAATGTAGCTCCCGTTACTGTAAAAAATACAAGCAAAGTCACGGTATATCCTAATCCTATCAAAGCCAAAGGTTATCTTAAAATAAATACACCTGATAATTCTGTAGTAAAAATAATAAATCTTTCCGGCCACGAAATTGTAAGTAAAAATAGCAATGGAACACTTACAATTAGTACTTCAAATTGGTCTTCAGGATTTTATTTCATCAATGTATATGATCTATCTGGTAAAATAATCTCTACATCTAAAGTAATTGTTCAATAATTTCAATTATTAGATAAATGATTAATTGAAACATAGTAATAAAACAAAAAAAATCCTCGATTGTTATAAATCGAGGATTTTTTTGAATGATTTTTTTCCAAACTTTATACATTTCATTATTATCTCTAATCCATATCAAAGCGTTCGACTCTTTGAATTCCTTCGAGTTGAAGGAGACGTGTTACCAGTTCATCCAACTCCTCTTTGTCGTGCACAAATACTTTTACATTACCTTTA
>JAPWKH010000008.1 GCA_028283605.1 Arachidicoccus sp. | reverse complement strand
AGCTGATCATCGTCGCCGGTTTCAGCTTTCTGGGCTTCGGCGTCCAGGCGCCCGATTACGACTGGGGCAGGATGCTGGCCCAAGGGTTGAAAGGCCTTTATGTCACCCCCCTGCCTGCCCTTGCCCCCGGCGTGGCGGTGGCGCTGGCAGGGCTGGCGTGCAGCGCGCTATGCGATCGCCTGGGAGGCGCCAGGGCGCGGATCAGCCATGCGGCGCCTTTGGCTCCGACATCCAAGCCCCTTCCGGCTCGATCTTCGGGTCCGTCGCAAAGCCTGACCGTGCGCGGCCTTACCTTGCGCCATCCGGGCGGCACGATCATCTCGGACCTCGACCTCGACCTCCATGCGGGGGAAATTCTCGGGCTGGTGGGCGAATCGGGCAGCGGCAAGACCAGTCTTGCGCAGGCCATAGCCGGTTTGAGTGCGCCGGTGATCGAAGTGCAGGCGACACGCCTGGCCATCGCCGGCAAGGACTTGAACACACTCACGACTCAGGAACGTGCCGCATGGCTGGGGCGGCGCATTGGCTTCGTGTTTCAGGATGCTCTCTCGGCTTTCAATCCCCTGATTGCGGTCGGCCGCCAGATCGCCGAGCGGCTTGAGGTGCATGGCCAGCAATCACCCGCCGTTGCCAACAGCGCCGCCGTTGCCGCGCTGGCCGATGTCGGCCTGTCGGACCCGCCGCGTCAGGCGCGCCAAAGGCCGGCTGCGCTGTCGGGAGGCATGCGCCAGCGGGCGCTGATTGCCATGGGGCTGGTGGTCAAGCCAGACCTGCTGCTCGCCGACGAACCCACGACCGCCCTCGACACGACGGTCCAGGCGCAGGTGCTGGACCTGTTGCGCGCCGCAGCCGACGACGGCTGCTCCGTGCTCTTCGTCTCGCACGATCTGCCGGTTGTCGCCCAGCTCTGCACGCGAGTGGCCGTGCTCTATGCCGGACGTATCGTGGAAATCCTGGCTCCCGCTGACTTGCGCCCTCATGGCCCGCGCCACCCCTACACGCGCGCGCTGGTGTCCTGCGTGCCATGGGCAAGCAGCCCAGACGACGACCGACTTGCAGTCATTCCCGGCGCCGTTTCACCCGATGATGCTGCCGCGCCCGGCTGTGCCTTTGCCCCGCGCTGCAACCTGGCGCAAGCCAACTGCCGCACGCAGCGCCCCTCGCTGGGACGTGATGGCGTGGCCTGCTGGTACCCTTACGAGATTCGCACCTGATGCTGGACATGACCAATCTCGCCGCGGGCTATGGTCATGGCCGCTCCGCCATGTCCGTCATCCGCGACATCACGCTCTCGATCGCCGAGGGCGAAGCCGTGGCGGTCATCGGGGAATCAGGATCGGGCAAATCCACGCTGGCCCGCGCCATCGTCGGGCTGGCAGCCATCCAAGCCGGACAGCTCTCTCTCGATGGTTCCCCCATATCGCCCCATCGTTCCGACGCCTTCCGCCGCGACGTCCAGATGGTGTTCCAGAGTCCGACTTCCTCGCTTAATCCCAAAATGACCATCGGCGACACGCTGGCCGAAGCGATCCGCTGCGGCCATGGCAAGTCAGACATCGCGCCCCGCCTCGCACGGCTGATCGAGGCGACGGGAATCGCGCAAGGCTGGCTGACCCGTGCTCCGCGCGAACTGTCGGGCGGGCAGCTTCAGCGCGTGGCGATCGCGCGCGCGCTGGCGGTCGAGCCGCGCCTGCTGATCGCTGATGAAATCACCAGCGCGCTCGATCTCTCGGTGCAGGCTGCCATTCTCAACATGATCGCCGACCTGCGCGCAAGTCGCCAACTGGCCTTGCTGTTCATCACACATGACCTTGCGGTGGCCCGCCATGTCGCCTCGACCGTCGTCGTGATGAAGGCCGGTGCCATCGTCGAGGCCGGTCCTGTGAACCAGGTGCTCAGTGCTCCCCGTCATCCCTATACCGCCGCGCTGATCGCCGCCGAACCGGGCAACGCCGCCGCCTGGAGCCACGCATGAAACGCTTTGCCCTTGCCCTTCTCGCCGGTCTGGCGCTGGCAGCGTGCCACGATCACGCGGCCCGCAGCAATGCGGACGGGATGGTTATCCGGCTGATTGCCGATCCGGGTTCGCTCGACCCGCAAAGCGGCAGCAATGGCGCCAGCACGATGACCTCCTACTTCAGCTATGACCGGATCGTGGCCAATGTCGATGGCCATATCGAGCCCCAGATCGCCGAGCGCTGGCAGGCCGCGCCCGATCAGGTGACGCTGTGGATCCGGCGCGACGTGACATGTTCGGACGGCCACCATCTGACCGCCGGCGACGTTGCGGCCAATTTCCGCCGCATGGTCGATCCCGAGCATGGCGTCGCCAATGCGCCGGGCATCTTCGGCTCCAACCGGATCACCGTCAACGCCAACGATCGCGACTCGACCGTACACCTGACCATGGCCGTGCCCAACAGCGACATCATGTTCGGCCTGGCACGCACGGCGGTCATATGTCCGGCGGGGTTGGCCGATCTGGAGCGGGTACGGTCGCATCCCGTCGGCACCGGACCTTACGAACTGATCGCGGCGCAACCGGGCGAGAGCTATACCTACCGTCGTCGTCCGGAGTATCACTGGGGCCCTGCATCGATCTCGGGCGGGCAGCATGAGGCGCCCGACACCGTGATTCTCAGAGTGGTCGAGAACGATTCCACTGCCGCCAATTTGCTGTCCGAGGGCAAGCTGGACATCGCGCGGGTGGTGGGGCCGGACCGACTCAGGCTCGACCGCGACGGACGCTACACGCGGCGGATCGTCAGCCCATCGCTTTTCGGCCTTTACTTCAACCAGCATCCCGGGCGTCCAGGGCAGGACATCCGCGTGCGCCGCGCACTGGTCGAGGCGATCGACCGGCATGAGGTAGCCTTCGCCGCCGTCGGCGCTCACCCCCACGCGGCCGACAGTTTCCAGATGGCCTCGGCCCCCTGCTATGACCCTGACGACATTCGATTTATCCCTAAGAGCGATCTGGCGGCAGCGGCGCGCGATCTCGATGCAGCAGGCTATCGCCTCTCTGGCGGCATCCGGCGTGATGCCAATGGCAGGCCCCTGACCATTCGCGCGATCCTGAATTCCGACCATGATCTTGCCGCCGACCTGGTCGCCAGCCGCTGGCAGTCGCTGGGCATCAAGGTCGAGATCAGCGCGCAGAATGAGGCGCAGATCACCCAGACCACCTTCGATGGAGGCGACTGGGACGTGGTCATGGTCAATGGTGATGCCACGATCTCGGGGCGCAATGCGGTGTTCTTCACCGGCAAGGCACCGGGAGCGGGGATCAACATCACCTATTCCACCGATGCCACCTACGCCACCCTGGTGAACACCGCACGGCGCACACCAATGCCCTCTGCCTGTGCGGTGTGGAGACAGGCCAACCAGCGCCTGCTGTCCACCGTGGCGGTGGTCCCGATCGTTTTTGGCGACTTTGCCTGGTACGGACGGCGCGGCGATTTCAAGCCGGTTTTCAATGACCAGAGCGCTCTTTTTCCCACCTCCCTGCATGCCACGCACCCATGACAACACACCGGAGAGCTCATGCTTGATCGCCGCCTTTTTCTCTCATCGAGCGCCCTGGCCATGGCTGCCACCGGCATGCGGCTGAACGCGGCACCCTCCGCCGATGGCGAGCTGGACCACTGCTTCGACACGTTTTTCACCCGCGCGCTTGATGACAGCCCCGAGCTGGTCAGTTCGCTTGGTCTCGATACAGGCGGCCGCGCCTCGGCCAAGAGCAGGCTCGACGATGCTTCCATCGGAGCCTGGCAAGCCCGCAGGCAGACCCATGCAGCGCAACTGGCAACGCTGCGCGCAATGAACCGGAGCGCATTGAGCCCCAGGGCGATGATCAATTTCGATGCGATGCTCTACGATCGCGATATGCGGGCGCGCGTCGCCAATCGCTTCGAGTTCGGCGGCGATGGGCCTGGACAACCCTATGTGCTCAGCCAGCTTGACGGTGCTTACGGCGACATTCCGGGTTTTCTCGACACCCGCCACACCATTGCCACCCGCGAGGACTGCGAAGCCTATCTTTCCCGCCTGTCTGCCTTTGCCGTGCGGCTGGATCAGGAAACGGCGCGCTTCAGGCGGGATGCGGGGCTCGGTGTGGTACCGCCCGATTTTGCGATGGACGCCACGATCGGCCAGATGAAGGCGCTGCTGGTGCCGGCGGAACAATCGGATCTGGTCAGTTCGCTGGCGCGGCGGGCAGCCACCAAGGGGATTGCCGGGGATTGGTCGGGGCGAGCCGCAAAGATCTACACCGGATCCATCGCCCCTGCCCTGCAGCGCCAGATCGCCGCGCTGGAGCATGAGCGCCCCCGTGCCGTTCACGAAGCGGGCGTATGGCGCCTGCCCGATGGCGAGGCTTTCTACGCCGCCAGCCTGCGCGCGCGGACCACAACCGACCTGTCGCCCGACGAAATCCACCGCATGGGGCTGGAGGTGTCGCGCGACCTGACCGCGCGCGCCGATGTTCTCTTCCGCGCCATGGGCATGACACAGGGCTCCGTCGCCCAGCGCTATGCCGCGCTGTACCGCGATCCGCAGTACCTCTACCCCAACACCGATGCGGGCAAGGCAAAGGAAATCGCCGACCTCAACGTTCTGGTGCAGGCGATGGAGCAGCGGCTCCCAGAGTATTTCTCCGTCCTGCCCAAGGCGTCGCTTGAAATCCGTCGCGTGCCTCCGGCGATCGAGGCCGGTTCGGGATCGCATTACACCGAGGGCAGCCTTGATGGCACGCGCCCCGGCATCTTCTGGCTGAACCTGCGCGACACGGGCGAGGCCCCCCGCTGGACCATGCCGACCACGACCTTTCACGAAGGCGTGCCGGGGCATCATCTGCAACTCTCGCTGCAACAGCAGTCGAACTTACCCATGCTGCGCAAGATCACCAGCTTTGGCGCCTATGTCGAGGGCTGGGCGCTCTATGCCGAGCAACTGGCGCAGGAGATGGGCTTTTACGCCGACAATGCGGTGGGCGAGCTGGGTTATATCCACGATGCCTTGCTGCGCTCCGGGCGTCTGGTCGTCGATACAGGTCTTCATGCCATGCGCTGGACACGCGAACAGGCGGTGGCCGCTCTCAGCGAGATCGATGGCGACCCTGTCACGCTCAGCGGGCAGGAAATCGAACGCTATGCTTGCGCGCCCGGGCAGGCCTGCAGCTACATGATCGGCAAGCTGACCATCCTGCGTCTGCGCGCCAAGGCGATGGCGGGCAACCGCCGGTCCATCAAGGCCTTCCATGAGGTGGTCCTTTCGGGCGGCGCTCTGCCGCTTGCGGTGCTCGAGGGGCTCGTGGACAAAGACCTTTCATCGACGCGTCCATAACGGTCGTCAGCTCGACCATCGCGTAAATGAGTGCAGTGGTGATGCCTAATCCGCAACACTGAGATGTCCCCTCCGCTCTGTGCCGGGACGCTTTTTTGTGGAAGTCATGGGACCGTCACTCAGGAGGCCACCGCAACGCCGGCCCGGTCGGGACGCCATATAAGCTGGCCCCGCGCGAAGCTCCTGACCGTGCGGTTCTGGAGACGATGATGGACCCTGCCACCCTCTCACCCGACGCCGATCTGACCGCGCCCATCGCGGCGGATGGATCGCGCGTGCCCTATGACGTTTTCCATTCCCAGGCGATCTATGACCGCGAGCAGGAGTTGATCTTTCGCGGACCGACATGGAATTTTCTGGGGCTTGAGGCGGAAATTGCCAATCCCGGCGATTTCAAAAGCACCTTCGTCGGCGATACGCCGGTCGTGATGACGCGCGCCGAGGATGGCGTGCTTGCGGCCTGGGTCAACCGCTGCGCGCATCGCGGAGCGATGGTGTGCCGCACGCTGCGCGGTAATGCCAAGGCGCATAACTGCGTCTATCATCAGTGGAGCTATGACACGCGCGGCAATCTGCTGGGCGTGCCGTTCCTGCGCGGACAAAAAGGCGCGGCGGGAATGCCCAAGGATTTCAAACGCGACCAGCACGGCCTGCGCCAATTGCGGGTCGAAAGCTATCGCGGCCTCGTGTTCGCCACCTTCAGCGATACGGTCGAACCGCTCGCGGACTATATCGGCCCGGTGATGCGGCCATTTGTCGACCGCATCTTCCACAAGCCGGTCGAATATCTCGGCTCCCACCGGGCAAGGCCGGGCGCGTCGTCGTCTGTGGAGCCCGCCATCGACGCTCCGGCCCCGGCGGCCGCTACGCCCCAAGCCAAGCCCCGCCAGAAGTTTCTGCGCCAGTACGAGCTGATCGAGCGCGTCCACGCCTATGATCCGACGGCGGACGAGGCGCTGCTGAACCGCGCCTATGTCTACGCCATGCGCATGCACGGCTCGCAGACCCGGGCCAGCGGCGACCCCTACTACGCCCACCCGATCGAGGTGGCGGGCATCCTGACCGAGTACCGGCTGGACACCGCGACCATCGTCACGGCGCTGCTGCACGACGTGATCGAGGACACCCCGGTCACCAAGGAAGAGATCGCCAAGCTGTTCGGCGACGAGATCGCCGAGCTGGTCGACGGCGTCACCAAGCTGTCGAAGCTGGAGCTGCAGGCCGAGCACGCCCGCCAGGCCGAGAACCTGCGCAAGTTCATCCTGGCCATCAGCAAGGACGTGCGCGTCCTGCTGGTCAAGCTGGCCGACCGTCTGCACAACATGCGGACGCTGCACTTCATCAAGAGCCAGGCCAAGCGCGAGCGCATCGCCCGCGAGACGCGCGACATCTACGCGCCCTTGGCCCGCAACATCGGCTGTCACCGGATCTGCACGGAGCTGGAGGAGCTGTCCTTCCAGCACACCAACCCGGTGGCCCGCAACGCCATCATCCGGCGGCTGGACACCCTGCGCGCCGAGCAGGGCGGGGCGGTGGCCCTGGTCAGCCAGGAAATCGCCGCGCGCCTGGACGCCGCCGGCCTGCCGGCCCGGGTCTTCGGGCGGGAGAAGTCGCCCTATTCGATCTGGCGCAAGCTGCAGCGCAAATCGATCGGCTTCTCGCAGATGTCCGACATCTACGCCTTCCGGGTGATCGTCGACAGCGAGGAAGACTGCTACCGGGCCCTGGGCGTCGTGCATCGGGCCTGGTCCAGCGTGCCCGACCGCTTCAAGGACTTCATCTCGACCCCCAAGCGCAACAACTACCGCTCGCTGCACACCACGGTGGTGGGGCCGCGCGGCATGCGCATCGAGATGCAGATCCGCACCGAGGCCATGGACCGGATCAACGAAGAGGGCGTGGCCGCCCACTTCCGCTACAAGGACGCCTCGTACGGCCTGGACCTGGAAGGCATGGAGGCGGCCGGCAGCCGCGATCCGCTGGCCAACCTGCGCCAGCTGGTCCAGGTGCTGGAGCACGGCGGCGACAGCGAGGAACTGGTCGAGCACGCCAAGCTCGAGATGTTCCTCGACCAGGTGTTCGTCTTCACGCCCAAGGGCAAGCTGGTCAGCCTGCCGCGGGGCGCGATGCCGCTGGACTTCGCCTATGCGGTCCACACCAGCGTCGGCGACACCTGCATCGGCGTGAAGATCAACGGCGAGCTCAAGCCGCTGCGCACCCTGCTCAACAACGGCGACGTGGTCGAGGTGGTGCGGGGCTCCAAGCCCGTGGTGCCGCCGGACTGGCGCTCGCTGACGGTCACGGGCCGCGCGCGCTCGGCCATCCGCCGCCACATCCGCCAGACCGAGAAGGAAGAGTTCCTGCGCCTGGGCCGGGCCTCGGTGGAGCAGGTGTTCGAGCGGGCCGGCAAGAAGCTGAAGGACGTGTCGCTGCGGCCGATCCTGGAACGCTTCGCCCTCGACAACGAGGACGCCCTGTTCGACGCCATCGGCCGCGGCCGGGTGCTGCCGGGCCAGGTGCTGGAGACGGCCTTCCCGGGCATGAAGGACGTCGACATGGCCGTGGCCACGGCGCGGCGCAAGATCGAGGGCGGCACGGCCGCGCGCCTCTATGTGCGCGGCGGCGGCCTGACCCCGGGCGTCTCGCTGCACTTCGCCCACTGCTGCAGCCCGGTGCCGGGCGACCGCATCGTCGGCATCCTGCGCGAGGACGGCGCAGGTCTGGACGTCCACACCATCGACTGCCCGAAGCTGGCCGAATACGAGGACCGCGAGGACCTGTGGCGCGACCTGAACTGGACGCCCGAGGCCGAGCGCGAGACCGTGTCGCTGGCCCGCCTGAACGCCACGATCGGCAATGCGCCGGGCGTGCTGGGCCAGGTCTGCACGATCATCGGCGAGGCCGGCGGCAACATCGTCAACCTGCGCATGCACCACCGGCAGAGCGACTTCTTCGACGTCGACATCGATGTCGAGGTCCGCGACGCCAAGCACCTGACCAACATCTCGGCGGCGCTGCGCACCTGCCCGACGGTGGAGACGGTGGACCGGACGCGGGGGTAGGGCGCTCAGGTGAACCTCCCTGTGTCATCCCCGGCGGAGCGCATGTCGAAGACCCAGATGAAACCCCCGGAAGCGCCTATGTCCCCTGGGTCCCGGACAGCGCAATGAGCGCTTCATTTCGGGATGACGCTCCTAGGGGATCTGCCCCTCGTCGCCAGCCGGCGCACCCGCTCCGGCCGCCGCCTGCCGCAGGATGTGCGACAGCTCCTCCACCGAGTACGGCTTGTGCAGCAGCGGAAACCCGTGTCGCGCGTCGGTGGCCAGCACGTGGCTGTAGCCGCTGGTCAGGATCACCGGCAGGCCCGGCCAGCGGCCCTGGATCATGCGGGCCAGCTCCACACCGCCGATGCCGGGCATGACCACGTCGCTGAACACCAGGTCGAAGTCCGCGGCCGTCTCCAGTCGGGCCAGGGCCTCGTTCGCATTGGCGGTCAGTTCGGTGTGGTAGCCCAGGTCTTGCAGCAGCTGGCTGGCGAATTCGCCGATGGCGGCGTTGTCCTCGACGACCAGCACGCGGCCCTCGTGCCGCAGCCGGGCCGGGGCGCGCGGCGGCGGCGGCGAGACGGCGGCCCGGCGTGATCGAGGGAGATAAAGGGTGAAGGTCGAGCCGCGATCGGGCCGGCTCTCCACCGCCACGTCGCCGCCCGACTGCTTGGCGAAGCCATAGACCTGGCTGAGGCCCAGGCCCGTGCCGCGCCCGACTTCCTTGGTGGTGAAGAAGGGCTCGAAGATCCGGATCAAGTCGGCTTCGACGATGCCGGCCCCGCCGTCGGTCACGGCCACGGTGACGAAGTCGCCCGCGCTGGCCCCGTGGCCGCGAAGGGCGGGAATGGTCTCGGCCGCGTTGATCCGGATCGTCAGCAGGCCTTCGCCGTCCATGGCGTCGCGCGCATTGACGGCCAGGTTGATCAGGGCGGTCTCGAACTGGTTGACGTCGGCCTCGACCACGCAGTCGTCGCACGCGGTGGTCAGATCCAGGCTGATGCGGCCGCCCAGGATCGAGCGCAGCATCTCGCCCAGGGTTTCGACCTTGGTGGCCACGTTGAAGCGTTCGGGCTTCAGGGCCTGGCGACGCGAGAAGGCCAGAAGCTGACTGGTCAGCTTGGCGGCGCGGTCGGCGGTGTCGGAAATGGCGTCGATATAGCGCCGGCGCCGGTCGGGCGGCAGGTCGCGGCTGCGCAGCAGGTCGGCGGACGAGCGGATCACGGTCAGCAGGTTGTTGAAGTCGTGGGCGACGCCGCCGGTCAGCTGGCCGATCGCCTCCATCTTCTGGGCCTGGCGCAAGGCTTCGCCGGCTTGCTTCAGCGCCTCGGCCTGCTGCTTTTCCTCGGTGATGTCGCGGCCATAGCCATAGATCAGCCCGTCCTCGGAGGCGGTGTTCCACGAGATCCAGCGTACGCGGCCGTCCAGGGTGCGATAGCGGTTCTCGAAGCCCGTCACCTCGTCGCCATGCATGATGTCGGCGTGAGCGCGCCGGGTCTCGAACACGTCGTCGGCGATGACGAACCGGTCCATCGGCTGGCCGACGACGTCCTCGACGGCATGGCCGAGGATCCGGGTCCAGGCCGGGCTGACCGAGCGGAAGACGCCCGCGCCGGTCGACCACCACCATCAGGTCGCGGGAATTGGTCCAGATGCGGTCCGATCGCCGCCGCTCGTCCTCGACGTTGCGCGCCTGGGCGAAGGCGCCGGCCGCGCGATCGGCCACCAGGGTGGCCAGGTCTTCCAGGCCCTCGTCGCCGCGACGGTGAGGGTTGAGGCCCAGCACCAGGGTGGCGGCGGGCTCGCCGCGCAGGCCTGGAATGGGAATGATCAGGCTTTCGGTCGGCGGGATCGTCCAGGCGCCGGTCGGATAGTCGGCGCGCGGCAGGGGGCGACGCCGGGCCCGCTCCTCGGACTCTTCCAGGGGCCAGCGCCGCTGCAGCAGGTCGCGGGCTTCCTCGGTCGCGGCGCAGCCCACCAGGCCGCCCAGCGGGTCGCTCACATAGGCCAGGGCGAAGGGAAAGTCTTCGGTGTTGGTCGCCAGGGCGTCGCAGATCCCTTGCAGCACGGCGTCGCGGGTGACCGCCCCGATCAGGCATTCGCCCAGCCGTCGCACCGTCTCCAGGCGACGCTCGCTGATCACCCGCTCGGTCTCCTCGGTGACCACGCACATCAGGCCCTTGACGGCGTTCCGTCGCGCAGCGGACTATAGGAGAAGGTGTGGTAGGTCTCCTCAGGATAGCCGTTGCGTTCCAGCAGAAGCAGCGGGCCCTGTTCCAGGTGGGACGTCCCTGGTCCATGACCGATCGGATCTGGGGTTCGACGTCGGCGTAGATTTCGCGCCAGACCTCGCGCACCGGCCGGCCCACGGTGGCGGGGTGCTTGGTCCCCAGCGTCGGGACATAGGCGTCATTGTAGAAGAAGCAGAGATCCTCGCCCCAGCCGAGCCACATCTCGAAGCGTGACTCCAGCATCATCGCCAGAGGGACCTTCAGGCCCGCCGGCCAGGTTTCAGGATTGCTTGCCGAACAGCTTTTATTTTTAAAGGAGAATTTTTTACCAAAGGATTTTTTTCATTCATCAAAATACCGAGATACTGTGTATTGAGGTATGGATGTTTTTGTAAAATAATTTTGCCCGCCCATTCCTTGCGCAACGCCCCGGCTTTTGTAATCACTTCATCTTTAAAAGAAGGTTCTATATCATTTATAAAAGCCAAACGCTTTTGACGAAATTGCAAAAATTCCATCGCTTTGTTGCTGTTGAAACTTATGTCTATTGCATCCAGATAAGGCAACGATTTTCCTGCTGCATCTTTCTCCCAGTAATGTTTGTTTTTCTGTAAAACCAATGCTTGACCGTCTTCCCAAAATTTAAATCCAAAAGCACCGCTGCCGCAAGGGTGCCGGCCGAAATCTTTGCCGTATTTTTCCACAATTCTTGCGGAACAATGCTGCAATATTCTGTTGTTAAAATATTCAATATGGGATGAAAAGGACGAATCAGTTTTAATTGAAATGTAGAATCATCCAAAGCGATAAAACCATTTTTTGCAATACGGTTATTAAACAGCCACGCGCCGCTGCTCGCCGTAGATGGATCGATAAGCCTGTTCAAACTATAAGCAACATCCTGAGCTGTGAGGCTGCGGCCTTTACCGTTTTTAAAAACTTCATTGTCCTGAAAAAAAACATCGCTGCGCAAATGGAAAGTATAGGTTAAAAAATCAGCGCTCACATTCCATTTTTTTGCCAAAGACGGAGTTAAGTTTAAATTACTGTCCAATTCAATCAGGCGATTGTATATTTGATGAATCGGCCACATCACGGATTGACTTTTTGCAAATGCAGGGTCGAGCGTAAGAATGCCGCGGCTTTCATTATAATAAAATATTTGTTCCTTGTTTTTTGTTTCGTTTTTACATGCAACAAAAAATATGATTGTGGAAATGATTGTAATATTTTTTATGAAAAGATTCATTATAAATTTTTAAAAAAATATGAAGACTGAATTAATTGAAAAACATAATCGTCATGCCGAGATTGTTTCAAAAGATTCCCGACTGTCGGAAATGACATATATGTGTGTTCCATGTATCAATCATCAAAAACACTAAAAAGAATTATTGTATTTTTAAAAATAGAAAATATTCATCATCGATATGAAAAAATTATTTGCAGTTATAATTATTTGCACGTTGTACAGCATAAAGTTGAATGCACAGCATCATCTGTTATCAACAGAAAAAAGAATCTTTACCCACGCCGATACTTTGCGCGGAACAAACGGTGCAAACCGAGTTTGGTGGGATGTGTTGTGCTATGATATAACCGTGCAGCCAGATTATGAAACAAAGTCTATAGTTGGAAAAACCGCGATCACTTACAAAGTGATTGATGATAAAAATTCCGGAACAATGCAAATTGATCTGCAAAGTCCAATGCAAATTGATAGCGTTATTCTTGATAATATTCGAGTATCTGTTGAGAAAATTGATTCAAATGTTTATTTGATTAATTCGCATTTACAATATCCTGCTGGAACCGGAGCGCCGAGAAAATATTATGACAATAAAGATTGGAAAAAGGAAATCACAATCTATTACCATGGCAATCCGCGTATAGCAAAGAACGCGCCATGGGACGGTGGCTGGATATTTACAAAAGATTCTCTTGGCCGCCCGTGGATGACGGTTGCATGCCAAGGTTTGGGCGCATCGGTTTGGTATCCTTGCAAAGATTATCAGGGAGATGAGCCTGACAGCGGCGCGAGCATTACAACGATTGTTCCCGATACTTTGGTTGCCGTTGCAAATGGAAAATTGACAAATAAACAAAATTTATCAAATCATCTAACAAGCTATACATGGGCGGTAAAAAATCCAATTAATAATTACGACATTGTTCCCTACGTAGGTAAATATGTTTTTTATGACACAACTTATGATGGGCTGAAAGGCGCACTGCCGGTGAGTTTGTGGGCGCTGGATTATGATATGGATAAGATGAAAACACATTGCAAACCTGATGTTTTTAAAATGCTGAAAGCATTTGAATATTGGTACGGGCCTTATCCGTTTTATGAGGATGGATATAAATTAGTTGAAGCGCCGCATCTGGGCATGGAACATCAAAGCGATGTGGCTTACGGCAATCATTTTTTAAACGGCTATCTGGGAAGAGATTTATCACATACAGGAATCGGATTGAAATTTGATTTTATTGTGGTACACGAAAGCGGACATGAATGGTTTGCCAACAGCATCACTTCGAAAGATATTGCCGATATGTGGATCCATGAAAGTTTTACTAATTATTGCGAATCTTTGTTTACCGAATATTACTGGGGTAAAAAAGAAGCGCAGGATTATGTCTATGGCATTCGCCAAAATATTGAAAACGATAAACCCATCATCGGTCATTACGGTGTGAACGATGAAGGCAGCGGCGATATGTATTACAAAGGCGCAAACATGATTAATAATATCCGTCATTCAATTAATGATGATAGTACATTCAGGGGCTTATTACACGGATTAAATAAGACATTTTATCACCAAACGATTACTTCCAAACAAATAGAAGATTATATCAATCAATATACAAAAATTAATTTCGATAAAGTCTTTCAGCAGTATTTAACTACAACACAAATTCCTGAACTGGAAATTTATTTTTCCGATGATAATAAAACAATCCATTACAGATATTCGAATTGCGTGGAAGGATTTAATATGCCGATAGTTTTGCATAATGGCAATACTTCATTTAAATTTTTACCAACCACACAATGGCAGTCAAAACCTGTGAAAACCGCAGCCGAAGCTGATTTGCTGAATCCGATAGAAATTGAAGCACAATATTATTTAACGTGCAAACAGGTAAGGAACTAAAAAAATTATTCTTTTTCAGGAATTTGCTGTTCAATAACTTGTCCTTTATAAGAAGGAACGGAAACTAAATCGTCTGCAATTATTGTATTCCATTTTGCTTGTCCTTCCGCATTGGTTCCGTACACAGTTTCTTTCTCATATAGCTGCTGCATTTGGATCAGCTCATTGTTTTCGGCCTGCATGATGGAATAAATTTCCTGCTTAAAATTTTCTGTGAATCTAAAATTCTTAAACTGCTGAAAAGTCTTTCTCGTATATATTTCATTAATGTCGAAATGTCCTTGCTCATGTTTCAACAATGCGCTGTTGTTTATTTCACTTTTGAGCATCCACGACTTATCATAATCAAAATGATTGCTGAGCGTAATGCGTAAAAACCTTTTCTCATCAATATTTACAACACTTGCATCCATAGCCGGTTTGCTTCCGGTAACTGCGCCGATTTTTGCATCGGCATTTTTTTTGGAGTCGTGAATCAATTTGTAATTTTTATAAGTCAATCCTTCTGGTGACCATTCCACATCTTTTTTTTTCCATTGTCCAATTGCAGAAGTTGAGCTGAAAAGGATAATTAATAGAATTAAATAATAAATATTTCTGTGTATTCTCATAAAAAAAAATTAATAATGCTTGAAAATTTTTCACAATCATTCTTTATTATTTTTATTGCTTATTCAAGCGTGCTTCTTCTAAATCCAAGTTATCTTCCATGTCCCTTATAATAAAGTCATCATACTTTTTTTCATTAGCAATTTTATGCAGGAACGCTCGCCTTTGTTCAATAAGATTCATCATCACTTTTTTAAATAATTTTCTAGAAGAGCCTACTTCCTCTTTTCCAGCAATTTCCTTTCTTGCTCGATCAGTTGCTGAGATACTTCTTAGTAATTGTTCTTTGATTCGTGCTATTGTTTCATTTTTTTGCATTTCATCACTATAATTTTTATCTAAATAAGCTACAGAATTTTGTGCTATACGGTATCTAATGTCTTCTATTTGTTCTTCTTCAGGAATATAATCGTCAATCTCTTCTACCTTTAATAATTTAATAATTACAGGTAAAGTGAGTCCCTGAAAAACAAGTGTAACAAGAATAACAACAAATGTGATGAATAAGATTAGATTTCTATGAGGGAATGCTATACCTGTTTCAAGAACTATGGGAATGGACAATGCGGAAGCAAGTGAAACCACACCTCTCATACCGGACCATCCAATTATAATAGGAAGTTTCCAACCTGGACTTTTCTCTCTCTTTCTTATATTTTCACTTAAAAAACGTGGAACAAATTCCATTAAATATACTAATAAAATTCTCAACACAATTACGATAATGGCAATGTAACAAGCATAACGAATAGCTTCTTCTATATTATATTCCCCCTCTAAACCATTTATGATAACAGGCAGTTCTAATCCAATTAAAATAAACACAAATCCATTCAATAAAAAATCTACAGTTTCCCAAACTTCTTTTGTCTGAAGCCTGGTATGATAATTTAAAAAATCTTTTGATCTAAATGATAAAAACAATCCTCCGCTAACTACAGCAAGTACGCCGGACCAATGCAATTCTTCCGCAACTACATACATAAGATAAGGTGCAATTAACGTTATAGGCGTAGTGATACTTGAAGATTTAGCCCAACTTTTTAAAACAAAATAAAGTATATGTGCAATAACAAGGCCAACAAAAACTCCCATCACTGATAATACAAAAAAGTCGATAATAGCATCCTTAGGAATAAAATTTCCAGTCTTAATAGTCGCCATAGCAAAAGTAAATATGGTTAGAGATGCCGCATCATTCACCAAACTTTCACCTTCTAAAATAGTAACACCTCTTTTGGGTATTTTAATACCTTTTAATACAGATGCTGCAGCCACAGCATCAGGAGGAGAAATTATACCTCCTAACAAAAATCCAAGTGATAATGTAAATCCGGCTATTATATGCGCAGAGAAATAGGCAATTCCTACAGAAGTAAACAATACCAATCCAAATCCTAATAAAAAAATAGAACGCTTCCATTTCCAGAAGCTATTCCAAGACGTATTCCAAGCCGCATCAAATAATAAAGGAGGTAAAAATATAAGAAATACAATATCGGGATTTACGGTAATATTAGGCACTTGTGGAACAAATGAAATACACAAACCTCCTATAACTAAAAAAATTGGATAAGAGATTCTAATTTTCTGGCTAAGTAAAAATAACATTGCCATGAAAAAGAATAATGATATTATAAGTAATAAGCTATGGTGTATCATAAATTTAATCTTTTTTTAAATTACTTATAAATAATATAATCAACCACTGCAAGCCTATAATTAATAAATAGAATAGCGGTTATTAATTCTTCAGTGATCGCCAAAAAATCCTATGTTGGAACTAAATATTTTTACAGCGATGGCAAGTAATATTACACCGAAGAATTTTCGCACGGCGAGAATACCGCCGGGGCCTAATAATTTTTCAAACCATTTAAGAGAGGAAATAACAATGTAGATGATGATAAGATTTATCAATATCCCGGCGATAATTTCAAGTTGTGAATAAATGGCTTTCAAAGAAATAATAGTTGTAAGCGTGGCGCTGCCGGCAATAAGCGGAAATGCTACGGGAACAATGATACCGAGCTTCGGGTTGTTGTTGTCTCCCTTAAATATTTCATGCCCCAAAATCATTTCCAGCGCTAAAAGAAATAAAACGATAGCGCCTGCCAACGCAAATGAATGAACATCCAAACCCATCAGATCCAAAAACTGCTGGCCTATAAATAAAAAAGCAATCATAATAATACCGGAAATAAGCGATATTTTTTTCGCATCAAAACTTCCGCCGCTTTTCTCTTTTATTGATATAAATAAAGGAATGGAGCCTACAGCATCGATGACTGCAAAGAGCGTAAAAGTAATGGTAAACAAATGGCTCAACTGGAAGTTCATATAAACGGTTTTTGTAAAATTACAATTATATTTTGTGTCAAATGTGTTTTCGATTGTTCATGAATGCGCTTACATTTGTTATATGAAACGTGTTTATTTTTCTATCATTTGTATAGCCGCTTTTCTTTTTGTAAAATGCAAAAATCAAGAAACGAATAGTTTATTGTTAGAGAAACAAAAAGAAGTAAAAAGTCTGGTTTCTTCTCTGCTTTTATATCCTGACAGTGCCGGCCTGCGAGTGATTATTGCCAACAAATCGGATAGCATCGGCGATTATAAAAGCGCGCTGCTGCAACTGGACACACTGTTGCAAAACGACAGTACAAAGTATGGATTGTGGGCAACGAAAGCAAATATATTTCAAGACAGCGGCAACATCGCCGAAGCAAAATATTATCTTTACAAAGCAATTAGCATATATCCCGGAAATGAAGCGCTGATGAGCCTTTCGGAGATGCTTGCAAATGAAAAAAATGACTCATGCTTATTGATTGCAAAACGGTTCAACGATCAGTCGAATGCTTATGCAGATTATATTTCAGCATTGTATTTTTATAATAAAAACGATTTGCAGAAAGCCGATTCATCGGCCGGAAAAAGTATATTGCATAACCATGATTTCGTAAAGCCTTATTTATTGAAAGCGAATATTCTTCAACATAAGAATAATACAAATGAAGCATTGCAACTTATGAAAGAAGCTTTATTAATCGAACCGAAAAATATTGCTCTGCTGAACGAAACGGCAAATATATACACACAATACAACCGGCGGGACAGCGCTGCAATATATTTTAATCAAAGCCTTGCTATACAGCCTTATCAGCCGAAAATTTCAGAAAAATTAAAATTATTAAAATGAACAATAAAAGAATAATAGCGCCTTCTTTCCTTGCATCCGATTTTCTGCATTTGCAGCAAGAAGTAGAACTGGTAAATAACAGTGCTGCCGAATGGCTGCATCTTGATGTAATGGACGGCCGTTTTGTTCCGAATATCAGCTTTGGAATACCAGTGATTGAGCACATTCGCAAAGCAACAAATAAAGTGTGTGATGTTCACCTGATGATCGTAGAACCGGAAAAATACATCGAAGCATTTCGCATTGCAGGCGCAGACCGTATTTCATTACATATTGAGGCTTCGCCAAATTTACATCGCAGCATTCAGGTAATTCATTCTTTGGGAATGCAAGCCGGCGTTGCAGTAAATCCGCATACACCCATAGATTCATTACAGGATATTATTGCGGATATAGATTATGTAAACCTGATGAGTGTAAACCCGGGTTTTGGCGGACAAAGTTTTATTCCGCACACGCTTACCAAAATAAAACAGCTCCGCAAAATAATTGATGAAAATAAGCTGAATGTATTGATTGAAATAGACGGCGGCGTAACGCAACAAAATGCAAAAGAAATATTCGATGCGGGCGCAAATGTATTAGTAGCGGGCAGTTCGGTATTCAGAGCAGCAAATCCTAAAGAGGCAATAGAAAATTTATTAAAAGCATAAAACTGATCGGGCAAGTTAGAACCACATATTTAAAATGCCTATTAAATCTGCTATAAAATACAATGTATTAAATGTAATATTTTCCCTTTTAGTAATAGGAATATGCTTATTTTATTGGCTCAACAACGTGCTGCAAATTTCTTTACACGCTTCGATGTCGGACAGCCTTACTTCAATTGTACTGTTATATATATTATTTCTATGTATCAGTTATATTCCGGTTTTTAAGCTGAGTAAAAAAACCGATACTTTATATCTAATGGTATATAGCTTTGCATTGACATTAGTGTGGAGCTATATATGCCGTCAGCTTTTAACGTATATATTCGGCGATGAACACAACTATATGCTGATGTGGGAAAATCATTTTTTTATCAGATCTTTTATCGGCTGGATAATAATCTATGCTTATAATATTATAGAACATTTCCGCACGCGTATCCTTGAAGTAGAAAATGAAATACAGGAAAAAGAGCAAAGCACCCAATTGAAAAAAGATGCAGAACTCTTTAAGTTAAGACAGCAACAACAGCCGCATTTTTTATTCAACAGTTTAAATTCCGTCAATGCGTTGATTGTCCGTGAGCCTCAGCGTGCACGGCAAATGATACAACAGCTTTCCGATTATCTTAGAAATAATATTAAAAAAGAAGATGATGATTTTATAGGCTTCCGGGAAGAGATGAGCGATTTGCGTTTGTATCTTGCCATTGAGCAAGTCCGTTTCGGGCATCGCTTGGTAATAAAAGAAGAAGTAGTTTCTGATTGCGAAGATATAAAAGTGCCGCCGTTCTTATTTCAGCCTCTCGTGGAAAATGCCATTAAATACGGTTTGTATGGAACAACAGGGATTGTAACAATTTTTATTACAATTAAGAAAAACGAAAATGAATTAATTTTTACGATAAAAAATCCTTATGATACAGATGCAGTAACAACGAAAGGAACAGGCTTTGGGCTGGAATCTGTGAGAAGAAGGCTTTACCTTCTTTTTGCACGAAACGATTTATTAAAAACTGAAAATGGCATTTTGCCGAAGAGCCATACAGAGGAAGAAAGCATCAATATATTTACTGCCACAATTATCATTCCACTGAAATTATCCGATAAAATTATTTTATAAAATGCCCCTATGCATTTTATTTAACCCAAACATGATTATTTAAAAACATTCCATCTGAAAAATGAAAAACAATTAAAAATAAAATGATGAGAACAATAATTATAGATGACGAGCCACTGGCGCGTATATTATTAAAAGAATTATTGGAAGAAGAAAAAGACATTTCCATAGTTGGCGAATGCGGCGACGGCTTTGAAGGCATTAAAGCCATACAAGACTTGCAACCCGATTTAATATTTCTGGATATACAAATGCCGAAGATTACCGGCTTCGAAATGCTGGAGCTGCTGGACAATCCGCCGAAAGTAATTTTTACAACTGCCTTTGATGAATATGCTTTGAAAGCCTTTGATGTAAACGCAATTGATTATTTGCTCAAACCTGTTCATCCGGAAAGATTAAAAAAAGCGCTGGATAAAGTTAAAAGCAATCAGGAAGCTGCATCAAAACAATGGAAAGAGAAACTGCCGCAAATGCCGGAGCAAACACAAAGAATTGTGGTCAAAGCAAATGGCACCATCAAGATTTTACCTTTATCCGAAGTATTTTATCTGGAGTCTGCGGATGATTATGTAAAAATTCATACATCGGAAAAATATTATCTAAAACATCAAACGATGAGCAAGTTTGAAGATCAATTGCCACCTCAGCAATTCGTACGCATTCATCGTTCTTTCATCGCAAATGTGCAGCATATTCATAAACTTGACCTGTATGAAAAAGACCAATATTGCGTAGTGCTTCGCAACGAGGCACGCTTACCTGTAAGCCGCTCGGGATATGCCAAACTAAAAGATGTACTGGGAATTTAACGCTTTCGCGTTGTGTTTTATTTGTTTTATTTTTGAACAAATAAATTTCCCGTTGAAGCAAACAATTGTAACATTTATTATCTCTTTCATTTCAACAATTTCCTTTGCGCAGGATGTTGTATATGATCAAAACATTCACGGCATTCAGTTGTCGCCAAGTGGCAATCAGTGGGCTTATCCGGTTATCAATCTCGGTTCGCAAAATGCCTTGCAGCTTGACTTTGATGATTTCAGCAGCAGCCCGCAAGATTATTATTATACATTTCAATTGTGCGATGCCGATTGGAACATCGCGCCTTTAACCAATTTCGATTTTATAAAAGGCTTTTCCCAAAACAGGATTTCGAAGTATACCGTTTCCTCTTATGCAAAAACGAAATACATTCATTACTCGCTCTCATTTCCGCAGCAAAATATGATGCCTATAAAAAGCGGCAATTATATTTTAAAAGTTTTTGCAGACGGCGATACATCGCAGGTTTTATTTACGCGCAGATTTTTAATTACGGAGCAATAAAGTACCTGTATCCGTTCAAATACAACAGCCTTTTGATAATGGCAAACACAATGCTTATCAAAAAATTCAGTTCAGTATAGATGTTTCACATCTGCAAGTTTCGAATCCGCAAGTACAAATAAAAGTTGTGGTATTGCAAAATTATCGTTGGGATAATGCGATCAAAAATATTCAACCTGCATTTATGCGCGGCAATATATATGAATACAATGGCGAGCGCGATGTATTGTTTCAGGCCGGGAAAGAATATCACTGGATTGATATAAAAAGTTTTCGTTATCAAAGTGAACATGTGGCAAGCATTGATGCAGCGCAAATGCCTTTTGATGTAAATATAATTACCGACAAATCGCGCATGAATGATGACTATTTGCCTTATCAGGATTATAATGGTTTTTATAATATTTCAGCCTCTGAACAAATCGATGCCATGACACAAGGCGATTATGCACATGTTCATTTTTATTACAAAACTCCCGATGGAAAACCTTATAGAGATAAAGATGTATATGTTGCAGGACAAATGAATAATTATGTCTATAATGACAATAACAAAATGCAGTTTAATGATGAAACAGGCTTGTATGAAGCAGTGCTATTTTTAAAGCAAGGTTATTATAATTATGATTATATAACGAAAGATAAAAACGATATAAGTGCGTTACCGGATTTTACTTACACCGAAGGAAACAGTTGGCTTACAGAGAATGATTATACGGTTTTGGTTTATTATCAATCATTCTCAGATCGTGCGCCTTCGCTGGTAGCCTGCACTACCGTTAATTCAAAAAAGTCGTAATCTTCCCTGATAATTTTTTAAAAATTGAAAAAAGAGAATCTGCATAATAACTTTCAGGAAGAAGCAACGCCTTCAAAAAAGAAACCGCTGTATTCCATAAAACCTCCCCTGCACGAGTATTTGCTAAAATACGGCCGCGAGGTGGATTTGCCTGTAACGTATAATGATATGCTGCATTTCACGTATGCACGTCCATTGCTGGATACAGCCGGAAATGAAACTGCTTGGGAACAAGTAAGCTACGATATGCGTGAATGGGAATTTTTGCGCGAAGGTTTGGTAAAGTGCTACGCCATGCTAAAAACCGAAGGCGATTTCAGCTATTCAGCCAATTTGAATGTAGAGCGAATAGATTTTTGCAGCTTCGGAAACAGCCAGCCTTTTCGGGTCAGGATCATTAATGTTTATAATGGCAATTGCGATCATTTCTATATTAAAAAAGCCGATGCCAATCGCGTGTATGGCCTTGAATTGGAAAACCTGTTATCTTCTTCGCGCGTTATATTTTTAACCTGCAATCAAACCTTGATCGAAGAACATATTGCAGGCATTCCCGGTGATATTTTTATAAGAGATTATTTGAATAACCCTGAGACGAATGTGGTGCGCCTTTTAAAAACATTCGTCAAGTTCAATGAATCATCTTTCGTGCGCTTGCTCGGCGATATGCGCTCTTATAATTTTGTTGTAGATATTACGCCCGATATTGATGATGCCCAATATTATATCCGTGCAATTGATTTTGACCAGCAATGTTACGAGGGAAGAATGCGGCTGTACATGCCGCAGTTTATAAAAGAAAATTATCCCATTGTGGAAAAAGCCATTCAAAAGCTCGACCCTGAATCCGTAAAGCAATATCAGGCAGAAGAACGTTCCCGGCTGGTTTACCGAATTACCACAGAAAGATACCGAATGAAAGAATTGATTGATGTAATGAGTAAAGATGAGATTTCTAATCCTGAAAAAATAAATCAATTAAAACTTGAATTGGCTGATCATTGGAAAAACCCGGCCTTCCTGAAAGCTAAAACCATGGGAGCGATTTTAAAAATCCAAATGAAGCAAATGCTTCTCCCCAACCTCAACATGGTATTAAGAGCTACTAAACATAAAAGTGTAAGCAGGCGCTTCCGGTAAACTGCCGCATTCAATCTTCGTTATTGTTATTTATTCCTATTCGTATTTCTTAGGAACAGTTTTTGAAGGGATTTGTTATATTTAATTCAGGCCTCAAAAAAATATTATTATGAGCCTTACTGTATATAATAAAAAACGCTCCTTCACGCATACGCCGGAACCAAAAGCAGGAAAAAGCACAGATACTTTATTAAGATTTGTAGTTCAAAAACATGACGCGTCCAGGCTGCACTACGATTTCCGGCTGGAAATGGACGGAGTTCTCAAAAGCTGGGCTGTGCCTAAAGGCCCGTCGCTGAATCCTGCAGATAAACGCCTCGCGATGATGGTTGAAGATCATCCTTATGATTATAAAGATTTTGAAGGAATTATTCCTAAAGGGAATTACGGCGCAGGCAAAGTCATCGTTTGGGACGAAGGCACTTATTATCCCATCGATGGTACAGAAAATAAAAAAGCGCAGGAAAAATCTTTATTGCAGCAACTTAAAGCCGGATCGTTAAAATTCTTTCTTAACGGGAAAAAATTAAAAGGAGAATTTGCTCTTGTGAAAACAAAAGGCATGGCAGAAAATTCCTGGCTTTTAATTAAACATAAAGATAAGTTTGCAACAACCGAAGACATTACAAAAAAAGATAAATCGGTCATCAGCCATAAAACCGTTGAAACAATAGAAAATAAGCCGCAAAAGAATTTTGGCAACGCTATAAAAAGCGTTAAAAAAAATCATTCAAAAGATGTTCCTGATTTAGAAAAAATTTTGGCATCCGCGCCAAAGGCTGTTTTTCCTAAAACATTATCTCCCATGTTAGCAACGCTTGTAGATGCGCCTTTTGATAGTGACAAATGGGAATACGAAATCAAATGGGATGGCTACAGGGCTTTATCATTCATAAATGGAAAAACAACTGAAATAAGATCGAGAAACAATAAATCTTTCAACGAAAAATTTTATCCCGTTTTCGAAGCATTAAAAAAATGGGGCATAAAAGCAGTGATAGACGGAGAAATAGTCGTGGTAAATGAAAAAGGTATTTCTCGTTTTAATAAGTTGCAAAAATGGTGCAGCGAAGCGGACGGATTGTTGCAGTATTACGTTTTTGATATATTATGGTATCAGGGAAAATCGCTCTTGAACCTGCCTTTATTCGAAAGGATTGAAATACTCAAAACCATTATTCCTACCGAGAATGAAATTATAAGGGTAGGATTTTCTTTAACAGGCAGAGGAAAGGAATTCTTTGCAACGGCTCAGCAACTGGGACTGGAAGGTATCATTGCTAAAAAATTGGACAGCGCTTATTTACCGGGCGAACGCTCGCGCGACTGGCTTAAAATAAAAGCCGCCAAAAGACAGGAAGTAATTATTATCGGCTATACGCATAATGAAGGCTCGCCGAAGACTTTCAGTGCACTCTTGCTCGGCATATATAATCACGGCAAATTGCAATACGCAGGCAAAGTAGGCACAGGATTTAATGATAAGATGCAGAAAGAAATGATGAAGCAGTTTAAGCCATTGATCGTAAAGAAAAGCCCATTGCTAATCATTCCAGATTATAACAAACCTTCAAGGTTCAGGCCGAATCCTCCGCATGCAGATGCTGTATGGCTTAAGCCAAAATTGGTATGTGAGATAACATTTACTGAAGTAACTAAAGATGGCGTATTTCGCCACCCATCTTTTAAAGGAATGCGGGAAGATAAAGCAGCAAAGGATGTAATAAAAGAGAATGAACAATCAACAGACCTGTTTACTGATGAAAAAAATTATGCAATGAAAACAAAAGCCACAAAAACAACTATAAAGAATCCCGGAGCGGAAAAGGTTGTATCAAAGAAAGATTCAACAAAAAAATCTATTCTTACACCGCCGGCTGAAACTGCAAGAAAAACATTTCTTAATCCTGCTGAAAAAACGCAAGTAAGAAAAATAAATGGAAAGGAAATAAGCTTTACAAATTTAGATAAGATTTTCTGGCCGGAAGAAAAAATAACCAAGCGGGATTTATTGAATTATTATTATCAAATAGCTCCCTATATTTTGCCATACATCAAAGACCGGCCACAATCTCTGTACCGTTTCCCTGATGGTTATAAAGGCAAGAATTTTTATCAGAAAGATGTTACCGACAAGGTTCCCGAATGGGCTGAAACATATCTGTATCACAGCGAAGGCGATCAAGAAGATAAACATTTTTTGATAGCGCGTGACGAGGCAAGCCTGCTGTATATGGTAAATTTTGGGTGTATAGAAATTAATCCATGGAGCAGTACGGTTAATAAACCGGATAATCCGGATTGGTGCTTGCTTGATTTGGATCCCGGTACAAAAACCACTTTTGATCAGGTGATTGATACGGCAATTGCAATTCATAATTTACTTGAAAGCGCGTCAATTCCATCGTTTCCCAAAACATCCGGCTCAACGGGCATGCATATTTATATTCCGTTAGGGAAAAAATATTCCTACGAACAATCAAAAGAATTTGCAAGAGTAATTGTAACATTGGTGCAGTCGGAAACAGAAAATTTTACTACGACAGAAAGATCAATCAACGAACGGCAAGGAAAATTATATCTCGATTTTTTACAGAACCGCCCACAAGCTACACTTGCAGCGCCGTATTCCGTAAGGCCAAAGCCAAAAGCCACAGTATCTATGCCCTTGCATTGGGAGGAAGTAAAACATGGCTTGAAGATACAAGACTTTACTTTACAAAACGTACCGCAATTACTGGAAGAAAGAGGCGATATATTTAAGGGAGTTTTTGGCAAAGGAATTGATATGGTTAAAGTATTAAAGACATTAAGCAATTTGAAATAATAAACAAATTTTTACCTTACAATAAATCAATAACATGCGATCGATATGGACAGGTTCTGTAGCCTTTGGGCTTGTAAACATTCCCGTGAAATTATATTCCGCCATACAGGAAAGGGCGCTTAATTTTGATATGCTGGACAAAAAAGATTTGGCGAACATTCATTTTAAAAGAGTAAATGAAAATACCGGCAAAGAAGTATCCTGGGGCAATATCGTAAAAGGACATAACCTCAATGGAAAATATATAGTACTTACAGATCAGGATTTCGAAAGCGCGAGCCCTGAAAAAACAAAAACCATAGGCCTTCAGATTTTTGTAAAGACATCGCAAGTAGATGTGATTTTATTTGACAGCGCGTATTATCTGGCGCCCGCCAAAGGCGGCGAAAGAGCATTTGCATTACTGGAAGAAGCAATGAATAAATCCGGTACTGCAGGTGTTGGAAGTTTTGTATTAAGGAATAAGGAAAAGCCGATTTTGCTGCGTTCTGCGCAAGGAATATTAATATTGCATACGTTGCGTTTCATCAATGAAATCCGCAATCCTTCGGAATTTATCGTTGAAACCCCTTCGCCTAAAAAAGGGGAATTGGAAATGGCAAATAATTTAATCAAGACTATGCAAGGCAATTTTAATATTGCCGATTTCAAAGATACTTATACTGCTAAATTAATGAAGCTGATAAAAACAAAAGCTGTCGGAAAAAAACTACCGCAACCGAAAACGGTAATCGTAAAACCTGCAGATGATTTGATCTCCCAATTGCAGCAAAGCCTTGCACAGCCAAAATCAAAAGCGCTAAAAAAAGTTGCAAAGCCGGCTCATTCGAAATCAGCAAAAAAGTAAAACAAAAATGAGTTTTTATAAAATCAGTTTTTTAATTCCGATAATCAAACTCCGCGTTTAAATTATCAATATGCGCTACGAATTTTCCCGGTTCCGTTACACGTTTCAAATCGTTGTTGATAAAGGATATATCATCTTTTGATAAATTAAATGTTACTGTTTTTGTTTCGCCGGATTTTAAATCAATCTTCTGAAACCCGCGCAGACGCTTAACTTCCGGTGTTATGGATGCAACCAAATCACTAACATACAACAACACGGATTCTTTTCCTTCACGATTGCCTGTATTTGTAACATCAACACTTATTTTGATTGGATTGGTATTATCTAATTTAGCGGAACTCAAATGCAGATTGCTATATTTAAAAGTCGTGTAACTCAAACCTGTTCCAAATTCCCATTGCGGATTGTAGCCCGCGACTTCATCATTCACATCTTTGTCTTCCGTGTATTTGCGGTAATAATTTGTAAGGCTATTAGTATATCTTGGATATGTAAACGGCAATTTCCCTGATGGATTTATTTTTCCATATAAAATATCAGAAATTACATTAGCTGTTTGATTGCCTGAATAATAAGCATCCAAAACTGCTGAAGTAAAAGGTTCTATTGCAGAAATTACTCTTGGTCTTCCTTCATTAATTACAAGAATAATCGGCTTCCCTGTTTTTGCCAATGCTTTTGCTAATTCTATTTGCGGCTCGGAGATTGTCAAATCATTAATGTTTCCCGGCGTTTCAGTATAACTTGATTCTCCTGCACACAACACAATCACATCAGAATTATTCGCTTTAGCCACAGCTTCATCTATATTTATAACAGAATCAAAAGTTACTCCTTTTGCATAACTAATATTTTTATTGCCGAAAGTTTGTTGCAACGCTTCGAGTATCGTGTTCTTATCTTTTTCAGTTTCATCGGAAGTTGTTCCTTGCCAAACTCTTGACCAACCGCCATCGAGCGAACGCATTGTATTGGCAGACGCTCCTGTTACCAAAATTTTTTTATTCTTATTTAAGGGAAGAATATTGTTTTGATTTTTCAACAATGTTATACACTCAGATGCTATGTTGTAATTTATTTTTTCGTGTTCTTCGCTTGCGAATAAAGGATAATCGTTTTTATTCCCCGTCGGACTTTGAAAAATGCCCGTCTTATATTTTACATACAAAATTCTGCGTACGGCGTCATTGATGCGGCTTATAGGCACTTTATTTTCTTTTACCAGTGCGAGTAAATCTTTTGTAAAAGTATAATCAGTAGGAACCATGCTCATATCAACTCCTGCGTTTACTGCCATACGCACCGCATCTTTATTATCAACCGCTACATGATGCCTTTGATAGAGATATTCAATGTCTTGCCAATCGCTGCAAGTAAAACCTTTGAATTGCAATTCGCCTTTTAAAATATCTGTAAGAATATGCTTGTTTATATGCACAGGTACACCGTTAATTTCTCCGCTACAAACCATTACAGTCAATGCGCCTTGCTTCACAGCTTCTGTAAACGAAGGCAAAAAATATTCTCGCAATTCTCTTTCAGGAATCCATGCCGGTGTACGGTCATGTCCACTCAATGGCATGCTGTAACCCATATAATGTTTCAAACAAGCGGTTACATGATATTTATCACTTACATCATTTCCCTGAAAGCCTTGTATCATAGCAGCTCCCATTGTTGAGACAACCAATGGGTCTTCGCCGAATGTTTCCCAAATACGAGGCCATAAAGGCTGCCTGCCCAAATCCAGCACAGGGCTGAAAACCCAAGGCGTAAACGATGCACGTGTTTCATAAGCGCTTATTTGCGCCACTTCTTTTGCCAGTAAAGGATTAAATGATGCAGCCATTGCAATCTCTTGCGGAAATAAAATACTGCCCGACGTATAGTTGTTGCCGTGTATTGCGTCAATGCCGTATAAAATGGGGATTTTCAAAGGCTGCGATAAAGCCATTTGCTGTATTTGGGTAATAAGTTGTTGCCAGTTCCCTTGAGTTTGTGCATCGCCGCCTACATTCAATATTGAACCGACTTTATAGTCGCGAATAGCAACAGCAAGTTTTGCCGTGTCCAATTCATGCGGATTGATGACATTGCCATTAGCATCTGTTTTTAAAAATGCTTCCACGCTGATTTGTGTCATTTGTCCTACTTTGTCTTCAAGCGACATTTTCGACATCAGCTTATCTACAAAGGCATAAGCTTTCACATCGTTCTGTGCTTTCGCAGAAAAATAATTGAATGCAATAATTGAGAATAAAAAGAGACAAAGATTCTTCATTAAGAAATTATTTTACCAATTAATAATTTAATTTTAGAAATAATACATCGTGCGAAAATATACTACCGGATAAGGGCTTTTTTGTTGTTCCTGCGTCTTCTTTTGTCCATACATTTTTCAAACTGTAATTGTGAGTATTACAGTTTAATATTCTTTTATGAACCGTATCGTTTACAATATATTTTTTCCAGTCGTAATCAACTTTTACGGTTGTATGGCTCCTGTTTAAAAATGCAACCGCCCAATTATCATTGTTTAATGGTTTTACCCAAATTTCCACGCTGTCGGCTAATTTTTTAAAACGATAACCTTGCATTCCTAAAGCATCCTGATCAATTTCAACAGCATCTTTATTGGTAAGAATATTCAATGTTTGCTCGGACATTTTTGTAATGTCATTTCCAGCAATAAGCGGTGCAGCCATTATGCACCATAGCGAAAAGTGTGAACGATCTTCTGCCTGGGTCATTCCGTTTCCAACTTCCAACATATCCGGGTCGTTCCAATGATTTAAACCGGCATACTTCCTGAGTGTATCCTGCATATCAGCGATTGTCATAACGCCGTTTGCGTGCCACTCACCCATCGTCTTTATTCCTTCAAATCTGGCAGTAATATCACCTGTTGTACGCCAGAGCTGTCCTACATTTTGCGCCCATAACCACGGCTTATTGCTGCCCCATTCACACAGGCTGAAAACAATTGGACGTCCTGCTTTTTTCAACGCTTTGCTCATGGTTGTATAGGCTTCCTTAGCATTAATACCATCAGTATTACACCAATCGAATTTCAGATAATCTATATCCCATTGCGCATAACGCAAGGCATCCTGATATTCATATCCGCGCGTTCCGGGATAGCCTGCGCAGGTTTCCGTGCCTGCACAATTATATAAACCGAACTTCAGTCCTTTTGAATGAACATACGCAGCCAGAGCTTTCATTCCATGCGGAAATTTCTGTGGATCAGGAACGAGAAATCCTGCGGAATCACGCTCTTTTGCCATCCATCCATCATCTAAAACAAGATATATATAACCGGCATCGCGCATTCCGGATGATACCAGTTTATCGGCAGTAGCCTTTACCAAATCTTCATTGATATTCGTTTGAAAAGTATTCCAGCTGTTCCAACCCATTGGTGGCGTTGGAGCAAGATTGACGAACTGTTGGGCACGAGCCATTATACAAATTACTAAAGACGAAAGGAAGATTAATTTTTTGATCATTTTAAATTATTTTTTTACCAATGTTTTATTTGCTTAATAAAAGGGGCAAGCTCCGCCGCGATTTGCTTATGCTCATCTACATCCGGATGGCTATCGCAACCGTGAAAATATCTTTTCTTAAAAAAATAATGATACACGTTTTTGTCGCCATCATTATTAATTTTTGTTTGAACAGATAGTAAATAATGTTGCAAGACTTTAGACAATGATGAATCCGCCATCGGGCTAGTAAGCAAAACGAAAACAGTGTTTGGATACTTGCTGCGCAATGTTTTTACAAACTGAACATACGCACCACAAAATTTTGCCGAGTCCTGAATGCCATCGTTCTGACCAAGACAGATTGTTGTCACATCCGGTTGAATTTTATGAAAGTCCCATTCAACGGAATCTGGACGAAGTAATAGCTTATCATATACTTCTGGCATCGTGAAATTCTTATTACAGCAACTATGAATCAGGCCGATACCCGAAACTGCAGAGATCACCCATTTCGCTTTTAATGCACGCGCCACAGTTGGTCCGTAACTCATGTACGCATTGTGCTGATCTTCCCAACGACCCGCACCGCAAGGCGTTTGTGACAAATCGCTGCTGGTACCACATGTAATGGAATCGCCGAAATATTCGATTAAAAAATTGGCATTATCTTTTTCGTCAATCAGCTTTTCACACTTGATTCCTGCTACTTCCAAGTAACCGATACCTGATTCCGTGTCTTTACAAATGACCAAAGTGTGCTTCCCTTTAGATAAATTTTTTGCAACCTGTATCGTATCTGTTTTCGCTGAAAGCCTGATGCGCTTCGGCTTTCCGTCCACAACTATTTCAATATAATTGTGCATCACGCCGTAATTTACTTCATCATTCAAAACAACATAACAATCCGAACCAACGAAAGTTGTATAAAAATAAACACCTGGCGACCAAAAGCGTGGCAGCTTGGGATTGCTGAAATCAATCCTTCCCACATAATGAATAGCTTTGTCTGAAGCCTCAAAAAACTTTAATTTATGAGAAGTATTTTTTGCAAAAGAAAACTTTACCGCAACCAAAAACAAGATGAATAATAATGTAAGGTTATATTTTTTCATACTTATAACTTCAATGACTGTTTTAAAATATCTGCTACAAAAACATTCCCTTTGTCATTTGGATGAACTCCATCTAACGTAAGCACTCCTTTTTCAGCATTGTCTTTATTATTGTTTACTTCATATTCATGAAATTGATTTCTAAAATCAATCAATGTACAATTATATTTCTTTGCAAAATCGCGGATATGTTGCGCATACAAATTCAGATCTCCATCCTGCGGATTGGTAATATCATTTTTTTCCCCGATTGTAGAAGGTGTACACACATAAACTTTTATTCCTTTTGATTGTAATTTCTCTATAATCGCTTTATAAAAAGCATCGAATTTTCCTAACTCACAACCCGTACCGGAAGTCTTGTGCCAGACATCGTTTATACCAACCCAAACAACAACTTCATCAGGATTTTTATCAAGAACATCTTTTTCCATTCTTAAATATAAATCGTACACTTCATTGCCTCCAACACCGGCGCCTATAAGGTCTATATCATTTGCTTTATTTTCTTTTACCAAATCATTTTTCAATAATGTGATATAGCCTTTCTCGTTCAATCCCATTTGAGTAATGGAATCGCCGAAGAAAACAATTGTTCTCGGTTTGTTTTTAAAACTTATGAAACCAATAATAATAATCGTTGTAAAAAATAATAATGAGAATTTCTTCATGATACTTTGGATTTATGTTTAAAAATTTATGATTAAAATTTAATACTCGCTCAACTTATTCCACCAGGTTTTTTTAAGAATTAGTATAATAACCAAAAGAATAGTTATCGTAATAAACAATGGCATCTTCATCCACAGAACAACATACATTGGTAATATAGTAAGGCATAATTGCCCGATAATGCCTAACACAACATTAAACATATTTATTTTGAAATTTTTATTACCCACAAACGATGCATCTTCTTCCACTACTTTTTGATGAACAGGTTTCCAAAATCCCCACGGGCGAACGGTTTTATAAAACGATTTTAATATAACTTCATCTGTAGGCGGAGCAGCATAACTTCCCAGTACTGAACCCGCCAAAGACAATACAAAAATTAAAGACCAATAGTATAAATCCAATCCTTTTAAAACACCGATCGATTTCAAAACAGCCAATAAAATCGCCGGAGTTACACCTGCTATCATTCCCCAGAAAAAACCATTTGCATTGAAGCGCCACCAATACCATTTCAACACATTCGCCGCAATGTAGCCACCAAACAAACCCGAAACAATCCATTGCAAAACCGTATTCACATCCTTGATAAAACAGCCCAATAAAATGCCTGTAAATACCACACTTACACCGGCGATATAATTCATCGAAATAATTTTCTTATTAGATGCATTGGGGTTGATGTATTTCAAATAAATATCATTCACGATATATGCCTGCGCAGTATTTAATGTGCCTGAAACAGTTCCCATGTAAGCGCCTATCAATCCTGTCAAAACCAGTCCCATCAAGCCAGCCGGAAGAAATGTATTAATCGTTGCAGGAAGAATTTTTTCAAAATCAGTTTCATTTGCTCCCTGTATTTGCGAATGAATCTGGTTGAAGTACAACAATCCCAAAACCGTTAAACCAATTATCATCATATACCTTACCGGCAACAAAACGATAGAAACAAAACCGCTCATTTTGCTTGCTTCTTCAGGCGAACGCGTACTTAATATTTTTTGCATATCATAAGTTGGAGGCGGCCCGGAAAGGCTTGCAAATACACCTTTGAACAACATCATCATAAAAAACAAACCGAATAAAGAATAGCCGTCGCTTTGAATTTTTTTATTCGCATCCGCTACAATACCCGACCAATCAAGATTCAAATGCCATCCGAAAAAAGGATTTGTCCACCCCATTGGTACATTCAGCCGGTGTTCCCGCAAATGAATCATTGCTATGGCAGCAATACTTATACAGGCGATAGTCATTATCGTATATTTAATCAAATCGCCTAAAACAATGCTGTACATTCCACCCAGCACGGAATAAAACACAGCGAACAAAGTAAAAATTGCTCCGTAAAAATGCGGAACATATTTTAGAGAAATACTAAACGGAACATAAGGTGCAACATATTGCCACGGAACAAAAATTTCTACAAATTTTCCAAGGCCTACAAAACCGTAAGCCATAAAACCAAGGCAACTTAATAATGCAAATACAACAATAATGTTGTGCGAAGCATACACACCGGGACCCTTTTTTCCGAAGCGCGTTGCGAGCCATTCGGCGCCAGATGTTGCATTGGAACGGCGCAGCCATTTGGATAAATACATCATTAGAAAAACCTGATTAAATACAGGCCAAAGCCATGGAATCCAAATACTTTTCATTCCGTAAACAAAACACAAACTTACCATCCACATAGTACCCGAAATATCAAACATATCGCCGGCATTACTCAAACCCAACAAGTACCAAGGAAGCGATTTACCTCCGAGTAAATAATTCTCTTTATTCAGCCGCGCGCGTTTGCGCAATGTCCAGCCGATTACAAGCATACTCAACAAATAAGTAATGACGATAAGGATATCTATTAATTCTAATTTCATTCAATTTTGCTACTTATAATCTCGCGTACACTGTGTCAAAATAATTACTCAACGTAAACGTTGTTGCACTGCCATTTTGCGCCCACGAAGGAGATACCATATTCAGATTGTTTCCATCGCCGTTCCATGACCAAGCGAGTACAGCCCATTTTTTTGACTTGGCATAATCCACACAACCCGACCAATCGCAACTGCCTGTTCCCGTTCCAAATTCACCAACAATACATGGCCTGCCTGTATTGGACATATCATCCAAATCTGATTGCTGAAAAGTATGATTTTTTCCTTGATTCCAGTTGCCCGGATAGATATGTGTGGATAAAATAATATTCGTATCGCTAATCGCAGGATTACTCGTTTTACAAGCCTGATAAGCCGTATAAGTTTCCTGTCCCCAACCCGGAATATCAATGATCACGCGGCCTTTGTAAACTGTACGCACTATTGCCAATGCATTATTATATGCCGTTGCATAAGCAGCCGGAGAAATATTATGGCTTCCCCATTCGTTCATCAAATTTATCGCAAAACTTCCGGATGCTGCGAGTGTTGCATAATTTGTTTGCCACCAGCGTGCCGCTATCATCAGTTCAGCCGTATCATCACTTCCCAAAACACTTGCTTTATGATAGGTGGCTATTATTTTATAACCGTTTGATACGGCTTGTGCAATCCAGCTTTTTGCCTGCGTTACAAATCCGGGCTCTATTTCTACGCGCACTATTTTAATCTTTGTTTGTTGCTTCATTAAATCCCAACCAAAATTTACATTGCCGTTGTTGTAATAAGAAGGTTGCAGATTTACACCATCGCCAAATAAAGTATCTGTTTCAACAGGGAGATTATTGTTTGTTGTTGCGCCCGACTGTGTAGTTGTGCCACTGTTTTTTTCCGAAGAGTCAGAATCATTCTTGGAACAACTTATTGGAAAAATGAAGATGGTAATTATCAGACATCCGATTTCAACAATAACTTTCAAACGCTTAGTTATATAATTTTTCTTTTGCTGCATCTTTTAAAAATAAAGTGCTCTTCAGGTTATAAAATTTTATAAAATCATCTCCGGATATATCGCCGTTAAAAGGTACGTAATAATGAATGTGCGGATGCTCCGGAGTGCCTATCTGCCCGGCGTTTCGCCATACAAGCATGTAGGCGATTTTGTGATGACTAATGCCTTTCATCAGCTTATCCGTCCACCAGGTTGCATAAGGAACGCGCTCATAACCTGTTTCTGCCAAAGCGAAAGGCTTGCCTTTTTCATCTGCGATTTTTTCTATTACGGATAAACAATAATCCAGATTCTTTTCAAATACATCACTCGTTGCGGCATCTTTTGACTGATAAGAATCAAGGCTCAAAACATCTACAACATCATCGCCCGGATAACGTTCCAGATATCCATTTTCATCTTTAAAATTATCCGAAGGATTGTAAACAACGAGTATATTATGCACATGTTTTACATCGCGCAAATAATGAATCTGATAACGCCACAATTTTTTAAAATCCTCAGCACTGCAGGTATTTGCACACCACCAAAACCAGTTACCTGTAAGCTCATGAAACGGCCGGTATAAAATAGGAATTGCTTCTCCTTGACTTCCTTTTAATGAATTTAAAAACGTAGCTACTTTATCCAGCCATGTTTGATATAAAGCATGATTAATGCCGCCGGGCAAAATACTTTCCACTGTTCCCTGCGTAGTATCCCAAGCGGTTTTGCCATTACCCAACGGACTTGGACAATGCCAGCTGAATGTATTAACGCCACCTTGTTCGTAAGCCCATTCTACCCATTTTTTTACAAGAGAAAAAGGATTCCGGTCAATGTCTTTATCATGGTCGCTTTCGAGCCCGCTTAAGTCCCAGCCGAAAAGTCCGGGATAATCGCCGGTAATACTTTTTACATCGCTGCTATCTTTTTGATATTTCCAATGAATCCCATAAGCCAAATCATCCTGATGGCCGAAGAGAAAGCCGCTTTGTGCACTTCGTTTCAGGTTTTGGTATAGCAGAACAGTTTCTTTGGTTGCGGCTTTATCGGAAAAAAAATTCTTCTGTCCCAATGTGGTAAAAAGAGAGAGCAACAGCAAAGGCAGTATTAATATCTTTTTTATTATTGTCACTATTCTTTTTAATATTTATGGTGTAGAATATACATTAGGCAATTTATCTCCAAAGATCAAATACGGATCATTTTTAAATTTAATAAAGTCTGCTTCAGCAGGATGACCTTTGTAAGGCGTCCAATACGCTTGGCGGTCATTTGCCCAAAGCAACACATAAGCAAATTCTAATGGCTGTATTTGTAATGCCTTTAATAACTTCTGCATAAACCAATCGCTCTCAGGAAGGTTTTGCTGTCCCGTTTCTGTAAGGGCTGCGAGTTTATTTTTCTTTTTCGCAAAGTCTGAAACAATTTTAAATTTTGCTGCTGCAATAGCCGGGTCTTTGCCTGGCTCCATATCGCCATATTCATCAATGCCTGCTAAATCTACAAAAGCATCACCGGGATAACGTTCCAAATATTCGGCTTCTGAATTAAAATTCTTATCCGGCGACCATGCATATAAAAAATTATGAACGCCGAGTTTATCTCTTAAATAAGTAACTACATATTGATACAAAGTTTTGTATTGTTCAACAGTGCAATGTGCTTTTCCCCACCAAAACCAATCGCCGTCAAACTCATGAAAGGGTCTAAAAATTACAGGAATAAGCTTTCCGTCTTTGCCGATCAGTGTTTTATCATACGCTGCTATATCTTCCAGCGCTTTATTAAAAACATCATTATATTTTCCACCGGGTAAAATCTGGCTTACAGCTTCAACAGGGGAATCGTTCCAATAAAAGCCTTTTTTTGAAACCGGATTTTGGTAATGCCAGCAATAGGTAATTATACCGCCTCTGTTATAGGCATCAATTGTAAGTTCGCGGGCAATATCTTTTTCATAAGCAAACCAAGCATTGCCCGGTTCATAATCGGTAATGCGAGAAAAATCAAAACCATAAACTGCAGGATATGCTCCAGTAATTTTTTTTACATCCGACAATTTGCGAGAAATGCCTGTAAATTGTTGCTCATTAGACCATTGTTCGGAGGAATCAATTACACCTCGTTTTGTATCGTCCTGATGACCGAATAATATATTTGTTTGAGCTATTTTTTTAAGATTATAAAACAACGCTGCAGTTGCATTGGTGGCATTTTTATCTACGATTATATTTTTTGTTTGCGCTTCCAAAGCAGAAGGAGCAGCATCCGGAACTAAGGGAATGTCAGGATTTTTTAATTCTATCCCTGCTTCATCCAATGTAATTACTTTAGCGGATACATCATCAATAAAAAAAGTTCCTGTACAATTGCTCATGGCAATCATCAGTTTGATAGCATCGGCGCCATCGGGTATTTTCATTTTTTTATCGGCCAAAGTCCATTCCATATTTCCAACGACAGTGGCAATATTTACACCTTCGCCTAATTTTTTTCCATGCTTATAAAATTCAACTATGAAAACACCGGTATTCCAGGAATCTTTCCCTTGCACGATAGTTTGCCCTTTTATCCACGCGCTTACATCTAATGCCTGTGATTTTTTAGATAAATCAACCGTTTGATCCATGCCAACCCAATCTGTATTCTGGAAACAAATGATTGCTGCACTATTCTTTCCATTTTTAAAAACCCATGGTGTGGTTTTTATTGCATCATTGGCATTCCAACTTATAAGATCTTCCTCAAAACCACCATTTGCAACAAGATTTTTTTGAGGATAAATATTTGTAGAAAATAAAATAAGTATGATAGAAAAACCAAGTCTATGCAATTTCATCTTCCGGATATTTTCTAATGAGTATTTATTAAATCACTTTGCAAAGCCAATATATGCGGCCTTGCAAAGTGAAAGCAAAATAGGAAGCAACGAAGACGGGAAACAATTATTTTACAAACATTACATCATCGAAGTAAAACGTTTCATCTTGATCATTTGGCCCCTGTATCCACCAGCCTATTTGAGCGCAAGACGAACCTGTTGACCATAATTTAATATCCGACAGAGATAATTTAAAATAATTCCATATCCCTGCTTTCACATTAATGGGAGTAGATTGATCTGAATTGCCATACGAACCGCCTGCTTTGGTAGAAGCGGTAAGATAAAGCGTATAATCTTCCAAACCTCCTTTAACCCAAAAAGTTAGGTAGGTATAACCTTGTTTCGTTAAATCCGGAATTCCCGTGCCCCAATTGGCAAAGCCATCTGCGCTCCAATTCCCTTTCTGATAAGTTGCAGCAAAAGACGCTGTACCGGTTTTTACATTAGCTGCATCGGTAGAAGTAGTTGCCGGGCCCCATGATCCGTTTTGTACTCCATTTTCATAATCGTCCGTGAAGAGCTGATAAGTATTGTTGATATTTACTAATTCTTGTGTAGTAGTTATTGTTCCTGAGGAGTTAGTAATGGTAAGTTTTGCTCTGTTAGCGCTGGTGGCAGGCATTTTAATTACCAATTGCTTTTTACTTGCAGACACAACGGTTGCAGCATCGTTAGTGCCTGCTAAAACGACATTACTTACATCTCCCAGATTATTTCCTGTAAGTGTAATTTCATCGCCTGGTACGAAATCATAATTTGAAACACCCGATATTGTTACCAAAGCAATTACTTTAAAAGGTATTTTCACAGAAGCTCCATTCTTTTTTACAAGAATAATATTTTGATCCCCGCCATTTGCAGTATCCGGCACCCTGAATAGCAATGCATTATTTGTATTGAAAACAGGATTAAAAGATACAGGGACACTGTCATTATCTAATATGATTTGTTGCACACCGGCAAGATCAGATCCGGTAATTGTAACAAGATTACCTCCGGCACCTGAATCGGGAGAAATTTTAAGAGAGGCTGCAGAAGGTACTGAATTTGCACTATCATCTTTCTTACATGCGATAATTAGTGCCGAACTTAACAGTAAGAATAATGTTGTCTTTATAAAATATTTTGGATTCATAATTTTATTTTTTTCTATCAAAAAAGTCCTTGATGAATTTTATCTGCTATTAATAATATGGTACTGCAGGTTTTGCCAATTCCGGATCTGCTGTGATTTCGCTTGAAGGAATAGGTAAAAACAATTGAGATGCTGAACTCACAGTAACACCAGTATGATTAACAGTTCCATCTCCATTCAAAGTACCTCTCTCCTGTGCTTCCATTATTTGCTTCGCTTTTGCAAAACCTTGCCGTTGAATGTCAAACCAATAATCACCTTCAAATGCAAACTCAACTCTGCGTTCATGTAAAATCAAATCTTTCGTAAGACTTGTAACAGCAGTAAGGCCTGCACGTTGATGCACTTGATTGAAAGCTGCTAACGCATCTCCATCAGCTGTTGAGGCATTAGTGCCCAATACAGCTTCTGCGTATATTAATAATACATCTGCATATCTTAACATATAAGTACACATACTATTGCCCCCTTGTGAATTGGTAGGAAAAGGATTTGCACCATTATTGTCAGCCGGGCCAATAACATATTTAAGCACATTTGAACGAGTACCGGTAGTTATATGAGTAGCGTCATCTTGTTGTCCGCCGGGCATGGTATCATATACAAATCCATTAGGGAAGTTTACATTTTTCCAATTGGGATTTGTGTATCCTTCCTGCATAATAGACCAACCTTTTCTTTTATCTCCGAAATCATAGGCGTTTATCAAATCCAATGATGGAATTACAGAAGAATATCCTGTATTAAAATCGGGTTTCAATAAAGAAGCCGGTGCACAGTATGCTTGCTCTGCATTTGCATAACCATAACCTCCTTGAGCAATCCATTGCAAGGCAAATAAAGATTCACTGTTGTTATTGTTGTTGGGATTGGTAAACATACCCAAATAATCAGAAAAAAGGGCATATTTCCCGGATTCAATTACATCTTTTGCGGCTGCAGCTGCACTATCATAATCTCCTCTGTATAAATAAAGTTTTGCCATCATACCTTCAGCCGAATATTTGGAAGCTCGTCCCGTAACAATGGGGTCAGCGGGCAAGTTTTCAAACGCCGCTTTGAAATCGTTTAACGCAAATTGTAATACATCTTTTTGTTGATAGCGCGGTATATTGTAATTGGTCGCAGATGCCAAAGCAATAGGATCAGCAATTATAGGAACATCTCCCCATACCCGAGCAATATTGAAATATGCAGCACCTCTTATAAACTGTGCCTCAGCAATTCCCTCGTTCAAAAAACCTTGCTGTTCTGCTGTCGCAGCTGCAAGTTTTTGTTGAAAAGTAGTCATCAGTACCGTTGCATTACCCGCCACTTTATAATTAGCTTGCCAAGCTAACAAGTTATTCCCGTCGGTAGCTTGTACGGTAAAATACACATAACTATTGTTTCCGTAGTTTGCATCTCCTGCACTGCTAAGCATATTACCACTTAATATATCGCCGATGCAATTAAAAGCTTTATCAATATAGCTTGACCAAGGCTGATTGTATAAAAAGGCTGTAGCGCCTTGCACTTGATCTGCAGTTGCATAATAATTATCTAAAGTAGGTCCATTTGGATTGGTTAAATCCAAAAAAGATTTTTTGCATGAAACCAAAACAACCAATAGCAGGAAAGTATATACTATTTTATTTTTCATCTGAAAAGATTTTATTGTTTTTTGCCGTTTACAACAATTGAGTTTTTGTATTAAAAAAAATTCTAATCATAACTGTTTCTTTTAAAATACAATGTTAGCCCCTATTGTATATGTTCTTGGATTTGGATAGTGACCGTAATCAACATTGGTCAAAAGCGCATTCCCGTTAAATGAACCCAACTCAGGGTCTAATCCTGAATACTTCGTAAACGTATGAATATTTTGACCTGAGACATATACCCTGAAAGATGAAATAACTTTGAGTTTATCTAAAACTTTCTTAGGTATATTATATCCTAAGGAAATATTCTGAATCCTTAGATAAGAACCACTCTCTACAAATCGATCAGAAATTGCGAGATTATTACTGTTCCACTGATTATAACGTGGAAACGATGAATTCGGATTTGTTGCGGAATAGCGATTTAATACTGCAGTTGATTGATTTAGATAAGCCGAGTAATTCTGCTCAGTTTCCGTTCTTGTCATATTGAAAATTTTATCCCCATACACACCATTCAAAAAAATTGACAAATCAAATCCTTTGTAATTAAATGTATTTGTAATGCTATAAGTAAATTTAGGATTAGGGTCGCCAATATATGTCTGGTCTTTTGAATTAATAGTATCATTTCCGTCTAAATCTTTATATCTTATATCTCCGAGCCAGGTACCTTGCTGACCAATTGCTAATGGTGGTACAGGCCCATTGTTCAATTCATCCATTGAGCGATATAATCCATCTGTAACATAGCCATAAAATTCACCAACAGACTTACCAGAGCCCGGTGTACTTACCGTAAGAATAGTCGAAGTAAATTGCTGACTGCGGCCAAATAATGACTCGTTACCCGCTGTACTGTTCAATCTGTTTTTATAAGCACTAAATACGAAATTTGTTGTCCATGTAAAATTCTTTTCTGTAATATTGTGTGTAGTAATTCCTATATCAACTCCCGTATTCGTCATTTGACCTGCATTTACTGTAGGAGCGTCTATGTTCTGATAAGAACCTTCCAAAGGTCCACTGCTTCCTGTAGGATCAACATCCAATCCTGCAAAACTTGGTAAGCTTGTAGCCAAAATCAAATCTTTTGTAATTTTTTTATAGACATCTATTGTAAAATCTATATGATTTTTAAAGAGGGTTGCATCGATGCCTGCATTATAGGTTCTTACAGCTTCCCAATGAAGATCCGGGTTACCCAAATTTCCAACAACACCTATACCACTCTCACCCAATAAGCCATTTAAACCGGAAGAAAGTAGTCTAATATTGGTCTGATATGCAAAATTTCCGGCTGAATAACCCACGTCTCCTACTCCTATTCTAAGTTTAAGATTAGACACCCAGCTCCAGTTTTTAGCAAATTTTTCGTTGGATACAGTCCAGGCAGCTGATGCTGCAGGGAAATAACCGATTCTGTGATTAGGGCCGAATTTTGCACTTCCATCTCTTCTATCCGAGAGACTAATAGAATATCTGTTATCATACGTATAATTCAATCTCGCGAAATAGCCTTCACTTCTATCCGGATATGAATTACCACCGGTTTGTGCATCATCTATTGTAGCGCCATTAAATGTTTCCTGATTCAAAACCGTACCGGTTGCGGAAATATATTTAGAATCATAATCCGATCTGGATGCTTCATGCCCAACCACTACATTTAAATAATGTTTGCCTAAAAATGTGTGATTGTAAGTAAGATAAGTTTGCAGTCCAAAATAATAACTGTTATCAGTTTCAACTCTCAGTCTATTGGGTCCAATCACAAGGAGATTAGTTACCGGATTGGTTATACTTGGCTCGAAACCGGTATTTTGTAAAGATTGTGCATCGTAATTGAATTGATTGCGTAAAGTAAGCCCCGGAATAAATTCAATTTCCGCATATATATTACCATAAGCTTTTGACTGAATATCATGCACATCTCTTAATAGGGCAAGCGCTACAGGATTTTGACTCTGACCAAAAGGCACTCCGGCAATTGAAGATGTGCTGAGATAAGATCCATCCAGACCTTTCACAGGAGTTGCGGGGCTATTATATAACGCCAAACTAATCACGGATTGTTGCCCGTCCGTTAAAGTTACTTGTTGATTCGTTCGGCTAAGATTAGCACTCACGCCAGCTTTCAACCATTTCTTGACTTGCTGGTCAACGCTTGCACGAATAGACCACCTTTTAAATTCTGAGCCAATTACTGTTCCCGTTTGGTCAAAATAACCACCGGAAAAGTAATACGTTGTTTTGCCAGTACCTCCGGAGAATGACAATTGATGATTTTGCATTACACCTGTCTGAAATATAGCATCCTGCCAATCTGTTCCTTTACCAAGAAGAGAAGGATTTGCAAACTCAGGTATAGTGTCCAAACCAACTATGGAGCCAACTTCTCCTACAAGCGAGTTATAATATTGAGCATATTGCCTCAAATCCATCAATGGCAATTTTTTTTGTACATCTGACCAACCTACATATCCATCGTAAGAAATTTTTCCTTCTCCCGTTTTACCCTTCTTTGTTGTGATTAACACGACTCCATTTGCACCCGCAGATCCATATATAGCTTGTGCAGAAGCATCTTTTAAAACATCAATGGATTCGATATCCGAAGGGTTTAAAGTAGCTAAAACACTTTGCGTCGTTTGACCTGCAACTCCTCCCAACTGATCCTGACTCGTACTAGCTGTACTTGAATATATTGGAACCCCGTCTATCACATACAAAGGTTCATTACTAACGCCGGCCACATTGCTGACAGTAGTAATACCTCTAACGCGTACCGAAACTCCGCCGCCGGGTTGTCCTGAATTGGTTGTTACAGTAACTCCGGGAATTTTACCTTGCATCATCTGATCTACGCCTGCAGCCGGAATATTTTTAATATCATCTGCTTTAAGCGATGATATTGCACTCGTAATATTTGCTTTTTTTTCCGTTCCATAACCAATTACTACTACATCGCCCAATTTGGAGTCGGAAGATTCCAGTTGTACATTCAAAGCTTGCCCTGCAACAATTGGTTTTACAACATCTTTTTTACCTGTATAAGAAAATTGTAAAAATTTTGCATTATCCGAAACCGTAATCGTAAAGTTGCCTTTTTCATCAGTAAGTGCGTGTTTGGTTCCTCCGACCTGCGTTACCGACACTAAACTCAATGGCTGTCCGTTTTCGTCTTTTACACTTCCGGAAACAGTAATCGTTTGGGCAAAAGCAAGAGACACAGACAATAAGAAAAAAATAAGGATAAAAAATTTGCCAACAATCTTATTAATCATCGTTTGTAAGTTTTCACAAAAGTAGATTTTTGTTAAAAGAGTTTATAATACTTTATTAGCTATTAATTGTTATTTTTTATCTTGAAGTATAAAAATGTAATTGCTAAAAAATAAATGAATGAAAAAACTATTTAAAAGATATTGTGATAGTCAATATAACAGCGCATTAGAAGAAAAATTAAATTACTAATTAAGTTTATAATATATACTAATACTTTTTTAGTAATCTTTTCGTATAGACGCCCGATTCTTTCAACTCATTATCATTCCAGCCGCCGTTTGAACCGGCAGATTTTTTTAGCATAGAGCAAGTTTCATCTTTATCGGATACAGACCAGACAACCCAAGAAATGTTTCGATTATCTGCCCAACGAATCCAAGTTAGCCATTCAGGATAGTCTAAATTTCCGTCACCGGAGGCCTCCATTCCGGCGGATTCGGAAATAAATATCGGAAGGCCTTTTGCCAAAGCGCTGTCACAACGTTTTCTCAGATATTCTTTATGTGTAGCAGCATAAAAATGCACAGTGTACATAACATTAGTAACATTTTTCAAAGGATCATCGGCAGGCTGCATAATATCCTGATCCCAATGAGGGCAACCGACTAAGATAAGATTTTTAGGATCATACTTTCGGATGACAGTTACTATTTTTTCGGCATATTGCTTTACTTCTTCCCAGGATTCGTAATCAGGTTCGTTAAAAATTTCGTATATGATATTTGGATAATGATGATATTTTTTTGCAATGAATGTAAAGAATTGCGTGGCCGAGTCTATGTTTATATTATGAGAATGCCAATCAACAATTACATATATTCCGCTTTTAATTGCGCCATTAATAATTGCTTCTGCTGCTTTTAATGATTTCTTTGGTGCATTTATATATCCGTCCCGCGGTTCGGCGCCTATTGCCGCCCTTACTACAGACACATGCCAATCTCCGGCCAACCATGCGACTGAAGATTGGTTATAAAATCTCGGCCAGAAATTGTGCCATCCGTAGCTGACACCATGCAAAGCAATTTTTTTTCCGTATTGATCAAATAAGCCTGTTCCTTTTACATTGAGAAAACCATGTATATCAACAGGCCTTTGTGCATAGGGCATTCCTGAAATAAGAAGGAAAATTGAGAATAACGCTTTCTTCATAATTGTTTAAAATTAATAATAAAAAATTTAATAATACATTAGTATTTTTTTCACTGTTGATAATCATTTTATTAAAAAAAAATTTCTTATGTCTTTCTACATATACATTTCATCGTAATTATTTAATAATATTATCTTGACATAATCCTTATTTTATTTTTATCTTTATGAATATAAATTTTATACAAAACAATGGAAATTTTCAGAGAAATTACGCCGCTGACCCAAAACGATTGTTTTACCATGGCCGTAAGACATAAAAGCAATTTTGATTTTCCATTGCATACTCACGAAGAATTTGAACTTAACCTTATTTTAAATGCCAAGAATGCCAAACGAGTAGTTGGCGATCATATAAGCCTGATCGGCCAATCCGAATTGGTATTCGTCGGGCCGAATTTACCGCACGGATGGTTTACCGAAAAATGCAAAAGCAAAAAAATACATGAAGTAACCATTCAGTTTCACAGAGATTTATTACAGGATAAATTTTTACAAAAAAAGCAACTGGATTATATGAGAAGGATGTTTGAAACATCAGCCAACGGCATTCTTTTTTCTTCAGACACAATAGAAAGAATCAGCCCGCGCATTTTATCTTTGGTAAATAAAACAGGTTTTGATTCGGTATTAGAACTTTTATCGATTTTGCATGATCTTTCCCTTTCAAGAAATATTACCGTATTATCCGGAAGTGTATTCAACAATAATTCAATATCCTATAACAGCCGCCGCATCCGGAAAGTAATTGAATATATTCATAACAATTTCAACAAGCAGGCCGGGCTTTCTGAAGCGGCAAAAATTGCAAATATGACGGAAGTTGGGTTCAGTCGATTTTTCAAAAACAAAACAGGTAAAACTTTTATTGATACATTAACCGAAATCAGGCTGAGCAGCGCTACGCGAATGCTGATGGAAACATCGCACAGTATTGCTGAAATAGCCTATTCATGCGGCTTTAACAATATATCTAACTTCAACAGAATATTCAAAAAAAAGAAAGGAAAAACACCTAAAGAATTCAGAGAAGGATTTTCCGGTACCAGAATATTTATATAAGATTTTTATTTCCATACACTTTCAATCTCTTCCAGGCTTTTACCTTTTGTTTCCGGCACCAATTTCCAGATAAACAATGCGGACAATACGGCCATTACCCCATAAATCCAATAAGCAAATCCATGATGGAACTGATTGGTAAGTGCAACATTATCATTCATCACAGGGAAGGTAAAAGATACAACCCAATTTGCAATCCATTGCGCAGCAACAGCAATAGATAAAGCGCCGCGAATACTGTTTGGAAAAATCTCTGCAAGCAATACCCAGCAAACCGGGCCCCAACTCAATGCAAAAGCAGCAGTATAAATCAACATAAATATCAATGCAGCAATTCCGAGATTTTGCGAATAGAACAGAAAGCCAATTGCCATCATGCTTGCAGCCATTCCAACCGAACCTATTATCATCAATGGCTTGCGGCCAAATTTATCTACTGTAAAAATGGCAATAACAGTAAATAATAAATTCACAATGCCGACAATAATGGTTTGCAACAAAGATGAATCGGTTGATGATCCCATGTTGCGAAAAATATTTCCCGCGTAATAAAGAACTACATTTATTCCTACAAATTGCTGAAATACGGAAAGCAACACACCCACAATAATTAATAAAGATCCATACGACAACCAAGGGCTATTGGTTTCGTGCAGCGTACTTTTTATAGATAGCAACACAGATTGCGCTTCGTCTTTGCCGCCGATTTTTGCCAATACTTTTAACGCTTTATCATCTTTTCCTTTCATCGCAAGATAGCGGGGCGTTTCCGGCACAAGAAATAAGAGTACAAAAAATATTACCGCAGGAATCACGCCCGAGAAAAACATCCACCGCCAACCTTCTGTCGTAAGCCACTGTTCATCACCTTTTCCGGCAATTATATAATTTACAAAATAGATTATAAGCATGCCAAAAATAATCGCAAACTGATTAAATGAAACCAATTTTCCTCTGATTTTTGCAGGGGCAATTTCAGCAATGTACATAGGAGAAATCATTGATGCAACGCCTACGCCCAAGCCGCCGATAATTCTATAAATCACAAAAGAATAAACGGGCAGGACACCGAAAAAGTTGAACGCTTCCGGCTTCCAGGCACCTATAGCAGAAATTAAAAATGATAATGCTGCGATATATAAGCCCGATTTTCTTCCCCAATTTTTCGATATGGTTCCCGCTAATGCGCCGCCGATAATACAGCCAATCAACGCACTTGCAAGCACAAATCCTTTGATAGAATTTGCCGTGTTTTGTAATATATTTATTCCATCGGCATTCGTTGGAATTGCAGCGGCAACAAAAAAATACGACCATATAATCAATGCTGCAAGCAAGATGATGCTTACAATTAATCCTTTATTTTTTCCGAGCAATTTTATCATTTGTACGCAAATAATAATGGCAACAATGATTAACACGATAACCAACAACCAACGATATTGATTTATCAACGATGATGTAAGCAATGAGAAATCATCCGGCTTGGGCAGCACAAAATATTTTCCTAATGCTTCTTCCGCACCATTAACAACGGCTGTATCATAGCCAAATAATAAACCACCCAAAGCTGCTACCAACGTCAGCAATACAATGTAAAAACTATTGCCTTTCCGAAGTCCCTGAACAGCTTCATTTCTGCCTGTGTTGATAAATGCCATCGAAGTTTATTTTATTGTGGATGAAATTGTATAAACCCAAAACGAAAAAGTAAAAAGTAAAAACACAATTGTGTAAATTTTTACTTTTTACTTTTGATTTTTTAATTAAATATACTGATTAATAATATTCTCAAAGTATTCCTGCTTGCCGCTGATTATCTTTGGTTCTCCGTTTTGCGCAGCGTAATTTCTTAAGTCTTCCAAAGTCAATTTACCATCCTCGAAATCTTTGCCGACGCCGCTTTCATAAGATGCATATCTTTCGGTACGGAGTTTTTTATAATCAGATTTTTGCAAAATATTATCCGCAATAATCAATCCTCTTGCAAATGCATCAATGCCGCCGATATGTGCATAAAATAAATCCTGATAATCTGTAGAGTTTCTTCTGACTTTTGCATCAAAATTTACTCCGCCGCCTTTAAACCCGCCGGCTTCTAAAATTACAAGCCAGGTTTCTGCAAGCTCATTAAGATTTGTAGGGAATTGATCTGTATCCCAGCCGTTTTGATAATCACCACGATTAGCATCTATAGAACCGAGCAAACCTGCATCAGCAGATACTTGGAGCTCATGCGTGAATGTATGTCCCGCAAGGGTTGCATGGTTTACTTCAAGATTCAGTTTAAAATCATTCAGTAAATCGTATTGACGCAAGAAGCCTATTACAGTTGCAGCATCATAATCGTATTGGTGCTTTGTAGGTTCGCATGGTTTTGGCTCAATAAAGAATGTGCCTTTGAAACCCTGCTTGCGTGCATAATCTTTTGCAGTGTGCAAAAAGCGCGCAAAATGTTCCTGTTCTTTTTTCATGTTTGTATTTAGCAAACTCATGTAGCCTTCGCGCCCGCCCCAAAACACATAATTCTCTCCGCTTAATTTTATTGTTGCATCCAGTGCAGCTTTTACCTGTGCACCTCCATGCGCCAATACATGAAAATCAGGATTGGTTGCGGCTCCATTCATATAACGTACATGCGAAAACAGGTTTGCAGTTCCCCACAATAATTTTACACCGCTGGCTTTTTGTTTTTCTAAAAGATAATCGCTGATTGTACTCAATCTTTTTTCATTTTCAGCAACATCGTCAGTGTAATCGATTAAGTCCACATCGTGGAAACAATAAAAAGGTACATTGATTTTTGTAATAAACTCAAAAGCCGCATCAGACTTATCTTTCGCACGCTGAATTGGATCAGTACTTTCATCCCAAGGAAAAAAATGTGTTCTTCCTCCAAATGGATCTGCGCCGCTTCCGTTGAATGAATGCCAGTATGCAACTGCAAACCTAAGCCATTCTTTCAGCGTTTTTCCTGCAACAACTTTTGTTTCATCATACCACTTAAACGCAAGCGGATTGTCGCTTTCGCGCCCTTCGTACCTTATCTCTCCTATTCCTTTGAAATATTCTTTGTCTCCTTTAATGATTGCCATTGTATTTGATTTTTATTTGTGATTAATCTTGTTTAATTGCTTTATTGTTTAATTGTTGCTGAAATGGCGGCTGATTTTTTATGATAGTTATGATTATCCAATCATCATAAAAATCATCCCAAATCCACATTCAGACAGTTCTTCCATTTCTGATAAACAACTTCATATATTTTCACTGCTTCTTTATCAGGATGAATGGTTTCTAACAACTCCAATTTGGAAAAAGCATCCTGTGGTTTTTCAAAAATTCCTAACCCTACACCTGCGCCTAAAGCCGCACCAACACTGCCATCGGTTTTGTATAATTCAACACTCAAACCTGTTGTATTTACAAATGCATTCGTAAATACTTTGCTTAAAAACATATTGGCTTTGCCCGCTTTTACCACTTTTGTTTGCATACCGTTTTCGCGCATAATATCTAATCCGTAACGGAATGAGAAAGAAATTCCTTCCTGTACAGCTCGAAAAAAATGAGCTTTGCTATGCAGGTTTAAATTGATATTGGAGAAGCCTGCACCCACTTGCTTGTTGCACAATATTCGTTCGGCGCCATTGCCGAAAGGCAGAAACAGCAATCCTTCCGAGCCAATTCCAACTGACGCTGCAAGCTTGTCTATTTGCTGGTAAGAAAGATTTTCATCCATCAAATTTTTTATCCATCGATTACTGATGCCTGTTCCATTAATGCACAATAGCACGCCTAAACGATTTTTTTCATTCGTATGATTTACATGTGCAAATGTGTTGATGCGTGAAAGTTTATCATAAATCAAATCATCTGTTACTGCATATATAACACCACTTGTACCGGCAGTTGTAGCAATCTCGCCGGGTTCAAAAACATTTAATGATAATGCATTGTTTGGCTGATCGCCGGCTTTGTATGTTACGGGAATACCTTCAGGAATATTCAATTCTTTTGCCGCAGCTTTTGTCACGTTTCCATGCACACCGAACAATGCTTTTGTTTCGGGAAAAACAGAAGTGTTAAAGCCGTAAGCGTTCATAATATCTTCAGATATTTTTTTGTTTTTAAAATCCCAAAAAACACCTTCGGATAATGATGATATACTAGAGGTTATTTGATCCGTTAATTTCATGGCAATGAAATCGCCGGGTAACATAAACTTATCAATCTTAGCATAAATATCAGGCTCATTTTCTTTTACCCATGCTAATTTTGATGCTGTAAAATTTCCGGGGAAATTCAATAAATGCGATAACGACTTTTCTTCTCCTATCGCTTGCAACCCTTGCTGCGCTTGTTTTTCTGTTCGACTGTCGCACCATATAATTGCATCACGCAAAACATTTTTATTTTTATCTACAATTACCAGTCCGTGCATTTGATAAGTAATTCCAATTGCGACAATGTTCTTTGGGTTATATTTATTTTGAGTTTGTGTTTCCAAAATCGCAGCTTTCACATCGCTCCACCATTGTTCAGGAGATTGCTCCGCCCAATCAGGTTTTGGCGATTTTATTTCGCGCTCCGTATCGGTAGGAAATGTTGCGGAAGCAATGCTACGCTGCGTTTCCGTATCTACTACTGAAACTTTAATAGATGAAGTGCCAACATCAATACCGAGCAAAATTTTATTTACATTAATTTCATTCATATAGATTTCAACACAATAATTAAAAAAATAAAAGTAGCCAAATTTTACATTTTTGCAATCGATTGCAATTAAATTTTTCTTAAATCGATAGTTATATTAAACAAGTAAATTTTTATGGTGGAGTAATGGTTTCCGCCGGACCTAAATAACTAGGCATTAACTCTCCAAAGTTTAAAACGATCTTCTGTAAAATTACTGCATTGCTAATCATGCAATACTTTACAATATGCTTTCCTCTTGTTGAAATTTGATGTTCTGTTGTTTTAATAATTATATTGTCTGCAACCCAATTAGTCATAATGCCTATCGTATTTGTTTCTTTATTCAGGCTGACAATTTGCGGTTGTTCATTATCAATAGAAACAGCATATTGCAAACCTGCAGAATCATTTAGAAAATTATATGTTGGTGAAAAATATGCGTTTAATTTTATGACTCCAGTATCGTTTGTATAAATTTCATATTGAAGCTGCGGATTAGATGCTGTAAGCTTTGCAAAAGATTTGGTTACAGGAAAAGTTGTAACGCCATCGCCGTCTCTGCCAATATCTTTAATGATTTTCCATTTTATGTTTTTTGTATTAACCGCTTTTATATAATGCGATGCTTCTATTGAAACATAATTTCTCATTTCATAAAAAGAATTTTTAGAAGCACTATTTGGAAGTGTAACTTTCACAAATGACGGGTCGCTTATCCATGTATTCGTAATAGAAGCCTTGGGAAGATATTCCACTTCCGGCATTGATTGATGCCTTGGTTCTTGCCAAGAACGATAACCGATATGTGTTTGATCCATCATGTGATTCCACTTGCCGTTGTTCAATTGATTGTATTGAAGAGAAATCAATGAATCGTTGATATACGCTTGTTTTGCTTTATCTGCATAAGTGTTTGCGGTAATATCGTTATGCGAAGCAAACATTTTATTCATGGCAACATCATAATATAATTCATGCAAATTTTCCATTGCTTTTACGGGATGCAGCACTAATTCAAAGAACGCATCTTTATATTCAGTCGGTAATTCGTTATCTATTTTTTCTGCCTTTGCTAATAAATCTTGCCATTGTTTTAAACTTATTTTAAATTAATTTACCACTGCGCTACATTCCAATAAACAGCTTTGCGATGCAATAAAGAATCAAACAATAAAGGATAATTTTTTCTTCCTTCCACAGGATAATGATTCAGCCATGAATCTTTATCCGAAACATTCCAAAAAGTAACGCCATTGATATATTGTCTGTACTTACGAAATACATCAAATATCATTTTGTATTGGGCAGCTTGTTTGGCTTTCAACTGATCAGAGTATTCATCATTTTCATTTGGATTTTTTTTCCGTCTACTTTTCTCCCACGGAAAAATGGAAAGATCCAATTCCGTAATTTGAACTTTTAATCCAAGAGAGGCAAACTCTTTTATAGTTGTTTCCAGTTCATCTTGTTTGGGTTCATATATAGACCAATGCGCTTGTGAACCTACGCCTGTCACAGGAATTCCTTTTGCACGCAATCCTTTCAGCAGTTTATAAATACGTTCTCTTTTTTCCGGCCGTTCAGCATTATAATCGTTATAAAACAATTGCGCTTTAGGATCTGCTTCATGTGCATATACAAATGCGCTGTCAATAAAATCTTCTCCGCAGATTTCATGCCATTTTGAATCGCGAAGAAATTTTGTACTGTCATCATCAATAGCTTCATTCACTACATCCCATGCGTATACTGCATCTTTATATCGATTCACAACTCGAAAAATGTGCGCTTTTAAACGCTGTAACAAAGTATCTTTTGAAACCTGATTGCCATTTTTATCTACAAAAAGCCAAGAAGGATTTTGCTCATGCCAGCAAAGGTTGTGTCCACGAATGCGCAAATGATTTTTCTTTGCAAATGCCACTATAGAATCTGCATCTTTCCAGTTGTATATATCTTGCTTAGGCTCGATATATGCCCATTTCATTGCATTTTCAGGCGTAATGCTATTGAATTCTTTGCTTATAAGGCTCGCTTCATTCCCTTTAATACTGTGTGTATTTACTGCTACTCCTACCGGAAAATAATTTTTATAATAATCTTTCAAACCCATTATCATCATTGTATTTCAGACGATCGCCGGTTGTTATCCAACCGATGAATAACGCTGCAATTGATAATAATATGAATATCTTTTTCACGGAAAACTTATTTTCAATCTTTAATGACAATACTTGTAGCTACCAACGCAGGCGCACCCAATTCCTCACTGCGAGCCACAGGCGAACTTCCGCCGATATAAATTTTATATTCGCCATTTGGTATAACTGCATCACCATTCTCGTTAATAATTTGTAATTCATCAGGCTTTATTGTAAAGCTCAATGTCTTGCTCTCATTGGGTTTCAGCGAAATTCTTTGAAAGCCTTTTAATGCATACAATGGGGTAAGATAATTTTGCTGCGGAGCGGAAATGTATAACTGCACTACTTCATCAGATGCAATGCTTCCTTGATTAGCAACGGTTGCGCTTACCTGAACAGACTCATTATTATGAATGGATTTTTTATTCAGACTAATATTGCTATAGACAAATTTTCCATACGTCAATCCGAATCCGAACGGGTACATGGGCGCTTTTTGCATATAACGATATGTGCGGCCATTCATCGAATAATCGGTATAAGCAGGTAAATCAGGCTGATGCAGCAAGCTGTTTAAGTGCATTACGCCCTAACCTTTATCCTAATCACAATCGATTGAAGCTTTATTTAGTGAATTAATTTAAATTTGTTGTACTATATATAATGCATAAAGAAATTACAATTTACGATATAGCAAAAAAGCTTGGAATATCCGCTACGACTGTAAGCCGTGCGCTAAATAATAATCCGATTATCAATGTTAAAACAAGAGAAAAAATTAATCTTACCGCTAAAGAATTGGGTTACAGGCATAATACGATTGCAAGCAATTTAAGAAAACAACAATCCAAAACCATCGGAATTTTATTACATGAAGTCAACAGCAGCTTTGTAACATCTGTACTTGCAGGCATAGAAAAAATAACAACGCAGGAAGGGTATGATCTATTAATTACGCATTCCAACGAAACTGAAATTCGGGAAGTTGCAAATACAAAAAATTTACTAAGCAAAAGAGTTGACGGATTAATTGTTTCTCTTTCGCTCACGACAAAAGGGATTGAACATTTTCTGCCTTTTACAAAACGCAATATTCCGGTTGTATTTTTTGATCGCGTACCGGATGATCCGAAATTCACAAAAGTAATTATTGATAATTTCCAAGCTGGTTATCAGGCCACTATTCATCTGATTGAGCAAGGATGTTCCAAAATTGCGCATATCACGGCAGATCTTTATCGAAATGTTTACAGAGACCGATTTGAAGGGTATAAAACAGCGCTAAAAAATTATCATATTAAGTACAATAAAAAACTCTTGTACGTATGCGATTTAGATAAAGATGCTACCATAAAAGCAGTAAATGAATTATTAATACAAAAGCCAGATGCGTTTTTTATCACAAATGATTTTGCAGCTGCAGTTTGTATCGAACAACTAACGCAAAAAGGATTTAAAGTACCCGAAGATATTGCCGTGTTTGGGTTTAATAACGATGTAATCGGCGATCTTATCCGGCCAAAATTATCCACCATAGATTATCCGGGTATAATTATGGGCGAAATGGCGGCGAAAGAATTAATTAGGCAATTAAAAAATAAAAACAAGAATATAAAACTTCCGTCAAACACTTTTGTAATTCCGATGTCACTTATAATACGAGAATCTTCCTTGAAATCAAAAGCATAGAAAAATATGACTTAATTAAAGTGAGTTCGATGTAAAAATTTCAGAATAATAAAGGTTACAAATATGAAATAAGCAGAATATTTGGTATATTCATAGTATTGAAATACAAATATTTAACTAAATAATTCTGCTATAATATCCAAAAATGAAATTATAGAAATATTCATTAAACGAGGAAAAGGAACTGTTCTTTTGCGCTCTCTGACGGTGAAGTAATGACCATTACGCGGCTGTTTCATTACCACAGTTTTAAGAATTTGAAACACTTTTATCTGTATCATGTTCAAAAGCATTTACAAAAAGAATTTACTAAAACCGTTTCCTATAACAGGTTTACAGAACTCCAACGTAAAACGATTGTGCCCTTAGCCGTATTTATAAAAGTGATTTGTTTGGGTAAATGCACCGATATTTCATTAAGGATTTGCCATATCAAAAACGGGAGAAGCAACACAAAACCATTAAAAACATGGCTGCCAAAGGGCGATATTCCATCGGTTGGTTGTATTAGTTATGAGATTGATTTGATTATCAACAATGATAAGGGATAACTGTTGGGCTTTGTTCTCACACAAGGCAATATGGATGACAGAAAGCTGTTGAAAAGCATGGATTTTCATAAAAGAATATTCGGCAAACTCTTTGGTGATAAAGAATACATCAGCCGGGATTTATTCGAACAGCTTTTTATCAACGGTGTTGATCTTATTACCAAAATAAAGAATAATATGATGAATGCTTTGATGGTCAATGACAAATTCTGCTCAGGAAAAGAGCCTTAATCGAAAGCGTAAATAATAAGTTGAAGAATATATGCCAAATAGAACATATAAGACAAGAGAACTTCATCGTTAATATGCTTTCAGCTCTTGCAGCCTGTTCATTCTTCAATAAAAAACCTTCCATCAATCTCAAGCCTGAATTCATTGATGAAAGCAAACTTATTACTGCTTAAATCGAACTCACATTATATAAAATGTGCCCCTACTTAGTTTGATATGAATCCGTGTAATACATTCAGCATGTATAAAAAAATTTATTCATAATGACCAAGAATATATTTGACGGTTGATTTATAAAAATTACTCTTTAATAAATTTAAAAACCTTTTCTATATTATTGTCGTTTACGATTTGCACAAAGTAAATACCGGCAGCCAGTGAAGTTATATCGATCTTGTTTGTTGTGGATGTGAGTAAAGCTTTTCCATTAATATTCAATATCCTGATACTGTATTTGGAATTGACATCTATACCCACAATATTCAGTGTAGACGTGGCAGGTGAAGGATATATACTGATAGATGTGCCGTTGTACCTAACAGGTTGCTTTAAAACATAATATGCCGATATGTCATTTATATCCTCCTGTCTCAATCTGTAATAGTTGTACCCTGGCAAGGGAGTACTATCTGTATAGGTATAGTTAAGTGGAACACTACTATTACCATTTGCAGCTTTACTATCTATGAAGGCAATTTGTGTGTAATCATTGCCATTAGCACTTCTCTCTATAGCAAACCCTTTATTATTAAGCTCGGTTATTGTTATCCAGGAGAGTTTGATGCTTGTGCCGTAGGCGGCCGCATCAAATGCAGATAATAAAATGGGAAGGGACTGGGTGCATGGGCCTGTTGTCCCTATCGTAGCGCTGCCCGGATTACCTCCTGTGCCTATATTGGCAGCATTAAGCACAATGCTGCTGCTATTTGTAAGCGAATTTCCATCCCCTGTAAAACTCCCTGTAACAACGATAAGACCGGTACCGCTCAATGTTCCGCTTTCTGCTTCATTATCCAAATTTACAGTTGTAACATTAGCGCAATTTAATATAATGTTAGGGGTACTGAATTTGAGAGTTCCTCCGCATACAACATTTCCAGATATAGTACTGTTTCCATTATTAAAATTCATATTTGCACCCGATTTCACAAGGCATCGAGTATCTAGCTGAAGATGACTTCCATTCAGTACTATATTTCCGTCTGCAACTATCCGTGCACTGTCATATAATGAAATATTATTGGTGCCGCTGGAGCTAATATTATTAGTGTAATCACCATGAACAATTGCAGCCGATTTCGCATACATGTTTAATGGTACATCGGCAACGGTCATAGTGCCATTTACGGTCATTTGGGAACCCGCACCATAAGTACGTGCCCCCTGGAATTGTGCCGAACCTGCTGTGGTGCATACTGCATCCGCTCCTAAAGTAAGTGTTCCAGCCATTCCAAATGATGTTGCACTTAAATTTAATGTACCATTAATAATCAAATTACCATTGCCATAGGCACAATTAATAGTAACCGTATTCCCTGCAGGAATAGTAATAGTAGTCCCTGCTGCCCACCCGGACACATTATATATTCCTGAAGCTAAAGTCGTATCCGAATTAAAATAAGCCTGGGCATGGGATTGTTGTATACCGATAAGGCTCATGAAAGAAAACATAATACACTTTAACCTTGCATGTCTGCATTTGATAAAGACAAGTGTTCTCATTTTTTTATTTTTAAATGGGTTTATTAAAGTTTATATGAACTCCTAGGAAGCGAAAAAATCGAAAAAATAAAAACAAACGCACTTTCTTATACATGCTTTGCATAAAGCAAATCGAGCATTCCACCATTATTTATTCACAAATACCAAGATTCATTTTTTATACTTAAACCGGACTGTTTCTTCAGTATCAATTTCAAAGTCATTGAATGTCTTTAACATTCAAATAATCTTTTTTCGCCTCATTTAAATATTGTATGTCTTCAAAGGGAAGTTTACCAAAATTATATAGACATTAAGAGAGACGTATTTGCTTAGGATTAAAGTTAAAGAATAAAAAATAATCGAATATTATGATTTTATTTTTTGCAATTGAAATTATCATGGCGCCCAGCCCATGGGCGCAACGGAGAAGCGGTGCAAAGTAGTGCAGCGAACTCCTACATAGCCTGACACCCAAATGCTAAGTGAAGATACGCCCAAATATTCTTTTTAAAAAATAATTCTAAAATGCTGTAACATATTTAAATGTGATGCGTCATCTTTATAACAATGAACCTGACACAAATTTTTACAGAACGAATTTTGCCGCTTAAAGATACATTGTTGCGACTGGCTTTCAGCATGGTCCGGCAGGCGGAAGAAGCGGAAGATATTGTGCAGGATGTATTGCTGAAGATTTGGGATAAACGCGATGAATGGATAAAGTTACATAATTACGAAGGCTATTGTATGGCAATGACACGCAATTTGTGCATTGATAAGATCAGAAAGAATAAACAATCATTTCAGCCGCTGGACAATATTTCGGAGTTGCAAACGGCTGACAAAAATCCTTATGAATCGGCAGTCAATAAAGAGGCTATCGGCTGTATTCAAAGCAGCATGCAACAATTGCCCGAGATGCAGTTTTTGGCTATTCAACTACGCGAAACTGAGGGAAAATCTTATCAGGAAATTGCCACATTACTGGGCATTTCTTTGGAACAGGTAAAGGTAAATATTCACCGCGCAAGGACAACTATAAAACAACAACTGATAAAACAATTGAACCATGGATTATAACGAAATAAAAATATTAGCTGATAAATATCTGGCCGGCGAAACATCTTTGGAAGAAGAGCAATTGTTGAAAAGATATTTTGCGCAAGGCAATCTGAGTGCGGATTTTGAAGCAATAAAAACTTTGATGGAATATTTTTCTTCGGAAAAAGAAATGATAACAAGCGAAGGTTTTGAAGAAAAAATATTATCAAAAATCGATGAAGAAAGAAAGCCGGTGAAAATATTTAAGTTGTATTGGCTAAGAGTGGCGGCAGCCGTTTTACTGTTGGTTGGCGCGGCAGGAATTATTTATAAATCGGTTGAAAGAAATAAAATTGTTCCTGAACAAAATATTGCGCAGATAATACAAGCCGATAATTTTCAAACTGAAATTAAAGATACTTACGATAATCCGGAAGATGCGAAGAAAGAGGTGGAACGCGTATTGGCATTAATTTCCAGACATTTGAACAAAGGGAAGAATGTGGCAGAAAAAAACATTGCCAAAATGGATGTATTGAATAAAGCATTAGAAAATTAAGAATTAAAAATTAGTAATTTATTAGACAGTTATGCACCGTGAATGCGAGCGCAGCGTAGCAATTTCAAAAAAATAAAAATTAATATATATATGAAACAATATAAAAAAATAATCGCTCTATTGGCAGCGCTTATCTTGCTGAGTGCACAAGCATTCTCACAAAGTGATGCCATCAATAAATTTTTCAGTCAGTATGAAAACGATGATAATTTCACGGTCGTTTCCATCAGCCCGAAAATGTTTAAGATGATGTCTAAAATTAATTGGAATGATGTAGGTCAGGATGTAAAACAAACCATCAGCCAGATCACAAGTTTGCGATTGCTCGAAACAGAAAAGAATGCACAGCAAATATATAAAGATGCTGCACGCAAACTTAACATTGCTTCTTACGAAGAGCTGATGACCGTGCGCGATGAAGGCGACAATGTAAAATTTCTTGTAAAAGAAAATAATAACATCATATCCGAATTGCTGATGCTCGTAGGCAGCAACGATGACTTTGTACTGATGTCCATTACCGGAAATATTGATCTGGATAAGATTGCGAAACTTGGCGAAACGCTGAATATCCAAGACATGGATAAGCTGAAAAATATTAAGAAGAAAAAATAAAATACCAAACTTTAAAACTAAAAACCATGCATAATAAAATTTTAATCACGGCAATATTATTATTAAGCGCAACAATCGGCAAAGCACAAAAATCACTCATAAACGATTTTATCAATGTGTACAATGCAAATGGAAAAGCAGACGTTCGAGCTTTTAGTGGCTCAACCTTGTCTAACGAAATAGTTACAGGCGTGCCTGATTCGGCAAAAGCAAAATATCCTGAATTTTTATCTCAGATTATAAACGCTTTACAAAAATTAGATTCTGTTCATATCATGGATAATTTTAAAGATACAGGGATGGCGAGACAAACAATATTTCAAGGCTTAAAGAGTCAATTGATTGCAGATAATTATACAGAAATGCTCAACTTAAAACTTGCCGACAAAGGCAAAATAACATTGTTGGAAAAAGAAGGTAATAAAGATTCAATAAATGATTTTGTTTTATTTATAGGCAAAGGAACTATTGCACATGCTCATGGAATTATTTCAAAAGAAGACATTGAAAATATAGTTGCTGCTACTAAAAAAGAAATATCAATAACAAATAACTAAAATCATAGTTTATGAAAAAAAATTTGCTAATAATTATACTGTTCATTAGTGTTTCAACGAATATGTTCGCACAAAAATCTTTAAGCAGATTTGTTCATAAATACCGAAGAACGCCATCTGCCGACTATGTTCACATTGGTAGTTTCCTGATGGCATTGGCACATCCGTTTATTCCGAAAGGTAATGACGATACACGATTTTTGAGAAAAATTCATTCCGTTGACGTGCTTGATTTTGATATTCATTCGGAGCAATCAAATGTGCATCACGATATGAAACAGCTGCAATCTGATCTTGTCAAAGATGGATATGATGAATTAATGTTTGTAAAATCCGATGGCGACAGAGTGCATATTCTGGGCAAAATTCAAAATGACAATATCGTGAAAGACTGTGTATTGATGGTCGATAGCAATGATGAAATTTCTATTGTTCATGTAACAGGAAAAATCAATATAGATGAGATTGGAAACCTTTCCAACAAATTTGGCAATGGAAAATTCAGTATTGCAAAGCAATGAAATGAAATAATCATTTCAATAAAAAATGTCCGTACAATAATCGCCGGGCATTTTTTATTAATCATATCAAAAAGGCTTTATTGCCCGTTCGTTCCTTGCTGTTGTGCCTGGCGGTTTGCATCATTTTTCATTTGCTGATTTGCCGTAATAAGGAAGTCGACTCTTCTATTTTGCTCGCGGCCTTCCTGAGTACTATTGGTATATGCGGGATCTGCCTCACCATATCCTTTTACTGTTAAACGCGAAGCATCAACACCATTTTGCTTTAAATAATTCGCAACTGAAGTAGCCCTTTGAACAGACAAATTCATATTGTAAGATTCGGTACCTGTACTGTCGGTATGGCCTTGTACTTCAAGATTGGTTTGCGGATATTTATTCAATACAGTAATCAAATTGCCGAGTGTTTGCTTAGAAGCGTCTGTCAAACTATACTGGTCAAAGCCAAATAAAACTTTACTTGAAAATTCAACTACAATACCTTCTTCCACACGCTGCACTTTAGCATCGGGAACTTGCGTTTTGATATCTTCGGCCTGCTGATCCATTTTTTTACCTATAATATAGCCGGCGCCCCCGCCTACCACAGCGCCAATAATTGAGCCCAATGCAGTATTACCGGAAATTTTGCCTATAATGCCACCTGCAACTGCGCCCCCACCTACGCCAATAGCTGCCCCGCGCTCACTGCGGTTGGCATTTTTATATGCATTACAAGAAGATGCAAAAACGGCTACAGCCAACAATACAATCAATGAGAATTTAATTTTTTTCATTCGTATATTTTTTTAGGTTTTTAATGGTTGAATGGAATTTGCCAAAATCATCATTACTTCGGGTTTGCAAGATTCTTGTGGCTCATTTCATAATTTATTATTTTATCATATTGGACAATGCAAAATAATATTCAATTATTATACCAATATAATTTTTTTGGATAAAGAAATATTAAATATTGAGATAATTCATCAGTTCATCATAGTTGCGTTTTATCTCGTTTTCAAATTTTTCTTCGCCGAAATAATATGTTATAAGATAATCGTGCCGCTGCAATGTGGAAACTATCTCGGAGATATTGCTGCGATTGACTTTAATGGTAATGATAAACAATTCATTTTGTGTATCGAAGTAAGTATTCAGTTGTAAGATATTTGCTTTGCAAGATTCAACAAGCCTCGCAATTTCGGAAAATGAATAATTGATTTTATTTATTTCCATAACTATAATGCCATCATTGCCGGTTGAGATATCCAAAAATGTATGTAAGGCCTGCAATAATGATTGTTGTGAAATTGTACCTCTGTACTTGTTGTAAATATCTGTGACCGGAACAATATTGTCCGTAATGTTCATAACACGCAGCGCAGTATAAAAAAAATCGTTTTCGGAAACAACAGATTTGAAATAAAGGTGCTGTAACGAATTTATGATTGTGCTTTCGGGCAGATGAAGAACATCTTTTACAGATAAAATGCCAATAAGCTCTTCATTATCCAAAACAGGAAAAGATAATATATTCTTTTCTTCTTGTAATGCAAGCACATCTTCTACCGTACTCTCGTGCAAATCGAGCGTGGGATAACCGGCAGCTAAGACGTGTGAACATAACATGAAGGATATTTTTATGTATTTTTTTCTAAAAATTTTTCCAGAATTCCATTAAATTCTTCCGGCACTTCCATCATTGGCGCATGCCCGCATTTATCAATAAAATAAAGTTCCGAATTAGGAATCAGTTTATGAAATTCTTCCGCAACAAAAGGCGGTGTTACGTTGTCGTTGTTTCCCCATATCAGGCACGTGGGCTGTCGTATGCTTTTCAGTTCATCGCCAAGATTGTGTCGTATAGCACTTTTTGCCAATGCAATGATTTTAATAACTTTTAATCTGTTATTGGTAATTTCAAATACTTCGTCCACCAGCTCTTCACTTGCCATTGCGGGATCGTAAAACGTAAATTCGGTTTTTTTGCGAATGTATTCCCTGTCGCCTCGTTTTGGATAAGTGTCGCCCATTCCGTTTTCAAACAATCCGGAGCTGCCTGTAAGGGTAAGCGTTTTTATTCTTTCCGGATGTTTTAAAATTTGCATCAGCGCCACATGGCCGCCAAGGGAATTTCCCAGCAAATGAACATTTTGTAAATCTAATTTTTCAAAAAAACGATTTACATATTTTTGCAACCCGGCAACTGTTGTATTCAGCAAATCTAAATCGAGCAATGGTAATGTGGGAACAATTACCCTGTATTTTCTATTGAAATATTCTATCAATGCCCTGAAATTGCTGAGCGCTCCAAATAGTCCGTGAAACAAAACCAATATTTCGCCTTGCCCCTCGTCTATATAATTAAATTTATCTTTTTGTTTTATTTCGTAACTCATATTAGTCGTGTACTCTTCATTCAACATTACAAATAAACATCATTCAAGCGATAAAAATAAAAAGTAAAAGTAAAAATACAATACCCTTATTTTCTAATGTGAAATCTTTGTTGCAACATTTCCGAAAAAATTTGCCAGGTCTGAGAACATATTCTTAAACAATGGGATTATTTTTCCGAAATTATCAATAAGCCAAGGGCCTAAATTTTTTATGTACGGATAAGTAAGTGAACTTAGCAATGTGGTGTCTTTTATTAATCCTATTTTATGAATATAAAAAAGCAACACACTAAATACCGTCATGTAAAGTAAGGTATATAAAATGATACCTGCAATTCTATTTGCCCAGCCCATCAATACTGTTTCTACCAGCTTCTGAATAAGCCCTGCAATCCATCGTACAATAAATATTACCACAACCAAAACCAGAAGAAATGAAATAAAAGAAATCCATTTGCCCCTTACTCCGTTTTGTGTGAGGTAACCTGCTACCACAACGGAAAATTTTACCGCCGCCGCGAGGCCTATCAGTATTGCCAGATAGGAACATATTGCTACAATAGCGCCTTGCTTATAGCCTTTAAATATAGCAAATGCCAATAGAATAAGTGCGATGAAATCTATGCTCATTTATTTACTTAAAAGTTCTTTCACGATAGAAGCAATAAGTTTGCCATCTGCTTTTCCGGAAAGCTGTTTGGTGGCTGCACCCATTACTTTACCCATGTCCGCGGGCGATGCTGCACCGGTTTCAGTAATTATTTGCTGTAATGCAGTACGCACCTCATCTTCGTTAAGTTGCTTGGGTAAAAATTGTTCAATCACATTTATTTCCGCTCTTTCTTTTTGCGCTAAATCTTCCCGGTTTTGCTTCTCAAATATTTCAAGCGAATCCTTGCGCTGTTTTACCAAGCGCTGCAATAGTTTCAATTCGCCTTCTTCCGAAACCGCGCCATTTGCGCCGGGTTCAGTTTTCGCTTTGATTATTTCTGCTTTGATAGCGCGCAGCCCACGCAAAGTGTCTTCATCTTTAGCTTTCATCGCATCTTTCATGCGTGTCATTATTTCTGTTTCTAAACTCATTGTTTACTTGCTTTATTGTTCAATTGTTTTTGATAATTCTACATCTCTCTTTCAGACAAGTTTATTTTGTTCCATCTGAATCTTTCTGAACTTTTGATAAAATTCTTTGGCGAAATTTTTAATATCGTCCACCAGCGGTTGCTGATTTGTAGCGCGTTTAAATGTATCGGCCATTGTAGTGAAAGTCTGATAGAAAAAATCTGCCATTTCATCTACCATCATTTCTTTCGTCCATAGATCAATTCTCAAAGCGCTTTTATCTGCACCGTCCCAAAAAGCAACCATCATAGCTTTTGCTTTCTGCGCTTCATCGCTATTATCGCTCGCATGCCACGAAATATTTTCAGGTACTTTATCCTTATCCAGTTCCACATCGATATGAATGGAAGATTTTGCCATAATTTGTTTTTTGAAGCGACAAAGATAATTTTAAATGTTATTTTTTATTCCTAACGGGAGATTAATAATTTTACGGATAAATAAAACCGCAATTCATGCCACGCCCACAAAAATCCGAATACCCCGAATATTTTGAACGCTATATTTCTTTGGTGAAAGGAGAAAGTATTGCGGAACTTATCAGCAATTACAACGATAATCACATCAACTTCATTGAATCATTACCGGATGAGAAAGCGAATTTTGCTTATGCCGAAAATAAGTGGACAGTGAAAGAAGCGCTACAACATATCGTAGATACGGAAAGAGTTTTTGCATATCGCGTTCTTGCCATCTCGCGGGGCGAAACGCAGACGCTTAACGGCTTTGATCAGGATATTTACAACGATCATTCCAACGCAGCGCACCGTGCTTTTGATGATGTGAAAGAAGAATTTAAAGCCGTAAGATATGCCACGAATATTTTGCTGCGCAGCTTAAGTGAAACGCAGCTAAATCGTATTGGCAACATTGCAGATTACCAGGCAAGCACGCGCGCTTTTGCTTATAACATTTACGGGCATTTTATTTATCATCAAATAATTTTTAAAGAGCGGTATTTAATTGGATAAGATTTGATTTTTCATTTTTGATTTATTGCAATAGGTTTGCGGACAATTTTATTTTTAATATTAATTCATACAAATGGCTCTTACTATAGTTGGCACAATGGCTTTCGATGCTATTGAAACGCCTTTTGCAAAAACAGATAAAACCATTGGCGGTTCCGCAACGTTCGGCGCTTTCGCTGCGAGCAATTTTACAAATGATATAAACCAGGTATCCATCGTAGGATATGATTTTCCCAGTGAAGTATTGGAAGAATTGAACGAGTTAGGCGTAAAAACAGATGGCGTAGAAATCGTAAAAGATAAAAAATCTTTTTTCTGGAGCGGCATTTATCATACCGATATGAACACGCGCGATACTTTGGTTACAGATCTTGAATGTATTAGAAGATTTCAACCCTACATTGCCGGAAAATTATCAGAATACAGATTATTTATTTTTGGGAAATTTATCTCCTTCTGTTCAAAAATCGGTTATACTTCAACTGAAACACAGACCGAAATTTATTTTGTTGGATACCATGAATTTCTGGATGAATATTGCGCTGGACGATTTGCATGAAGTATTAAAACTGGTAGATGCTTTAGTTGTGAATGATGAAGAAGCAAGGCAATTAACGGGCGAATATTCTATCGTAAAAGCTGCGAAGAAAATATTAACAATGGGGCCGAAATATTTGGTAATAAAACGTGGCGAATTTGGCGCACTATTATTTTATAATGAACAAATATTTTTTGCACCTGGCTTGCCGTTGGAAGAAGTTTTCGATCCAACCGGCGCAGGCGATTCATTTGCCGGAGGCTTTATCGGTTACCTTTCCAAAGCAGATGATTTGAGTTTCGAGAGCATGAAAACGGCGGTAATCATGGGATCGGTTACAGCAAGTTTTTGTGTGGAAAAATTAGGTGCTGACGGCGTGAGAAACATTTCACCGGAAGTCATTAAAGCACGGCAAAAACAATTTATAGAATTGACGAAATTTTCTATTTACTGATTTTTATTTTCTGCCTAATTCTATCACTTTACAATCTTTTATTTCTTTTTCGTCAATAACAAATTTTACCAGCGTTTTTACCTGATGCCAGCCTTGTTGCCCGCAAGCGCCGGGATTGATATGCAAGCAATGCAATTCGTTGTCGTAAACAATTTTTAAAATATGTGAATGCCCGCTGATAAAGAGTTGCGGTTTTTCTTTGGCGATTAATTCTTTTACGCCGGGTGCATATTTTTTCGGATATCCGCCAATATGCTTCATTAATACTTTTACCTTTTCGCAATAAAAAATGTTTTCCAACGGAAATTCATTTCTTATTTCTTGTCCGTCAATATTTCCGTACACTCCTCGCAAAGGTTTGAATGCTTTCAGTTCTTCAACTATTTGATAGGAACCGAAATCTCCTGCATGCCAAATCTCATCACAATCTTTGAAATGTTCAAATACTTGCGCCGGCAAGTAACTATGCGTATCTGAGAGTAAGCCGATTATTTTCATTATTTAATTGCTCTTTTAAGGTAATCAGTATAATCCGTTACAGCGCTTTTGTAAGAGCTGTTCATATACGGCGAACTGATAATAAAATCTGCCGTTGCGGAACAGCAGGCTAATGGAATGTTCCATACAACGCAAAGGCGAAGTAAAGCTTTTACATCCGTATCGTGTGGCTGCGATTCCATAGGATCCCAAAAGAAAATCATTAAATCAATTACGCCTGTTGCAATCATGGCTCCCAATTGCTGATCGCCGCCGAGCGGGCCGCTTAGCACACGGCTTACCTGCACATTCAGCTGGCTTTCTATTAATGCGCCTGTTGTGCCTGTGGCAATCAACCGATGCTTGATGAGCGTTTCTTTATTAGCGTTTACCCAATCTATTAATTCTTCTTTTTTGTGATCATGAGCTACTAAAGCAATCGTTTTTACCGGCTTGAGTTCTTTATACTTTTTCATCTGAAAATGATTGATCTGAAAAATTATTTTCCCGAATAATCCATTACAGGATGCCTTTCAAAAAGATGTTTATTATCGAAGATATATCTGTAAGTAATCAGCCTGCGGCTTTGAATTCCGCCCAAAGCCTTATAAATATTGAGCATTCTCGGATTCCAATCGCCGCTCCAGCCCATTTCATACCGTTCATACAATCTTCTGCTTTGAATAAAAGCCGATCCTTCGCATATAATAAAAGCATCTACTCCCAAAGCCTGATATTTTGGCACTACACCAAATGCAATACCGGTAAAGCGTTTGCAAGTCTTTCGTTTTTTCATCCCTAACAGTTTCAATTTTTCGATCAATCCAAATTTTCCGTTGAAGTGTTTAAAATATTGGTTCAAATCCGGAATATTGATCCACATTGCAATCGGCTCTTCTTTATAGTAAGCAAACCAAATAATCTTTTCATCGATAATAGGTTTCATTTTTTGAAATGTTTTGAGCACTTCTTCTTTCGTTATTTCTTTTCCTTCATTGTGCTGCGCCCAAGCGGCGTTGTAAACTGTTGCAAATTCTTCCGCATGTTTTTCCAGATTATTTTTATCGATATGCTTTGCGGTATAATCTTTTTTCGATTTAAATTTTGCATGCCTTTCGCGGTATTTTGCAGGAATTTTATCATCTATATTCATCGCGAAATAATATTGGTTGTAATAATTCTGAAATCCGTAATTTTCAAATAATTTCTGGTAATACGGCTGATTAAAAGCCATGCCGTAAATAGGTTCTTCTTCAAAACCTTCAACCAAAAGCCCCCAGAATTTATCGCGGTCGCCAAAATTTATCGGGCCGTCCATGGCGTGCATGCCTTGTGATTTTAATTTCTCTTTTGCCGCATCAAAAAGCATGTTTGAAGCTTGTGCATCATTTACACATTCAAAAAATCCAAGGCCTCCTGTGGGATAATCCGTGCCAAAATTTTTATATTTTGTATTTACAAATGCCGCAATTCTTCCTATTGTTTTATTTCCGTCTTTCAATATCCATCGCCACGCATTGCCTGCCTTAAAAAGAACGTTTTTATTTTCATCAAATACATCTTCAATATCATTATTCAATGGTCTTATATAGTTTGGCAAAACGCTTTCTATCTCCGCTGCAACATTCAAGAAATCTTTTATGTCGGTCTTTGATTTTACTTCTTTTATTTCCATCAAGAAATAGTTTATACGAAAGTACTTAAAACGAATAAATTAGTTGTTAAAATATGTGATAACCTGTATTCTCTTTTCACATTCTAAAAAATATTGACTGTTATTAATTATTTTTACCCTATTGCTAAATAACAAATCTATTCAAATTGAAAAAATATTTATTAGTAATTTCTTTCGCAATCTGTATGTGTATTGTGGCTTGCGGGGGAAACTCAACAAGCAATTCGTCAGATAGCGTAGCTTCTACAAATGGAAATCCAAAAATGGGTTCAATACCATCCGATGTTTCCGGCAATCCGGATTATCAAAAAGGATTGGGCCTGGTTTCAAAAAGCGACTGCTTTACTTGCCATCAAATTAAGGAAGCAGGCACCGGGCCTGCATACCAGGATGTTGCAAATAAATATTCAAACGATGAAGCGACTGTAAATGCACTTGCGCAAAAAGTAATCAGAGGAGGCAGTGGCGTTTGGGGCACTGTTCCTATGACACCTCATCCGGATATTTCTTTGGACGATGCAAAAGCTATGGTAAAATATGTTTTGATGTTGAAAAATAAATAAAGCTGTTTAATTGATTTTCTCTCACGAATATTTTATGCAACAGGCTTTGCTGGAAGCGCAAAAAGCTTTTGATGCTGATGAGGTACCAATCGGAGCCGTGCTGGTTTTGAATAATAAAATAATTGCGCGTGCGCATAACCAGGTCGAATTGCTGAACGATCCTACTGCGCATGCTGAAGTACTGGCAATTACTTCTGCCTGCAATGCTTTATCTGCAAAATATTTGCCCGATGCAACTTTGTATGTTACCATAGAGCCTTGCCTCATGTGTTGCGGAGCATTATACTGGAGTAAAATAGGTAAAATAGTTTATGGTGCGCCCGATGAGAAAAATGGCTATAAAAAATATGTAGAACATTCGCCATTCCATATAAAAACAGAAATTATTTCCGGTGTTTTACAGCACGAATGCGCCGATATGATAAAAACGTTTTTTAGAAATAAGCGTTAAGATTTTGCAACCTTTTCGTATTAAAATTTTTTATGTTGTAAATTAGCGTGCTGACAGAAAAATACAGAAGTAATTTTTCTAATTTTAAAATAATATTCATTTAATAAATTTTATCAATTATGGCATTTACATTACCGGCGCTACCGTACGCCTTCGACGCTTTAGAACCTTATATTGATGCACAAACGATGCAAATTCATCACGACAAACACCATCAAGCATATGTAGATAATTTGAATAAAGCCATCGCCGGCACCGAAAACGAAAGCAAGCCGCTGGACGAAATCGTTAAGATTGCAGGAAGCATTTCTCCAGCCGTTCGAAATAATGGCGGAGGACATTGGAACCATTCATTCTTTTGGGAAATCATTGGCCCAAATGCAGGAGGTGCACCTACAGGAGATATTGCACAGGCAATAGATGCAGCTTTCGGATCTTTCGATACATTTAAAGAAAAATTTAATGCAGCGGGCGCTACACGCTTTGGAAGCGGCTGGGCATGGCTTATCGTTAAAGATGGTAAACTTGAAGTAACTTCTACACCGAATCAGGATAATCCGTTAATGGATATTGCCGAAGTAAAAGGCACACCTGTTCTTGGCGTAGATGTTTGGGAACATGCATATTATTTGAAGTATCAGAATCGACGCCCGGAATATTTAGCCGCTTTCTGGAATGTAGTAAACTGGGAAAAAGTTGCGACGTTATTTGCAGCAACAAAAAAATAATCAATCTATTTAAAAGTGCAAGGAAAACTTCTTTGCACTTTTTTTATTTTTTTATTTGAGTATCACAATTTGTAGAATACCAATCGGGCAAAAAAAATTATTAATAAAAAAGAAACCAAGTAAGAATGAAAAAAATATTATTCGCAATTTTACCATTAGCTGTTTTAGCTGCTTGCTCCGGCGGACCGGGCAAAGAGAGAAAAATATTGATCGTTTCGCCCGGCTCTGTAACGGTAGATGCAACCGGAACGAATATTTCTTTAGGCGACACTACCAGCGGTGCCGACAATAAGGAAATAGATTTGAAAGATGCTTCCGTTACAAGCATTAATGTAGACAACAACGGTAAAAAATCTACAGTAAGCGTTCCTGCTGAACCGGGATATTATATTTATAACGCTAATTCTTTACCTATCTATGGCAGCGAATTAATAGTTGGTAAAAACATCGGGCTTGACCATGACCTGGATTTAGATGAGCAAAAAGCATATATAGACAGTGTAAAGCAAGTGCTTACTGGAGCAAACATTTCTGCTGCCAATAAAAATTATTTAATCAACAACGGGCAAATCGCAAAACTGAATGACGATTTAGCGCATACTTATGTATTTGCGCCATTTGTAGGCATCGGCGATGTACCAGCCGCTTCCGACGGAAAACCTGTAAAAATGTTTAAGTTTTATTCCAAAGATGAACTTCAACAACGTCTTCAGGCGGTTGAGGATTCTTATAATGCACCGGGAAAATAAGATAGCATTTTTATTGATTATAAATTTTGCAAAGAGGTCGTTTTAAGAAAATGACCTCTTTTATGTTAGCGGAAATTTATTCATATTTCTACATACCAGCCATCGTCACGTTTTTCGGTTTTATAGATTTTAAGTTTGTAATCTTCAACATTCATACACCTGCCATGAAGAAGACTGAATTGATAATCGTGTTTCGGACAAACGATAAAACCTTTAGAACTTATATATCCATCTTTCATCGGGAAGCTTGCATGCGGACAAATTGCAGCACAAGCAAATAGTTGATTGTCTTTTTTTGCCAAAACAATTTCTTTATCATTTACAATAAAGGAACATAAATCATTCTCCTGAAAATCAATAGAATAAAGGGTTTCAGCGATTTTATAGAAAGGCATTTAAGCTATTTAATATTTTATTAATCATCTGTTTATTTTTATTTTTTTTAATGTCAGATGGAATTGGCCAAAATAATCATTGCTTTGGGTATACAAAATTCTTATTGGTCATTTCACAGTTCTTTTAATTTTTTATTCTCTTTTGTTTGCATTTTTATCATAGTACTATAATCCCAATTATTTGCGAGCGCGTTCACAACTCTTGCGATGCGCTTGCTTTTAGTCTCTATAGTTTTAGCCGCATCAATCCATTTGCTGAAATAGTTCCGGTGCGATTTAGCAAGCGTATTAAAAAAATTCATTGCATCATATTCCTCTTTCAGGCATTCCATAAGATCTTTATTTATTTCATATTTATTAATATCTTCTTCTATTTCTATCATTAATTCATCGCCTTTATTCTTTCTGATTGCTTTTCTGACAGTGGCGTTTAACGGCATTATGAAATCTCCGTTTCCTATTGGAAGTAATGTAATTGCCGAAAAATAATGACTATCCAATAATCCTTTTACAGGAAAGCTTTTTTTATAACCGGGTTTCAATTGTTCAGCAAACGAGGCAGGAATTTCAATATAAGTCCATCCGGTTTTTTCTCCCTTTGATGCGAATTTTTTTATAATTGTTTTGAACCTGATCATCTGAATCAAGTTTTAAAATTGTTATGTATTAGAGGCTGTTTAAGTTAATTGTAAAATAATGATTATGAAATTTTTTTTAACCACAAAGTACTCAAAGTATTTCGCAAAGAAACCAAAGTAATCTTAGCGAACTTCGTGTAAAACTTTGTATGTTTTGCGGTTTAAAGATAAAAACACAATTAACTTAAACAGATTCTTAATAAACCAATGCTGAATAAAGTTCCGGAAAATTCATTAATCCCAAAAGGTGATTTTCTTTAAATAAAATGCAAATCATTTTAAGAAAATATACAATGCTGCTATTATTATAAAGAATTACTGAAATAACATAATTGTGTTTTACATTATCTTGCACTCCATTTATCCGAATAATGAAAATTACAGAACATATACAACAGGCTAAAGATACTTTGATTTCTTTTGAAATTCTTCCTCCTCTGAAGGGAAGGGATATTTCTTCAATATACAATCATCTCGATCCGCTGATGGAATTTAAACCTTCATGGATAAATGTAACATATCACCGCGCAGATACAACTATAAAGAAACGAGACGACGGTACTTTTGAAAAAGTTGCCATACGCAAACGTCCGGGAACCGTAGGAATCTGTGCTGCCATTATGAACCATTACGGAACCGATGCAGTTCCTCACATCATTTGTGGCGGCTTTACAAAAAACGATACGGAAGATGCATTGATTGATCTGAATTTTCTCGGCATACAAAACGTATTGGCACTAAGAGGAGATGCAGCAAAAAACGAAATTCATTTTGAGCCTGAAATTGGCGGGCACAGATATGCGATAGATTTATTAAAACAAATTAATAATCTTAATAACGGAATCTATCTCGATAATACAATTACCGCCGGCGGTAAAACCGATTTTTGTGCCGGCGTTGCCGGCTATCCTGAAATGCATTTTGAAGCAGCAAGCTATCAGGATGATTTGCAAAAGCTGAAGGCCAAAGTAGATGCGGGCGCTGCGTATATTATGACGCAAATGTTTTTTGATAATAAAAAATTTTTCAGGTTTGTGGAAGATTGCAGAGCATTGGGAATTGATATTCCCATTATTCCGGGATTGAAAGCTTTAACCAAAAAAAGCCAGTTGAATGTATTGCCGAAAATATTTAATATAGAAATTCCTCATGATTTGACAAATGCAATTGAACAAACCAATACAGATGAAGATGCCGAAAAAATAGGCATTGAATGGCTGATACAGCAGAGCAAAGAATTAAAATCTTTCGGCGTTCCGGTGTTGCATTTTTATACGCTGGGCAAACCGAGCACGATATACAATGTTGTAAAAGAAATTGCATAGAAGCAATTATTTAGCCCAATCTTTAATTGCATTTACAATTGCATCAATATCTTCTTCAGTATTGTGGTAATGCATGCTGATGCGTATCGTTCCATTGCGAGAAGTGGTGATGATATTTCGTTTTTGCAGAAAATCGTGTAACCCGTTTTTGTCTTTGATGATTACAATGGAAGCTCTGTTATCAATACTTGGATCGCCTATTAATTCAACAGGTAATTGAACAAGTTCTTCAAGCAATTTTTTTGTAAGGAACATGTTATTTGCCTCGATATTTTTTAAACCGATGGCATTTTTTTCTTCAATTGCTTTAGCCAATACATTCAATCCGAATTGATTCAGATGCCCCGGTTCAAAATTTAAAATATTGGCATTATAGGAATAGGTTCCATTTTCAAAAGTAAATGCCTTGCTATTATTGCCACTGATTACCGGCGGATAAGTTTGCAGAAATTCATTATTCATAAATAAAATTCCTGTGCCAAAACCTGCATTCATCCATTTGTAATTGCTTGCAATAAAAACATCAATAGGCCATTCAGACAAGCTAATATTGATAGCACCGAGACTTTGCGTGGCGTCTACTATAAGCCATACATCATTTTGTTTGCAGATAGCTGAAAGCCTTTCCAGATCAAGCTTAAAGCCGCTTTGCCATTGTACGTGACTAATGGCAACAATATCGATCTTTTTTTCTTTTATGAAAGTATCTATCTTATTTATGTCAATTATAAAATTATCTTCCTCGTCATCAATCCAAGTAATGTCAAAATGATTGAGAACAAAAGGAATTGTCAAAGAAGGATAATCTTTTTTATACAATAATATTTTTTCATTGCCTTTTAAAGAATGCACAATCGCATTCATTGCATAAGAAAAATTGGGAATCAAAGCAATATTTTCTTGCGGTGCATTCATGAAATCTGCAACCGTTTTTCTCACTCGGTATGAATCTACGTCTCGCCATTGCTCGGATGCGCCGGAACTATTTATTGCAAATTGTTTATATAATTCCACGCCAGCCTGCAAAATAGAATCATTTACCAATCCGCAACCGGCCGTGTTCAGATAAACTACTTTATTCTCAATTGACATAATTAATTTTTTAAAGAGATCGAAATTACTTGATTATTTCTCTTGTTTAACAGCATCGTTCAAACAAAAAAAATATTGAGAAATTTTTATCTCAAAAAAGAATTATACTACATTCGATAAACACATTCTCAAAAAAATTATTCTATTACCTTAACTTGTCTGCAATAATGAAATTTTATTTTCTGCTTATAGTTTATACGCTATTTATTTTTCAGGCATTTGCACAAGATAAGATTATTGGGTTCGGCAAGCCGGATAATTCTGAACTGGAATTAAAGGATTGTGATTTTGATCCCGGCCAACCATTGGAGTGCCTGGTAAATTTAGGAACTGTTACTTATAATTTCGGTGGCGGCGTGACTGTACAAACCGAAACAAGGAAGAAATTCAAAGTGTTTAAAGAAGCAGGAATTTCAAAAGCGGCAGATGTAAAAATCAGGTATTATTCCAAAGATGGAAATGAAAGAATTTCTACAGTAGAAGGTTATGTATATAATCTGGACAGCAGTACAGGAAAAGTAGTTGTAAGCAAACTAAAAAAATCAGATGTTTTTGATAAGCCCTTAGATAATAATTATTCAGAAATTTCTTTTGCATTGCCCGATGTACGCGTAGGCTCTGTAGTTGAGTACAAATATACCAGCTATAGAAAATCTTATTGGAACATTCGTTCCTGGTTTTTCCAGAACGAATATCCCGTAAAGTACAGCGCATATAATCTGATAGTTCCCGATTATTTCAATTTTACTTATCAGGTAAACCGGCGGCAGGATATTGAGATAAAGAAAAGTACAGACTATACAGGTAACTGGTTCATCATGCGCAATATTGCAAGCATCCACGAAGAACCATACATGTCCGGCTGGCTGGATTATATGCAGCGTGTGGATTTTAATCTTACAACCATTACACCTCCGGGGCAAAACGTAATCGAAGTGGGAACGAACTGGCAGAAGCAGTGTGAAGAATATCTTGATGACTACAGTGCAGGCGGCCAACTAAAAAGAAATATACATCACCCGGAAGATCTTGATGCCGCTGTTGCATTATGCAAAAACGATCGGGAAAAAGTAAAAACTGTTTATGAATATGTGCAAAGCCGCATGAAATGCAATGATTTCAGAAGCATTTCTTCTGATGACAACAGCGGTGTAAAATCTGCATGGGATAAAAAACAAGGCTCTATTGCCGACATCAATTTTTTAGTCATCAATTGGTTGCGAGATTATAAAATAAATGCCCTTCCTCTTTTAGTAAGCACACACGATCATGGTTTGGCAAATCCCGCTTATGTAGACCTAAACGAATTTGATGCAGTAATGATTTATGCCGAAACAGAGAGCACTCCATATATTATGAATGCTGCGGATAAATACACGCCGTATAACGTAATACCACGTAATATTAATTTTACTTCAGCATTGATTGCAGACAATAAAACATCGCGATGGATCAGCATTTCAGATACGAAGGATAAATTTACAACGAGGGGAATGGCAAATTTTAATATTGCCCGGGACGGAAAAATATCTGGCTTTGCAAACTTGACGTTTGATAGTTACGCAAGAATCGAAACCCTCAAAGATGTAGAAGAAAATAATATAAAATCAAGTTTCGCATTAAATAAAAATATCGGATTGAAAGTGGATTCGTTTGAGGTAGAAAACAAAGACGATATATCGTCTCCGTTAAACATCAACTTATCATTGAGCGGCACGGCAAAAAATTCGGGTAATTATTTATTGATTCCGTATAATGAATATTGCGGGCCGGAAAACAATCCTTTCACGGCAGACAAACGGCAAACGGCTATCCAGATGGATGTGCTGCATTCATATAATATTACAGGATACATCAATATTGCAGACGGCCTTGCATTTGAAGATATGCCAAAAAATATTTTAATGCGCATTGGCGACAGCAGCATTATTATCCGAAGAATATTCCAAAAAGTTTCTGACAGTTCTGTAAGCTATTTGTTATCAATCAATTTTCTTGCGCCTGCATATCCGCTTGATGAATATCCTGATATAAAAGCATTTTATAAAAAAATGTTTGAGTTGCTCGATGAAAAAATCGTGATTAAAAGAACAAAATAACCCCTCATTTATTATTATAATTCAAGTTGCTAATTCTATGACTTATAAAAGCAAGGCATGGTTTGCTAGAATCCATTCATGCTGTAACCTTGTAGGGGGATTGTTGATAAAACTTATATTATTCGTCTTGGGAATACAATTTAAAAAGGTTATTAACTATCAACTTGAATTATTTAAGAAAAGAATGTTTCTTGGAAAAAACAATTTAATCAGGATTTTGCAATCAATTAAAATAGCTTCTAAGTCATATAAATTTACACCCGAATGAATTATTTTTAAAAACTTGATTATCTTCCACTAAAGTTTTTGTTGAATGAAAAAACCGCTATTCTTTTTTATTGGAATCCTGATAATTGCAAGTTGTAAAAATGTTGCTCACCAAAATGCCCAAAACGAATATGTAAATATTACAGGCATTGATTCTTCCATAAAGCCGGGTGATAATTTTTTCATGTATGTCAATCATATCTGGTATGACACAGCACAGATACCGCCTTCACAGGCAGGCGTAGGCGCATATATGTTTATGAATTATCCGCAAAGATTGCGTTTGCAAGGAATACTTGACAGTGTCTCTAAGGCTGCTAATACAATGGGAAGTATCGAACAAAAGATTGGGGATTTCTACGCATCAGGCATGGATACGAATACTATTAACCAACGCGGTTATGAACCTGTAAAACCACTACTGACACACATCGACAGCATTAATAACACGGCTGCATTATTAAATTTTGTAGCTGATGAAACAAAAAATTATAACAATTCCATCATAGGCTTTTATATAAGTCCGGATAATAAAAATAGCAGCATGAATATTGCGCATGTATCGCAGGCAGGTATCGGGTTGCCTCAGCGGGATTATTATTTCAGCACAGATTCGCAAAGCATTGCCATACAAAATGCATATAAAAAATATATCTCAACTTTATTTCAACTTACAGGAACTGATGCTGCAACTGCTTTGAAGAATGGGGATATTGTTTATGGTATCGAAAAACAAATTGCTTCATCACACAGGACAAATATCGAGTTGAGGGATATCAATGCGAACTACAATAAAATGTCTGTTGCTACTCTTGCAAAAAGACAACCGAATATTGACTGGAATAATTTGCTGAATAATATAGGTGCGAAAACAGATTCTATTGATGTATCGCAACCTGCCTATTACGATAAGCTCAATTCATTATTAAAATCTGTTCCCATAAATGATTGGAAAATCTATTTAAAAGCATTTACGCTCAACAATTATGCTGATATTTTGAGCAAGCCTTTTGTAGATGCCGGTTTTGAATTTAATAAAGTAGTGAGTGGGCAAGCGGTGCAACAAATACGCGGTGAGAAAATAGCTAATGCTATTGATAATGCTTTGGGCGAAGCTTTGGGACAATTGTATGTAAAAAAATATTTTACGGAAAGTGCAAAAAAGCGTTCGCTGGAATTGGTAAATAATCTACAAAAAGCTTATGCCATTCGAATAGATAAGCTCGACTGGATGAGCGACAGCACAAAGCAAAAGGCGAAAGAAAAACTCTTTGCAATTACCAAGAAAATAGGTTATCCCGACAAATGGAGAGATTATAGCCATGTAACAATTTTGAGAGGCAAATATTTTGAGAATACCGTTTCTGCCGCTTCTAATAATTACCAATTTAATCTTGCAAAACTCAACAAGCCGGTTGATAAAACAGAATGGTTTACGACGCCCTCCACCGTTACCGCTTATAACAATCCTTCTGCCAATGAGATTGTTTTTCCGGCAGCTATTTTGCAACCGCCTTACTTTGATGATGCAGCCGATGATGCACTCAATTATGGTGGTATCGGAATGGTAATCGGTCATGAAATGACACATACTTTCGATGATCAAGGCGCACAATATGATAAAGACGGCAATGTAAAAAACTGGTGGACAAAAGAAGATTATGCAAAGTTCAAAGCGAAAACACAACAGGTAATTGATTTATACAGTTCGTTTACCGTATTGGACACTTTGCATATAAAGGGTGCTATGACAGTCGGCGAAAATACTGCAGATCTAAGCGGCGTTGCCGTTGCTTATGATGCTTTCAAAATGACTAAAGAAGGACACGACACTGCAAAGATCGGCGGTTTTACGCCCGATCAGCGATTCTTTATTTCCATTGCGAAAATATGGCGCGTAAAAATGAAAAATGAATTTCTACGCTTATGGATCAACAATAATCCACATTCGCCTCCTGTATGGCGCGTAAACGGACCATTGATGAATTCGCCTTATTTCTATGAAGCATTTCATGTGCAGCCCGGCGATAAAATGTATTTGCCTGATTCTTCGCGGATAAAAATTTGGTAGCAATTTCACCTGTATTATATTTTACAGCTGATAACTATATTTTATTATTTTGACATTCTAAGAACCATTCAGAAAAATTAATGGAATCGACACTAAAAAAATCATGAAAGTACAAATACTCCTAATATGATTTAGAGAAAGAAACGGCTTTTGTAATTAAGTTATTCTAAAAATATTTTTCTATCTGTATTATGTTTCTTTTTTCATAAGAAAAATTATTTCTTTCCAAATTATCAATTCTGTATATATACAACAATCCCAAGACAGAAAATGATTTCTGTTTTGGGATGCACATAATTTGTTCAAATTCTAAAATCAGATACCGAAGACCTGATCTATAACATAATTATTTGATGTTAAAAGCCTTCTTGAGTTTGGATACATAATCCAGTTTTTCCCAAGTGAAAAGCTCCACTTTCTTTTTTATTATTTTTCCGTCGGGCGCCTGAAATGTTTTTGAGATAATTTCATTCTTTTTTCCCATGTGGCCGTAAGCTGCTGTTTCGCTGTAAATAGGATTTCGCAGCTTCAATCTTTGTTCGATGAAATAAGGGCGCATATCAAAAACCGATTCAACGATTTTACTGATTTCTCCATCGGTCAATTCTACGTTGGCAGTTCCAAAAGTGTTCACATAAATTCCCATCGGTTGTGCAACACCAATTGCATAAGACACTTGCACCAATGCTTCGTCCGCAATGCCCGCAGCTACAAGATTTTTAGCAATATGGCGCGTTGCATATGCTGCCGACCGGTCTACCTTGCTCGGGTCTTTTCCGCTGAAAGCGCCGCCGCCGTGCGCACCTTTGCCGCCGTAAGTATCTACAATTATTTTTCTGCCGGTCAATCCCGTATCACCGTGCGGGCCGCCGATTACAAATTTACCGGTAGGATTTACGTGATATTTTATTTTATCGTTGAAGAAATGTTTATAAGCGGGGTATTTTTTGATGACACGCGGTATTAAAACTGTTTTGATATCTTTCTCAATTTTCGCCAGCATTTTATTTTCTTCGTCAAAATCGTCGTGTTGTGTAGAGATAACAATGGCATCTATACGAACAGGTTTGTTGTTGTCATCATATTCCAGTGTTACTTGCGACTTTGCATCGGGGCGAAGATATTTCATCGCTTTTCCCTCTCTGCGAATGGCAGCCAGTTCTATTAATAAAGTATGTGCCAAATCTAATGCCAGCGGCATATAATTTTCCGTTTCATTTGTTGCGTAGCCGAACATCATGCCTTGGTCACCGGCACCTTGTTCTTCTTTTTTCTTTCTGTCCACTCCTTGATTAATGTCTGAGGATTGCTCGTGAATAGCCGAAAATACGCCGCATGAATTGGCCTCAAACATGTAGTCGCTTTTGGTATATCCGATCTTACGAATTACGCCGCGTGCAATTTCCTGCACGTCTAAATATGCTTTTGATTTTACTTCACCGGCCAAAACTACTTGCCCGGTAGTTACCAATGTTTCACAAGCAACTTTACTATCAGGATCAAAGGCAAGGAAATTATCGATTAAAGCGTCGGATATTTGGTCTGCAATTTTATCGGGATGTCCTTCCGATACGGATTCGGACGTAAACAAATAAGGCATAGATTAATTAATGAGTTTTTTTAGATTAAAATATTTTACAAAAAAATCTAAGGGGCAATTTCGTGATAAAATTCTAAATATTCACTTAAATCTGTATCCCAACCTTTGAATGGCAATATTTTTTTTCCCTTTGCTTTGGAAAATTCAGCGATCCATTTTTTATCTAGCTTATCAGAAGTGAAAATTATCCCGTCTGCGAAGGAAGCGCCGCCTTTATTCATGGCTGTATTGTCGGTTGCTTTGAATTGTTCCAGATCTTTCGGATTAATATTTGGGCTGATGTTGGCAAGTTCTAAAAATCCTTTGCCTAATTTTTCTTTAAAAGTATTTGGCTCTAAAGAGTATAGTACTTTACTATGCGCAAATACCGGATCTTTTTTATATGCAGATTTTATATACAAAGGAATCAGCCCTGTCATCCATCCGCTGCAATGAATAATATCGGGCGGCCAACCGAATTTCTTTACTGTTTCTAATGCACCTTTGGCAAAGAATACGGTGCGCAATCCGTTATCATCATACCAGTTTTCGTTTTCGTCGCTGAAAACAAATTTTCTCTTAAATAATTCTTCGTTGTCAAGAAAATAGACTTGCAACCTTGCATTGGGAAGCGATGCTACTTTGATTTGTAAAGGATAATCATCGTTATCAACAGAAACATTGATTCCGGATAATCTTACTACTTCGTGTAATCTGTGACGGCGCTCATTGATAACGCCAAAGCGCGGCATTATGCATCGTACTTCCAATCCTGATTCGTTGCTTTTAATTGCCAGTTTGTTAATTATCTCTGCGTACTCTGTCAGTTCTAAATAGGGAGACATTTCTGTAGCGATAAACAAAATTCTTTTTTTACTCGACATTCTTTAATCCCGGTTTTCTTGAACAGGATTGCAAAGGTAAGAAAATTTGTTTATATGCATTTTTTGTATATTCCTAAAGGCAGTCAGGGATTAATTTATAGCCGATATTATTCCTTTGAATCTTTTGACAAGATAATATCTATACATTATCTTTACTATACTTAAAATTTTCTATTATGACTTTTCAAATATCACAGGGCATAAGAGTAAACGTAGAAACTTTTTATCAAAACGATCAAAGCCGTCCTTTGATGAATGAGTATTTATTTGCCTATAGGATAACTATTGAAAATCATAACAGCTATGCCGTGCGTTTAATGAGGCGGCACTGGTATATATTTGACAGTACAGGGAAACGCGATGAAGTAGAAGGAGAAGGTGTAGTAGGATTGCAACCTTTTATTGAGCCTGATAATTTTTTCCAATATGTAAGCGGGTGCAATCTTAACAGCGAGATAGGAAGAATGTACGGCGAATATACAATGGAAAATGAGGCAACGAAAGAGACGTTTACGGTATTGATTCCTTCCTTTGATTTAATAGCGCCTTCCAAATTAAACTGATAATTTTATAAGCCGGAATTGATTTCGATAAAACTTCATGAAAATTCACTGATAGCGCGTATTGCAGCCTACAAGCTCAAAGAAAAATCTATAGCCATTACCTTAGGCAGGCATATTTTTCTTTATAAATCTTCTAAACAAGAATTTTTGCAAGATATGAGCTGGATTTGCCATGAGTTGGCACATGTTGCTCAATATAGAAGATACGGTTTTATCCGTTTTGTGTTTTTGTATTGTAAAGAAAGTGCACGGAACGGATATTTCAATAATCGTTTTGAAAAAGAGGCCCGTGAAAGAGAATGCGACAAGTCTTTGTTAGAAGAATATACAATTGTATAGCGCTATCTCTTTTTCTACGATATAATAATTTGCTTTGTGTAGTGTATTAGATTAATTTTTCAACCTGTACATAGTTCAATTCAACTGGAGTAGAACGCCCGAAGATTTTTACCGTTACTTTCAATTTTTTCTTTTCGTCATTAATCTCTTCAATTACACCATTGAAGTCGTTGAAAGGACCTTCGATGATTTTAATAGATTCGCCAACAATGAAAGGTTCGTTAATTACTTCTCCTTGATCGTTCATTTCATCTACGCGGCCAAGCATTTTGTTTACTTCGCTTTTGCGTAAAGAAATGATGTTGCCCTTGCTTCCTTTTCCGTCGGTAAGAAAGTGCATAATATTAGTAATGCCGCTGATGTGCTGAACAATATCATCTGTCAATTTTCCATTGACAACTTCCATCATAACGTAACCGGGATAATAATTTTTTTCGCGCATTACTTTTTTCCCTTTCTGCACATACCAAATCTTCTCCATAGGAAGAAATACTTGTTTAATAATGTTTGTCCATTCGTTACGAACTACATCTTTATCCAAATATTCTTTTACTTTTTTCTCTTTTCCGCTTACTACGCGAAGTACATACCATTTAGTATTGTCTTCTTTAGTATCTTCCTGAGTTGCAGCTTTATTTATACTTTCTTCGGTTACCATTTTTTTTTACTTAAATAGTGAGTAAATGAACTTCAATACCGAACTGCTTGCAGTATCCATCAACCATACAATCAACGTCAATAACAAAGTTGATACCAAAACAATTGCGGTAGACTGTTGTAAGGCCGACCATGTAGGCCAGGTTACTTTATGAACAAGTTCGTCATAAGAGTCTTTAAAATAAGCTGAGAGTTTACTCATTATTATTCAAAAAATTTTATTAGCACGGGCACTAGGATTCGAACCCAGATCAAAGGTTTTGGAGACCTCTATTCTACCATTGAACTATGCCCGTAAGTAAATTAGCTAATTAGCAAATTTGCCAATTAGCTAATTTTTATTCATTCATTCGCCTACGCGAATTATTTGATAATTTCAGTAACCTGACCGGCACCTACTGTACGACCACCTTCACGAATAGCGAATTTCAAACCTTTTTCCATTGCTATAGGCTGGATCAATTTTACAGTAAGGCTTACATTATCGCCCGGCATTACCATTTCAGTACCTTCAGGTAAAGAAACTTCACCGGTTACATCCGTAGTACGGAAGTAAAACTGAGGACGATATTTAGTAAAGAATGGAGTATGACGACCACCTTCTTCTTTGCTTAATACATACACTTCGCATTTAAATTCAGTATGCGGAGTGATAGATTTAGGCTTACAAATAACCATACCGCGACGGATATCTTTCTTTTCAATACCGCGCAATAAGATACCTGCGTTATCACCAGCCTGACCTTCGTCCAACAATTTTTTGAACATTTCAACACCTGTACAAGTAGATTGCAAAGGCGTTTCGATCAAACCTACGATTTCAACCGGCTCGCCAACTTTGATGATACCACGTTCGATACGGCCTGTAGCAACTGTACCACGACCTGTGATAGTAAATACATCTTCTACTGACATCAGGAATGGCAAATCGATAGGACGAGGAGGCAATGGAATATATTCATCTACCGCATTCATCAATTCGTCTATCGCGCCTACCCATTGAGCATCGCCGGCCAAAGCACCTGTTGCGGAACCTTTGATGATAGGAGTATTGTCACCATCGAAGCCGTAAGAACTTAATAGTTCACGAACTTCCAATTCAACTAATTCCAACAATTCAGGATCGTCTACTAAGTCTACTTTGTTCATGAATACAACTATACGAGGCACACCTACCTGGCGCGCCAACAAGATGTGTTCTTTAGTTTGAGGCATTGGACCGTCGGTAGAAGCCACAACCAGAATAGCGCCATCCATTTGGGCAGCACCGGTAATCATATTTTTCACATAGTCAGCGTGACCCGGGCAGTCAACATGTGCATAGTGACGACTTGCAGTTTGATATTCTACGTGAGCTGTATTGATAGTGATACCGCGTTCTTTTTCTTCCGGTGCGCCATCAATATCATCATACTTTTTAGCTTCTGCCAAACCTTTCTGCGATAAGATAGAAGTGATAGCGGCTGTTAAAGTAGTTTTACCGTGGTCAACGTGACCAATGGTACCAATGTTTACGTGGGGTTTTTCCCTCTTAAAGGTCTCTTTTGACATTTTTAAATCGGTTTTTTGTTGTGGTTTAAATGCAACGGTCTACAGTCGCACGACCACAGACCAAGTATTAAAAAATTTTATATTATCAAACAAAAATAGATGAATATTTCCTACTCCTAAAATTATTCATCGTTAAAATATAATGTTCCTCAATTCAAGGCGGAGCTGTTGATGAGATTTGAACTCACGGCCTCTTCCTTACCAAGGAAGTGCTCTACCCCTGAGCTACAACAGCATAGAATCAGCCGATTAGCCAAATCAGCTAATACGCTAATGCTCTCAGTTTTTAAAGAACTTTTATTTGAGCGGAAGACGAGGGTCGAACCCGCAACCTATAGCTTGGAAGGCTATCGCTCTACCAATTGAGCTACTTCCGCATTTTAATTTGAAAATTTTAGAATGTGATAATTTGAAAATTACCCTCATCCTGCGTTTCCAATTAAAAGAACTCATTTTCAAATTCTCAAATTAACCTCTTTTGAATTTGATGGTGGGCAGGAGTGGATTCGAACCACTGAAGTCGAAAGACAGCGGATTTACAGTCCGCCCCATTTGGCCGCTCTGGAACCTGCCCAAAGCACAACATTTACAGAGCCACTTGCCGGAGTCGAACCAGCGACCTACTGATTACAAATCAGTTGCTCTACCAACTGAGCTAAAGTGGCACAGAAAAGAACTTCCCAATTTTTGGGACTGCAAAGTTAATAATATCTTTTACTTTTCAAAATTTTTAATGTAAATTTCTTATGAATTAATAGATGTTGATTAATGCCTGTCTTAAATTTTCAATCATTAACCCAATTATGGATAAGAGCCAAAAGGAAAATGTACCGCTTTTTGTTTAACGCGGGTAAGGTCTCCTCCTTTTATATTGGCTTATAAAGCTACCGATTTTTATTTCTTTAATTTCTCCTCCAGCATTTTCATAAAATACCCGCCTACAACACTTCTCGCCTGAAAACCAACTTGCTTACCGCTGATGGTTTCATGCCAGTCGCTCAAAGGAACGCGGTCGGGCGTTTCAGTTGCAAACTTATAAACAGGTGTTACAAATTTTTCAAATGTTGCTTTATTATTTGCAAGTGTTGCCGTCCATAAAATCCAATCACTTTTTGTATAAGTCTTTCTGCTGTCCAAAGGAAGTCCGTATTTGTTTTGTTTTGTCAAATAAAAGTTTACTTCTTTTTCATATACGCTTTGTGGAAAAATATTTAAGTGCAGCACTTTGTCCCAAACCAAATTATACTTTTGACTCCATGTATTTTTATTATCAAATGTCAAGGAATAGTGATCTCCAGCATCGGCAAGCTCCATCCATTTTTGCGCAAAATCTTTTGCCATTGCTATATATTTTTGTGCAGTATCTTTTTGGCCCAGCATATCCGCCATCATTCCATAAGAACCAATTGCTACAATGGCTTTCACGGAAAGGTTTGCATTGCGCGCAAGATGCCCCGCAAAATCATCGGTACATAATTGATTGGTTGGATCGAGGCCTGCCTGAGAAAGATAATTTACCCAAACACTTAATTCCTTCCAATGTTTTTTTGCATAGCTCGCGTTGCCTTCCGCTTTGCAAATTGCAGCTGTGAGAATAGTCATATTTCCGCCTTCTTCAACGGGCATATCTTCACCATAAGTTTGTCCGTTTGCAATAGGATAGGTGCCTAAATCGTGTGAGGGATAAGGTTTTTGCCATTTGCCACTTTCACTGTATTCATAAATTCCATTCAGCATTCCTTTCAATAAATCAGGATTATAAATCAAATACAGCGGCGCCGAAGGGTAAGTAACATCAACCGTATTGATAGAACCATTGCTGAAATTTTCTTTGGATAAAAATAATATTTCTCCTTTAGGGCTTTGTACCAAAGCATGTGCGGCAATGCTTTGTCTGTATGCCAGATTACAAAGCTTTGCATAATCTTCGCCGCCGGAGACAATTGCTTTTTGATATAATTCTTTATCAAAAGCATCACATTTTTCAGCAATAGCATTATAGTCTGAATATGCTTGCTGCAACTGTTGCTGAATGGAGCTATTTCCGTCTTTGTTCCACCATGGACGAAGATTCTGATGAAAATATTGAACCATATACTGTTCATCATAACCAAGTTCAATAAATTTTTCTTTGGATGATGAAGCAATTTCTCCAAGATTCAAAACTGTATTCAACTCTAAATTATTTCCTTTCAAAGAATTAATTGATTGTTGCTTATTATTCAGAAAAGCACTAATACCGCTTGTTTCAGACGATGTAATAAATTGTTGTGTTGTATTATCATTTGCTGCGCCTATATAAAAATAACCCCAATCGATTCTTACATCATCGCCTTTCTTTTGTAAAAGAGGCTGCTCGGTTGTGCCTGTTTTAAGCAATTTTAAATTATTTGTATTAGCAACAGATGCAATCACTTCCTGTTTTGAAGAATTAACTGACACATCTGACGAGGCGCCAAAATAGACCTGTACCTGATGTGCTTTCCCGTCATTGGATTTAGCATTAAATGTAACATAAGAAACCGGGCGCGACACAAGATTTAAATCGTTTAACAACAGCGGCGAAATAAATTTTACTTTCAAATCAATTGCACCTGCCGCGAAATCATAAATTGTTTGCGTTGCTGATAATTCTACACTGTTCTGCTTCGCAAGCTGTATTTTCTCTTCGCCTGCAGATGAAATCTTTTGCACGATTCCTGCATCAAGATAAGCGCCTCCTGCTGTATTTGCACAATGAATCGCCAATACATTCTTACCTTTTTTAAATTCTTTTTTATAGCGTTGTTCAAATCGAGGAAAACAAATTTATTGGTCCATCCTGTTGCATGATAAATATCTTCTCCATTCAGAAAAACTTCCACATTGTCATCGTGATTTATTTTTAAAAATAAATTATCAATATTCAAATCATTAATATTGAACACCCGACGCACCCATAAATCTTTAGATGCCCAATTGGTTTTTGACTCTGATTGATTGTCGCCAAAAGGCGCTATGCCTGATTTCCAGCCATTATCATTATAACCAATCGTATTCCAGTCATTGCTTGGTTGTTGCTCACTATATTTTACAGTATAATTACTTTTATCAGCTGTTGGCAAAATATTTTTATATTCATCTTGCGGAAGGCCTAAAAACCGATAATAATTGTTATCTACTTTTATTATACCTATCAAAGATTGATTTGTTCCTGTCCAATGTTTTGTTGACGACCCATTCAATTTATCGCTCGCAGACCAGATGCTAAAATAAGTGTCGTGTGTAATTAACGGATAAGAAGGAGCATATTGCTTTTGGGCAAGCAGATTATTGCATATTAAACTAAGACTGATAAAAAACAAATTTTTGCTGAAGCTGAAAGATACTTTTGTCATTTGATGTTTTGTATTATTGAATGTTACTTATTTATTTTAAACAGCAGTGATGTAAAGTTACCATTGAATTGCCTGATCTTCATCCGGTATTTGCGTATTTATCTTTCTTTCCATAATCAATGAGCCGCGAACAGTATAATCGATGGATGCATTGGCTACAGATGTATAATCAGTATAGTTGTAATCAATATTATTAATTGTTACATATCTATGAACAAGATAGGGCAGCAGTTCATCAGGAATATCTTCAACGGAATAATTAATTGTTTGATTTACCTTAAAATTTATATTAGGATTGTCAGAATTAAGTGTAACCTCTCTCTTCGTTGTATCAAACACTGCATATATTTTATAATCCCTTCTATCGGCTTTATTTTCATCTACGGTTCCGGCGTAGAAAAAGATTGTATTCTCGTCAACAACATAGGTTTCTATCGTGCTCTGCACTATTGCTGCACCGTTTTCTTCTCCTTTCAAATATACTTTGAGTGCTGTAGCGCTGTATTCTCCCGAATAGTCATTAAATGGTACAATTCTCAATAATGCTTTTGAGTAATTTCTTCTCGGGTTGGGAGTGTATTCGTTCGACGGCTCTATGGTAAGAGGTAAAATCCATTTATCTACCAAATCAATATTTTTAAGCGTGAAACCGATGGTTGCAGTATCCGTGTTTACATTCTTTTTAATAGATACTATTGTATCTGGAATAGTATAATATTGCTCCAGTAATTGCTTATAATACAGATCTGTTCGGTTTTGAAAATTCGCATCGTTAAAAGCCTGTAGTGTGTCGGGGTCAATCCTGATATGCACCTGTAGGTCTTTTTTATTATTGGTTGTGCCGCTTACAATTACCGGTAATGCATAATTGACCAATCCGTCAGGTTTGTACCGAATGTAAATAGGCGTAACCCCGTCTCCGTCCAAAGGTGCTTTGAACGACACATATTGCTGATATTGCTCGTTAGTCCAGTCTTTGTTGCAGGCTGTGCTTCCGGTAATTAACAGGATAGTAAGTATTGCAGCTATCTTTTTCATTAATCTATTTTTAGAGTTTACATTGTTGCCGGATGCTTAATTGATCCTAGCAAGGCATGGAATTTCATTTGTATTTCTTTTGTTTGAGAATCTTATGTTAATCAGTTTCATCCATGAAATTTAATTATTTATAAGTTTGCCAGCCCGGATTTTGTGTCAGGCGGGCATCTCGTCTCAATTCTTCAATATCAATAGGCCAAAAATACATTTTGTCGGCAAAGGTGCTTTGTAGGGCAAAAGCCGCCACCGGCTGATGAAATAAATCTCTTTGGCTCGCAGTCATAAGCACATTATAACCATAGATTGGAAGAGGAAGTTCTGTAGCGGCATCTTCCCATCTGCGTAAATCATAATAACGTTCCTGTTCTCCCATAAGTTCGATCTGACGTTCACGTTTAATGGCTGTTCTTAATTGCGTATTGCTTGAATATACCTCATCGGAATAATCAGGTAATCCGGCTCTGATTCTGATTGGCCTGATTCCTTTTCGCATTTCTCCGGTATTCCTTGTAATAGTATAGGTTTCCGAACTGTCCCAGCTTGGTATATTATACGTGCCGTTTAATTCATTTAAAGCCTCAGCATATCCCAATAATATATCTGCGTAGCGAATTGCCGGTTCATATTTCGGTATGACTTTATTCAAATCTCCGTTTTCATAAGTATCCTGCGGGTTTACATATTTCATAATGCCTATACCTGTTCTCAACCAAAACATGGTATTTGTATAACCGTTCCCCGAACCGCGGTAATAAAACACCTGCTGCTCTCTGTTATTTACTTGCGACTCATTGGTCATGTGCCACACGCTGCCGTTGTAAGCTACCGAAGCATAGAATCTTGGTTCTCTATTCGCAAATTGCAAAGAAACGCCTGATGCCAGAGGTTTGTATTTCCCATCTGTAACATCCTGATCGGTTACAAAACCTTGTACTCTTTGGCTGCCGTTTCCCTTTCCGTATTCCATATCTTTTCCCGGCACATCAGAGCCGTCGTTCATATAATATGCATCGCACTGTTTCAATGTCATACCGTGTGTGTTCCATCCCGATGCTATTCGAGGTAATTGGTGAACAACCATGACATTAATACCTTCGCTGGATTGATTCTGTCCGCGTGTAAAAATCAATTCGGGGTTTTCCGCAGCAGACAATTCACCGTCAAACAACTCCCGGTAAGATTCATAGGGATCTATATCAGCCCAACCGTCGGGCCATGCCTTATCCGAATAATCTGCATTGTAAGGGGGAGAGATTGTCGCAGGACGAGTTACAGTACCTGAATTACTGTATGGCGCTACAAATAAAGAATAAACTCCTAACTGCATTACATCTTTTGCCGCTGCGGCAGCTCTTGCCCATTTTTGTTCATCATAGGTAAGTGAAAGTAAAGGGTTGCCTTTATCATCAGTAAGTTTTTCTTTAAAATTCATGCTTACTTTACCGCCATTTACCAAAGGGCTCGCGGCATACAAAAACACTTTTGCGCGTGCGGCTAAGGCTGCGCCTTTGGTAGGCCTGGCAATGTCCAGCTGGCCGCGGCTTTGCGGCAAATCTTTAGCTGCCAGCGCCATTTCTTTGCCGATATATTCGGCGCACTCCTCATAAGAGCTTCTCGGAAAAGCTAAGTCTTCATAACTGTCGGTATAATCGGCGCCTTGATCGGGAATAATTGGTACAGGCCCGTATTTTCTCAGCAGAAGCCAATAATAATAAGCCCGTACAAACCTTGCCTGCGCCTTATAATCTGCAATATCCTGCGCACTTAATACAGTTGTCTGATCTATATTTTGTATAAATATTGATGCGCTTCTTATACCCTGATAACATGCCGTCCAGGAATTGACTTCGCCTTCATGGTAGCCTCCGAGGCTAAATCTGTTATAAGACAATGCTCCGGCATTCGACGGATCATAATCTACATCCCTGTCGCCGTAATAAATATCATCGGCAAAATTGAACGGCTCAAAGCCTTTACTTGCAACATCAGCATTTACACCGGTAAGGTATGAGTAGGAATTAGCTAACCATTCTTCAATGTATTTTTCATTATTAAATGATTGGTTCAAATCCAGCCGATCTTTAAAATATTGATCGGACTTGAGATATTTTTTGCAGGAAGTTATTAGCGTCACCATCATAATGAAAATGGATATAGCTATTATTTTTTTCATCATCATATATTTTTTATATTATAAATTGATGGTTATTCCGAGCGTGACAGACTTGGCTAAAGGATACGTTTCGCCTCTCGGGTCTGCCGTTTCCGGATCCCACAATTTGAATGGCGCCCAGGTCAATAAATTAGTGCCTATACAATAAATGCGAATACTGTTTACATGAATTTTATTGAGCATTTCTTTAGGAAGCGTATAGCCTATATCCACATTTCTAAGCCTTAAATATTTTCCGTCACGTAACCAATAGGTTGAATTGCGGTAGTTATTGGCATTCCCGTTATAACTTAATCTTGGATATGGAGCATTCGGATTTTCGGTTGCCGGATTCCCGGATATATCAGCAGATATCCATCTGTGGTCAACCATACCTTGCAGAATGTTTCCCCATTCCCCTTCACTGAATGCATAGACTGTTTTGCCGTATATAAAGAAACTGGATTTCCCTTCTCCCTGAAATAAAACACTCGCGTCAAATCCTTTCCAACTGACTGAAGCACCCATTCCGTATATTAAATTTGGCGTGCTGGTAGAGCCGACAGCTACAATATCATCATCATTGATTACGCCGTCACCATTTACGTCCTTGTATTTAATATCGCCGGGTTGATAGTCGCCGTATGTTTGGGTTGGACTATTACGGATGTCATTGTAATCTTTGAACAATCCTAATGCAATCAAGCCTCTGGTCTGATTAACACGATAGCCTTTTTGCAACTGATAAGGATACACGCTTTCTTCCTCATCCCTGTCCAATACTTCATTCTTACTTAATGTTATATTACCGCGCAAGGTTACGTTTACCTTGTTGAACTGATGCCTTACCGTAAAATTACCGTCAATACCGGTAGAACTTACAGCCCCTACATTCGCGCTTGGGGTGCTTGTAAGCCCAACGTAAGCAGGTAAGAAATCCCTTTGCATATAAATACCCGTACGTTCATCCTTAAAGGCATCGAGTGTCATAGTGAAGTCATCGTGCCAAAGCGATAAATCGAGACCTAAGTCTTGTTTTGTTGCCATTTCCCAGGTAACATACGGCGAAGCAACTTGAGAATATCCTAATCCACCATAATTCTTGTCAAGGCCAAATTCGGCCCACTGATAACCGCCCAATCCTTCCGCTATTGTATATAAATACGGAAATCTGTTAGCATCTCCGAGATTATCATTACCTACCTTACCGTAAGAGTAACGGATTTTAAATAAATTGATCCATTTTAAATTATTTTTTATGAAATTTTCCTCGGCAATATTCCATGCACCGGAGACTGCAGGAAAGAAGCCGAACTGATGCCCGGGTGCAAAATTTTCCGATCCGGTATACCCGAAATTAAAATCCGCATAATATCTGTTTTTCCAGTTATAGTACACGTGTCCTGCAAGTCCCTGATTCTTCTTCGAGATACCGTTTTTAATATCGGTTCCCAGATTTTGAGTAAATGTGCTGGATTCCTGATTATACCTCAAATCCATACCTATGTGATGGCCTTTTATGGCATGACTGTAGTTCAGCATGGCAATAAGAAATTCCCTGCGGCTGCCGTCAGAAGTATCGAATTGCGTTAATTCACTCGGATCAGTGATATGTGTAAAAATAAGATTGCCATCCTGATCTCTGTAGCGTTCCGCCTCCCACTGTTCGGGCCATTTATGACGTTCAATCGTATTTGTATTATAGGTGTCGTAACCAAAGCTACCTTCAAATGTTAATCCTTTAATTAAAGAGTTTAGGTCCTGATCTACGGTAAGATTTGTTTGAATATTATTATCCCATACTTCATTAAATCCTGTTTGCGTCGCAGCTACCCAAGGATTCGTTTGATTGCCTATACCAACAGCCGGTATATATCCGTTAGAATATGTAATCGGTGTGCGAACCGGCGTATAACCAAATAACTCCCCCCAAACGTCGTTATCTCCCAATCCCGGACTGTTTCTCTTTATTAAGGAACCTGAAACACCTAATTTTAATATAGTTGTTTTAGTTACATTCACATCGGTGTTTAACCGGTATGTCCATTTTTGATAATCGGCGTTCGTATTATAATCCTTTTTTATTGCGTCATCGGTTTTATACATACCTTGTTCATCCAGGTAACTGCCGGAAACAAAATAACGGGCAGTCGTACCGCCTCCGCTCAGGCTAAGATTCGCATTATTGGTCATTGCCCCATCTTTCAATAATTTTTTAGACCAATCCACGTTGGGATATAAATCCGGGTCAAGTCCTAACCGTAATATTTCCAGCTCGACAGGGCTGTAAATAGCTGCTTTATCCCGCGTTATCTGCGCTTCATTGAGTAAATTGGCGTATGTGATACCATCCACAAATTTAGGCGTAATGGTACGGGTGTTATAAGAGGATTCAGCTTTGACGTTTATATCGGTTTTGCCGACTGTACCATGTTTCGTAGTTATCAAAAGTACACCGTTTGCGCCCTTAGCTCCGTACATTGCAGTGGCAGAGGCGTCTTTGAGTACTGTAAATGACTTAATATCGTCAATATTTACTTCATTAATATCTCTTTCAAATCCGTCCACTAACACCAGTGCGCTGCTGCTGGCGCCGAAGGTAGCTATGCCCCGGACCCAAAAGTTCGAAATATCTTTTCCAGGTTGCCCGGAAGTTTGCATTGCCAAAATGCCCGGTACATTACCTGCTAATGTATTTACAACACTGGAAGTGGCGGCGGATTTCCTGATCTCGTCCATATCTACTGTAGTAATAGCCCCGGTAACATTGATTTTTTTCTGGGCAGTATACCCGGTAACTACAACCTCATCTATGGAATTGGCATTTGATTTCTTCATCAATACGTTCACAGTATCTTTATCCTTTACCTGCACTTCCACTGTGTCATAACCGATATAGGAGAACAACAATTTATGATACGCTTCCACCTTTATGGTATAAAAACCATCTTTTGTTGAAAAGGTGCCCAATCCGGCTGAGTTTATAACAGAAATACTTACTCCCGATAAAGACTCTCCCGTTTCTGCATCAGTTACTTTTCCCGTAACGGTTATCCGGTCTTGGGAAAAAGCAGTTATACAGGTAAAAAGTAACAAGAAAAAAGTAAAAGCATTTCTCATTAACGCTTTCTTCATGGCAATAATATTTTAGTTTTCTAATGAAATTTTTCTGATACAATGATTGTTACAATCACCTATATAAAACACCTGATTTGTTGAGTCATAAGCCAATCCTCTCGGTGCGTCAAACCTGGCTTCGGTACGAAGTCCTCCATCAATATGACCATTTGAATTTGCATCAATACTCGTGCTTCCTCTTCCTGCAAAAGTGGTAACCTTTCCTTCGGGAGTGAGGATACGAATATCATTATTGCCTTGTTCGGTAAAATAAAAGTCATACTCATCCTTCTTGCCCGCATAGTCAGGGTTTCTGACAAATACACCCTGATAAGGACCGTTTAATCTGGCTGATGTGCCCACGCCATCAACCCAACCTGAGTTAGGCTCTTCGCCGCAAACTACATAGGGCTGTAAAAAAGTTTTAGTCTGCCAATTATAATCGGTTCTTAAGATGTAATTCTGATTGATAACTACGATATAAGCGTAATTTCCCGTTGGAGCGATGTCGATTTGGAACTCCCAATTATTGTCCTGAATCAAGTATAATAATTGGTAATCTTTTATACCTAAATCATTGTTTTCAAAATAATCGATCAAATCAAATCTGTAAAACTGACCTTTTTCATAACTGTTGAAATATAGCTCTCCGTTTACAGGATGGACAGATGCGCCATTACATTGCTTATAAGAAGTAAGAACCTTTGGGTCTTTAAAACCGCTTGTGCGGGATAAGATAGAGGTGCTAATGCCATTTACATCATTCTGATCATTAGCAATAATCATATATTTTTTATCCAGCGTAAAGGCGATTGTTCTAATGCGGCTCCAATTACCTATACCTCTTGTAATTGGCGTAGTTACTAAACTGTCTTTAAAATTTAATAATCGCACATCACCGCCATCCTGACCCATATATAACAAATTTGGATCCGTAGGATCGAAGATGAGCCATGTAGGATTTAAAAATCCGCCGCAATCTGCAAAAGTGCCGTCTTTGATATCATAGTTTCCTCTATCATCTTTTTTACCGGCCAGCGTAGTTACGACCATTCTTCTCTGATAACCGAAGGTATCTTTAGCCATGGCAATTTGTTGATTGGGTTCTGTTCCTATATTTACTTCTATCTTCCCGGTATAAGCTTTGTTCGGAACAAGACAGTATATTGCATCGTTGTGCACATTAATCACTGTAGCGGGAATGCCTCCTATCGTGACAGAAATAATCGATTTATCATTACCGAAATTTTCCCCATAAATAACCAGTTGCTGACCACTTCCTCCTGTTTTAGGGAAAAAATCCGACACCACTACTGCTTCTGCCGGATTATATGCTGTGGTTTCGGCAGCATTTGAGTCTGAGCTCTTTTTACAACTGGATCCGCTAATCAGTAAAAGCAATGAAATACACAGATGTGCCATCTGTATTCTTTTTATGTAATTCATAGGTTAACCTTAAAAATTGTATGATAATGAATTCTATATTCACAAATAGTTTGGCTTCTTAGTGCAACATTATATTTTCCCATATTTTACAAACTTCCATTAGTACTTTAAAAAAGTTTAACAAAATTGAGGTATTCAAAAACTAACAGTTAGTCATATTTAATCATAGTTTAGCGTATTTGATTCATTTTATTAACTTTTCAAAAACAATTTACTCTCGTAATTATTTTATCTATATATTTAAAAAACAAATGAACGATAGTGCGAATATTTTTGCAAATAATATCTTTATATCCTTATTTTCTTGGGAATAGGAATACCTATAAGTACAAATATGTTTTGGGAAAAGAAATGTAATTGGTTCAAGGTGAGGTTAAAGATTTTCCTGGCTATGTGTCTTATTTTTTTTGGTCTCACAAGCAAAGGACAACAAGAAAATTTCCGTCATTACGAAGTAGAGGCCGGGCTGTCCAATAATTCGGTTATCTGTTCGCTTCAGGACGATCAAGGCTTTCTTTGGTTTGGCACATCGGACGGGTTGAACCGTTTTGATGGAAATGTTTTTAAAACTTTTCGTCCAAACAATCATATACATTTTTCCATAGGCAATCAAGCTATTACGTGCTTGTTTCAGGACAGGCAAAAAAGACTCTGGGTTGGAACTGGCAAAGGCCTTTATCTTTATGATGCCCGATATGAACGTTTCATCGGGCTTCCTTTTACAAAAGGGAAATATATACGTACTGTACATGATGATGTTTTAGGTAAATTATGGTTTGCAGATGCAAATAATTTATTCCGGATATCACTTTCCTCGCTTTATTCCCCTCTTGGAGAAGCATTCTCATTAAATTATTTCCCCGATGCGTCGGTTTATCGGGTAAACTTAGACAATCAATACAGTATTACCTGTTTTTCAGAAGCAAAGAATCATGATATTTGGATGGGTACAGAACAAGGCGCGTTGCTGGTATTACATCCCGATTCGGATAAAATAATATCTTACCATTTTCCTGTTTTAAAAGAAGCTGCTGTGGAAACAGTTTTGGCTGCACCGGACAATCAATTATTAATTGGCAGTTCCCGCACAGGGCTTCTGTGTATGAACCTGCAATCACATATCATTACCGGTTCATTTCTCAAAAGCAGAAATGAAAATTCCGAAATTTTTGTCAGAAATATTCTTCATTATCAAAACAATGAATATTGGATTGCAACAGAAGAAGGTTTGTTTACCGTTGCATTGAATAAATCATCCGCACCGGCAATAACAGTCAAATCTCATTTACAGAAAAACTATACCAATCCGTTCTCCCTTTCTGATAACGCTTTATACACATTATGCAAAGACAAAGAAGGCGGCGTATGGATAGGAAGCTATTTTGGCGGTATCAATTATCTTCCCTACCAGCCTTTTCAGTTTGAGCGGTTTTTTCCACAATCCCGTGAGGTTTCTTTAACAGGAAATGTTATCAGGGAAATTGTAAGAGATTCTTTGGGAAATTTCTGGATAGGGACAGAAGATGCAGGAATCAATAAAGTTGATTTTAACACCAGACAGTTTAAGCATATTTTAGTCAAACAACCGGGGGAAGCAAGCCATTCCAATATACATGGGCTTCTTGCAAATGGTTCAGAAATATATGCAGGCACTTTCAATCACGGTATGGATGTTTTAGATATTTCAGGAAAGCTGCTTCATAATTATCATGCAGGCATTGCAGACAATCAGCTTAAAAGCAATTTTATCAATGCTATCCGGAAAACCAAATCGGGGAAAATATTCATTTGCACGTCCATGGGGCTTTATTATTTTTATCCTAAAAACAGTACATTTGAAAACATTAAGGATTTGCCATTAGAAGAATTTTATTCTGCGATAACTGAAGACCATGAAGGAAACATCTGGATAGGCACTCACACAAAAGGCGTATATTTTTTTGAAAACGGCAGTTGGCGGCAACTTACTGTTTATTCCAACTCCAATAAAAAAAATAATCTGTTGTGCAATACGCGCATTCTTTATTTAAAAGAAGACAAAGAAAACAGAATGTGGATTGCTACAGAAAACGGGCTATTCAGAGTAACACAGAATAGTGCAGTCAAAATTTTTAATAATGAAAACGGGCTTCCTAGTAATATAATATATGCCTTAATGCCTGACAGCCTTAATAATATGTGGCTTTCTACCTCTAAAGGGCTCGTAAAAATTGCCTCATCAAACGATAATATTCAAATATATGATAAAAGCGATGGCGTTTTAAGCAATCAATTCAATTATCAGTCTGTTTATCAGGACGATAAAGGGCTAATGTATTTTGGGAGCGTAAAAGGCTTGATCCGTTTCAATCCGTATCAGTCAAATTTGAACCATTATACACCGCCATTGTATTTTACCGATTTACATATTTATAACCAGCAAACGCCTGCGGATTCATTGAATTTACAACAGCGTGAATCTATGTTATTTACAAATTCCATAACCTTAAACCATTTGCAATCAACTTTTAGCCTGAATTTTGCAGCATTAAGCTACAGTGCACCCACACACTTAAAATTCTCCTATAAAATTGATGAAGTGCGGCCGGACTGGACATTAATTCAGAATAATGCTCCTGGCATATATTTTACAGATTTAGCCCCCGGCAATTACACATTACGTATTCGTTCAACCAACAGCAGCGGCAATTGGGTAAACAACGAAAGAGTATTGTCCATCAAAATTTTGCCGCCATTCTGGAAGTCTAAAACGGCATATGTTATGTATGCAATTATTCTATCCCTGCTGATTTGTATTATTATCTTAATGTACACTCGTTATCATTCTCAAAAAAATCAAAGGGAAGTGGCATTATATAAATTACGGCACGAAAAAGAATTGTACCAATCTAAAATTGATTTTTTTACACATATAGCACATGAAATACGTACACCGCTAACATTAATCAAAGGGCCTGTCGATAAAATTCTGGAATCCAAAGATCATTTCCCTCATTTGGAAGGCTATCTTGACCTAATAGAGCGTAATACAAAACATTTGCTCACACTTACTCATGATTTGCTGGACTTCAGGAAAATAGAAACGGATATGATTAAACTGGAATTAAAGCAATTGGAAATACCTGCATGGCTTAATTCTTTCATTGAACCTTATCAACTGATAGCGGAACAGAAACATATCGATTTTATATACAAGAAACCGGCAGAAGAAATTGTTGCGGCCGTAGATGAAACCGCATTCTCCAAAATAATCAATAATTTATTGGACAATGCGCTAAAATATGCAGAATCGATTATTATCATTAATCTGTTTATAATGCCGGACAAAAAAGCATTTAGTGTACAAATCGAAAACGATGGCTTGCTTGTACCCGCAGAATTTCATAAAAAAATATTTGAACCGTTTTTCCGGTGGAATAAAAAGAGACAAATTAAAGGCTCCGGGATCGGGTTATCTGTTTCACATTCCCTTGCCCAAATGCATGGTGGTGTTTTAGCCTATTCAAACACAGAAGAGAAGTATAACTGTTTTCAATTAATATTACCCAAAGAAGCACATTCCTTCAAAGCACGAACTCCTGTTAAGCAGCTTTGATTTTACTTAATAAATTAATAAAAAACCTATTTATTATGATGAATAAATTTACACCACAAATATTTTCTAATATGGAAAAAAAGAACGGCACTGTTTTGCCCACCATATTATTGGTAGACGATAATGAAGACATTTTATTTTTCTTATCTGTTTTGTTTAAAGCCAATTATCATATACTTACTGCCATAGACGGAAAAGAAGCCTGTGCCATACTGGAAAGCCAATGCGTACATCTCGTTATAAGTGATGTCATGATGCCGGATATTGATGGCTTTGAGCTTTGTTCATGGATAAAGAATCGGCCTGATTTTGCTCACATCCCCGTTATTTTGTTAACAGCCAAAGATGCTTTTCAATCAAAAATAGACGGGCTTAAAAAAGGAGCAGACGTATATATTGAAAAGCCTTTTTCCACCGAACATTTAGAAGTACAGGTTGAAAACCTGCTTCAAAACAGATTTTTAATAAAAGAATTTTATACAAGTTCGCCCATGTCTCATATTTATTCAATGGATATGAACAAAAACAAGGAGCAATTTTTAGAAGAAATACAAAATGTAATTTTTGAACATCTGAATAATCTCGAATTTGATGTAAACCAGATGGCAGATTTGCTCCACATGAGCCGGCCAACCCTGTACAGAAAAATTAAATCTGTATTTCAAGTAGCGCCAAACGAATTAATTCATCATATTCGTTTAAACAAAGCAGCCGAATTAATTGCCGGAGGGCAAATGCGCATCAGCGAAGTTGCCGAACAGGTTGGATATAATTCATTAAGTCAGTTTGGCCGTCATTTTTCAAAGCAGTTCAACATGGCACCATCAGAGTACAAAGAAAGAGTAAAATCGTTCACAGGAACTTACCCAAGTCCATATTAAAATGTCTTAAAAATTTTTCTTTGCCTCAGGAAACAGCAGCATAAGTGCTGGAATACCCGAAGCATCATAACAGGAAATGCCGGAAGACGGAGTTTTGGTGTAATCTTTTCCTGTAAGTCCGCGACCGTCCCGATGACTCCATCCATAACCAATGGTACGTTGTATCCATTTTAAGTATTGTGTCTGCTTACAGTCATTTACCAGCAAATTCATGTACTGTGCAAAAATGGCGGTATAAATACCTTGTTCTTCACCATCTTTATAAGGGAATATATAAAGCGGTGCAGACAGCACATTCATTGCATAGTTTGCAGCCAGTATTGCATTGTCAAGATAGTACTTTTGTCCTGTAACTTTATACAGCATGCAGGAAGCTCCTATAAATGCACCTTGGTTGTACATTGTAGCCTTCCAGTCTACACCGTTTCCGTGCCGGTTGTCGGCAATGTTTCCTGTACTTTTGTCAAACAAATTGTTTACGCCCCATTCATAAATTTCCTTTGCATTTTTAAGATATGTATTACGGCTGTGCCACCTTGGGTAATTCGGATCGCCGTTAAAACCTTTTTTATCATCGGTTTTATGTTGCCTGTCCGATAGCGGTATATTGTTATAAAGGGTAACGGCCGCTACAACCGTAGGGAAATTAATGCAGGACATTTTACCATTATCGCTATTATCCGGTGGATTTCTCGAATTCCATTGCCAAAACATTCCACCATTCTTTTTATCATACGAACCTCTGTCTTTTAAAATGTAAGAGCCGTGCCATACGCGGCAGAAACTTTGGTCGGCGAGTGTCAGAAATTTAGAATCTTTAAAAATGCCGTATGCGCGTGCGAACGAAGTTGTCCACCACATAATATCATCATATATGAACCATCCGTTTTGTGAGTCCTGATTATTCCAGTCAAAACTTACGTAATGAGTGCTATCTCCCTGAAATATCTGATTTACTAAATAGTTATACTTTGCCTGCTTATCTGAATCCTTTTCTTTAACTGCCAGTTTATAGGCATTCATTGCCATATCCCAATACGTTGCTTGTGTCCATACTGCTCCTAAAGTGGCTTTGGTATTGGCGCCGTCTTGCGTATCGGTATTCAACTTGTAAGTATGCGTTTGCTTGTCAAAAAAATATTGGTTGAAGGCATCATACGCTGCCCATGTGTCGGTTATGGTATAAGAAGGAAAAACATCGCGGTCGGCGAAATATTGTTTATTATCTGATTTATTTTGCGCATTTGCACAGAATCCTCCGAGTACAAAATATATTACTGCTATATATTTTTTCACAGGTGTCTATTTTATTTTTAAACGCAGAAACTAAGAGAGAAGTTCTACCCGAAATCTATTTCTGTATTATCGCCTATATTAAGTGTTCTTATCAATCCTTTTACGCTTGCATCATTTCCAATTAAAGAATTATCCAATACTACTTCATGCAAAGTTGAAAAAGAACCGATGATACAATCTCTCACTATTGAATATTCCAAATTGGAATTAGCGCCTATGGCGATATGCGGGCCTACAATGGAATTAGTTATCTCACTATCTGCGCCGATACTGACCGGTGGAATAATAATGGAATTATTGATAGATGCCGTACTGTGAATATTGTTGCCATACTTTTTTAAGAGCAGCGCGTTTGTCTCTAATAAAGTTTCTTTCCTTCCGCAATCATACCAATGCTTTACTTTAAAACTTTTTATCTGAGCGCCATTATTAATCATGCAATGCAAAGCATCTGTAAGTTGATACTGGCCTTCTGTGGTAATATCTTCAGAATAAATATGTGATAAGCAGCGGAACAATATATCCGTTTCTTTGATTTTATATAATCCTACGAGCGCCATATTGCTGAGCGGGATTCTTGGCTTTTCTATCAGTGAAGTTACAAAACCGTTTTCATCAATTTCTGCTACGCCAAAGCCGCGCGGATCGCCTACTTTCTGAATACCAATCATCGAAGTAGGGCTGTTCAATACTTCTTTGATATCGAAATCGCAAATGGTATCGCCCATTATAATAAAAACTTCATCGTTGCCTACAATATCTTTTGCTAATGCAACAGCTTGCCCTGTTCCTTTTCTTTCGGCTTGAAACACGTAATGGCATTGTAAAGAAGGATATGCTTGTGATACGTATTCTTCAATTTTTTCGCCAAGATAGCCTATTATAAAAATAAATTCGCTGATACCTGCGCCGGATAACTGATCTATAATAAAATCAAGTATGGTTTTTCCTGCCAATGGCAATAATGCTTTTGGTTGTGTATACGTATGCGGTCTTAATCGTGCGCCTGTACCGGCAACCGGAATAATTGCTTTCATTATTGAGTAATGGAAAATGCAAATTTAAAAAAACATTGCTTATTATCAGAATAACCTTAGGAAGATTTTGATTTATTCCACATATATAAAATATTAATATAAATTGCTTATCTCCATTAATTACTTTATCCACACATTATTATCCGGATTTACATCGGGATATTCATGCTTTGGATCGATGATTATTTGTTTAATGGCAGAGGTTGTATTTGCTTTGAATGTCCATTTGCTGCCGCGTTGCCATATTTCTACGGGTAATTGTATTTCTGTTGTTTTGCCGTTGCTTTCATCTATTTTTAATTTTATGGGTAGTGGCATTTGCCCGATGTTTTCTATTGTTATCAATGCGCCTTTTGCCGTGTCTTCATTGTTATATTTTACGCTGTTTACACTTTGGTCAATTACCCATGTATTATAGAACCAGCCGCGCCAGAACCATGATAAATCTTCTCCTGAAGCATTGTCCATTGCATGGAAAAAATCGTAAGGCGCAGGATGCTTATACGACCAGTTTTTTATGTATTGTTTAAAAGCGAAATCAAATCTATCGTGGCCTAAAATTACATCTCGTAAAATCAGCAAGCCGACTGCGGGTTTGTAATAACCGACATCGGCCAATGTGTAAGGCTGTACTACATCGGGAATGGTCATCAAAGATTCTTCTCTTCCGCTGAAAAATCTTTTGGCAATTTTATATTTATCCGGCTCGTTGTTATAACCGCCGTTTTCAAAAATTCTTGATGTAACATAGTTTGTAAAAGTATTGAAGCCTTCATCCATCCATGCATATTTTCTTTCGTTAGATCCTACCAGCATCGGGAACCAGTTGTGCCCAAACTCATGTTCCGTTACAAACCAGAATTCTTTGTAGCTGTCTTGCTTTGCTTCGCAGAATACAATGCCGGGATATTCCATACCGCCGACAATGCCGGCAACATTTGTAGCTACGGGATAAGGAAAATCGCACCACATGGAATTGATGGCAATGGACTGTTGTGTGAAATAAGTAGAACTGTCCCATACAGGTTTTGATTCTTCGGGATAAACGGATTGCCCTAAAATAATTTTGCCGCTTTGCATTTTAATTCTTGCGGCATCCCAGATAAAAGCTCTGGAAGCAGCCCATGCTACATCGCGCGTGTTGTTGCACTGGAATTTCCAGGTAAGTTCGGCTTTGTTTAATTTATCTTTTCCGCTTTGTACATCTTGCAAAGAATGAATTGTTACGGCAGCATCGCTGTTTTTTGCCTGCGCCAGTTTTTGTTGTTGCTGTGCGGTTAAAACTTCAGATGGATTTTGCAGTACGCCGGATCCTACGATCACCAAGTCTGAAGGAGCAGTTATAGTATAATTAATATTTCCGTATTCCAGATAAAATTCACCTGCGCCTAAGTATGGCAATGTGTTCCAGCCTTCGATATCGTCATAAACACACATGCGCGGATACCATTGTGCCAGTTCGTATATCCAACCGTTTTTGGTATTCATTCTCCCCATTCTGTCCGTTCCTTTTTCAGTAATATCAAAACCATAATCAATATTAATTTGCAGTTTGCCGCCTTTTGCTTTTAATTCTTCAGGTAATAGAATTTGCATTCGCGTATCTGTAATAGTATATTTCGGATGAAGCGTTTTTCCGTTTATGGTAATTGAAACAGATTTTATTTCATCGCCTTGCGTAAAAGTTTTTGCAGCATATCTTTTCATATTGCCACGAATATCTGCAGTAGCTTCTGCTCGGCTGTCTTCCCGGTAAATATTTTGCTCCACATACAGCCATAAATAAGATAAATTATCCGGGCTGTTATTAGTATAATTGATTTGTACCGAACCATCGATGCGTTTTTTGGAAGTGTCGAGTTTTACATCAATATTATAATCAACTTTATTTTGCCAATAACTTGCGCCCGGTGCGCCTTTCGCACTTCTGTATTCATTGCCGTTATAGGTATAAAAGCCCGGTGCAAAAGCTTCGTTGTGATTATATTTCGAAGTATCGGTTTGCGTAAAAGCTGTGCTGATAAGGCTTGCAAGAGATAGGCAGAGATATACTTTTTTCATAAAATAAGATTGAATTATCAATTAATGTATTTTATTAAATCCCATAAAAAATGAATAGTAATCAGCAGTTTTAAATTTCTATATTTCCAATAAAAAAATCCAAAGACCAATCCAATCCAGAAAGATGATACTAATTCTTGTAATGAACCCCAACCAAGATGAAATGAACTGAAAATTAACGCTGCAATAATTATCGAAAGTGTCGGACGAAAAAAAGTAACGTGAAAGTAAATACCTCTGAATAAAGTCTCTGCAATACCCGCTGTTGTAGGTCATATAAGAATAAAATATGTCAAGAGCAATGATAATTGGAAGCAGTTCACTGTGCCTAAATGGCTTATAATGAATTGACAAAGTGGGTACTAAAAAAGCGATACGAGAATAATAATGAGTGCGAATAGTATAATTGCCACCATACATATTTGTCTTCCATAATAAGAATGGCTGTTTTTCAACTTTTCGAGCATAGAGTGCGACAATTCCAAGCGTTGACCACGTTGCTGTTTGTGAAAGAATTAAAGACCATGTTGTCCATATGTTTTTATCCTTTGTATGCAGAAATAATTTCCCTAAATATCCTGAATAAATAGCAAGCAAATAAAAAATAATCAATAATGAAATTCCTCCGATTGTTTGCAGGTTGTTGTTTTTAGATTGAGTCATAATCATGTTTTTGGTTTACTAAAAACGAAAATACTTATATAGCCGAATTGTCAAATATCTTTTTGATGAATGGTATTCTTAATAAAAATTATCCTTTACTTTTGAACGCATAATGCAATACGATTTTCAGTACAACAAATCAAAAGTTTTACAAGCGCTGCGGCTGCATTTTATCTCCCGTCCGGAAATTAAGGTGCTGGCTTATGCAGTAAATATTTTCGCCATTATAGCGGCGGTGATGTACGGTTTGCATAAGATTCGCCCGCAAGCGTTTTTGCTTTGTTCGTTATTATGGATTTCGCTTGTTATTATCTTTTGGTTTGTAATGCCAAACATTATTTTTCGCAAAGCCAATAAAACTTTTACCGAGAGATTTAAGGCAACGTTTAATGAGCAGGGAATTACTTTAGAAAACATTCAAGGATATGTCCATTGGGAATGGGAAAAATTTTCCAATTATTTCGAATCAGGACAATTTTTTCATTTATACTTTAATGCCCGCTCTTTTTTTCTTTTTCCGAAAGACGGCATGAGCAATGATTTTATAGGGTCTTTGAGAGTGCTTTTGAACGAAAAATTACGCTACGGCAAATATTAGCCATCCACTAAATTTTTCTCTTCAGGTTTTTCTCCATTATATAATGTGGAATTGTTACTTCAATAAATTCGTCTCCAACACATTCATAGCCTAATCGTTCATAAAAACCGATTGCAGCTTTCCGGGCGCGCATAATCATTTTTCTGTATCCGAAATCATGTGCAAGATTTTCTGCGAATCCCAAAAGGGCTCTGCCGATGCCTTTACCCTGCAATCCGTTGTGTACGGCCATTTGTCTTAGCCTGATAATGTTGTTATTTTCTTTTTTTAGCAAACAACAACCGATTAATTTATCGTTTTCAAAACATCCGATAAGAATATCCTCTTTGTCTTTTTCCAGCTCGCCTTCTTCAAATTCAATGCCCAATGGCTTTCTCAATACCGCATGTCTCAGCTGTATCATTTGGGAATATTCGGGTGTGCCATAATCTATAATCTGTATCGCCATTGCAAAGAGAAATAATAAGCTGATAAATAAGGGAATAAAATTAATTATTTTCTACTATAAATAATTGTACTTTAGGTAAATCTTCCTTAATTTGTGCTTAGGATGCCGTTTTGCACGGCAAACAGCAACGGATTGTTTTTATTGAAAAACAAAAACCCTGTAATGCATTGTCAATTGATTAAAAATTATATTTTTGTGCCCGTAACTAAAAATTATTTACAATGTCAGACATCGCAACAAGAGTAAAAAAAATTATTGTTGACAAACTGGGAGTAGAAGAATCAGAAGTAACCAACGAAGCTTCATTTTCAAACGATTTAGGCGCCGACTCTTTGGATACGGTGGAACTTATAATGGAATTTGAAAAAGAATTCAACATTTCTATTCCCGATGAACAAGCTGAGACCATCACAACCGTGGGCCAGGCAATATCTTATTTGGAAGAACACGCCAAGTAATATTTCTGAAAATATTTGAGGATATTTCCATTTTTATATAAGTCCGTCACGCGGTAAATCATTATCGTGGGCGGGCTTATATTAAATTTGTAAGAAATGAAATTTCAGAAGAAACACATTAAAAATTATGCAAACTAAAAGAGTAGTAGTAACAGGTATTGGCTGCCTTACGCCTTTAGGAAACAATTTAGAAGAATACTGGAACGGATTGATAAACGGTGTATCCGGCGCTGCAGAAATCACACTCTTTGATGCATCAAAATTCAAAACAAAATTTGCCTGTGAAGTAAAGAATTTTGATCCCACGAACTATATAGACAGAAAAGAAGCCCGTAAAATGGATCGGTTTACACAACTGGCCATAGCCGCATCTGACGAAGCCATGAAAGATGCCGGACTTAATAAAGAAAACATAGAACCCGACAGAATAGGAATAATTTTAGGAAGCGGAATCGGAGGGTTGACAACATTTCAAAACGAAGTAATTGATTTTGCACGAGGCGATGGCACTCCGCGTTTCAGCCCGTTTTTTATTCCTAAAATGATATTGGATATTGCTCCGGGCCATGTATCTATGCGCTACAACTTGCGCGGGCCGAATTTTTCTACTGTAAGCGCTTGTGCAAGCAGCACGCATGCAATAGCCGTGTCATTAGATTTGTTGCGCCTTGGCAAAGCGGATATTATGGTTACAGGCGGAAGCGAAGCTGTTATCAGCGAAGCTGGCGTAGGCGGCTTTAATGCCATGAAGGCAATGAGTGAACGAAACGATGACCCTAAAACTGCCAGCCGCCCTTATGATAAAGAAAGAGACGGTTTCGTATTAGGCGAAGCGGGAGCTATATTGGTATTGGAAACCCTGGAACATGCAATTGAACGCGGCGCAAAAATTTATTGTGAAGTTGCCGGAAGCGGTGCTACTGCAGACGCTTATCATATCACCGCTCCGCATCCTGAAGGGTTAGGCGCTAAAAATGTAATGCATGCGGCATTAAAAGATGCCAATATGCAAACGGAAGATATTGATTATATCAACACGCACGGCACATCAACTCCATTGGGCGATGTAGCAGAAGTTAAAGCAATTATGCAGGTATTCGGCGAAGATGCATTTAAACTCAATATCAGTTCTACAAAATCTATGACAGGTCATGCACTCGGTGCAGCAGGCGCTATTGAAGCAATTGCCGCAATACAGAGCGTGGTGCATGATATAGTGCCGCCAACCATTAATCATTTTATTGATGATGATGAACTTGACTCACGACTTAATTTTACATTTAACAAAGCCCAACAACGAACCGTCAATGCTGCACTGAGCAATACTTTCGGATTTGGGGGGCACAATGCGGCTATTATTTTCAAAAAGTATATTTCTTAGCATTTGCGAAAAACTGTCAATAAAATTGTAGAGAGATTACAAAAGCCATCTTTTAAAAATCAGCTTTCTTTAATGTTGGGCATCAAACCCGGCAAGACAATTTTATACAAACAAGCGCTTAGCCATCGTTCCATAAAAGAAAATACTACAGATAACAATGAAAGGCTTGAATATTTAGGCGATGCCGTATTAGGCGTAATAGTTGCCGATTACCTGTTTAAAAAATATCCTTATAAAGACGAAGGTTTCCTGACGGAAATGCGAAGCAAAATTGTAAACCGCCAGCAACTGAATGATATTGCCATAAAAATAGGATTGCAAAAGCTCACTTTTTTTAATAAAGACGATTCGGGATTGCGCAACAGTCAAATCTTTGGTAACACGTTGGAAGCATTGATAGGCGCAGTTTATCTGGATAAAGGATACCCGAAAACGAAAGACTGGATATTGCAATATATTCTTATTCCACACCTTTCCGTAGATGACCTGGAACTGGTGGAAATAAATATGAAAAACAGATTGATTGGCTGGGCCAATAAAAATAATAAAACGATCAGGTTCGAAACAATCGACGAAATTGTAGATCGCCGCCGCCGCGTATTTACGATTGCTGTACTTGTAGATGAAGTTGTGATTGCCGAAGGAAAAGGCTACAGCAAAAAAGATGCAAGCCAGATTGCTGCCAAATTAGCTACTGAAAAACTGGGAATATAAATATAATATTCTCTACCTTAAAAATGTAAATAATTGGTTTTGCTGTTGTGTTTTCTTATATCAGTACATTGGCTTTTCGTAAGCAACTCAAACAAAAAGTATTGAATTCTGTTTCCAATTCTTTCGAGATCGCGTTTTGCAACTCTTTTTGATATAGCCTGTTTGTTTTAAAATCAATAGTCAGCAGATTATCTTTTATAAGCACGTTGGTAAGATCATCCCAATTGTAATGCTTTGGGATAATTGAGTTGGTGGTAATTCCATCTTCATCAAAACCTAATTCCTGCGGTATTTTAGCTTGTTTCTCCAACAGGCCTGCAATGATGTACAATATGCCAATCCAGGAAAACAGCACTGGAGAAAATATAAAATATACGCCTGCCACCAATAGGGCAAACCGGAAATAAGATTTTTTTACGGATAAAAGCCGGATAATTACCCACACAGCGATGAAAGCTGCAACAGCAAAAGATTTCCATGCATTGGAAGAGGCTGATATATCAATGAATCTGAATCCTAAATATATAAATATCACAAATGCTATGGCCAACAAAAGCAGTGATATAATATTGGCAATGACCGCCGTATTTGATCTAAGCGTTACCAGATAATCATATTTTTTCGAAGCCATTGCTAATTGTTGCTTATAGTAATCCAATTACATAATTGCCACAAAATGCGTGCTCCTACATTGGCATCCATGGAATTATTGTTGTAGCCTACTTCCACCAGATCAAAGCCGATAATTTTTTTACCTGCCGCAATGATTTTTTTGATTAAGTAGAATATCTGGCAAGACTCAAAACCGCCTTGCACCGGCATTCCCGTAGAAGGGCAAAGCTTAGGATCCAGTCCGTCTATATCGAAGCTGATATAAATATGGTCCGGCAACTGTGCAATTATTTGGTCGGCAATATTTTTCCAGGTATCGCCTTCGTAAAGCCTTTCTTTTATATTCCTGTCAAAGAAGGTAACAATTTTATCCTGATTGTTTTGTAAATATTCCCACTCTTCTTCGCAAAAATCGCGCACGCCGATTTGCACAATTTTATTTACCTGCGGAATTTCCTGCAATACATTATACATTACTGATGCATGCGAATATTTAAAGCCCTCGTATGCTTTCCGTAAACCACAGTGCGCATCTATCTGAAGTATTCCAAAATCGCTTTTCTTTTCCGCTAATGCTTTAATACAACCAAAAGGCGTGCTATGATCTCCGCCAAGTACGCCTAATAATTTCCCTTTATTCAGTAAATCGATTGAATGCTCGTAAACCCAGTTATTCAAATATTCACCCCCCTGATTGATGTCGCGGAAACTTTTGCACATAAAAGTGTTTTTCTCCATCTCATCTCCGTGACATATATAATCTACAAACAGTTCAGCTTCTTTTCGTAAATAATCGCTCTTTGTAAGAATTTTTTTATCTACGTCCAACATATGAAAACCCTGCTTCCATGTATCTTTAAAATCAAGATCATATAAATCTATTTTCTGGCTTGCTTTTAATATATGTTCAATTGCACGGGCCGTGCCGCCTCCTGTGTTTACGGTAGTTTCCCAAGGCACGGGAAGTACTACAAGTTTCGCATCTTCTATATTGTTGAACGGGAGTCCGAATAAGCCATTTTCGGGATTGCAAACTTCATTTGGATCGAAAGACGATAAGTCTACCATGATGTATAAATAAATATTCCCGCAAAGTTATAATGCTTTTTGTGAAAAAACGTAATTGTTAAATTATTTGTGTTTTAGCTGCGTACAAATACAATTTTACAAGGGCCAATTCCATTTGACGACGTTTTGAATTTCAAAGCGCCATCTTCAGTAAAACAATAAATTGAACCATTCTGCGAAAACGTTGAGGCGTCATCTACATATATATTGCCGTTTTGAGCATCAACATCAATACCATAAGGGTAAGTTATTTTCGTACCGTCCGTAATGAAATTTTGTTTGATAATTGTATTGCCCGACAAATCTATCTCAGGGTATGCAATAGCAGAATTATAATTCGCATCATATATAATTGCGGAAATAAAAGCATTATTATTATAAATATCTATTTGGCTTGCAAGCACGTTAACTGTTGTTTTCAAAGCGTTTTGTTTGCTGTCAATTACTGCAACATGCGACAGACTTGTATCGGTATAATTTCCCTGACAAGTAACGTACACATCTCCATTTGCATTGGCAACAACTCTTGATGCACCGTAGCCTACTTGTATTTTTTTAATTTCGGTTAATGAATTTAAATCAATTACAGAAACAGTAGAATCTGTACCGTATCCGCCGGAATTTGCCACATATAACGAACTTCCAACAATTGCCATTCCTTCTGGGCCAACGCCACTAACCGGAATTTTTTTATCAACAGAATAAGTTGCCGTATCGATTTCATAAACATTATTATCCCAGGATGAAACAAATATTTTACCGTTGTAGGATACAATGTACCGAGGCACATTTATAGTATCAGACTTTAAAAGTTTTTGTGTATTTACATCCAAAACTGCTAACGTATTGACGGCGCTTGTACCACCGTTGAGCGTTATATAAATTTTACTTCCGTATATAATAAAGTCCTGCGCAAGGTTGCCAAGCTGTTTGGAATTTGCCGCTTGATACAAATCATTGGAAACACTATTTGTTGTGAAATCATAATAAGTAAGCGAACTGTTATTATCAGGATAACCACCTTGGTTTAAAATAAAAAATCCGTTTGCCGGTTGAATTGCCGTTTGCGTGGGTGCAGAATCATTTTTACTGCACGATGCTAAAAAAATTGATGCAGTTAAAGTCCATAAAAGTTTGTAATGTTTCATATCTTTTTGTTTAATATTTATAAAAATTTATATGTTCCAGTAAAGTCCGATTTTGCTGTTTCTTCCCGGCATCGGATAATACCATACAATCTGGTATTGCTTATTAAATAAATTATTCAGTTCAAATACTATTCTCCATGAAGAATACTTTGATGATTGAATTTTGTAACTAAACAAAACATCCTGTGTATGCCATGCTTGCAATAAATTGCTATAAAGATTTTGGTCTAAAGCATACCTGTATCCTGAAAATACTGCATTATAGGCAAATGAAAAAGATAAATAATTGGCCTGTATATTGAACGAACCGAAATTTTTCGGCATATACGGTATTTGATTTTTATAAGTTTGTTCATACGTTTTATCCATGTTCAAAGCCTTCTGAAATGTATAATTTGCATTTAATGAATAAGACAGTTTCCCGATTGGGAGAAAAGAAAGCTTTGCATTTACATCTATCCCTTTTATATCCACCGAACCATCATTGTGCATGCTCCATCGTCCGATGTTTGTTCCGGGGCGCGCAACAATCATATCTTTCACATGATTATAATAACCATCTGCCGTTAAAGAAATATTTTGAAGAAAAGTATTTACCAGGTTTTGCATCCAAGTTAATCCTATATTATATTGCTTTGCATATTCCGGTTTCAATGTAGTATTGGGAACTTCAGAATAATATAAATCGTTGAAAGTAGGTATACGAAAAATGTTTTTATAAAAAGCTCTTATTCTTAAAGGAATATTTTCTATGGGCTGATATACTAAAGCAACGGTTGGCGCAAAAGCCTGATAACTTCGCACATTATAACTTTTGTCAGAATAATTTTGAATAGATGTACTTAATAAATTTCCTTCAATTTCTATACGGTCAAAAAAAAGTTTTGCGCTGATATTGTTTAATATTGTAAGCCTGGCCGGCTCGCCTATCTGCTTTGTAAATGAGCTGTCTTTTCCGAAAAAATTATTATAAAACAGATCGCTTGCATACGCCAATTGAGCAAAAGAAAACGGACGATAACAATACACCGCACTTACATAAAATTCATTTTGCCTAAAGATATCCTCATCCTTACCATTTGGATAAAACGAGGAAGTGTCTAAATAATGATTATATACATAATTGTATTTTCCATTAATCAGAAATTCGCTTTTTGGAGATAATTTTTTCCTCCATATCGCTTGCGCAAAAAAATTATCATCCCAATAGCGCTGTGTTCCTTTTCCTCCATTTAAAATTATCGCGCCGGGCAAGCCTCTTTGTGAGTGATAATAATAAGCATCCACATTTACAACATTGCTGTCGTTCACGTGGTATCGAAGATTATAGGCTGCATGGAACGCGTTGATGTTCGCATTCGTTCTTCTTCCTTTTTCTGTTACGGAACCATTGAGATAAGTAAAATCATATTCGCCGTTTGCTTTCTGCCAATCGGTATTCAACGAACTTGTAAGTTTATTGTTGATTTTGTTTTGCATCGTAATTGATGGATTGATCAATCCGAAAGAACCGGTATTAAAAGATGCTTTTAATTTTATTTTTTCCCTATCATTAAATTCCGGAATTATTGTTTTTAATTCCAATACAGATGCATAAGAAAACGCGCGGGCAGTTTGCAGCAAGTTTGCAGGCTGTGCATTATACAAAGCAATCTGTTCCACATTATCCAAAGAAAATTTTCCTAAATCTATCTGTCCGTTTTGAGCATCATTGAGAAAAATTCCATTATAGCTTACACCCGTATGATTTGCTCCCAGACTTCTTACAGATATTGTTTTCAATCCACCGATGCCGCCGTAATCTTTTATTTGCACACCGGAAAAATAACGCGCTGCGTCTGCAATATTATTTCCATTTATATTTTGTATTTCGCTGTGTTGTAAAATTTGTACGGGCGTAATGGATTGGGCGGCGTAATTGCTTTTTATGCTTTTGACTTCTACTTCTTTTAAATGATGCGAGGAGTCTTCCTGCGCATGCAGGAAAGAAGAAAAAAATAAGTATAAAAAAATAATCAATGATTGCCGCACGCCTTATAAATAGCGGCTTCCGGTGGTAGAGGTAAGCAAATTTAAATTTCACTTATAGAAACAAAGAGTCTGGTAAATTTATTACCATTTATATACTTTGTTCTTAATGATTATTTGCGAATTCCATCTGCTAATTAAAAAAGTAAACAGATGAATACAAATATAACAATTCGCCCTTCAACTTTTCATCCCGAAAGCCAGGTAAACAATATCGGATCAAGGCAGGTCTTCCGGCTGGAAGCATTATTGAAACCTTCCCATTTCTTAAAGCGAAACAGTGGTAAAACTTCAACAACTTGTTTCATTCATCGATGAAACGGCTCTGTTACGGCTACGGGCATAGCGCTGGATTTTCACCAACTTCCCTTTTCATTTTGCAAAAGCAAAAACCTTAATCTGACGCGAAGATATAAGAATATTTTTATGGAAAATAATTATGAAAGGCAAGCAAATCGAAGCGCAGAAAAGAATTTTAAGCAATCGAAGATGTGTTTGAATTATTTATGCGATAAAATTTGTTTGTATTTTTCTTTTTTAATTTTTTCTTTTTGTTAAGCCAGATAATAAATCCTGTTATGGGAAGGCTTGCGCAAACGAGGCTTATCAAAAAAGCTATTATTTTACCGATAATTCCACCAATAGCACCAATATGAATATCATAATTCATAGTCAAAAACTTCACCCCATTATTTTCTCGATCATATAACACAGCGCCTAATTTTTTTCCGGAGGCTTTGTCGAAATATAACTTATCATCATTATAATATACATCTTTCAGGTGATAAGCTGTCATGCTTATGGCGTCGGAATTTTTTGAAGAAATAGAAACGCCTATTCTCTGAGCTTTAGGATAAATTTTTTTTACTTCTTCAAAAGATATATCATAAGCATTTGTAGGATATGGCTTTGTGGTATCGGATTTATATGTTTTAAAATCAGGCGCTGTGATACTGGCTGAGGCCGCAACATACACTATTGCCCGGAACCAGTTGAATGCCATTGTAAGCCCTGTACAAGCTATGATAAATGCAATGATGCAGACATAGAATCCCAATACATTATGCAGATCATAATTAATCCTTTTCCATTTGGCTTTCCAATTTATTTTAAAACTGTTGTCAATATTTTTTTTATTCCATTTCTTAGGATACCACATTACAAAGCCGGTAATTAAAATAATGACAAACAGCAGCGTCGCAGTGCCTGTAATTATTTCTCCATACTTTGTATTTAACAGCAGGCTTATATGCAAGCCTTTTACCAATGCAAAAAATTCGTGCTTGTAATCTAAATGCCCGGTAATTTTTCCGGTGTAAGGATTTACAAAAACCGACTCATAGGTTTTGATGGTTTGCGACATCCATAATGCTTTATTATCTCCCTGTTGATAACACATGAACTCCCATGCGTGATGCGGATCGTTCGGGAAAGTAGTAGCAAAAGAGACAGGCTTGTCTTTACCTAAATATTGCTGCGCGTTATTTTTAATTACACTAAACGCAAGTGTTTGTGTATACCCCGAAGGATTATCAATGTAAATTATTTTTTTGTAAAAAACACTTGATAATTCTTTCTCAAATGCATATATACATCCCGTAATTCCTAATAAACATACAATAATGCCCGACACCAAACCCAGCCACAAATGCAGCCAGGTAATGACATTGTTTACTTTAGATTTTTTATTGATGGGCATATTTTTCTTAAATAAAAAGATGCCTGAATTATAACATATCCAGACATCTTGACAATTATTAAAATTTATACGAAACGCTTGCCACTAGCTGCCTTAGCATTTGCGCATTCATCGTAGTGTATCCTGTCCAGTAATGTTTATTGGTAAGATTATCTGCTTTAAATCCGAATATGATTTTTTTGTATTCATAACTTATCATTGCATTTAATACAATGTAAGATGGCAATATAAACTTGCCCATGCTTACACTATTCAGAATTTTATTATCATTTGCATAGTTTCCTCCGAAGCCAATTCGCAAACCTTTCAATGTAGTATTTTTTGGCAATTGATAACTAAGCCACCAATGTGCCAACCATGGAGAGCTTGCGGTAGTAGGCCTAAAACCTTCTACATCTGCATCGGCTTTTTCATATTTAGAATCATTATACGAAACGCCGGCAACGGCTTCAAATCCCGTAAAAGGATTTGCATTTATATCAAATTCAACTCCGCGGCTTACTTGCGTTCCATCTTGTATGCTGGTGTTCGCCTTTCTCAAATCGGTTCTTAAAGTGTTTTTTACTTTAATATTGTAATAGCTGAATGTTGCAGTCAATTTATTATTTATAAGATCAGTCTTTACGCCTGCTTCCCATTGGTTTGCTTGTTCTGCTTTTGCGTTGCGGGAAACAATATCTCCGTTATCTCCAACCGCATTGTATGTACCAAGATTAGAAAAACTATTTTGGTAATTTGCAAATAAAGAAACCCTGTCTAAAACCGGCTGATATACAATACCGAATTTAGGAGAAAGAACAGTTTGATTATATTTAGCATCAGTCGAATGATTCAAATTTGAAAAATGATCTAAACGTACAGCGGCAAGTACACTAAGCTGTTTTGTAATATTTAATACATCTGATGCATATGCACTGTAAGTATTTACTGAAGCATTATCCATGTAAGGAGAAAAACTTGCAGGAACATTATTTATAAAATTTTTGAGAGACGTTCCATTAAATGCGCTATAATCAAAAGTAGGATCTCCAAGTTTTACAATATCAAACGGACCGTAATCAAAATACGTTATATGCCCTCTTGAGTGCAAATAGTCTAACCCGAATAAAAATTTATTTTGCAATGAACCAATGTTAAACAAAGCATTAAAATTTTGTTGTACTTCTAAATAATTTTTGTAACTATTATTCAGCGTTGATTGGCTTTCTCTTACAAAATAATTTGATTTTCCTATATCTGCCGGGTTGTGTGTTACTGCCGAATCCGGTATGAGATAAAAATACGGCCCTGCACCTTCTGAATAACTATGACTGTACGATATGCTTGTGATAGAAGTAAATGAATTTGATATTTTATATTGTGCCTGTGCAAAGTAGTTGCCGCTGCGTGCAGTTTGATTTAGCCCGCTTCCCGTATATGCATTTTTATAATCAATATTTTTTATTTTATCTGCGCTTGTAATTCCTAATGTAGCCGCGGGAAAATAAAAGAAAAAGAATGGCTGCATCATGCTGGTGCCGTAAGAAAGTTCGGCATCGAAAGAAAAAGTCAATTTATCATTTGCTTTGATCAATAAGCTGGGTGCAACGAATATTCTTTTAGAAAACCCTTCTGTCTGAAAGCTGCCTTGATAATTATATGCGGTATTTAATCTGAACAATACACTCTTTCTATTGTTCAAAGGTGTATTTATATCCAGCGTTACTCTTGAGAAATCATAACTTCCTGCCATAGCAGAAACTTCTCCGCCATAATTTTCATAAGGCTTTTTTGTAACTCTGTTAATGAGCCCGCCGTAAGAAGTAAGTACGCTTCCGAATAATGCGCCGGAAGGCCCTTTTAGTACTTCGATTGATTCAATATTTGCAGCATCTGTTGTATTGGTAACAATGCCTGCTATTCCATTACGTAATTTACTTTGTAACGTAAATCCGCGAGAATTATAATAAGAACCCCCGTCGCCTGCTCGTGCCGTAGCCGTCCACATGGGTTGTAATCCTGTCACGTTGCGCATTGCATCATCCACAGACGTAAGTAATTGTTCTGATATTAACTGATTAGAAATTGTTGAATATACTTGTGAATTTTCAATATTTTTCAACGGCATCTTTGCTGCATATTCACTTGCATTTATTTTCTGTCGTTGAGCATTTACCACTACTTCCTGAAGTTGTTGTGCATTTTCTTCAATCACAAAATCTGCTTCAACAGTTTCGTTTGCCTGAATGGTTACTGTTCTTTTTTCAGAAGCTATACCTACGGAGTTTATTCTGATTGTCCATGTTCCAACCGGAACTTTTTTGATAATGTATTCTCCATTTTCATCTGTTACCGCACCTTTATTTAATTTATCTACAGATACAGAAATATATGCAGCAGGCTTGCCATCGCTTGTGGTAATTTTTCCTTTGATGACCCCTGACGGAATTTCGTCATAAGCAAAAACAAATACACTTTTAACGAGTAATAAAAGATATAGAATGGTTTTTAATAAAGTAGATATTTTCATTTGTTATTTTTATTTTTTTTATTGTCGTATGGAATTAATTGGCTTCGCCGAACTCGGTTTCGCCAAAATAATTATTGCTTTGGTTAAGGAAAATTCTTATGGCTCATTTCATACAGTAAATAAATTTTAGAGTGCAAAATTGAAAGATGAAAAATAAAAATGCTTACGAAATGCGGAAATTTTGTAAAGGTTACTTAGTGCCGGAACGGATGGATTTTTTTTATAAGATTAGCAACATCCTCCGCTCCGGGCTTAATGTTTTCTGTTCGATTCGAACATGTTTATAAATTCCAGCGATACAATTTCATTGTTAGCGGCATCCAGCATTTGTGTAAATGATTTTAATTCTAAAACATTCAGAAAAATATTTACTCCGGGATATGGAGTAGGCAATACAATCTGTTTCAGATAATCATCTTCAAAATATTCCACGCGTCGGCAGGCTATTATGACAGATTCATACATGCATTGATAATCAGTTTCACTTAAAGTAATCATCAGCGATGAAAAACCGATCTGATAATATCCGCATTGATTGCAACGAAATACATAGCCTTCTATACCACAATACAATTGTTTAAAATCGCACATACTTTTTTAAGTTTAAAATCAGGAGTTGTCCTTTTTTTATACCGCAAAGTTGCGTATGCTATTTTTCAATCATTTTCGATTTCGGGAAAAAGATTTAACGAGATAAGGAAATTTAACAAAGGAGTTATAACAAGAAAAAGAATATCTTTTATTCCTTAAAATAGAATTGGATTATTGTACTAAAAAACTTCTGAATGCCATGCTGTCGCCATTAAATACATTAAAATCCACTCGAGGTAGAATGCCGTAAACATGTCCATTTTCATTATGCTGCCAAAAGCTCCAGCTTCTGTGAATACGCGGTTTCCTTTCTTCGAAGTAATGTGCCACCCACAAACAATATTCATCAAATTCTCCATGCAGATAATCATTATAAAATGAAGCGCTCGAATAAATAACCGGCTTTACATGATAAAATTTTTCAATCGTGCTTATGCATTCTTTAAGCTCGCTGCGCATTGTTTCAGGCGTTGTATTGTATAGTTCTTCTACATCCACAACAGGCGGTAAATCACCTTTAGTAAGGCGTACATTTTTTATAAAATTAATAGCTTGTATTGCGCCGCTTTTTCCAGCGATAAAATAATGATAAGCGCCACATGCAATACCTGCTTGATGTGCGGAAGCCCAGTTGTATTTAAAAGATTTATCTTCTCCGGTTAATCCTTCTGTGGCTTTAATAAATGCAAAACCAATTTTTATGTTTTGCGATTGCATGGCTGCAACTTTTTGCCAGTCTATTTTTTCCTGATAGCTGCTTACATCAATACCGTGAATGGGGAAATTTTCAGGTATGTCTATGCCAAAATCTTTATAAATCGCAAAATGCGCATCATATCCATGCGACTTCCATATATACTGTGCAATGGCTGCAAGCACCAATACGCCTGTAATACAAGTAATTATTATCCAAAATTTTCCTTTCTTTTTTGATTTCTTTTTGCGCGGCATAGAATAATGAGGCAACAAATATCTTAAGTATTTATTGCATTGCTGTTTACTTGTATCATTTTATTAAATCTTCTGTTTAATAAGAATGATACGATACTTAATCCTAAAACAAATCCTATCCAAATACCTTTTGCACCTAAGTGAAAAACGAAGGCAAATATGCAACCAGCAGGTACACCTATTATCCAATAAGAAAGTATCATGTATAGCGTAGGCTTTTTCACATCATTGATGCCACGCATACTGCCCACGGCAATAGCTTGTGTTGCATCTGATATCTGAAAGACGGCAGCAAAAATCATAAGCGTAGATGCAAGCAATACAACATCTTTATCATCGTTGAATAATAAAGATAATTGCCTGCGGAATATTATGAAAATCATTGCGCCAAATAAGCCGTATAAAATGCCTGAATAGAATGAGCTTTTACCGATATTGCTGATTTCTTTCCATGCTTTTCTTCCGAACGCGTTGCCTATTCTGATAGCTGTGCCCTGCGCCAAACCCAAGGATACCATAAAAGTAAACGAGGCACATTGTAAAGCTATTTGATGAGCAGCCTGCGATACCGCATTTATAGTGCCTACAATAATGGCCGATACAGCAAACGCGCCTGCTTCCAACACAGCCTGTAAGCCACTTGGCACGCCGATCCTGAGCAATTCTTTTATGCTGTTGAAATTAAATTTCCATTGGTATTTTCTCACAAGGATGTATTGTCTGAATGTTGAATGGAAGCAAATCGTCAGTATTAGTGCAATAAGAATAATCATTCTTGTAATCAGCGTACCCATCGCAGCGCCTTTTAATTCCATTCTCGGAAATCCGAACCTTCCGTAAATCAGAATCCAGTTCAAAAATATATTCATTGGCATAGCAAGCAAAGAAAGCATCATGGCAGTTTTTGTTTTCTCTAATCCGTCAGTAAATTGTTTTAAAGCTATAAACATTAATGACGGAATAATGGAAATACCTATTATCCTTAAATAAGGTTCAGCAAAATGCGCTACTTCAGGATCCTGATGCAAATGATATAAAATCTTTTTCCCTGCTTCCAGTAATAATGAAATAATAATAGCTGCTATGGTGCAAAGCAGAAACCCGTTGTACAAAAAATGCGATACTTGTTGTGCATCTTTTCTTCCATGTGCCGCAGCTACTTTCTGGGAGATGGACATCGTAAGGCCAATACCGAATACAAAAGGAATCACGAGTACGCTATTGACCAAAGCAGATGCAGCTAATTGTTTATAGCTGATAGCACCTATCATCGCGGAATCAATCAATCCAAGTGACATTTGCGTAATTTCCCCGAAGATGATCGGCAAAGATAATTTCCATGTTTTTATGGCTTCTTGTTTTAACATAGGGGAAGCAAATTTAAGATAATGAGTATATTAAAAAACATATCCGACATTATTCTTTAGTTTAGTTTTGAAAAAATTGCATTATGATTAAAAAACTGCTCTTGATATTAATGCTGAATTCAATATATACAATTTGCTTTTGCCAGCATACTGTGTTGCTGCAAGGCCCATACAAACCTAAAAGCAAATATCAAAATACCGTTTGGAGCGAACACCTATTGGACATCAAGCCCGAAGGCGATAGCACTTTAGTTGAAGAAGGTATGCCGAGAAAACTTTTTCGGCCGATAATGGAGCGCGATACTTTTAGTTCAAATGCTATTGTTTCTACAGGCAGATTAAACAAAACAAAAGAATATCCCATCGTTATGGAAGTACACTTGCCGGGCAATAATGTAAGCAATTTTCCTACGGTAATTTTATATGGCGCTGCACATGAAGATTCAATCCCACAAATGGATAGTATTGAATTCATTCCTAAAAATGCATCTTTAAATAATATGTATAAGGAACAATCTCTTCAACTCTTTAAAAATGCTTTCCATTATTTAAACCCGCCTCATTATTTCTTTCATATCGGAGATACAATTTCTACAAATACAATTATACCGTCCGGACTTTTAGGTATTCGGTTATATTATAATATCAGCACTAATTATAAATTGATTGCTGTTAAAAAGAATATTGCTTATTTTGATTTGAAATACATTGTAAGGATAAAATTTCCAAACAGTCAGGCGGTGATAGTGAACGGGCAAGGATCGGGTAGCGGCACAGGAAGCTTTACTTATCATATCAAAAGGCATTATTTCCTGTATAATGAAACCTTTATGAATACCAATACGATTATGCAAGTGTATAATCCTGCCAATAATCTATACATCAAATTCTTAATAAACGAAAAAGCACACTCTGTTGTAGCATTCCGGCAAATAAAATAATTGAATGCCAATCTTTAATTACTAAATATTTTAGTATAACTTAGCTAAAATATTTAGCTATGAAAAAAGATATTAACCGCTTTCTTTCTGAAGATCTGTTGCATGAATATTTATTGCTTCTCAGTCCCGACGAGTCTGTTTGCGGAAAGATAAAACAAGAAAAAGAAATCTTTGCCGAAAAGCTGGAATGCCCGTCCTGCCTGCATATAAAGCCGCATATCACATTAATCAATTTTGTACAATACAAAACAATGGAAAAAAGGTTTATGCTTCGTATGGAGCAATTTGCCATTGGTATTAAACCTTTTTCAATCAGTTTATACAACTTCGGCAGTTTTCCTTCACATACTATTTTCATTAATATACAAACCAAAAATAATATTGTACAAATGGTAAAAGATATGCGCGACTTAAAATTTCCCATAAAAATAGATAAAGAACGGCATCCCCATTATATCATGGAGCCGCACATCACATTAGCACGCAGGCTGGAGCCATGGCAATATGAGAAGGGTTGGCTCGAATGGAGCCGGCGCGATTTTAATGCTGCTTTCACTGTAAATAATATGATTTTACTGAGAAGAAAAACAAGTTCAAGCCCATGTATAAAATTGGCTGAATTTAAGTTTAAAGGAATAAAAGAAAAAACAATTCAGGCAACATTATTCTAAAAAAATTATTATAAAATGAATGAAGAAAATACAGATGATTTACAGGAAGAAAAATATTTCAAAGGGCGTGGTGCGCAAATCAATACAAAAAATCGTTTTTCAAAAACCGAGCAAGTACGCGAGCATGTTGAAGGCATTGATGATTGGAGCGAGCCGAACATTGCTACGCAATTTATAGATGTAGATGCCAAGAGTATTGTGAACAAAGTGGACAGCCCCGATCTCAGTATGATGTACAGCATGAATCCTTACCAAGGTTGCGAGCATGGTTGTATTTATTGCTATGCGCGCAATTCGTTCGAATATTGGGGATATAGCGCCGGGCTTGATTTTGAGCGCAAAATTCTGGTAAAGAAGAATGCGCCGCAATTGCTGCGTAAATTTTTGATGAATAAAAATTATCAATGCATTCCCATTTCGCTAAGCGGCAACACAGATTGTTATCAGCCTGCAGAAAAAAAATTCAGGCTTACACGGCAAATGCTGGAAGTCTGCAACGAGTTTAACCAACCTGTAGGTATGATTACAAAAAACGCCTCAATACTGAGGGATAAGGATATATTAATCGAAATGTCGAAGAAGAAACTGGTAAGCATACTCATATCCGTCACTTCTTTTGACGAAGAAATCCGCCGCACAATGGAACCGCGTACTACAACCGGTAAACAACGATTGAAAGTAATTGAAGAATTGAGCAAAGCCGGCGTGCGTATGGGCGTAATGCTCGGCCCGATGATTCCCGGATTGAACGAGCATGAAATGCAGCGCATCATGAAAGCAGCAAGCGAAGCAGGCGCAGTATTTTCTGCTTATACTTTTATCAGATTGAATGGCGCAATAAAATTATTATTTCATGACTGGCTATATAAAAATTTTACCGACAGGGCAGATAAAGTATGGCATTTGATCGAAAAAGGGCATGGCGGCAAAGTAAACGATTCGCGCTGGGGCGTACGCATGCGCGGCGAAGGGCCGATTGCAGATTTAGTGCGGCAGCAATATGTAAAATACAATAAACTGTATCACTTAAATGACGAGCGCTGGGAATTGAACACATCGCTTTTTAAAAGGCCGGGAGAGCAATTAAGTTTATTTTAAAGATAATTAGAAGTTGTTTAATTTAATTATCAAAGAATGATTATAAAGATTTGTTTTACCGCAAAATGCTTAAAAAATTTCGCAAAGAGAACAAAATAATCTTCGTGTAAAACTTAATTAGATATGTTGAATTAGTACAAATACAGGTTGTATTTTCTTCATTGGTATTACAGTGTTTGCAATAAGGAAAGTGCAGCCATTATTGATGCAATATCACTCCGTTATTTTCTGTAGCTGAGGGTTTTTCCATACAGAACGGTTTTTGACATAATTTTCTTTCGGCACATAAATTCTAAAAATCAGATAGAATTGATCGGCAGGCGCGGGTAACCAATTTGAAACTTTTGCAGCACCCGGCTTTTGATGCCCGATATGAATATCCAAAGAGCCATCGGCATTGTATTTCAAGCTATCGCGGTCTCCGATTGCGTAACGGTTGATGTCATTTTTTGAAAGATATCTTTCTTTATCATAAACCGTTAATGACCAGAAGGCTTTTGCCGGAGGCAATCTCCCTTTATCGAAATGAATTATGTAATTATAATTTCCGTTAAGCTGCTGTTTTGCAGCATCTGATTTTAAATCTATATAAATTGCTTCTTGCGGAGGAAGTGCGCCGAGTCCATAATAGGCAACCAAAGTCCGATAATAGTAATCTGTGCCATAGTTTCCTAAAATAATACTACGCTTTTTTTGTTCTTCAGCATTTACTGTAATTCCACCGGAATCCAATTCTTTATATATATTTCCGGTTAAAGAATCAAGTGCAAGTTTTGTGGCCTCATCAAAATCAGAAAGAGAAAATTTTAATCCTTTGCCAACATTAATCTGCGCTATTTGCTTTCACAATTTTTTCGTCGTATGCAGCCGGCGGATTGTCTTCTAATAAAGCATTTGTATAATTGAAAAATTCTTCTATCGGCAAAGCTTTTATTCCTTGTGCAACCCCATTTTTAAACTGATCTTTTGTAATTGAGTAATATTGCTTTTGCACGTGTGGCAATGCAGATGTATCTTTTACAAGCCATTTAGCCAAAGTGGTCAGCCGTATTTTATCTTGCAATGGGCTTACTACAGATTTTTGATCTTCTTTATTATTTACCTGAATTCTTCCTATAACCCAAACTAAATTGGTAGGCGATTTTATGTGCCGGAATCCTTCGGGCACTTTCCCTTTCCAGTTTGGACCGGATACAAAAAGATTTTGTGCTTTTGTGCCGGTTGTTCTTTTTCCGATCAATTCAAAATTATTCGTCCATGCATCCAAAAAAGGAATTACAAAATATCTTCCTTTTGTATCCGGCGTTTCTATAATTACAGGGTCACTGCTTAAATCTAAAAATGCTATGGAATAATTGGTATCATTATTTGGCGCTACTACTGCACGAAAAGTATAGTCCGGGAAAAACCGCTGATGAAAAAACACGTTGTCTGCGGAAGATAACTTTAGTCTTGTAGCGTCCGTATAAACCAATGGAGCGGCGTAAATATAAGCATCCCGGGCAATGGCAAGTACGGAATCTTTCGGTAAATGAATTTTTACTTCTTGCTGAGCATTTGCATGTAGCAATATACCACAACCGGCAATTGTCAAAACTTTCTTTAAAGGATTCATCTCTACTTTTTATTTTGCGATTTCATAACTTTTATTCCTTGTTGAATTACATCATCCCAGGTAATAAGCGGATATAAATTATTACGCTTAGCTTCCTCATCGAACAAAGCTTTTAGCTCTGTAAGTTTTTCCGGATATTTTTTTGCGAGATCTATTCTTTCTGTATAATCTTTATCTACATTATAAAGTTGCCAATCGTTATGTCCCGGACTTTCAACACTATAATTATTGATTAAGAAAGGCGACTTGGTTTCAAAAGCAAAACTGGCTTTCCATCCGTCTTTATAAATAGCGCGCGAACCGTAGATATAATAATACTGTACAGTATGCCGCGACGGCGCTCCTGGATTTTCAAAGCTATAGACCAATGAAGTGCCTTGAATAGTATCTTGTGCTATGCCGCCGATTTTTTCGGGAGCATGTATGCCTGCAATTTCTAATGTAGTAGGCAATATATCTATGATGTGGGCGTATTGATTGCGAATGCCTGTAGATTTAATTCTTTGGGGGAAATATATTATCAAAGGATTGCGGGTTCCGCCTTCTGCGTTAGCATCTGATTTCCAAAAACGGAAAGGCGCATTGGCAGCCTGCGCCCAGCCCAACGGATAATTTACTTGTGTGCCTTCCGGCTTGCCTATGTCATTGATATGAGCTAAATTATAAGCTAAGCTTTGAGGTCCTTTTGTATTTCCGCCAATAATGTTTTGATCTACTATTCCATTATCATTGCCCTCTTTGCTTGCCCCATTATCTCCGATCATTACAACAACCAGCGTATTATCCAAAACATTTTTATCTTTTAAATGCTGAATCAATCTCCCTATTTCATGATCTGTATAAGAAAGATACGCTGCATATACTTCAAAGAAACGTGCATATAATCTTTTTTCATCTACCGATAAAGAATCCCACGCTTTGATGTTCGGGTTGCGCGCCGGCAATACAGCATCTTTGGGTATTATGCCCAATTGCTTTTGTCTTTTAAATGCTTCTTCTCGATACCAATCCCAGCCTTTATCAAATTTTCCTTTATAAATATCGCGCCATTCATCCGGCACTTGATGCGGTGCGTGTGTAGCGCCGGGCGCATAATACAAGAAAAAGGGTTTACCGGAGTTAGCGTTTTGTTGTTTATCAATATAGCTGATGGCTTTGTCAGTTATCTGTTCGCTAAAATGCCTGCCGTCGGGTTTAATATTTGCATTGTCTTCAAACAAATGTGTTTTGTACTGATCGTCTTGCGAATATAAAAATCCGAAATAATGTTCGAACCCTTTACTGTTTGGCCAATAATCAAAAGGGCCTGCATCAGAAGTGTCCTGATCCGGCGTTAATCCCCATTTTCCGGTGCCAAATGTATTATAGCCGTTTGCTTTTAAAATTTCTGCAATGGTGCCAGCCGTGGATGGAATTCTTCCGTCCCATCCCGGAAAGCCAAATGCTCCCCAAACGTGTGAAAATCCGGCTTCATGTACACGGCTTGAATTTCGCCCTGTTAATAAGGCTGCCCGCGAAGGGGCGCAAATACCGGTAGTATGAAAATTTGTATATCGCAATCCGTTGTTGGCAAGCGAACCAAAATTTGGTGTAGGAATTAATCCGCCAAATCCGTCACTTGCTCCAAAGCCTACGTCATCCAATAAAATCCAGATGATATTGGATGCCCCTTGAGGCGCTTTTGGTCTTGCAGCCCAGTATTCTTTCGAGTCTGCGAAGGTGTTACCAATTACAGCTTGAGCGGTATTATTTATTTGTGCCGTAGAAGATAACGCAATAAATGCAATCGCACTTGTTACAATCGCTTTACGATACTTTGTATGTTTAGTTTTCATTTATGAATGAAGTTTTATAAAAATTAGATGATGTGCTATTTGATCGGGCCTTGCGTATCGCTTCCATTCGGATGATGAACGCTTTTAGTATTTACATCATACCAATCTATCAACGGATATAAGTGATTTTCTTTGGCCTGTTCATCAAACAGTTTTTTCAACTCTTCCAGCTTTTCAGGAATTTTTTTGGCAAGATTATTTGTTTCAGTCGGATCATCTTTTAGATTGTATAATTGCCAGTCGTCCTCATCAAAACTTTTATCCATTGGAAGATTATTGCCAATAAAATTAAAATCTACATTATCCGGACGGTGCGCTGCTTCTGCCTTCCAGCCATCGTAGTAGATAGACCTGTTGCCGAAAATATAGTAATACTGCACTTTGTGGCGAGAAGCTGCACTTGCATCGCTGATGGAATATGCCAATGATGTTCCTTCGATACTATCTTGCTTTACACTCTTTATATATTGGGGTTTTTCGATTCCTATAAGCTCTAAAGTTGTAGGCAAAATGTCAATTACATGCCCGTATTGGTTTCTGATACCGCCTTTGTCTTTAATTAATTTTGGAGAGAAAATAATTAAAGGATTGTGTGTGCCGCCTTCTGCATCGGCGTTGGTTTTCCATTCTCTGAAAGGAGTGTTCGCTGCTTGCGCCCAGCCTAAAGGATAATTGGTTTGTGCGGCTGCGGTGCCGATTGAATCAATATCTTCCAGATTTTTTTTCAGATAATCTGTTTCGGACTGTGTTCTGGAATTGTTTGTTTTCGGTTCAATTGTACCCTCAGTGGTGCCTTCTTTACTTGCTCCATTATCTCCCAGAATAACGTACACCAAAGTATTATCCAATAATTTATTCTCTTTTAAATAATTTATTAGTCTGCCGATTTGATAATCGGTATAAGTGAGATAGCCTGCATATACTTCAAAGAAACGCTCGAATAGTTTCTTTTGGTCTGCACTTAAAGAATTCCAGGCTTGTACACGTGAGTTTCTTTCCGGTAATTTTGCATTTGCCGGAATAATTCCTAATCTTTTTTGGTTTTCAAATACCTTTTCCCTGTACACATCCCAGCCTTCATCAAATTTTCCTTTGTACTGGTCGCTCCAGTACTTATCTACCTGATGCGGTGCGTGCGTTGCGCCCGGTGCATAGTACAGGAAAAATGGCTTACCCGGCGCGTTCTTTTGCTGACGAGCGATATATGCAATTGCTTTATCGGTTATTTGCTCATTTAAATGCCTTCCATCAGGCGCTACATGTGCATTATCTTCAACTAAATCAGGTTTATATTGATCAGTAGCAGAACCAAGAAAACCGAAGAAATGTTCAAAGCCTTTACCGCTTGGCCAGTGGTCAAATGGACCGGCATCGGTAGCTTCTTCATCGGGCGTTAACCCATATTTACCTACGGCGAATGTGTTATATCCATTATCTTTTAGAATCTCTGCAATTGTTCCGTCACTGGATGGAATTCTTCCGTCCCATCCGGGAAATCCGGCTGACATACTAATATGAGAAAATCCTGCTTCGTGAACAAAAGCACTGTTTCGCCCCGTTAATAAAGCTGATCTTGTAGGTGCGCAGATTGCAGTCGTGTGGAAGTTTGTATAACGCAACCCATTGTTGGCAAGGCTGTCGATTGTAGGTGTATGAATGAGGCCTCCGAACGCACCTGAAGTTCCGAATCCCTCATCATCGATGATTATCAGAACCACATTTGGTGCGCCTTTCGGCGGTTTTGGAACCGGTGCCCACCATTCTTTGGAATCGTTTAATGTTTTACCGATAGTCCCTTGAAAAGGTTGTTGCGTATATTGTGAAAATAGCTGTATTGTAGAAAAGACTCCTATCCCAAGAATCACAGTTTTGCGAAGAAACCAATTTTTCATTTTCATTTTATAAATGATTAAATTTTAATTTAATTGAAATGCGGACTGTAGTTGAGACAGCTTTTCATTTTGTTGCAGGTGTTTTTCTTCAGACTCTTCACCACCAACTACCGGACCATTTGCCGATAATTCGCTACCCGGTTTTTTGGATTTGAAAATTGGCCATAAGACTTGTGCATACCATTCTTCTTCCTTATAATGTTTAATACCGAATGACTGAGGATATTTCCGTGTTATAATACCGGTCCTGAAAATTATATCCCACAAGAAAAACATATTGCCGAAGTTGCCCTTGTAATGGCCAACGCCGTCTCCGTCAGTATCAGCATGATGTGCATGGTGTGTGGCCGGTGTGGAAATCAATCTTTCCAAAACCCATGCGACAGGATGTAAAGCTTTGTATTTATAAAATGGTTTGTCCCACGGAATGCTGGAATGTGCGCCTAATGTTATCAGCGATTTAACGCCGCCTACAAACAGTGCAGCATAGCCCAATCCAAGATAAGTAAGCGCTGCAGTAAGATAAATTTGAGAGAAAAATATTGTATAAATTATATTTTGTCTGCTCGCCATTGCCATGCCCATATATGGTGCAGAGTGGTGTGTACGATGAAAACGCCAAAGCCACCTTACCTGATGATGCAACCTGTGATACCAGTATTGCGTAAGATCATCAGCAATTGCAATAATTAAACATGCCCACCAAAAAGGAACCCACTCAAATTTATTTGCCAGGGCGGGCAATAGTAAAGGCAATAATTTTAAACTAAAAAAAACAACTGCAGGGCGAACTATTACATGCGGGAGAAAATAGCAAGCAACGTCTGTAAGAATATTATTTTTTGTCCATTTTTTTCCATATAAACCAAACGAAAATTCCAATATTCCCAATACAAGCGTAATTGCCGGCAAGCCCCATGTGCGAAGATTTTTAAATACATCTTCTATGATTTTAGGGGCTTTGAAAGAGATACTTTCCGTTGCCGGTTTTAACCAAGGTTTTTGGCCTGTAATTGAAAATACGATAAACATTAAAACAATAGGCAGGAGATAGATACCAACGCTTATCAGTGCATCTCTGCGAATGTTTAGTGAAGCTTGTTTTTGCTGTGCCATAGTTTTTTTATTTTTTTATTTTACAGAAAATGAGAAATTGCCCACAGCCCACCAAAAAATATGAGCAATGGAATAAGAAATACTAAAATTCCTACAAGAATTTTTTTGGAAAGAAGCGATACATCTTTAAAATTCATAGTTGTATTTTTTTATGATGGAATAATTATTTGTTGAAAAATTTTTTATTCCCAACCCGGATTTTGCGGATATGTTTTTCCGCTTGCCTGATATAATTGTATTTCTGTATATGGAATTGGGAATAGTGTGTCTTTCAAACTTGCTGAAGCTTTCGGATTGCCATATTGAGCCTGTACTTTGGTCAAATAAAATTGTCCTGAAGCATATTCGGCATCGGGCACGCGCCTTACTAAATCGAACCAGCGATTGGCTTCAAAAAACAATTCTCTGTTTCTTTCTTCATATACAGAATCTTTGAATTGTAAATAATTTAATCCTGAAAGATCGAAAGTGTGGTCAGTATAATTTCCGTTTGAACTGTAATTATAACTGCTGAAAGAAACAGTTTTTGGATCGTATAAAGTGATTGGCGCATACGCTCTTGCCCTTACAATATTGATGGCTGCATACGCTTCGGCAGTTGGCCCGTTGTTTATTTCATTTAATACTTCTGCATACAGCAACAGCACATCGGTGTAGCGAATTACCGGGAAATTTACTTTAGCGTTTGCTTGGCTGCTTCCCGTCAATGTGGAAGTAAATCCTACACTTAAATCCACCCATTTAAGGTAGTTAAAATAAGGCCATTTAACCCATGCGTTTGTTGAAGAGTTGAACAACGAATCGTAGAATGTAGCACTTCTGCGTTGGTCATTGATATTAAATAATTTAACCGGCAATGCGTTCGCGTCCGTAGTTAAAGGCCAAGGAACATCAGCAAGGTAAGCAGCATTGCTCCAGGAAAAGCCACTGAGGGTGCTGGTTGCCGTAAAACCACCGCCGATATTGGCGTTGAACTGCGCGGAAAAAATGTGTTCTTTACCATTTTTTGATGCAGGCAGAAATATATCTGAATATTTGGGGAATAAATCGTAGCCGTAATTTCCTGTTCCGGATAATCCTGCTGTGCCCACGGTGATTACTTTTTTTAATGCCGTTGCCGCATCGGCCCAATCATGCTTCGTTGCGTAGACTTTACCAAGCAATGCATAAGCTGCACCGGAAGTAACTCTTCCTGTATTAGCGCCCGCTTGCGTTGCCGGTAAATTGGTTGCAGAATCCAAGTCTTCAATGATTTGCAGGTACACCGAATCTTTTGAGGTGCGCGACGGAAGATTATTGGCATTTGCGATAGTATTTGCATCATGCAATACAAGCGGTACGCCGCCGAATAAGCGAACGAGATTGAAGTAATATAATGCGCGTATAAAGCGGGCTTCTCTGATTAAATTATTTTTGTTGTAATTAGTAAACAGATTATCAGGAATTGTTTGAATACCATCAATTGCGAGGTTTGCTTTATCGATTCCCCAATATAATTGTGCATATATTTTGTGAACCCGGTCGTTGGTATTTACATACGTTGCCGTTCCTAATGCCCGTACATCAGGATTGGTATTGGAAGGGCTATACTGTTCTTCATCACTTGTATTATCGATTAACAAATTGAGATTTCTTCCGTAAATTGGAAAATCATTATTGATATCAGTTACAAGTGTGCTGTATACGGAAGTAACAGCCGAAATAGCATCCGCTTGCGTTTGGAAGAATTCATCCGGCGTTAAGCTACTCTGAGGATTTTCTGAAAGTTTTTTACATGAAAAAATAAAGACCGATATTCCTGTGAAAATAATAAAAATACCTGCTGTTTTTATACTTGGTTTCATTATTTGAATAATTTGATTTAATTAAAAAGTAACATCAACACCTGCCTGATACGTTCTGAAATTTGGATATATACCAAGATCAATTCCCGGTTGCAGATTATTTTGATCAAAGAAATTTGCTTCAGGATTTAAGCCCGGATACTTCGTTATTGTGAATAGGTTTTGCGCTGAAAAATATATTCTGATTTGCTTTGCCAATAATTTTGATGCAGCTGTTGCAGGCAAAATATATCCAAGCGATACATTTTGTAATCTTAAATAAGAACCGTTATGTATATAGGTATCTTCCATTTGCATTACAGGCGCATTTACTATCTTAGGGAAAGTTCCTTTTGGATTGGAAACCGCATCATATCTATTTAGCAGATCGGCAGATACATTTCCTGTGGTTGTAGTTTTGTCTAAGTTTTGTTGCTGCAAGTCGAATATTTTGTTGCCGTATGTTCCTTGTAAGAATATTGACAGATCAAAGTTTTTATACGTAACCGTGTTGGAAAAGCTTCCTGTAAATTTCGGCTGCGCGCTTCCTAAGTTTTGTTTATCTGCTGTGGTAATTGTTGCTCCTGTAATACCCGGTGCGTGTAAATATTTGCGGTCGCCCACTTGCTGGGATACGCCTGTTAATAATGGCGCCGGATTGCTGCCGCTTACATCTGCACTCGTTAATAACCCGTCTGTTTTATAACCCCAGAAAGTTCCTACCGGTAATCCTACTTTTACGATAACCGGCGACACTTGACCCGTTTGCGCTATCGGCTGAAAAGATGAACTTGGCCCAAGGTTTAATATCTTATTGATATTCGTTGCATAAAGAATTGTTGATTTCCAACTGAAGTCTTTTGATTTGATATTGACTGTTGTTAATGTCAATTCCAATCCCTTGTTTTGAATACTTCCGATATTTTCGGCGGCGGATGCGTAACCGGTAGATAATGGAATTAATCCGCTTGTATTAACAAACAAGTGGGTTGTCTTTTTTAAGTAAACATCTGCCGTAAGATTGATACGGTTTTGAACGAATCCTGCATCAAGTCCCAGATCATATTGTGTAGTGCTTTCCCAAGTTAAGTCCGGATTGCTTAATTGCGATTGTGATAAGCCATTAACAGCGCTTATCGGACTTCCGAAATAATAACCCGATGTATTGATTGTTGCCAATGAGCTGAATGCAGGGAAATTTGCGTTGCCGATTGTGCCTGTAGAAAAACGCAACTTTAGATTGCTTACAACATTTTTGAATTTATCAAAGAAACTTTCCTGCGAAGCATTCCATGACACGCCAACGGCTGGAAAGAAACCCCATTTGTGATTGGCGCCTGCTGCAGATGCGCCATCGGCTCTGCCGGATAAGGTTAAATTATAAAGATGTTTGTAAGAATAATTGATTCTGCCTAACCATGAATTAAATACAGTTTGCGATTCTCCGCTTCCTGTTACCTGACGAGCCGATCCTGAATATAAATATTCGTACGAAGTATAGTCAGACGGGAAAGAGGCAGCCGCCGCAAAAGAATTTTCAGCATGCTGATATTGTGTTGTATAGCCTGCAAGAACATCTAAAAAATGGTTATTACTGAATGTATGTGTATAAGTCAATGTATTTTCATTCAGCCAACTGAGATAAGAAATATTGCCCACAGAACCATAACCTGTTGTACTGCCTGATCCGTTGCCTGCACTTGTATAGGATGGCGCATAATAATTCAGCTTAGTGCTGATAATATCAGCCCCGAATGTTGTTTTGAATGTAAGCTCTTTCAAGATTTTATATTCCCCGGCTATATTTCCCAATACTCTGGTAATATTTGACTGATTCTTTGTACTGGCAATGTCCAGTATCTGATTGTCTGAAAATAATTGCCCGTTAATGGTATTGGATGTACTCGAAACAGCCGGTTGATATGTTGTGTTGTATGTACCATCTGCATTATAGATATTTTGCAAGGGAACCACACTATATAACGCCGAATATGAGTTGGAAGAATTGATGGCATTGTAAGAGCTTCCTGTAAGTTTGTTTTCTACAGAGTTGCTTCCGTAAATGCTTGTGGTAACTTTTAGCTTAGTCGATACATTTCTTTCATAATTAAATCTTGCGGAATACCTTGTAAAATCTGTATTCAGCACACCGCCTATCTGATGAAAATAATTGCCGGAAATGGCGTATTTAGATTTATCATCTCCGCCATAAATAGATAATTCATGATTTTGTACCCGGCTTGTTCTGAGGGCAGCATTTGCCCAATCGTTATTTACACCTGCTGCGCCTAAAGAGTCAATGATATGTTTATTAGACGCTAACGCACCCTGAATAGAAGGTGTGTTATTATATAAATCGTCAAAGTATTTTGCCCATTGAGGCCCATTAAGCACACCAACTTGCTTTGCTACATTTCCCCAGCCATAATAACCGCTGTATTCTACATTATTGCTTCCCCTCACGCCTCTTTTAGTTGTGATAATAACTACTCCATTTGCACCACGCGATCCGTAAATGGCAGTCGCAGAGGCATCTTTCAAAATGTCGATAGATTCAATATCATTTGGGTTAATAGTTGATAACGCATTGCTGGTTGCGCCGGTAACGCTTGTTCCGGAGGGCGGTGCAAGATTGGTAAGGTTATTATCGTTGTAATAAATAAATCCGTCAATAACATATAATGGATCATTACCAAAACTCAGCGAATTTCCTCCTCGTATTCTTACGGTCGATGTAGAACCCGGCTGGCTTGAACTTTGACTTACTTGCACGCCGGCTACCGCGCCTTGCAACAGGTTGTCAAACGATGTGGACGGACGGCTGAAATTTTCGGTGGGAACTGTAGCTATGGAACCTGTAACATCGCTCTTTTTCTGGGAACCGTATCCTACAACTACAACATCATTTAAGTTGTTTTGATTTTCCGATATTGGAATTACTACATGATCTTTGGTTACTTCTATCTGAATTGTTTTATATCCGACCGAGCTAATTTTTAATTCAAACGGTAATTTTTGCCCGGTAACAAATTCGAATTTTCCTAAACTATTGCTAATGACACTATGCGTTGTACCGATGATTTGTATAGTTGCTCCAGAAACCGGCGCTTTGGTTGCGCTATCTATAATAGTTCCATGCAAAACCGCTTGAATATTTGCCGGCGGCGCTTGATTTACTTGTGCAAATAAATAAAAAGGATATATTAATATGCTGTATAAAATACATGCCTTTAAAGCTAATTTCATTAATTTTGTTTTGATATGAATAATGGAATGCTCCCGATATTTTCGGTAGCTTTTTTCTTTCACGGAAAATCTTTGTTTATATCCCGCCGGAAAACTGCTGCAACAGTTTCCGGCTTTTTTATATTAATCTTAGCAGCCCAAAGGGCAAAGTTTCTTTTGAGTCATTCAGAAATAAATTGAGTTAAGTAAAATGATTGTAAGATTGCTCTGCAATTGCCTCACTACTAACAACAACAGCAACAATATTCAAAAATTGAAGACATTAAAGGACGAGATATTTTTGTTATTCGCATCATATATATGATTAACAGATTGCAAAAATAATTAACAGCATTAATTCTACCAAATTTGTAGACTATTTTATTTTAAAAAAATTTGATTCCTTTTGATGTATATATATGGCTTCATTTTACAAAGCATACTCAATATTTTCCACATTATTTTTTTGTAAATTTGCAAAATGCATAAGGCTACTTTACAAGATCTTGGGGTGTTATCATACAAATCTGCATGGAGTTTACAGGAAGAAAAAATTCAACATAAAACTTCTTTAAAACGAAATGGGGGCGGAGCTTTAATTACCAATGAACTTTTATTCGTAGAGCATCCGCATGTACTTACGCTTGGCAAAAGCGGCCATCCGGAGAATGTATTGTTGTCTGAAGAGCAACTTAATAAAAACGGCATAGAATTTTTTCACAGCAATCGCGGCGGCGATATTACTTATCACGGGCCCGGTCAAATTGTTGGCTACCCGATTTTTGATCTGGAACAATTTAAAACAGATCTTGGCTGGTATTTGCGCAGCCTTGAGGAAGTCATCATTCGTACCATTGCAGAATATGACATTAGCGGCGAACGCAGCAAAGGAGAAACCGGCGTATGGATAGAACCCGGCAAGAAAGGGTATGAAAGAAAAATTTGCGCAATGGGCATTCGCTGCAGCCGGTGGGTTACAATGCACGGCTTTGCGCTGAACGTTAATACGAATCTCGATTTTTTTAACTTTATTATTCCCTGTGGCATACAAGGAAAACAAGTTACCTCCATTAAAAAAGAATTAGGCAGGGAAATTTCTTCTGAAGAAGTGAAATCAAAAATTAAACATCATTTTTCAGAAGTATTCGATTTGGAATTTATATAAATTCCAAGCAACCGAAAATGGTTGTGCACTCAATTAATAGAATACTATCGCATAACTTTGCACCTCAAATTGCATATATATATTCCTGATGTATGCTTTTTTAATTATACTATAAAGGACCTGTGTATTAATAATTTTGAATAATGAGCAAGAGAATTTATTTGGATAACGCTGCTACCACTACATTAGACAAAGAAGTATTAGAAGCAATGATGCCTTATCTGACCACGCATTTCGGCAATCCGTCATCAATATACAGCTATGGCAGGGAAACAAGACTGGCTGTAGAAAATGCACGCAAGTCGGTAGCTAAAATTCTGAATGCGCACCCTTCCGAAATATTTTTTACAAGCGGCGGCACGGAAAGTTCCAATACAGCAATAACGGCTTCTGTACGCGATTTGGAATGCAGGCATATCATTACTTCAAAAACGGAACATCATGCAACCATGCATACGGTGGATTTGTTGCAATACCGCGGCGAAGCAAAAGTAAGTTACGTAAAAGTATTGCCAAACGGACATATCGATATAGATAATCTTGAAGAATTATTGGCCGGCAGCAGCGAAAAAACTTTAATAACATTATTACATGCGAATAATGAAATCGGCAATTTATTAAGTATAAAAAAAGTAGGCGAACTGTGTGAAAAATATAATGCCATTTTCCATTGCGATACAGTGCAGACTGTAGGCCATTATCCCATTAATGTAAAGGATATTAAAGTTCATTTTTTAAATGGATCCGGACATAAATTTCACGGGCCTAAAGGTGTTGGCATTCTGTATGTAAATGAAAATATTAAAATAAAACCATTTATCAGCGGCGGCTCACAGGAAAGAGATATGCGTGCCGGAACTGAAAATATTTATGGTATTGTAGGCTTTGCAAAAGCATTGCAATTGGCAATGGACAATTATGAACAAGACAGCGCTTATGTTTTTGGGTTAAAAAAATATATGTACGACAAACTTGTTGCCGAAATTCCTAATGTTGTATTCAACGGAGATCCGATGGGTAAAAGCTTATACACCGTTTTAAATGTAGGCTTTTCAAAAACAGAAAAATCAGAAATGATATTGCTAAATCTTGACATAAATAATATTTGTGTATCTGGCGGAAGCGCTTGTACAAGCGGCGCTAATCAAGCGTCGCATGTAATTTCTGCATTCAAGCCGGATGCTAATGAAATAGCTATACGATTTTCTTTTTCAAAAGAAAATACAAAAGAGGAAATAGATATTGTGGTTGAAAAGCTAAAGGAATTACTATAAATAAATTAAAGATTTATTCATTATACATAACCTTATTCCGAAGGTTTTTTAATATTTTCATTGTAAAAATCCATCGCGTTTTTTAAAATCAAATCTTCATTTTCTTTATTGAAAGAAATAAAAGAATCGGAGGAAGCATCGTCGCTTCCATATAGTGTTTCATACATCTGAGATTTTGTAAAAGGTACGTAATTTCCGTATTTCATTAATAAATTTAAAACCGTGAGAATGTCATGATCGGTTTCTGTTTCTTTTACAGTTTTGATTAATACAGGTATTAATTCTATTGCATTAAGATCAATGATTACCTGTTTATAATTGCTGCCAATTCTGTTATTATTTTCAATACATTCCTTCGTTAAAAAAAGAATAGAATCTCTGTTGTTTTTAAAAAAATCGGTTTGCCTTTTGCTCCAGTAGCTGTTATTAAATGCTTCGGGCGGATAAGCATAAATTTTTTTATCGGCATCCTCTTCTATTTGCGGCGAATCATAGTTTTGAACATATTTTTCGGGATGAATCATATTGTAAGTAAATTTTTCCCGGAGAGATAAGCGATTATAAATGTTGCTGTTTAGTATATAATTTTCGCCGTCAGCGTCTTCTTCGCTGGTGGGTTTTATTTTATTTATAATCTTTTCAATTTTGCTATAGTCATAATTCGGAATGCTGATTTTTTTTCTTGATGTATAATAAGCTATTGCTTTTTCACTTGGCGTATTGCTTTTACCATTATTCTGGGCTTTACAAATATAAACAGGCAATAAGAAAGCCAAGGCAATCAGTCTTTTCATGAAAATATTTTATAGTCTTACAATTTAAATTATATCTAGGGTTTACATTTTGCACAATACCCGTTTACGACTACATCGGTTTGTACTTCTGAAAATCCTTTCGGCAGGCTTACTTGCGGCACATCAATTTGTTCGAGGCAATACGTTGTATGACATTCATTGCATACGAAGTGTACATGTTTGTCATGATGATGCCCTTCGCTGCATTCGTCCCTGCACAAGGCATATAAAATGGAATTATCTGTGGTAGGTATTACATGGATAATACCTTTATTTACAAATGTTTGAAGTGTGCGATAGATCGTAATCCTGTCCAATTTTTTATGGGCTTCTTTTTCAATATCGGCATGTGATAATGCACCATCTGTTTTTAGAAACAAAGACAATATTTGTTTTCTTCCATCCGTAATACTAAGATTGTTTTCTTTCAATATGTCAATTACCGCGTTCATATTTCCTCCTTTATTTTGAAAAAACAATTTAAAGTCAGCTACATGTTATTTCCAAAAATGTTATTTGCAAAATTAGAACTTGTTCCTTGTTTTTCTTTCAATAAAATTGAAATATCTTCTTTCAATTTAGCAAGGTCTTCTTCTTTTAAACCGTCAAAAATTTCTCCCCGCACGTTTCCGTTTTTATCTACAAGTGCGAAGAATTGCGTATGTATAAACTGGTCATTAATATTGCCTACCGCATTCTTTTTATCGTCCAGCAGATAGCTGTCTCTTGCAGCGTTATATAAATCTATTTTACTTCCTGTTACAAAGATCCATTTTTTTGTATCTACACCGATTGAATCGGCATAATGCTTTAACTCTACTGCAGAATCAACTTCCGGCAGGCAAGTGTGCGACACTATCATAAAATCCGGGTCGTCTTTAAATGCTTCATATATCTTCTTCATATTATTCGTCAGGCTTGGGCAAATACCATGGCAAGTGGTGAAGAAATAATCCGTAACATACACTTTACCTTTTACATCTTCCTGCGTAAATGTTTTATTGTCCTGATTGATGAAACTAAAAGGTTGCACAGCATTTAATGTGGGTAATCTTGTTTTCCATTTATCTGTTCCGGCAAATGTCAAAAACAAAAAACCGATAATCACGAGCACGAAAAACCCAATATAGAAAAATATTTTTTTGAGATTCATCTTGTAAAGTTACAACAGTTTGATTTTTTGCAATAATCACTTGGGAAAGCCTTAACAATGAAATTTGCAACTTAGTTGCATACTATAATTCTTTATTTTATATTTGCATTTTAATTGTTCGCTCACAAGCAGAATTATAGGGAGCATTCTATCCGACAATTAAAAAGATAAAATTAAACAGATGAAATTAAAGATTAATTGGGATGCATTGGGCATAGGCGCTTCGCTGGCATGTGCAATACATTGTGCATTGCTCCCATTGGTATTGAGTTCATTGCCTGTATTCGGTATTAATATTGTGGATAATAAAGGTTTTGAGTTTTTTATGATAGGGCTTGCATGTGCTATTGGTGCGTATGCGCTTTCGCACGGCTACAAGAAACATCACAAAAATATTGTACCGTTTATCTTATTTTTTTCGGGTATGTTTTTTCTGTTGGCAAAAGAAGTATGGCATCAATACTCCGTTATATTATTAATCCCTGCAGTTGTATTAATTGTGTTGTCCCATTATATTAATTTCAAATTGTGCAGGAGAATGTTCCCTGAAAAAAAGGGAGCACAGATTTCAGATTTGTAATTTGCTATAAAGAATCTCTCAGGAAGATATTAAAAGGTATTTCCACAGATTTAATTTCATTATTAATAATCATTTTTGCAGTTTCTATTCCCATTTGCTTAAAATCGGTTGAAATCGTTGTAATTCCATTCATAATGATTCTTTTTAACGGAGTTTCATTGTATGATATTACGCCTACATCTTTTCCTATTTTTAATTTACTGTCTTTTATTTTTTCGATTAATGATACAAGGTCGTCTTCCAGTACAGTTATATAAACACTTCCTTTTTCCAAATCTTTCTCATTGAATTTATCTGAAACTGTATAATTAAATGTGTATTGGTGGCAGAAGCGCAAAAAACCGCTTACAATTTCTTTGGGATAATAGCTTTCTTTGGGAAATATCAACCTGAGCATTTTGTATTTACCAAGGCGTTCCAGTGCCTGCTCCAGCGCTTCATAAATATCATCTTCAAAACGCTGGTATACAGAGGCATAATTTCCTACAATAAAAGACAATTTTTTATCAAGCAGCAATAGTTTTTCTTTAGGTAATGTATTGATCAAATTATGAGCATAATTGCTCCCTTCGATAAAGTGCGGAATTATCACATAGTGCGTATACCCCTCCTTTCTTTCAGTAATAATTTTTTCAAAAAGTTTGTAGTCGTTGTTATAAATATAAAAATCAACAATGGCTTCCGAACCGAGTGTTTCAATGAAAGAATCATAAATAATTTTTTTATGCGTGCTTAGCTTATTGAACAGTAAAAATATCTTTAGCCTTTTTTTATTTTCTTTTGATTTTATATAATAGCCTTTGCCGGGTACGGAATCAATTATTTTTTGTTGTTTTAAATACTTATAACATCTCTCAACGGTATCTCTTGAAATATCCAGCTCTGCACTTAATTCATTGATCGATGGCAGCAAATCGTTATACCTGAGTTCTCCTTCTTCAATGCCGGAAAGAATGGCATTTGCAAGTTGCGAATATTTTGGAGTGGCAGCGTACGGATCTATTTGTAAGTGGGAAAACAACATTTTTCAGTTTTTATATCAACAGAATAAATGTATGATTTCAAACGTAAGAAGCAGTGCAATTGCAATAAAAAATTTTGCAAATTAATTTAATGTGAGTTCGATTTAAGTAGCAATAAGTTTGCTTTCATCAAGGAATTCAGGTTTGAGACTGACAGAAGGTCTTTTATCGAAGAATGAACCAGATGCAAGATCTGAGAGCATATTAACGATGAAATTCTCAAAGCTTCTGTGTCTTGTATGTGTTCTATTTGGCAGATATTCTTCAATTTATTATTTACGCTTTCGATTAAGGCTCTTTTCATGGGCATGATTTTATCTTTGAGCAGCATCATAGCATTCTTCATATTCTTCTTTATTTTGGTAATAATTTTGCCTAATTCGTACAATGTAAAATAACCTTCATTGAACAGTGTGCTGCTATATCAGAAACAGTTTTCAGAATATCGTTGATCAATTCAATAATGCCGCGTTTTTTGAGCAATAATTTTTGTGTCATATTCATCAGTTTATTTTTTCATATTACTGCAAATACCTGTGATGAGTTACACTCATTTTTTACGATGGAATAATATAAATCCCATTGTTGCTTTATGGAATCTATATTTCCCTTATGTTCGCAGCAGAAAATATTCATTTAAGAATCATCAATAGAAAATCCGACAGTAAAAGAAAGGATGAATCTTGTATGAGATTTTTGAAAGAACATAGTAGAAAAAGAATTGAAAAAACATTTAGTGAAATCAGGAATCTGTTCCTAAGAAAGATATACGCCTTAACTTTTAAAGGCTTTCTGTTGAAAATATTGATGTTCATTATCGCTTGTACCTTTAACAGGCTTACATTATAAATAGCAATTTGAATTATTATAATTGTTTTATGCCAAAAACTATACGATCAATATTTATATCTGGATTATTGCTTTTTATTTCCCTGAATCTTTTTTCACAGGATTTAAAATATGCAACGAAAAATATTCCGTCGTTATTGCGTGAAAACGCCAATTCTGTAGTACGCGAAGAGTCGGAACAGTTCATGGTAAAAGATGCAGGCGATGCTGTTTACAACGATCATTCTGTTATAACCATTCTCAACGCCAAAGCAAAACGCTATCTTACTTTTTCAGATCATACTTCCAGATTCGATAAGCTTACCGATGCCTCCGTTGTTGTATATGACTCCAATGGAACGAAGCTGAAAACATATTCTTTGAAAGATATGACATTAAATAATTACGGAGGCGAATTTGTGGACGATGGCAAATTTTATTCTTTTTCCGTAACGCCCACAGTTTATCCTATTACCATAGAAGTGAATTATACCGAAAAATTTTCGGGGATATTAAATTATCCAGTAAGGTTATATACAAAGAGAAAATCAATCTGTAGAAAATTATTCCATGCAGGTAAGCGTTCCAAAAAATATAGGTCTTCGGTATAAGACATTGAATTTTCAAGACAATTGTTTAAAGAGCGACAATGCTTCTGAAATAAATTATGTGTGGAATATAAAAAATGTAAAAGCCAAAAAAATCGATAATAATGCCGGGCCGTCTTATTTACACCTTCCAATAATAATATTAGCGCCCAATCAATTTCGTATGGATGAGTATAACGGAGATATGCGTACATGGAAGGGCTTGGGAAAATGGTACGAAAATTTAATCAGTACTACAAATACTTTGTCTCCACAGGAGCAGGCTTTTTATCAAAATCTTGTAAGCGGGAAAACAACAGGCATGGAAAAAGCAGAAACCATTTATCATTATTTGCAAAACAATATGCGGTATGTAAGCATACAGTTAGGCATCGGAGGATGGAAACCATTTGCTGCATCTTTTGTAAATATTAAGAAATACGGCGATTGCAAAGCATTGGTAAATTATATGCAAGCCGCATTAAGTGCAGTCGGCATTAAAAGTTATCCGGTGATTAATCATTCGGGAGAACTGACATTGCCTATCGAAAAAGATTTTACTATCAATGCTTTTAATCATGTGCTGCTGTGTATTCCGCAACAAAAAGACAGTATATGGGTCGAATGTACAAGTACCGTTTCAGGCGTTGTTTGTTCCTTCGGAGAATTATATGCAGAAACAAAAGATCATCCTGCGCTTTTGGTTACGGAAAACGGAGGAGAGCTGGTAAGAACGCCGGAAGATAAAGCCGAAGATAATACGCGAAGCGTAAAAACAGTAATTGATATGGACAAGGACGGAAGCGCAATTGCGCATTCAACTATAAATGTAAAAGGAGAAATGAAATTCATTTCTTACAGCTATTTGTACAATGCGTCCGAAGAAGGAAAAAGGTCTTATATTTTCGATATGATGAAATTCAAACAAGCGGATTCTCTGCAAGTTTCTTTGGGAGATAAATTCCAAAATCCGTTTCAATATAATTTGAAATTAAATTATAGTCAATTGCCGGATTTTACTTCCGGCACAAAAGTGTTTATCCCCTCACGGTTGTATGAAATATTCAGAGAATACCTTCCGGAAGATACGGCAAGAAAACAAGATTATTATTTTGATTATCCGTATCAGAAAACGGATACTACAATATTACATTATCCTGCAGGCTATAAGGTTGAGGATATGCCGACAAATAAAGTTTTAGAAACGCCTTATACTTCTTACGCAAGCATTTATATATCAGATATTGCTGCGCATATAATTACTGTAATCACAAAGTTTTCCGTTAATAAAAAAGTGGCGTCAGCTTCCGATTACAACAAGTTATCAAAATTTGCCGCAAAAGTTTTGGACGATCTGGACGAAAAAATTGTGTTGATCAAAGAAGATGAGTAATTCAATCTATTTTATCAATTTCTCAATTGCTTTGTGATATGTTTCAAAATCGAAACGCTCAACCACATTATTCATATTGGTTTCGATTTTATCGTTCATCAAATTACCGATACTGCCTTCGTGCGTATGATTGACTTTGGTTGAATAATCAAACTTGCCATCTTCTATCGCTAAGCCAACTTGTTTATAAGCATCGCGGAAAGGAACACCGCTTAATACCAATTTGTTTACTTCTTCTACACTGAATATATATTTATATTTTTCGTCTTCTACAATATTTTGTTTTACTTCCATATTGCTCAGCATCAAACCAACCATTTCAATGCAATCTCTTAATGTTTTAAATGCAGGAAATAAATGCTCTTTCAACAATTGCAACTCGCGATGATAACCGGACGGAAGATTTGAAGTCATCATCAAAATCTCATTGGGCAAAGCTTTCAGCCGGTTGCAATAGCCGCGCACAATTTCAAAAACATCAGGATTTTTTTTGTGCGGCATAATGCTGCTGCCCGTCGTCAATTCCGGAGGGAAAGAAATAAAAGAAAAATTTTGGGATAAATATAAAGTTGCATCCATGGATAATCGTCCGATTGTTTCGGCAATATTTGCCAGCGCTTGCGCAGTGATTCTTTCCGCTTTCCCGCGTCCCATTTGAGCATACACTACATTATAATTCAAATCGGCAAAGCCCAATAATTTTGTTGTCAAAGTTCTGTTTATCGGAAACGAAGAACCATAGCCCGCAGCCGAACCCAAAGGATTCTTATTCACTACTTCATAAGCCGATTGCAAAACCGTTAAATCATCCACAAGACTTTCCGCATAAGCGCCGAGCCACAATCCGAAAGAGGAAGGCATGGCAATTTGCAAATGTGTATAGCCGGGCAATAGCACATTTTTATATTGATTGCTTTTTTCAATCAGTAGATCGAATAATGGCTTTACCGCGTTTACGGTTGTTTCAATTTCGCTGCGCAAATACAATTTTATATCCACCAAAACCTGATCATTGCGGCTGCGCGCGGAATGAATTTTCTTTCCTGTATCGCCGAGTTTTTTAGTCAGCAAATATTCCACTTGCGAATGCACATCTTCAATGCCCTCTTCAATTACAAATGTTCCGTTCTGTGTAGTCGCATAAATGTTTTTCAATTCATTCAACAAATCATTTTTTTCATCAATCGTCAATAATCCAATCGTCGAAAGCATTTCCGCATGCGCCATATTGCCAAGTACATCAAAAGGCGCGAGCAATACATCGAGTTCGCGGTCTTTTCCCACCGTAAAATTTTCAACTTCTTTTAATGATGCCGTATTTTTTTGCCAGAGTTTCATTCGTAAATATTGATTGGATTTATACGTTTAATTATAATTGCTTAATTCAAACCACATAGAAACATAGTCTAACATTCAGGCAAACCCTTGAAATACTCATTGACATAAGTTTTTTGCCCTTCCTTGAAAATATTTGAACAATTGAAATTAATAAGAATACCTTTCGGCGCTTTTAAAAGTTTCATATAAGTTAGAAGCTGCGCTTCAAAAGCATGAACCATTTCCTGCACGGCTTTCAATTCAACGACAATACATTGTTCTATAAAAAAGTCGCATCTAAAATCTATATCAAGGATTTTATTTTTATACATCACAGGGACGCTCATCTCTGTTTGAAAATTTATTTTCCTATGTCCTAATTCTTCTTTTAGGCATTTATGATAAACGCTTTCTAATAATCCACTACCCATAAACTTATGTACTTCAATGGCACTTCCAATAACTTCATAGGTAAGCTTATCCAGATATTTTTTCGTTATCATGCTATGTCTCTATGTGGTTTTATTTGTAAAGTCTACATTAATATTTATTTTAAATCCAATAAACATTTTTCCGCTTCATATTTCACCACACAAAGAAACGTTTTTATTATATTCACTCAATATCTTTGTTTGTATTAATATTTGTTTAAATGCAAGGGAAATGTGTCATCGTCATGGGCGTTTCGGGCAGTGGAAAATCTACCGTTGCGGCGGCGGTTGCACAAAAAATGAATGCGCTGTTTATTGAAGGCGACAGTTTGCACCCGAAAGAAAATATTGATAAAATGGAACACGGCATTCCTCTAAACGATGAAGACCGTGAAGGATGGCTGAAAAAAATACATGCTCTTATTGAGCAAATAACGACCGAAGGAAAAGATTGTGTCGTTTCTTGTTCTGCACTCAAAATCAAATACAGAGCTGTTTTGCGAAAAAGCATCGATAATATTTTATTCATTTATCTAAAAGGTTCTTATGATTTAATTCATAAATGGGTCGAAAATAGAAGCAGCCATTTTATGCCGCCAAGTTTATTGAAAAGTCAGTTTGCCGATTTGGAAGAGCCGGCCAAAGATGAGAAAGATGTAGTGATAGTTAAACTTGTTCCATATTTAGAAAATGAAATGGCGCAGATATTTAAAGCATTGTCCGATAAATACAAAGGCGAGTAGATGGGCATTGAGATTGGATAAGATGATGAATATTTTCTCGCAAGAAACGCGAAAATATGGGGAGAAAATATTGTTCGCTGAAAAACTTGAGAAAGCAAAAGCAGTTTATTAAAAATATAGCAAGAAAGAAATGAATGAAAAAATAGTTATACTTCTTCTCGCACCACCTAATTAGCTTTCACACTTCCTTCTTCCGACTAATTTCCCTACATTTGCCCACTTAAATCTGTCAATTTGACCATTGAAATATTTCTGTATGGTTTTTGACTGAAAATTACGAATAGTATTATATAAGAATATTTTTTAAAATAAAGAAATAATGGGTTTCTTAAGCAAGCTGCTCGGCGGCAACAAATCGGAAAAAGATATTAAAATACTTCAACCGATTGTAAAACAGATAAACGAATATTACGAACAATACAATACGCTTTCGAATGATGAGCTGCGTGCCAAAACGGCTGAGTTTAAGTCCCGCATAAAGGATTATCTGAAAGAAATTGATGATAAAATTCAATCCCTTAAATCAGAAGCTGAGGCTTTGCCTGTAAGCGATATGGCAGGTCGCGATTCTATTTACCACGATGTGGATGAATTGGGAAAAGAGCGCGACAAAAAGATTGAAGAAATCCTCGACAAACTTTTACCCGAAGCTTTCGCAGTAATAAAAGAAACGGCACGCCGCTTTAAGGAAAACGATCAGATTATTTCCAAAGTGACCGATCTTGATCGGGAACTGGCCGTTAAGAAAAATTATATCCTTGTAGATGGTGAAACCGTTACTTACAATACTGCCTGGGAAGCAGCCGGAATGAAGGTTTCCTGGAGCATGTTGCATTACGATGTGCAGTTGATAGGCGGTATCGTGTTGCATCAGGGAAAAATTGCCGAAATGGCAACCGGTGAAGGTAAAACGCTCGTTTCTACTTTGCCCGCATACTTAAATGCACTTGCCGGCGAAGGCGTTCATATCGTTACGGTAAACGATTATTTGGCTCGTCGCGACAGCGAATGGAATGGCCCGATATACGAATGGCTTGGTTTGAAAGTTGATTGTATTGATAAGCATCAGCCCAATTCGCCTGCTCGCCGCAACGCTTATCTTGCCGATATTACTTACGGAACCAATAATGAATTTGGTTTTGATTATCTCCGCGATAATATGGTGCATTCGCCTGAGGAAATGGTGCAGCGCAAACATCATTACGCAATGGTCGATGAAGTGGACAGCGTGTTGATCGACGATGCGCGTACGCCATTGATCATTTCCGGCCCGGTAGGAAAAGACACGTCCACACAGTTGTTTTTTGAATTTAAAGACAGAGTAGCTTCACTTGTTGCCAAGCAAAAACAATTGGTAAACAACTTTCTTGTAGAAGCCAAAAAGAAAATTGCCGAAGGCAATGATGATGCCAAAGAAGGCGGTGGGGGCTTAGCGCTTTTTCGTGCACATCGCGGTATGCCGAAAACCGGTAGTCTGATTAAATTTTTGAGCGAGCCGGGCATGCGGCAGATTCTCCAAAAAATAGAAAATCATCACTTGGCAGACCAACAACGCGAAATGCCGAAAGCTGATGCCGAATTGCTTTTTTATATAGATGAAAAAAATAATCAGGTAGATTTAACAGATAAAGGAATTAAAACTATTACGGGAATGAACGAAGACCCGGATTTCTTCGTTCTGCCGGATATTGCTACTAATCTGGCAAAAGTAGATAAAGACGATACGCTTTCTCCAGAAGAAAAACTGGAATTGAAAGAAAAGCTTTTTAATGAATACAGCGCTAAGACGGAACGTATTCATACTGTTCAGCAATTGCTCAAAGCCTATACTTTGTTTGACCGCGATGATGAATATGTGGTAATTGACGGACAGGTAAAAATAGTAGACGAACAAACCGGCCGTATTATGGAAGGCCGCCGATATTCCGACGGATTGCATCAGGCTTTGGAAGCGAAAGAAAATGTAAAAATAGAGGCTTCCACACAAACTTATGCAACGGTTACTTTGCAAAATTATTTCCGTATGTACCACAAACTTTGCGGTATGACGGGAACTGCAGAAACTGAAGCTGCAGAGTTCTGGCAGATATATAAATTAGATGTTGTAAACATTCCTACAAATGTGCCGGTTACACGCCAGGATCAGCACGATTTGGTATATAAAACCAAACGTGAAAAATACGGCGCTGTTATCAATAAAATTGAAGAATACCGCAATGCCGGCCGGCCTGTTTTAGTAGGGACAACTTCTGTGGAAATCAGCGAATTGCTTAGCCGCATGTTGCGCCAAAAACAAATTCCGCACAATGTATTAAACGCAAAGCAGCATGCCAGAGAAGCGCAGGTGGTTGCGGAAGCTGGTTTGAGAGGTGCGGTTACGATTGCAACAAATATGGCCGGACGCGGTACGGATATTAAATTAGGCGAAGGCGTAAAAGACGCAGGCGGTTTGGCTATCATCGGTACGGAAAGGCACGACAGCCGCCGCGTGGATTTGCAGTTGCGTGGCCGTGCCGGGCGTCAGGGAGATCCCGGTTCTTCGCTTTTCTATGTTTCTTTGGAAGATGATTTGATGCGTATGTTCGGCAGCGAGCGCATCGCTAAAGTGATGAGTTTTGCCGGTTATAAAGAAGGCGAAGCTATCGAAAGCGGTATGATTACCAAATCTATTGAGCGTGCGCAAAAGAAAGTGGAAGAAAACAACTTCGGTATTCGTAAGCATTTGCTTGAATACGATGATGTGATGAACAAACAACGCACTGTGATTTATACAAAAAGAAATCATGCTTTGTTCGGAGAACGTTTGGCTTTGGATATTGATAATGCGTTTTATTCTGTTGCAGAATCTATTGTTGCCAATCATAAAGAAATAAACGATTACGAAAATTTTAAGTTGAACTGTATTGTTCATCTGGCATTAGATACAAAAATTACGGAAGACGAGTTTCAGAAGAATAACGTACCGCAATTAGCAGAAAAATTATACAACGAAACTTCCGAAAATTATCAAAAACATAAGGAAGAAATTGCTAAAAATGCATTGCCTGTTTTCCAAAATATCCGTCAGGTACAAGGTGCACATATTGAAAACGTAGTAGTACCTTTTGCAGACGGGCGCAAAGCATTGCAAGTTGTAGCAAACATGCAAAAAACTTTGGATACCGGAGGAATTGAATTGGTAAATGCTTTGGAAAAAACATTAATGCTTGGTTTTATCGACGATGCGTGGAAAGAACATTTACGCGCGATGGACGATTTAAAGCAAAGTGTACGCACTGTACAGTATGAGCAAAAAGATCCGTTGGTCATTTACAAGCAGGAAGCGTTCGGCTTATTTGCAAAGATGAATCGTGAAGTGAATGTAGAAATTGTTACTTTCCTTACTCATTCTCAGATTCCTGTAGAGGCGCAGCAAAACGGTCAAGTACAGGAAGCGAAGCGCACCGGCAGAACGGACATGAGCCGCATGCGTGAGAATAAAGACGAAATAGATGCAGCAGGAAATGATTATGCGGCAAACGAAAACGATTATTACGATCCTACACCCGTGAAGCAACAGCCGGTTGTTGTAGGCCCGAAAGTGGGGCGCAACGATCCTTGTCCTTGCGGCAGCGGAAAGAAATACAAGAACTGCCACGGTAAAGATGCATAATTGAATTTATTATAGAAAATTTTGTAGAAAGAAATGAATATTAGAAGTATAAATGTTCATTTCTTTCTATTTTTCGGCAAATTTATACACATTAACATTTTTCTACCTGCTCAATTATTATTTTAGCTGTAAATCATTATTCATGAGTTTTTTATTGCAAGTTGCAGACACGGCAATCACACATGGTGCACAAACGGCTCAGCAGGCAGTTTCAAAAATTTCTCTGTGGGGCTTATTGGGCAAAGGCGGCGTTATAATGTATCCGTTGTATTTGCTGTTGTTCATCGCCATATTCATTTTCTTTGAAAGGCTCATCGCTATTCGTAAAGCATCACGTATCGATCCGAACTTTATGAATATGATTCGCGATAACATACATTCGAACAATCTTGCTGCTGCAAAAAGTTTGGCCAAAAACACAACTACACCGGTAGCAAGAATTATTGATAAAGGATTAAAAAGAATTGGAAAACCCATCGATGTTATCGAAAAAAGCATGGAAAGTGTTGGCCGTCAGGAATTGTATAAACTGGAGCGCAACCTGAATATATTATCTCTTGTAGCGGGCATTGCGCCTATGTTTGGCTTTCTCGGTACGATTGTAGGAATGATTCAGCTGTTCTTCGAAATTAACAGCACAGGCCAATTTGAATTAAGCACTATTGCAGGAGGGATTTATGTAAAAATGATTACATCGGGAACAGGTTTGGTAATTGGTTTGGTTGCGTATATTATGCATAATTATCTTTCCACACAAGTAGATAAAACTGCAAATAAAATGGAAGTGGCTTCAACGGAATTTATTGATATTTTACAAGAGCCGACGAAATAATTAATAATTAAAAATTAGTATTTAATAATTCGATGTTATACATTAATTACAAATCATTACTTACACTCAACAATTCTTAATTTAAAAATGAACATTAGAAAACGATTAAGAGAAAGGCCGGAAGTATATACAGGATCGTTGAACGATATCTTGTTTATATTGCTGTTGTTTTTTCTGATCGTTTCCACACTTGCCAACCCGAATGTAATTAAAGTAAATAACCCTAAAGGGCAAAAAGATACTAAGGCAAAACAAAATATTGTAGTATCCATCGATAAAGACCAGAAAATATATATAGGACAAAGTCAGGTATCCGATATCAATCAGTTGGATACATTGCTGATCACGGAAGTAAATAAATTAAGAAATCTTTCCGATACGCCATCTGTGGTGATTAATGCAGATACGGTTTCCTATTACGGCGAAGTATTTAAAATAATGCAATCTGCAAAGCGCGCCGGCGCGAGAGTGGTAGCGAATGTGCAATAATCGGCTCAAATTTTCCTCATGGCAAAAAATATACTTTGAATTATTCGAAGATTTACTGCATATTTTTTATCTTCAATTTTCAAATTTCAGGCTCCTGTGACTTTAATATCAACCATCAACAATATTTCCACATCTCAATTAGTGCATTTAGATGCGGTAGATTCCAAAATGGCAACCATTTTGGGAATTTTATTAGTCATTTTATTCATCTTCTCATTTGCTGTTTCAGGCTCGCAGGTTGCTTTCTTTTCTTTCGGGATAAAAGATATTAATCTTATAAAAACAAAAGCACAACCTGCTTATAAACGCATTCTTGATTTACTGGAACGCCCGCAGGAATTGCTGTATGCTTTACAAATTGCCAACTGGTTTTTATATCTCGCCATCATATTCACTTTCAGCTATCTCATCGACCATCTTATCGTTGTGGATGTAAGTTTGGGTTGGATGCTTGTATTGAAAGTCATTATCATATTCACGGCTATATTCTTGTTAGGGGAAACCTTGCCGCGTACATACGCCGCGCAGGAAAACATCAGGTTCGCCAAAGATTTCGGTATGCTTACCGAGATTATATATTATTTATTTAAAAGAATGGGCGCATGGTTGCTGGTTACTACCAATTCGCTGGAAGCCGCACTTTTCAAAAGAGATACTGGCTCTTACTACAATGTTGAGCTGGACAATGCAATCAGCCTTACGCAACGTGATGCATCGGAGGAAGAAAAGCGGATTTTACAAGGTGTTTTAAAATTTAATAAAATCACGGTAAAGCAAGTAATGCGGTCTCGCCTCGATGTATCCGGCATAGAATATAACACTTCCTTTACGCAAGTTTTAAAACGAATAAGGGAAACCAGATTTACCAGATTGCCGGTGTATGAAAAAACAATGGATAAAATGGTAGGCATCATCAATGTAAAAGATTTATTGCCTTTCATTAATGAAAAAGACGGCTATGACTGGCACAAACATATCTCGTCGGTTTACTTTGTTCATGAACAAAAAATGGCGGAAGAATTACTGGAAGAATTTCAGGAAAAACATTTACGCTTTGCCGTAGTTGTTGATGAATTTGGCGGAACCAGCGGCATAGTAACTTTGCAGGATATTCAGGAAGAAATTATCGGGGAAATAAAAGACGAGCGCGATATAGAAACCGAAACCTATAAAAAAATAAACGACTACAATTACATATTTGAGGGCAAAGCAATGATCAATGATGTTTGCCGCGCTATCGGCATTCCTTCAGATACTTTTGATGTAGTCAAAGGCGACAGTGATTCATTAGCAGGCCTCATTTTGGAACTTGCCGGCGAAATACCCAAAGAAGGTGAAGTAATTAATTGCGGCGATTTCAATTTTAAAATAGAAAAGATTTATAAAAACAGATTGCAGCAAATTCGCGTAGTGATTGATATGGAAGAATGAATTCGAACGATGATTTGTACAGATTTTTTGGATTAAGATCCGGTTTAAGATTATTAATAAAGTTGATATATAGAATCCGTTTTCAGATGCTGAAACGAGTTCGTACTGACACGAAATTTATTATTCACATTAAAGTTCTTTACAATCTTAAACAGGCTTTAAGAGGATGACAATAAAAATGAATGGAAATCGAAAGTAGAAATCGATGAAATTGAAAACACTCGCGCCTCATTCTTGCTAATGCAGGAATCTTACCGCCATGATTCTTGTCTCACGAACCACTTTTTATTTCGGTTCGTGCGGACACACACCGAGGATTAAGGACTTGGAACTGCGCATAAAATGGATGGATTAAATGATGATGAGCCCGCGGGTGAGTTTAATATGGATATGAGTAATAATAGTTTGGGTTCTAATTATGCTCCTACACATTCTAATTTTACCTTTTCTCAATTTGTTCCTAATTTTAATGCTACAGCAAGTACTGGCGATATTTCTATTATAGCTCAATCAATATGAGCTCTTCCGGGAATTTGACCAGATCATAAAAGAATATTCCCTGCAAAGCGATCAAACAAAGAAAAGGAACCGTTCTTTTCCACTCTCTGACAGTGCGTTATGGTTACTGTTTCTAAACGATTAGTAACTGTATTTGTCTTTAAATAATTATTACACAATTATATTGAAGTCATAATTAAATTTAATTTTCCCATTCCTTTCTCAAGCGTTCTGTTTCCTGCTTTGTAATAGGTATCACGGTGCCGTGCCTTGGATGAAAATCCATACTTATAGATTGATCTATTATCTTGAAATGAGTTAAATCTTTGCTATAGGTAAATTGATATTTGCCTTTCATATACATATCATACATCAATATAAATCCTTGGCGATTGATTAAAGGAAATATACAAGAACCTTCGACCGGTTCTTTGGTTTGCTGCACATAGCCATTCCGTAAAACATATTGTCCGGTTAAATCATTTGAAACGGCAGTTTTTATGCCTAACACATGGCTTCCTTCTGTTTTGTAAAACAAATGATATTTTCCTTTGAAATAAATAATGTCCGCATCGATACTTGCTCCATTTTCAGGACTTTGATATAATAATTGGGGCTCGGATTCAAAACCTGAAAAGTCTTTATTTGCATAAGCATAATATATTTTATCGGGAGCATCACCATACTTCATAGAAAAATAGACCATATACTTTCCTGCTTTTTTATCGTAAATAGTTTGCGGCGCCCACACTCTCAGCAGATCGTTTTGTACTGCATACGTTTTTTGAATATTTACAACGGACGATTGCCAGTGTATCAGATCTTTGGATTTCATCATCACAAGCGCACGGTTTGAATTCCAGCCGTTTGCCGAAACCATATCTGTCGCTACCATGTAAAATATATTGTCTTTTTCTCCGCGAAGAATATGCGGGTCGCGCACACCGCCTGTTGAGCTTATCTGCGCAGATGAAATTACAGGCTGATCGTTGTTCAATGCTTTATAATGAAGCGCATCATCGCTTAAAGCAAAATGAATGGATTCATCTTTTTTATCGTTGCCCGTAAAGTAAACAAACAGATAAGCATTATACCTTAAATTTCCTGAACTCCTTATTTGAGCGCTGCACGAATACTGCATCAACAACGAGATAATGAAAAAGCACAATACTTTGTTTTTCTTTATAAAATTCATAATCTAATTTTCAGCCAACTGAATAGCTGCCGCTTCCAATCCCGAAGAAAAAGCTTTTAAGTTTATTACACCTTTATTTTTTCCTGCTTTTAAAATAAGCTGCGCTTTGCCGTTGAATAATTTCCTGTGCCAATTATTATCGTTGCATTTATCTGCTTCATGGCTGCTTGGGTCGCCGTTGCCCACACCGATAATTGCTGCATCCGCTCCGCTTGTTTCAAAACTAATTAAATTGGAAGCATCAGGAACTTCTCTTCCTTGCTTATCCAAAACAGTTACATTTACAACAACAGCATCTTCGCCATCTGCAAGCAATTGTGTTTTGGAAGGTGTTAATTTAATTGTCGCAGGGTCGCTTGTTGTCTCCACTTTAGCAGATATTTTTTTACCGTTGCGATAGCCGATTGCTTCCAGCGTGCCGGGTTCGTAATTTACTTTCCATTCAAGATGTCCGTACTTCGGCATATCTTTTTTACCCAGACTTTTTCCATTTAAAAATAATTCCACATTATCTGCATTGGAATTTATCCATACAATTTTTTCTTTGCCTTCGTCGCCTTTCCAATTCCAGTGCGGCGCAATGTGCAACACATCAGAATCGCTCCACCACGATTGATAATAATAGTAAACTGTCTTGGGGAAACCGCACATATCCATTATCCCAAAGTGTGAATTGACATTGGGCCAGGTATAAGGCGTAGGCTCGCCGCGATAATCAAATCCTGTCCATGCAAAGCCGCCCATGAACCAATCTCTTTTTGATGCAAAAGACCACCAATATTCCGCAGTAGATGCCCAGGGTGGAAATACGCTGTCGTAATCCGGCACATAACAGTTCGCGGTGTCTTTGATATAAATCCCTCTTGTAGAAACCGTGCTGGCAACTTCCGTTCCGATAACCGGTTGATTCGGATGTTCGCCATGATAAGCATCCGCGCCGGTAAGATTATAATTAAATCCGCGTACAGGAATTACCTCATTCACGCCGTAATAAACATTGCCCATATTAGCTGCGTAAGTGGCAGTGCGCGACGGATCTAATTGCTTTTGCAGCATGATCTGATTTAATGCAATGCGTTTTCCGATGTTCGTTCTTTGTGTAGCATATTCTTCATTACCGATAGACCAGATAAATATGGAAGGATGATTTCTGTCGCGAAGAATCAAATCATGAAATTCCTTTTCATATTCATTGCCGCTTGTAAGCAAACGCGTTTCGTCCATAACCAACATTCCCAAGCTGTCGCAGGCATCAAGCAATTCAGGTGTTGGTGGATTGTGGGTTGTACGGATTGCATTATCGCCCATTTGCTTTAGCAATTCTATGCGATAATATTGCAGATAATCAGGCAAGGCAGAACCTACGCCTGCATGATCTTGATGGTTGCTCGTTCCTTTTATTTTAAGTGGTTTGCTGTTCAGAAAAAATCCTTTGTCTTTATCGAATGCAAATGTCCGCACACCAAATCTTACCGGAACGCTGTCTATAATTTGCCCGTTTTGCCTTACGATGGCAACGGCTCTGTATAAATACGGATTATCAACATCCCACAAAACAGGATGTGAAAGTTGCAGCCGACTGTCATAAGTTTTTTGTTCATTAAAATCTAAATCCACAGGTGCTTGTTTAGACGAAGCCAATATTTTTCCGTTTCTGTCCAATATCAATGTTTGCAAAGTGGCTTTCGCCGCGTCAATATTTTTATTGATTAATGATGTTTGAAAGATCACATCAGCATTATCGCCATTCTTTTCTGTTCGTACATATAAACCTCCTTGCGATACTACATGTAAATTGTTATATCTGTTGAGCCATACATGCCGGTAAATGCCCGCGCCTTCGTAAAACCAGCCTTCGTAATGCGTAGCATCTGCACGTACGGTAATGATATTCTTTTCTCCGAAACGAATAAAATCCGTAATGTCATAAGTAGCGCTTGTATAACCGCTGTAATTACCGCCGACATAATAACCGTTTATCCAGATTTTGCTGTCGCGATAAACACCGTCGAGCCGCAATTCAAATCTTCCGCCTGAATCGGAATGATTTACTGTAAACTCTTTGCGATACCAACCGATGCTGTTTTGCGGATAATGCCCGCCGATGGCTTTATAACCGTGCGCGTCCTGGTCGCCGTCCCTGAGATAATCAAAAGGCAGCGACACAGCCCAATCGTGCGGAAGCTGCACTGTTTGCCACTCTTTATCATTAAATTTAAGTCCGTAAGGCATCCCATCTGCTGCTCCGGATTTGGAAAAAGCTGTTTCATCGATTCCGTAATTAAAATCCAACGACGGATTGGAGGCATTACCTAAATGAAACTTCCATTCATCATCAATTTTTTGTTCCTGACGTGTGATAATTTTCTGCGCGGATAATGATGATATACCGGTTATGCAAGTAATGTAATAAGCTATTAATATATTTTTTTTCCAGAAATTCATGCGTAAATGATTTATGAGGAAGTTGTTTAGACTTTTAAAATTCAAAGATTAATTCCAATGGGATTATACGTTTATAGCAAATTTAAACAATAAACGTTCGACCCTGTGGGGTCGCATATTATTTTAAACATATTCGCTATAAATGTATGAACCCTCCGGGTTCTTTTAGCGCTCAAATTAAAAAAGGCTAAAACAATTTCAAGATTTACTGTTTTTTTATTTCCTGTTCACAAATATTTTTTCACGATGATTTTATAAAGAAATACACAGGTTTAGTGGTTCTTTCAAATTCTCCCTTGTATTAAAAGATATACCTGACGATTTATCTCTGACAAAGTAAACGAAATTCTTATTATAATTCTTTGTGAGGTTTTCACAAAACATAAAAATACTTTGAATTATATTTGCTCCACTTCAAAAAATTCAACTATGGAATATCGTATAGAGAAAGACACAATGGGAGAGGTTAAGGTTCCTGCAAATGTTTATTGGGGTGCGCAAACACAGCGCAGCATAGAGAATTTTAAAATTGCACGGGATATTAATAAAATGCCAAAAGAAATTATTGAAGCGTTTGCTTATCTGAAAAAAGCGGCAGCTTTAACGAATGAAGAATTGGGTGTATTATCCAAAGAAAAGGCGGAACTGATTGCTCAGGTAGCTGATGAAATTTTGGAAGGAAAACTCGATGATCAGTTTCCACTCGTGGTTTGGCAAACCGGCAGCGGCACACAAAGCAATATGAATGCAAATGAAGTAATTGCTTATCGTGCGCATGTATTGCATGGTGGGGTTTTGACCGATAAAGAAAAATTTCTTCATCCTAATGATGATGTGAATAAATCACAATCTTCCAATGATACTTTTCCAACTGCAATGCATATTGCGGCTTATAAATTATTGGTCGAAAATACAATTTCCGGAATAGAAAAATTGCGCGATACATTGGCGAAGAAATCGAAAGATTTTATGAATGTAGTAAAAATCGGCCGCACACATTTTATGGATGCCACACCTTTGACATTAGGCCAGGAATTCAGTGGATATGTAGCACAACTCAATCATGGGTTGAATGCAATTAAAAATTCTTTCAAACATTTATCCGAATTGGCATTAGGCGGTACGGCCGTTGGCACAGGCATCAATACACCAAAAGGTTATTCCGAATTGGTTGCAGAAAAAATTGCTCAATTAACAGGGTTGCCTTTTGTAACTGCGGAAAATAAGTTTGAAGCATTGGCTGCCCACGATGCAATTGTAGAAGCACATGGAGCATTGAAAACCGTTGCAGTAAGTTTAATGAAAATAGCTAATGATATTCGCATATTATCGAGTGGCCCGCGCAGCGGCATTGGCGAAATTCATATTCCGGATAACGAGCCGGGATCATCTATCATGCCGGGAAAAGTGAATCCTACACAATGCGAAGCATTGACAATGATTGCAGCTCAGGTTTTAGGGAATGATGTAGCAATTAATATAGGTGGAGCAACAGGACATTTTGAACTGAACGTTTTTAAGCCTGTAATGATTTATAATTTTATCCATAGTGCAAGACTGATAGGAGAGGGCTGTGTTTCCTTCAACGATAAATGTGCAGAAGGTATAGAACCGATAGAAGCGAATATCAAAAAACATGTTGATAATTCATTGATGCTGGTAACGGCGCTGAATACAAAGATAGGTTATTACAAAGCGGCGGAAATTGCGCAAACTGCACATAAAAATGGAAGTACATTGAAAGAAACTGCCGTGGCTTTGGGATACCTTACACCGGAACAATTTGATGAATGGGTGGTTCCCGGAAATATGGTGGGAGAGTTGAAATAAAAAAGATTCTCGAAAGTAAATTGGAAATACAGTATTTGAATATTTTTGAAATGCGTTGAGCGCGTGAGGGATAGTAAGGGCGCGACGAAGGAGCGGTACAGCCTACCGGAGAGAAGCGGAGCCCTGTATAGTCCGACGGCTTTGCCGGCACGCCCAAATAAATTAATAAGAGATTTTTTTATAATAATATTATTTTAAACATTACAATATGAATGAAACTTTTGTGAATAGAATTGGTGGCGAATTGAAAGAAATTGAAGCGGCAGGATTATTTAAAAAAGAAAGAATCATTGAAAGTCCTCAGGGAGCTGAAATTCTGGTAGATGGAAAGACGGTTTTAAATTTTTGTGCGAACAATTATTTGGGATTATCCTCGCATCCAAAAGTAATTGAAGCTGCCAAATCTGTCGTTGATAAGCGCGGCTATGGCATGAGCAGTGTGCGTTTTATTTGCGGCACGCAAGATATTCACAAAGAATTGGAGCAAAAGATTTCTGATTTTTTGGGTACGGAAGATACGATTTTGTATGCTGCTGCATTTGATGCGAACGGCGGTGTATTCGAACCATTGTTTAATGAACAGGATGCTATTATTTCCGATGCATTAAACCATGCTTCTATTATTGATGGCGTGCGTTTATGTAAAGCACAGCGCTTCCGTTATGAGCATAATAATATGGACGACTTAGAGCAAAAGTTAAAAGAAGCCGCAAGTCTAAGAAGCAGAATTATTGTAACGGATGGTTCATTTTCCATGGACGGAACTATTGCTCAACTCGATAAAATTGTAGCGTTGGCTGAAAAATACGATGCAATTGTAATGACCGATGAAAGCCACTCTACCGGATTTATTGGAAAAACAGGTCGGGGTACGCATGAATTTCGCGGAGTGACGGGCAAGATAGACATTATTACCGGCACGTTGGGTAAAGCCTTGGGCGGAGCGAGCGGCGGTTTTACTTCGGGTAGAAAAGAAATTATAGAAATGTTGCGCCAGCGAAGCAGGCCTTATTTATTTTCTAATACACTTGCTCCCGCAATAGTCGGCGCTTCTATCGCTGTTTTGGATTTGCTGAGCGAAACCACAGAATTGCGCGATAAACTGGAAAACAATACAAAATATTTCAGGGAAAAAATGACTGAAGCTGGCTTTGATATTAAATCCGGCATTCATCCGATTGTGCCGGTAATGCTGTATGATGCGGTAATTGCGCAAAAATTTGCGGCAGCATTACAAGAAGAGGGAATATATGTTACGGGTTTCTTTTTTCCTGTTGTACCTAAAGGGCAGGCAAGAATCCGAGTACAGATGAGTGCGGCACATGATTTGCGTCATTTAGACAAGGCCATTAATGCATTCGGTAAAGTGGGCAAAAGTTTAGGTGTAATAAAATAAATTTTTTGAGACATAGGTTTGGAAGAATTGGAACTATCAATTAACTTTGCCCTCCTAAATAATATTTTTTAACCAAAGCATTTAGCCTTTAAATTTCTATTTAAAATGGCAGTAAAAATCAGATTACAAAGACATGGAAGCAAAAAGCGTCCCTTCTACTTTATCGTAGTAGCAGATGCAAGATCTCCCAGAGACGGAAAGTTCATTCAAAAATTAGGAACGTACAATCCGTTGACTGTTCCCGCAACTATCCAGTTGGACCGACAGAAAGCATTAGAATGGCTTCATAAAGGAGCCCAGCCTACGGATACCGTAAGGCAAATTTTATCGTTCAAAGGCGTATTGTACCTTAAGCATTTATTGCGTGGTGTAAAATTAGGTTTGTTTGACGAAGCAACAGCAATGACGAAGTTCCAGGAATGGTATAACAGTCATGAAGCAGCAGTCGTAAAACGTAGAGAAGACCATAAGCAACAACAGCGCGACAGGCGTAGACGTCCTGTTGTGGTTCATAAAGTTGCAGATACTGCTAAGCCAAGTGAAGATGTTTCTGCAAAAGAAACACCGGCTGCAAGCGAAGAAGCATAGTTTTGGAAAATATTTATTTTAATGTTTTTTAAAATTTAAGGAGTTGCCAAGATACTTGGCAACTCCTTAGTTTTTATTGCAATTATTAATTATTTATCATTTTCATTTGGTCTTCGCAATAATACGAGCCCGCGGATATTTTTTATCAAACAGAAAATTATAAAAATCAAACGTTTCAAATATTATTACCCATAGTTCTTAAAAGTTGCCTGATGGAAACTAAGTGCCCGAATAACACAACGGGTACTAAAAATGTCGGCAACCAACTGAACGGAAAATTTAAGATAGCGATGTTAGGCTGGTCAAATGCTAATCGCTGAAACGGAAATGGCGCAGAAAGCATCGCGATGGTAACGACATTCATCAGTAATCCAAGACAAATAAAGTTCCACACTAAAATTATTTGCCTGCTTAATCTCTTTTTTGTAAATCCGAAATAAGCCACAAAAGGCGCAGTAATACCGGAAAATATATCAAAATTACGTCCCTCAAAAGTCATTGATTCAGGAATCGCTTTATAAATGAAAAGTCGGAATAAAATAAATTCTACAATAACTCTGACTGTGCTTATATAAGTCAAATTTTTAAGCGGTAAGCTATCAATAAACTGCCTTCCTTTTGACGTAACGAATAAAAAAACAATGGCAATCAAAGCAGGCAAAATCCCAAGCAACATTAATTTGGGCGGCAATGCAGCCAAGTTTGAATTATATACATTTTTCAATGTAAGCATTGACTGAAGTATTACCCAGATTATGCATCCGATAAGTACAGCATTGGCTTTATTGCTTGTTGCTGCTGAATCAGATTTTTTAATTACCCGATAAAAGAGCAGCAGCGTTACCACTGTTATACATCCGAAAATTACCGAGATATATGCAGGCAAATTTTCTATCATTTTTTCTCAACTTAAATGTTACGGAATAAACACAAAACATATAACGAAGCTTACGCTGTCGGTTCATTATCCAACAAATACCGTAGTGGGGTAATCGGTCCGAGTGGAATAAATTCAAACGTCATCATTCCCGCGACACCTAACGGAAGTTTCTCTAAAAGTTCGTGCGCTTCTTCGGCAGTCGTAACATTCATAATAAACACAACACCGCTTACCTCAGGACGTTTAAGATACCAAAATTCTATTTTGCCTGTAAGGTAGAGCCGAACCGTTGCCGGCACTTCTTTGAGCATCACGGGAAGCCTGTCGCTTAAAACCAGTCCTTTCTCTGTCCAGCTGCCGATGGCGAGCATTTTAGTTGTTGGTGTAGAAAGGTCTACCGGCATTGCAATTGCTTCATTTTTTTCTTGACTGTTCATTGTAATTTGTTTTTAAAGATGAATAAATACTTATAAGATTTAATTTATCGGGAACATTTTATTGCCGTTGATTGATTCGTCGGATGTTATTTCTTCCTGCATTACATCCCAATGTTCTGCCAGCTTTCCGTTTCTTATTCTGAAAATATCCACGGCAATCATTGGCTTTTCTGCCCAGCCTGTGTAATGACCATGTATCATCACAAATTCTCCTGCTTCTGTTACAATTCCCGGAACATATCTGAAATCAGTTTTTAAATTTTTAATCAATTGCCTCAAAGCCTCAAGCCCATTGGGGATTTGCGGATTGTGTTGGATGTAGTCAATGTCGAAATATTTGTCAAGTGCCGATACATCTCTGTTCACAAAAACGGCTGTAATGGCTGTACTTACTAATTCTTTGTTGTCCATTTTTTGTTTTTATATCTTTGCTTTATAAAATATCCTTAGTTACTTTTAGTTTGTAAAAGTAGTTTGGTTACAAACATAAAACAAGAGGGCACACTAAAGTGGCAGACACACTTTAAGGAAACTATTATTGAAAATGAATGAATTAAAATGGAAAAAAAATTAGAAAAATATGCCGACTGTCCGCGTTGTCCGATAAGAAATGTTTTGGATAGAATCGGAGATAAATGGTCGATGCTTGTTATTTCTGTTTTAGGCGAAGTCGAGAAAATGCGCTTCTCCGAAATACAGAAAGTGATTCCCGATATTTCGCAGAAAATGCTCACGGTAACTTTAAAAACGTTGGAAGCCGATGGTTTGGTTTCCAGAAAAGTGTTTGCCGAAGTACCGCCGAAAGTAGAATATAAAATTACGGAAAGAGGCAAAACGCTGTTGCCACACATTAACAACCTTACTGTTTGGGCAGCAGAAAATATGACAGCGATTAAAAAATCTCGAGTGAAATTTGAGCGAAAATAAAAAAGGAAATCAGCAGCAATCTAAAATTTAAAAACTGTAACCACATAGCTACATTGTTTAATAAGATATAAGAATAGAGTTTGCTCTGTGTTGCTTTTAACTCGCTTCAGTTATCTATAAAAGCTCGTGTATCTATGTGGTTAAAATTATTTTTTTACAATTAAATGAAAATGATTTTAGTTATTAACCATTTTCATTTGGTCTTCGCGGTAACGCGCGCCTACGTTCGGATATTTTTTCAAAATATTTTCAATCGCTTCCAAATCGTTTTGTGATAATTCAACATTTACCGATTCGGAATTTTCAATCAGATATTTTTGCTTTTTCGTTCCGGGAATCGGAATGATATTTTCGCCCTGCGCTAATACCCAAGCCAACGCCAATTGTGCCGCGGAAACATTTTTGCTTGTTGCAAATTCTTTGAATGCCTGCGCCAAAGAAAGATTGTTTTGCAGATGCTCGCCGCTGAAGCGCGGCGTGGTTTTGCGGAAATCGTTATCCTTCAAATGTTCGCTGTCAAAGCCGTCATTCGTAATCAATCCTCTTGACAACGGACTGAAAGGAATTAAGGAAATTCCTAATTCGCGCAGCGTAGGTAAAATTTCTTTTTCAACATCTCTTGTCAATAAAGAATATTCACTTTGCAAAGCCGCAATCGGATGCACTGCATTCGCTTTACGAATAGAAGTAACAGATGCTTCGCTCAAACCGAGAAAACGGACTTTGCCTTCTTTAACCAAATCAGCCATTGCGCCGACAGTATCTTCAACCGGCACATTCGGGTCCACACGATGGGCATAATACAAATCAATCGTATCAATGCCCAAGCGCTTCAGACTCGCTTCTGCAGCCTCTTTCACGTGCTTTGGCGAGGCGTCAAAACCGCTTTGCATTTTACCGTCGCCGATGGTCATATTTGTAAAGCCGAATTTCGTTGCGATAAAAACTTTATCACGATTCGGCGCTAAAACCTTTGAAATGAGTTCTTCATTTTTGCCGTTGGCATAAATATCTGCCGTGTCCCAAAAATTTATACCGAGGTCAAGCGCTTTATGTAATGTTGCAATAGATTCGTCATCGTTAGGTTGTCCGTAAGCGTGGTTCATGCCCATACAACCCAAACCGATGGCAGAAATTTCAACGCCTGTGTTTCCAAGTTTTCTGTATTTCATTTTTTCATTTTTAAAAGTTTTCCGGCAGATGCTCGCAAATATTTCTGCGTAAATCAGCGAAGAAAATCCGTGAAATCTGCGGGCTAAATCTATGCTTCGTTTTCAGGAAAATCTGCACCCAGCGTTACTTCTTTCCAGTCCTCAAAATCTTTTTTCAATAAATCGATTTTGCCTAAAGCCAATTCGTATGCAGGTTTTCCCAATAGTAAATGCAACGGCGGATTTTCAGCTTCCACTGCCTTAATAATTGCAGCCACACCGCGTACGGGGTCGCCTATTTGTTTTCCGCTGATTTCAGCGCTTGCTTTCAATCTAACGCCAACTGTAGATTCATATTCTGCAATTTTTAATGGCGTACGAATGGACGATCGTCCTGCCCAATCGGTACGGAAAGGACCAGGCTCAACCAATGTTACTTTAATTCCCACCGGAGCGGCTTCAATAGAAAGCGTTTCTGACAGGCCTTCAATAGCATACTTAGTTGCATGATAAAATCCGGTACTGGCGAATGATCGCAAACCACCGATTGAAGAAACGTTCACGATGTTGCCTTTTTTTCTTTTACGCATTCCCGGTAAAACGGCTTGTGTAACATGTATTAAACCGAAAACGTTTGTTTCGAATTGCGCTCTTACTTTATCGTCTTCGCCTTCTTCAATACTGCTGAAATATCCGTAGCCTGCATTATTGACCAGGACATCAATATGCCCGAATTTTTCTTCTGCTTTTGCAACGGCGGATTTTATTTGCTCTTCGTTGGTTACATCCAGCGGCAATACAAGACTGTTGGTGTCGTAGCCATTTGCCAAATCCTGTATTTTATTAATGTTGCGTGCCGTAATGACTACGTTATAACTTTTATCTAAAAGTTGTTTTACCAATTCACGGCCAAAGCCGGTAGAACAGCCTGTGATGAACCATACGGGTTTAGTAGTATTTGACATTTTTATTATTTGATTGATATTTCCGCAGACTTTTCCAAAGAAGATTCTTTCATACTTAAACGAAAGAGATGCGTATGTCTGCGGGTAAAATTTATTTAGACAATGTTTCAAATTCTTCTTCCGTCAAAACGATGTTTGCTGCTTTTAAATTGTCCTGCAAATGATGCAAAGATTTCGTACCCGGAATCAATAAAATATTTGCTGCGCGTTTCAGCAACCATGCTAATGCAATTTGCGAAATTGTTGCTTTGTGCGCTTCGGCAATATGCATGATTTTATCTTTTAGTTTTTCTGGTCCTGATGCCAAAGGAAACCAGGGAATGAATGCAATATTATTTTTTTCTGTATAATCAACAATATTTTCCCACTTGCGTTCGGAAAGATTATACAGATTTTGAACCGAAACAATCTGAACTATTTTTTGCGCTCTTTCAATCTCTTCGATGCCCACTTCGGACAAACCTATGTGCTTTATTTTACCTGCTTTTACCGCATCCGCAACGGGTGCTAAAGTTTCTTCAATCGGTACGTTCGGGTCAACGCGGTGCAGTTGCCAAAGCTGGATTTGCTTTAGTTGTAAACGTTGTAAACTATCTTCAATCGCCTGCGCAATATATTCCGGCTTGCCATTAGGAACCCAGACGCCGGGACCCGTTCGGGTTAATCCGCCTTTTGTAGCAATAACAATTTTGTCATACTCATTTTTCAAAGCATCATGAAATAATACTTCATTGGTATGCGGCCCGTAAGCATCGGCAGTATCTAAAAAGTTTACCCCGGCTGCAACGGCTGCCTGTAAAACTTTTATTGCATTTTCTCTGTCGGCAACTTCACCCCAAACACCTTCTCCGGTTAGCTGCATGCCGCCATAACCTAAGCGGTTTATCTCCAAATCTCCACCTAATTTATATGTAGGTTTTACTGCGTTTTCTGTACTCATGATTTATTTTTTTTAGATAAAAATTATCTTTTTACAATGCAAAGGTCAAATTTGTTATTTTAAAACCCTTTGCTCTATTCAAACAAATAATTGTAAAAATCAAACAAGTTTTTAGGATTATAGTAATATTTATTTTCTATATGCTCTGGGAGTCTGTGTTGTATTTTTTTTAAAGAATCCTATGAAATGAGAAGGCTCTTCAAATCCGAGACAATAACCAATTTCGGATATATTCCAATCTGTGTGTTTTAATAAAATTCTTGCTTCCTGCAATATGCGGTCTGCTATTAATTGTGAGGTTGTTTTACCGGTTACGATTTTCAATGCGCGATTTAAATGATTGATATGTACAGACAGGCTTTCTGCAAAATCGGCCGGCATTCTCAATTGCATATTTTGCATTGGCGATTCAATAGGGAACTGCCTTTCGAGTAATTCGGTAAATAAAGATGCGATCCTCGTATTTGCATTGGAACCCTGATAAAGCGTAGCTTTTGCCGGTTCCATTTTGATAGCTTTATGCACGAGCTCCATAACCATAGCGCGCAGCAAATCATACTTATATATATAGTCAGAGTTAATCTCCTTGAGCATTTTATTAAAAATTTCTTTCAGCTCTTTTAACTCTTTTGCCACCGGAAAAAAGATGGGATTATTTCCCGGTTGAAATACCGGATAATCTTTAATATTTCCGAAATGAAAAAAGAATGATTCGGTAAAAATGCAGAAAGCGCCTTCCTGTTTGTCGCCTGTACTTTCGCAACTGTACGGAATCATAGGATTGGAAAATACCAATGCAGATTTATCGATATCAATTGATTTATCCGCATAGAAATATTTATTCTTTCCTATTATTAAAGAAATTTTATAATAATCTTTTCTGCTGTATGGAATGGGTTTTGCTGCATTGCCGCAATATTCTTCTCTTCTGAATACATTGAAGTGACCTATTTCTTTTTGAATCACTTCAGGCATCCAGTTACATTTGTTTTTATAAAAATCCTGAATTGTTTGAATATTTTCCATACTGTAAAGTTAATACATTGCTTAATTTATAAAATTATAAAAATCAAACATTATTATCAACCAAAAAACAACAGATTGAAAATAATTTCTTAAAAAAAATACCAAAAAATATTTTGAACTAAAAAAATTAGTATATTGCGGCTAATATGATTAGTAACATTGAAAAGATTAATCTATGAGTCAGGCAGGAAAAAATTTACGTTATCTGAGAAAATTGCGCGGTTGGACACAAGAACAATTTGCGAACAAGCTTAATATTAAACGTTCCTTGTTGGGCGCTTATGAAGAAGAACGCGCCGAACCGCGTCTTGATATTTTACAAAATATATGCAGGCTTTTCAAATTAAGCCTAGACGATCTTTTATTAAAAGAGCTGGAATTATCTGCCGGCGGCACTTCATATATTGATAAAAGACGTGCCATGAAAACGAGTATGCCTTTATCGCAGGAAATACTTTTTGTACCTGTAAAAGCAGCGGCCGGATATCTTGCAGGCTATGCCGATACCGAATTTCTTGATGAGCTCAATACTTTTACCTTGCCCATGTTGGCGCCCGGTTATTACCGCGCATTCGAGATTATCGGCGATAGTATGTTGCCTACTCCGAGCGGCAGCGTAATTGTAGGTGAAAAGGTGGAAAATATGGATGATGTAAAAAACAACAATGCTTATATCGTAGTTTCCCGAAACAGCGGAATTGTTTATAAAAGAATAAATAAACACAACCGAATAAAAAATCATTTGACACTTGTAAGCGATAATCCAATGTATGAGCCTTATCAGATAGAAGCTGATGAAATACTTGAACTTTGGAAAGCACAAATGGTAATTACGAAGACAGAGTCTCAAAGCAGATGGGATGTGAACCGGCTTGCCGGAATGGTAAACAGTTTGCAGGAACAAGTTTCTACTTTGAAGAAAAAAATGAATTAGTTTTTAAAGAGGAATATGTAAAATATATTTTTCCTTGAAAAATTCTTCACTGTAAATATTTTCTATATCGAAAACACGAGGCCTTAATTTGCTTTCTGCAATTTCCGAAGTTAAATCTCCGCCTTTCAGGCAGATTAGCCCATTCTTCAATTCATTGCGATTTTCTTTGGCTAATAAAGGCTTGCTCCAATACCATAAATCTTTTAATGAAGCTACCGCACGTGATACAGCGAAATCAAATTTCCGGCCTTTAATTTCTTCGGCGCGGGTATGCTGTACCGTAACATTTTTTAATTCTATTGCCGCAGCTATATCGCTTACTATTTTCAGTTTTTTATTAATGCTATCTACCAAATGAAATTTTACTTCCGGAAAGAAAATTGCTAACGGAATTCCGGGAAAACCACCGCCTGTACCAATATCAATAATTTCGGTTCCCGGAGTAAAATCGATGATAGCAGCTATTGCCAAGGAATGTAAAACATGTTTTTCATATAATGAATCTATATCCCTTCTTGAAATTACGTTTATTTTTTCATTCCAACCGGTGTATAATGCCTGTAAAGAAGAGAATTGATGCAATTGTTTTTCAGAAAAGTCAGAGAAATATTTTTGTATAATGCCTGTCATAAAAATTATATGAATACGCAGCTTTTATAAAGTGTTGGTGTTGGATTTTCTATAAAAAATGAAAAAATCGTTTTAATACATTTTATGCTAAACCATGTGCGTTTGGGGAATTTCTTCCAGTTCAATCAATTCTCCATCGATAACCACTTTAGTCTGAGCAATTTCTTTTTTATTGATTAAATCAATTACCATTTCAGTGGCGCGTCTTCCCTGTTCGTATGGAAATTGCTCAATGGAAACCAATGGAGGCGTATCGAGATAAACACGCATTGGAAGATTGGAATAGCTTACAAAACAAATATCTTTATTGATCTTAAGATTAGTAAAGCGTTTTACATATTGCATTGCATCCAATGCTACATAATCGTTGAAAGCTATTACGGCTGTGGGCCTGTTTTTTTGAGAAAGGATATCTTTCATTGCATTCCAGCTGCTTTCTTTTGTAAGATCGGATGAGGAAAATAAAGACGGATCCGTTTTCATCTTTTTTCTGTTGAGCCCTTCCATAAAACCACGCATTCTTTCGTTGGTAGCAGTAAGCGCCTGAGGGCCTTTAAGCAACGCAATATGCCGGTGCCCGCGGTCCCACAAATAATTTACAATTTTGATGGAGCTATTGTATAAATCGCAGGATACAGAATACACATTTTCTTCTTTTGGAACTCTGTCAAAAAACACAACCGGAATTTTGTTTTTAGTTAATTCCAAAAAATGATCAATTACTTTTGTAGATTTTGACAAAGAAACAAGCAAGCCGTCAATCCGGTTATTCCTGAAAGTATTTAATATTTTTTTCTCTTTCAGCACATCGTCATGGCTTTGCCCAAATAAAACATTATAGTTATTAGCGAGAGCCGCATCTTCAATTCCTGTTACTGCACTCGAAAAAAAACTTTCCGTAAGTTCGGGAACGATTACTCCCAATGTAAAAGATTTGCCAAGTTTAAATTGAATAGCGGCTAAATTCGGCTCATAATTCAATTCTTTAGCCATATCTTTCACACGCATTTTTGTTCTTAATCCTATGCTAGGATGATCGTGTAAAGCACGCGAGACCGTAGAAATAGAAACATTTAATTTTTTTGCAATCTCTTTTATGGTAGCTTGTTTATCCACGAATATTGAAAAGGTTTTAGTGTTTAAGAGGAATAAAACAAATATAACAAATTTAACGGGAGTATAACGAAATGAACTTATGCAAATTTATATAAACCCGGATTTATCTACAATCTCCACGATGTTTGGATAACTGTTTTTTAAATATGTGAACGCTTTTTCCTTGGTTACCCATTCAGCTTTTTCAATATCTTCTTCAGTTTGCGGAATCACTTTTTGCTCATCCGTTATGTGCATTTCATACCAATGCGTTTCTTTCGTTACATCTTTATTACTCCATTTGTCAAAATAATCATGATAAGTAATTCCAATTAATTTTTTTACATGAACATTCCTCAATCCTGTTTCTTCTTCCACTTCCCGTACTGCGCATTGTTCAAGCGTTTCTCCTTCATCAAGTTTACCTTTCGGCAAATCCCAAAAATGGCGGCGGTAAATCATTAATAATTGATTATCCTTATTAAAAACAAGTCCTCCGGCTGCTTGGATTATCGTGCTATTCATGATTAATTTTTTATAAAGATAACCGCCTGATCGGTAATATTTCATTTAACTTCGTGCAAATTTTTATAGATGTCATTATCCAGCCAAAAAGCCATTGCAGAAAAATTGCTACAGGCAGAAGCAGTAAAACTAAATGCAGAAAATCCTTTTACATGGGCAAGCGGATGGAAAAGCCCAATCTATTGCGATAACAGGAAATTATTGTCTTATCCTTATTTACGTGATTTTGTTAAGAGCGAATTATGTAATGTAATTTTTGAAAAATATTCAGATGCCGAAGCAATAGCAGGTGTAGCTACCGCCGGAATTCCATGGGGAGCAATGGTTGCCGACCAGCTAAAATTACCCTTTGTATATGTGCGTTCAAAACCCAAAGATCATGGAATGGGAAACCAAATAGAAGGCGTTGTAAAGCCCGGACAAAAAATTGTAATGGTAGAAGATCTCATTTCTACAGGGATAAGCAGTTTGCAGGCAGCAAATTCATTACTAATTGAAAATGTAGAAGTTATATCTATTGTTTCAATATTTAATTACGGTTTTGAAAAAGCTGTTTCTGCTTTTGAAAACTCGAATATTCCTTTCTTTTCTTTGACAAATTATAATGCTTTGATTGAACTTGCTGTTGAGAAAAATATAATAAAAAAAGTTGACCGTGATGTATTATTGCAATGGAGAGAAAACCCTGCAGAATGGGGAAAATAATTGTTATTTAATAATAAATTAATTATCAATATATTATGAGTTTTTTAGGTAAATTATTCGGGAGAAAAGAAAAGGAGAGTTTAGATAAAGGACTTGAAAAAACGAAAGATGGCTTTTTGACGAAAATATCAAAAGCCGTAGCAGGAAAATCTACAGTGGACGATGCTATTCTGGATGATTTGGAAGATGCGCTTATAACTTCAGACGTCGGAGTAGATACCACATTAGCTGTAATAAACAGAATACAGGAAAGAGTTGAAAGAGATAAATATTTAAGTACTAATGAATTAAACCATATTCTTAAAGAAGAAATAGAATTTACTCTTAAAGATTCTCCCGAAGTTAAAGAAATAGATTTCGATTTATCAAAACATACGAAACCTTATGTATTATTAGTTGTAGGCGTAAACGGCGTAGGTAAAACTACTACAATTGGAAAACTTGCATCTCAATATAAAAAGGCAGGAAATAAAGTAGTACTTGGAGCAGCAGACACTTTCCGCGCAGCAGCAGTAGATCAATTGACTATTTGGAGTGAACGCATTGACGTTCCGATAGTTAAGCAACCTATGGGAAGTGATCCTGCGTCTGTTGCCTTCGACACTGTTCAAAGCGCAGTATCGAAAAATGCCGATATTGCCATAATAGATACTGCCGGCAGATTGCATAATAAAATCCATTTGATGGAAGAATTGAGCAAAATCAAACGTGTTATTCAAAAAGTAATTCCCGATGCACCGCATGAAGTTTTGCTTGTATTAGATGGTTCTACTGGGCAAAATGCATTAGAACAGGCAAAACAATTTACCCAAGCTACAAATGTTACTTCTTTGGCTATTACAAAACTGGATGGCACTGCAAAAGGCGGTGTTGTTTTAGCTATCGCGCATCAGTTGAAAATTCCTGTAAAATATATTGGCGTTGGCGAAAAAGTAGAAGATTTGCTATTGTTTAATAAGCACGAATTTGTAGATAGCCTTTTCAGTTTGAATAATTAACTTATCAGTAATGTGCATTATAAAAAGTGTAGAAAGAAAGTTGCTCAATCGACTAAAATTAGTATACTGTATTGATTATCTGTTAGATACAATTATGAGTAATTTTGCAGAAAGCTACAATTCAATTTTAGAACAGATAAGAAAAATAGGAGATCAAGAGAATCTGTACTATAATGGAAAAACCAGAGACGTTTTATAAGATCACAACAGTTACAACCATTCAGTATTTGAACAAATTTGTCTTCTTCAGAAACATCAACAAACTCAAAATTAACATTACGGATAATGCACTACGAGTTCTTTTAAGATGAAATTCAAGGAGTTGCCCAACAGTATACTCAGGTTTTCTTTATTCTATCAATATATTACACTGTATAATTTAAAATTTTACATATTTATTTAGATCATTGTTTGATTTGTATCATTTTTCATTTGAATATTCTCCGCCTATGATTACTACTGTTTGTAACTTTGTTGTCGAAAATTAAATAACAAAGAATCATGAGTAAAGAAACAAGTATAGGAGAGAGGATTGGAGCTGAAACAAAACGTTTCTTAGCTAAAAAAAATCAGCTGTTGTTTATAAACGGAAAGTTTGTTCCGGCAAAATCAGGGAAAACATTTGATACAATTAATCCGGCAACGGAAGAAATTTTAGGGTCAGTTGCAGAGGCTGGTGCCGAAGATGTAGATGAAGCAGTAAAAGCAGCTAGAAAAGCATTCGAAGCACCGACATGGTCAGGAATTAATCCACACGAAAGAGCTCGCTATTTATTAAAACTCGCCGATGCCATTGCTGCAAATGCAGATACAATAGCGGAAATCGAAACGCTTGACACTGGTGTTCCCTTATCGATCAATAAAGCAAATGTTATTGGCAATATTAATGTATTGCAATATTATGCGGGCTGGTGTAGTAAAATCTACGGCAAAACTAATCCAAGTGCGGATGATGTGTTTAATTATACAAGAAGAGAACCTTTAGGTGTGTGCGGCCAAATTACTCCATGGAATGCACCTTTTAATATGGTCATCTGGAAAATAGCGCCTGCATTGGCCTGTGGCAATACAGTAGTTTTGAAACCTGCCGAGAACACTCCGCTTTCAGCAATCAAAATTGCAGAGTTAATCCAAGAAGTAGGTTTTCCGGAAGGCGTAGTAAACATTATTCCCGGCATGGGATCAGTTGCCGGATCTGCTATGACAACGCATCCGGATATCAATAAAATTGCATTCACCGGATCAACAAATGTAGGCAAGGGAATTCTTTCAGGTTCCGTAGATACATTGAAAAAAATTACGCTTGAGCTTGGTGGAAAATCTCCGAACATCATTTTCTCAGATGCGGATTTGGATAAAGCTATAACTACAGCCGTAAACGGTTTTACGCTTCTTTCGGGACAAGCATGTATTGCTGGTACAAGGGTTTTTGTTCAGGATAATATTTACGATGAAGTTGTTAAACGTATCTCTCAAAAAGTATCAGAATTAATTGTGGGAGATCCTTTTAATTCCACAACTCAATTAGGCCCATTGATTTCGGAAAAGCAGTTTAAACAAGTTTCATCTTATTTTGATATCGGAAAAAAAGACGGTGCCAAAATTACCGTAGGTGGCAAGAGGTTTGGTGACAAAGGGTACTATGTCGAACCAACCGTATTTACAAATGTAGATAACCAAATGCGCATTGCGAAAGAAGAAATATTCGGGCCTGTAGGTTCAATTATATCTTTCAAAGACGAAAATGATGTAATAGCACAAGCCAATAATACTCCTTATGGATTAGCGGCTGGTGTTTGGACGAAAGATATTTCTCGTGGCCATCGTATAGCACATGCCATAAAATCAGGCATGGTCTGGATAAATTCATATTTCGATTATGACCCCATTAGTCCGTTTGGTGGCTATAAGCAATCTGGCATGGGAAGAGAATTTGGTGAAGAATCCATTGATGCGTACACACAAATAAAATCTATATTCCTGAGATATTAATATTGATTAACTCAAAGAGAAGGAAATATATGTCAACAATACATAAAGGTGTAAACATAAATTTTAATTTAGAAGCAATTAAAGGTGCTGTGGCAGCTGCTAATGCACAAACCGTTATAGATTTTTTTTCGTTGTATTTAAAAAATCGAGAACATTTTTATTCATTATGGGTCAAGGAGGAACCTATTGTTTATCTCCCTTTCACGACTAATGATGTCGCGGTTTGTAAGCAATCAATCCTTAAAGGTTGGGCAGAAGTAAAAACTTTCTGGGATCCTATATTTGATATGAAAGGGACTTTTGATTGGACGATAGATGAAATGATTGTTTCAGAAAATCCTGATATAATTATTACTAAATCAAGAAGTAAAGTAAATGCCGATACGCCACCAGCGTTTAATAACGTGCATTTGAGTTATGAAGGCTCTTACCTTCAGATTTTTCATTTTGAAAAAGGGAGAGTTAAATCTTTTGAAGAATATTATGATACCGATTTTTTGAACAGGCAATATGCCAAAAAATAAATTTTCTTTATTAAAAACTAAAAATTAAATCTTATGTCAAGTTTTGAGAAAAAAGTTGCTTTGGTTACAGGTGCCGCATCCGGTATTGGAAAAGCAGCAGCAATTGAATTTGCACGGAGAGGTGCAAAGGTAATAGTATGCGATATCGCCGATGGAACAAGTACAATTGATGAAATTAAAGCTATAGGGGGAGAGGCTACATTTGTAAAAACGGATGTCACCAATCCTAAGGACGTAGAGAATGCCGTAGAAATTGCTGTAAAAAAATACGGAAGTTTAGACTGTGCATTTAATAATGCCGGTATGGAAATGACTGGTAAAGACGTGCATGAATTATCAGATGATGAATTTAATAAAGTAATCGATGTAAATTTAATAGGTGTATGGCATTGTATAAAATACGAAGCTATTCAAATGCTTAAGCAAGGTAAGGGTGCCATAGTTAATACCTCTTCTACTGCGGGACTTGTTGCCCTTGCTCAGTTATCTTCATATGCTTCATCTAAACATGGTGTTATAGGATTAACAAAAGCCGCTGCAGTAGATTATGCGCGAAAAGGCATTCGTGTAAATGCGGTTTGCCCGGGTGCTATTAAAACCCCCATGTTGCAAAAATCGCTTGAAAGTGAAGAGACAAGGCATAGTATAGAAAATGCGCAAGTAATGGGACGCTTGGGTGAACCGGAAGAGCTTGCCAAAGCCGCAGTATTTCTGTGTTCGGATGATGCTTCCTACATAACAGGGGTAGCATTACCTGTTGACGGTGGTTGGACTGCAGTTTAAATAAATAATGGGCTTGATAAAAAGCCATAACATTTTTTAAACAATAATTAAACTTGAATCATGAAAAAATTACAAGATAAAATTGTAATCGTTACGGGTGCAGCCCAGGGAATGGGAAAAGCAATTGCCATCGAAGCAGCAAAAAACGGTGCTGCATGGATTACGGTTGCCGACATTCAGGGTAAAGGGCAGGAAACTGCAGATGAAATCATTAAACACGGTACAAAAGCCATGTTTATTAAAACCGATTTATCTTCTTCAAAATCCATAAAAAATATGATTGAAACAACGGCTAAGGAAGCCGGCGGTATTGATGTGCTTGTAAATAATGCCGGAATTACCGATGACGGAATCACAAAACGCGCTCCTTCAATTATGGACCTCCCGGAAGATGTGTGGGACAAAATCATGAGCATTAATTTAAAGGCAATGTGGCTTTGCTCTAAATATGCTGCGCCTTATTTGAGTAAATCAAAAAAAGGCCCTGCAATTGTAAATGCAGCATCTACGTCGAGCTATTTTGCCTATACAGGTTTGCCGGCTTATTCTACCAGCAAAGGCGGCGTAGTATCTTTGACAAGACAAATAGCATTAGACTTGGGTGAGGCGGGCGTACGATGTAATGCTTATGCGCCGGGAGCTATAGATACACCCATGCTGGCAGCTAGTGCGGAAAACGCAGATGACTTGGCTGAAGCTCAAAAGCGTTTGTGGGGGCCTCATATTATAAAAAGGTTAGGAAGGCCTGAAGAAGTTGCCGACTTGGTTTGCTTTTTAGCTTCCGACCAATCTTCCTTTATTACCGGAGCAATTATTCCTATTGATGCCGGTACTATTGCATGGCGAGGGATTCATTAATATAAAGAATTATTCATCTTATTTTGTTCGTGATTTATGCGTTTGATTGGCGATAACTCAATGGTGTTGTCCCGGTATGTTTCTTAAAAAAGCGGACAAAATAGGATGAATAAAAAAAACCTAAAACATTGGCTATTTCTTCGATAGTCCAATTGGTTTTAGTCAACAGTTTTTGCGACTCGGAAATAAGCCTGCCCGATATAATTTCTTCCGTTGATTTTCCTAAAGTTTGCTTTAGAACAAAATTTAAATGATTAACGTGCAGAAACATTTCATTGGCAAAGTCTTTTGGTTTTTTCAGTCTTACCGAATTTTCTTTTTTTGAAAGTATCGGAAATTGACTTTCCAACAGTTGAATAAATTGATAAGCCGTTCTGCTGTTGGTATCTATATTCAAATATTTTTCACCAGAAACTTTAATAGCTTCGTGTAGTAGTATGTGTGTGTATGACAAAAGCAAATCTTTTTGAAACTTATAAAACCGAGCAGCCTCATCAACCATTCTTTTAAAAATTGTCGAGAAAAGATTTACCTGTTCTTTATTTAAGAAAATTACCGGAAATAAGTTGACATCCAGTAAAGGAGAATGTAAAAAACAATCCGGCACAGATTCATCTTTAAGAAAAAAATCATTTGTAAATAAACAGAAATACCCGGATTGCCGCGCGGATATTGTTTGATAAGAATATGGAATAAGCGGATTCACAAAATACACTGCGGGCTTATCTATCAATATTTCATCATTCCCGAAGCGTAATAATATTTTTCCTTTGGTGATTAAAGTAACCTTATAAAAATCTCTTCTATATTGAGGAACATATACAGCTTCTGTGTCATTTATCGTTTCCACTCTGAATTGTGCAAACGGAGATATATCATTTTTATATTTTGCAAAATAATCTGCTGCTGATTCCGAAAAAGTATTATTCATGAAATAATTTCAATAAAAATAGTCATTTTCGTTTTCAATCACCCAGTCAAAAAATTATATAGAGAATTGTTGGCAAGAACTTTATATCCACCTGAAACATGGCAACCAGCAGTTAAGGGTTAAATTTGAAGAAATAGAAAAATTGTAACAGGTAAACCTATTATGATATTATTCCAATACTGAGCATGAAGCTATCTTTAAAATACTTGCTTGGTCGGCCTGAATAAAATTTCATTAATGTCTACATCTTCGGGTTGGCTAATGGCAAAAGCAACGACCCTTGCGAAGGAATCCGCTGATATGGCGTTCTCTTTATAGAATTGCTGTACACCTTCCGCTACATCCGGTTCTGTGATCGTATTGGGTAATTCACTCTCTACTGCTCCCGGAGAGATAATGGTGGTACGAAGACCGTACGGTTTTACTTCTTCCCGTAATCCTTCAGATATAACCCTGACGGCATGTTTGGTCGCTGCGTACACGGCGCTGCCGGCTCTTACCTTATGCCCCGCCACGGATGATACATTAATGATATGGCCGGACTGTTGTGTTTTCATATAAGGTAATGCCGCAGCAATACCATATAAAACGCCTTTAATATTGACATCAATCATTTGGTTCCATTCCTCAATCTTTAAACGTTCAAGCGGGGAATGAGGCATCAAGCCGGCATTGTTGATGATGACATCAATACGGCCATAGGTTTGAACGGCAGCATCTACCAAGGCCTTTACTTCTTCAGGATTTGTAACATCCGTCACTACAGCAAGCGCTTTTTGGCCTTTACTGTTTAACTCCTCTGCCAAGGCTTGAATGCGATCTGCCCGTCGTGCGCCTAATACGACAATAGCCCCTTGTTCGGAAAGATATTTTGCGGCTGCTTCGCCCAGCCCGCTGCTTGCACCGGTAATGACAATGACTTTGTTTTCTATATGCTGTGACATGTGAATGAATAATTTTTTGAATGGATGTATAATTTGATACTGTCTTCCGAAGTTACTGCAAATGATGTATAATGAACGTTAATAATTGCGTTTATGTTAAAAGCTAATAATAATGCGGGTTGCATTAGAAAAACAGTCAAAGGAAATTACAAAGTAAGAATAAGGGTTACCTATCTCAAAGAGTCCAAATATTACGACACCGGACTGGAATTAACGAAGGCCTCTTTTGAGAGAATAACCAGTACTAAAAGATAAGTGAAAAAGAAAAGAAGCACCGTCTAAAATTGAACGCATGTAAAGCGAAAGCAGATACGGTTATTGAAAAAATGCCTGATTTTACTTTTTTACGTTTTGAACAGTTATTTTACAAAAATTCGGAAGCCAATGACAAAATTACTACAGGTTTTGACAATTACATTACCATGCTACAAAATGAAAAAAGGTTTGGGGATGCAGAAAGTTAAACAACGGCGAAAATAAGTTCGAATAATTTATTCCCGGATTGAGGTATGCAGATATTACTTCCGCTTTAAAAAATTTTGAAGAATGGTTATTAACCCAAAAGTGCAGTATTTCCATTGTAGGAATTTATACCCGGTCGCTAAGAGCCATTTTTAATAATGCCATTTCAGAAGGAGTAATAGATAATTCATTGTATCCTTTCGGTAAAAAGAAATATGTAACTCCTGCTTCCAAAAACAACAAGTGCGCATTGTTGGAAGATTATTTAAAGAAAGTACTGGAATATAAAACTATTGAATATTCAGAGATAGATCGAAGCAAAGATTTTTGGATATTTACGTATTTGTGTAACGGTATAAATATGAAAGATATTTTACGGCTTAAATGGTCGGATGTATCCGATAATTTTTTTTATTTATTCGCAGCGAAACAAAATTGACTAAACGTATAAGTGAGCCGATTTATGTCGTGCTTAAAGAACAAGCTAAAAATGTAATACATAAATGGGGCATTCCTTCCGACAATAAAGATGATTATGTATTTCCATTTTTAAAAGATATTGAATCTAAATCAGAAATAGAACGTAAACAAATAAAACAAGTAACTAAAATCATAAACAAATATTTGAACATAATCGGAATGGAATTGGAACTTCCGTTTAAACTGACGACTTATGTCGGTCAGCATACATTTGCAGCCATTATAGTGAGAAACGGTGCTGATTTGCCTATGCTGAAATCTTTACTCGGGCATTCTTCAATTGTCACTTCTGAAAAATATGTTAGTACTTTACCATTAAATGATTTGGAAAAACTCACTGATAAATTGGTGGAGTTTTGATTGTATGTCGTCAAAAGAATTTACACTAATTCTTTTGACGACATACAATTAGGCAATGATATATTCTTTTGTAAAAAAGGAGGTAAATATTTTAACTTGCTTAATAGTGTGGAGTGAAAAGGCTCCAATTAAAAACAGTTCCTTTTTCTATATTTTGTGCAGTCAAAGAACCCGATAAAAGATCTTTTCCAAATGGCTCCCATACAATTATATCCGCGTCTATATGTATAAAGGTGTGTGTGCTTTGCATATGTCATCAATTTAGAGAGTGACCATAAATAAGGAGGATATTTAATTATCATAGTCGTTAAAAACCGTAGTATAAGGCAATTGCGAGCGTTCAATGAGCATTTTCTCACCGAGGCTATCGGTATATAGTTCCAACTTGTCATATTGTAGAGCTAACTTTAGGTATAATAACCAAGACTATATCTGACAAGCAAGGTTTTTTAAGTAACAAAATACTCTTCGTTATCTTTAATTTCGAACTTACCTAAGACTATTATTAATTCGTCTAAAGATTGTTGATACCATTTAATCAGGATTTCCAAATTCGCTAAAAGATAACCCTTCGTAGTAGTCAATCCTTTTAGAGCAATGACGCAGGCTCTAATATCATTCTGAATTGGTTCCAACAATTCGTTATGTCTGTTTTCACCTATAATTTTCGTCATCGGTTCAATAAACCTTTCATCAAGAGCTGATAAATCCTCAATTCCCACATCCATAAACGGAAAGATTTGTTCATCGAATAATGCCAAAATACTGGCAAATACTGGATCTCCTATCGGATCCTTGCCCAACTTTTTTTCTAATGCTAACTGATAATATGCGAAATCCTTTGAAACTCCTTGAAGCGATTCGGTAATTGCACTATTAAATTTGGATATATCGGTCAAGTAATCATTATATCTTTCATTTAGATCTTTATAATGTCCGGACAAAATCCTTCCCCAGTTAACGATATAAGTTGCACCTTGAACTGCTTCAGAAAGGTTTCGCTTCCGTTTAATACGCAGATAATTTATTAACTCTGACTTATCCAGAACATTTAAAGCTTCGCTATTGACACCGGAGGCAATTTGTAAGGCAGGTACACCATAGATGTCTTTGCCGATCTGATCTTTGCATTCATTTAAAAATTGAATCTGACTTTTAATTGGCTTTGAAAGCGTTGCCAATTCAGCAATCCATCTTTCTCCTTGTTTTTTCGTTTCTCTTCTTTTAGAATGCCAATCAAGAAACCTATTTAAACCAATACCAAGAAGCAATGTTAATACCGGCAGAATTGTATTAATTGGAGAAGATTTAGAAGGCTGCTGTACAAATATTTTAACCAATTCATCCTTGGTAGGGTTTCTAAACTGGAACGAATCTTCCACAGGGATGGTTGTTTTGGCGATTTTCGCCAAGCCTTCCGTCTTTATATTTTTGACCGGTAAGTTTCTTTGGGCTATACCATTTAACATCGCCATCAATATCAAAAGGGTAAAGGCAGCATGCCGAATATTTATTCTCATAAAACAGATTAATAAAAAATGCGCATAGCAAAGATACTTATTTGTCATTTGTAGAAGGCATTTTTAATAACCCAAGTTGCTATTTAGCATGTAAGTTTATTAAAGGTGTAAGCAATAATAAATATCATTCTTTTCAATAATAATTCTTTAAAAGTTACGGCGTGAATTTTTCTGAGAAAGAGATTTTTGATTTCACAGTCTTGGAAAGCGCCTTTTGCTCCGACAACTCCTTGTTATAAATAGAGAATATCTGTTTAAATAATTTCTCAAAATACTCGGCATTAATACTACATATACGGTCTCGTATGGAGTTGTATTTTCCGTCCAAAATATTATATTTACTGAACGATTTAAAAGATGCTGATTGCAAATATGATTCCATCACTCGCAGGCTTAATTTCTCTGAATTCAACATCGAAAACAGGATGAGTTTAAAAATAACTTCTCCAGATAATTTTTTGACTTGTTTGTCAACCTGGGTTTCTGCTGATAACTCTTGAAAATTTTTTGCAGGAATCATCCTTATTAATTCTCCTGCCGTCATGCTCAAATTTAAACCCTATGAACGTTTCGAACACTTATGATTACAAATTCCGGAAAGATATTTTTCTATTAATATTTTTAATGACTCGTCATTCATATACCTATTTGGAATCATAGATGAGAGACTACACCCTATGATTTAAATAAATTTTTCTAAAAAAAGATAAGGATAAGAAAAATGATATTATCAAAATATATATTTTTTAATGCATGGCGCAACATTTCCATTCCGAAATTTCAATGTTTTTTGATGTACATTGCATAAAGAAAGAACCTTGTAGTTTGTCTGTTTAAAAGTTTGATACCTTAAATATAGCAAATCAATAAAAGTCTGCAATAACCCCATACATCAAAAATTGACGAAGAACCACATAGTCAGGAAGTTACAACAACTATCGGCTTCTTTGGTTACAGGTTCATTAATCATTCCACTAACCAGAACTTACTACTCATACTATTATGTTGTTTGATGAGCATCAGCAGTTGAATAGGCTTGAATTTGGATGGATAGCGCCGTCGCAACTTTCGTAATTCGGCTGTGTTTCTATAATGGAGATCTCTTTTATCTTTTGCCCCGAATGTTCAAATTTTATTCAGTATCCCATGGTACGTTTGTTATGTCTTATTACATAAAATAAAACAAAATGAAAGTGAAAATCCTTATCGCCGCACTGCTTTTTATGGTTAGCGTTTATCGGTTGCCGGCGCAAAAATACGTGCCGCAGGTACTTAAAAAAGCTTTTAAAGCCCGTCAGGGTATAAGAGCATCAAAATGGGAAACGGAAAAAGGACTTTGAGGCCAATTGGATAGAATCGGGCATAGATCATTAGGCACTATGCAGTCCGTCCAGTGTCTTTCTTACATTAGAAATATATTCAACCTGATTCACTACCTCAGTCGGCAAAGACATAGATGAAGCAGCATGAATATTCAAAAATTAAAGAAGCATCCAAAAATGTAGACGGAAAGGGAGCGGTAAACTATGAAGTGGATGTAAGAAGTAAAGCCTACATTTTCGATGAGGGTGGGAACTTTATCAAAACGTTCGAAGATGATTGACTCCTTTGAATTTCCGTGCTTTTTAGGTAAAATACATAAAAAAAGCGCTGAAATACTCACATTTATAATATATTAGTTATCGGCTTCGTTGTTTGTTTTATAGAGGAATTTAATCAATTTTCACGTTCGAGTAATGAAAATAAGTAAAATATTATTGGGTGTTATATTATTAATTACTTTTAAGGCAGGCGCGCAGCTGATTCAGCTAAAAGGGATTATTACTGATTCTTTAACTTTATTAAGACTGTCTTCCGTTACGGTATATGATAATCTTCTTCATAGAGAAATAATTATGAATTCGCTGAGGTCTTTTTCTCTTTCCACACCCGGCAAAGTTGATCTAAGGTTAAGTTTTGTCGGCTATAAAACAAAATTTTTTAAAGCACAAATTACCCGTGATACAACAATTAATTTTTTACTTAGCCCTGCCGACGATCAATTAAAAGAAGTGGTGATAACAGCTAAGAAGAAAAAATATTCCAATAAACATAATCCGGCAGTCGCTTTGATTCGGCAGGTAATTTTACACAAGCCGGAAAATAGTATTAATTATTTCGGTAGCGCTCAGTACGAGCAATATGCCAAGGTAAATTTTTATGTAGAAAAATTTCCTAAATGGGCAGGCAAAAGCACAATATTGAAAAGATATGATTTTGTTTTGGGGCGCCAAGATAGCCTTGTGATGCCCGGTAAAAAACTGATGCCGATATATATGGAAGAAACAGTAGCAGAACGGTATTTCAGAAAAGCGCCTCATGCAGTCGGTGATAAATTAATCGCAGAAAAACAGGTGGACTACGGTAAATTTATCGATACAAAAGGTATTAGTGCTTTATTCAACAGATTATTTGAAGACGTTAATATTTACGATAATGACATTCTCATATTTACAAAAGGTATAGCTAGTCCCATTTCGGATTTCGGGCCGACATGGTATAAATACTTTATAGCAGATACTATTACAACCGGAAACGGCAAATTGATCAAACTCCGCTTCGAGCCACGGAATATTAATGACCTCTTATTTAGTGGTGTACTGTATGTTTCAACGGATGGGCATTATGCTATTGATTCTATAGAATTAAAAACAGGTAAAGATATCAATCTGGGTTTTCTACGACAATTTAATATACAACAAAGGTTCAGTGTCGATTCGGCTACGAAACATTATTATTTAAGCTATTCGAATATCACGGGGGATTTTGGGCTGTACAAAAATGTTACAGGTCTGGTCGGTCGAAAGACTATAGGCATAACCGGATTTAAGAGTAATCCTATCATTGCGGATTCTTTATTACAAACAAAAGATGATATTCTTTTACGCCAAGATAACAATAGACCGGACGACTACTGGATTGAACACAGAAGCATTCCGCTTCAAAAAGGAGAAACCGATATTTATAAACGGATCGACAGCCTCCGGAACATGAAATCATTCCAACGTACAATGGATTGGGTAAATACCTTTGCGTCGGGATATAAAACATTCAACAAATTCCAGATCGGACCTATCAATTCTTTCATAGACTATAATCCCGTAGAGGGATTTAAGCCGCGAGTCGGTGGCCGTACTTTACCGGAGTTAAATAAGAGCATTTATTTTTCAGGTTATGTTGCTTACGGAACACGTGACAGAGACGCAAAGTACATGGGTAAGATGACATATTCCTTTGATCATAAGTCAATTTATTCGTATCCAGTAAATGCTATTTCAATAACTTCGAGCTTTGATACAAATATTCCCGGTACGCCAGATGATAATGAGCATGGAAATATTTTATTTGCCACCAATAACGGAACATTCAACAGGTATTTGTACAATCATATTTTTAAAATTGATTACTTAAAAGAATTCAAAAATCATATTTCTCTTACCGGCGGTTTTAAAATCAAAAGCCAACGACCAGGTGGCTCGCTACAGTTTATTAAAAATACATATTCGGTAAATGATTCCCTATTAAACAGCATTAGGACAACAGAGTTGTATTTTGGGTTCAGATGGGCGCCTCAAGAAAAATTTTATCAAACCGGAACCGACAGATTAATAATCCCTGGTAAATATCCAATTTTTACTTTCGATTACACAAGGGGCATTAAGGGCTTGCTTGCCGGGAAATATAATTATGACCGGTTTCATCTGAATGTGCGCAAAAGAATTTATCTGTCAATATTGGGCGTATCCCATGCTTCAATTGACGCAGGATATATTGTGGGAAAGTTACCATGGCCGTTACTAACTATACATCAAGGAAACCAAGGCTTTGGTTACAGCAATGCAAGTTTTAACACGATGAATTATATGGAATTTGTCAGCGACCATTATGCATCATTATCTCTTCAGCACAATTTTAATGGGTTGTTCTTTAATCGTATACCTTTAATAAAGAAACTAAAGTGGCGGGAATTAATAGGTGGAAAAATATTATTCGGCGGTGTAAGACAAGAAAACAATCCGCTTTATGAAAAGAATCTTTTACGTTTACCTTATGCAACTAATGCACAGACTTATTTTTTATCACCCGGCAAACCCTATATAGAATTGAATTTCGGCGTTGCTAATATCTTTAAAATAGGAGAAGTAAATATAATAAAACGGATGACTTATTTGGATCATCCGGGTATCAATAAATGGAATATTAAAGTAGGATTTAATCTTGAGTTGTAATTGATTGCCCATTTTTATACCCCGGATTATTTAAATAATCTTGTTTATAATATGTAACCTAAACGCATAATTTTTTGCAGATAATAATGAATTGTTATTTGCAATGTTATTAAGTGGCTATTCTACGAAGAATGTTGATAACTGAAAGTAAGTACACCGAATGCCGTTGATAAATTATTTATTACCGATACTCCATGCAACTGCAGCATTAAATAGTTTTAAACCGTCTTTTGTAAGGTATGGAAAAGTAGCATTATCCAGACAGAACATAACGCGTCTTGCTGGTGCAATAAAATCATAATCCATAGTTGCACCTTTTTCATACCCAAAGATGATAGCTTTATTCGGTTGCCCGGGCAGTGTTGCTATAATGCTGGCACCCAATCCCGGCTTGCCCCAACCAATTACTTGGTCGCCCTCAAAGGCAACTACAATTCCGGCGTGAAGTCCGGCACTTAATGGATGAGGTGCATTGACCATCCATATATAATGATCTTTATCTCCTTTGCCGAAATCAACATCTCGTTGACGACCTGTGTACCTCATGTCGTCCAGCAAGTCGCTTTCCCACATCAGTACCGGTATTTTAACATCCTTGTATTTATCTGCCAAAGCCCTTGCACTCACGTTGGCGGAGATCATGATCAGATCTGTACCGTCGGTGGACGACACTGGTTCTGCCGCATCCACGAATTTGACATTATATCCCAACGAGTCGAGATAAAATTTTATTCTTTCGTCAATATTTTTCTGTCGATATGCAGCACGATAAACATAGCTGATATTCTTTTTAGGCCCAATGTTATTTTGCGCCTGGAGACCATTTGTTAAAGAAAAAAGCAGACCGAATGATAATAATGATTTTAAAAATTTCATTTTAAAGAGATTTGGGAGTGTGTATAATAATGATTAAAATTTCAATACAATGCTTCCAAGAAAACGTGCCGGAGGTTGAGGTGTCAATCTGGACGACCAAGCTTTCTCGCTGGTGAGGTTATCTACCTTAAAGCTGATCCTGAATTTCGGCTGATCGTAGAAAACAGTTGCATCCAGCATGGTATAGCCGGGAATAATAATTTTAGCGGTACGCGTATTGGTCTGATAGGACATGCTGCCGGAATTGCCCCCTAAACCAAGACCCAGACCTTTTGCACGGCCGTGAATCAATTGGTAGCTGATCCAAAAATTAGCCATTCTTTCCGGCCCGGAAAGCGCAGGGCGCAGACCTAATACCGAAGAATCGGCTTTTGTATATTTACTATTATTCAGTGCATAACCCGCAACGATATTTAACCCATCAAATGGGTTTGCTGTTATATCCAATTCCAGACCTTTACTGAATTGTGTTCCGTCTTGTATAGAGTAATTAGCGTCCACAGGATCAGTTCTCAACACATCTTTTACCTTTATGTTATAATAGCTTGCCGTACCTACAAGCCTGTGATTGAAAACATCCGCTTTTACACCGTATTCTAATTGAGTGCCATGTTCCGGTTTAAAAGAGTTGCCATTTCTGTCTATGCCACTCACGTTGAAAAAACCGCTCATATAGTTTCCGAAAAGAGATAACTTATTTTTTACCAATTCATAAACCAACCCTTCTTTATGTGAAAAAGAAGTTTGACTGTAAGGACCTGCTGTAATACCACCTACACCAATGCCGCCGGTAGTAGCACCTGTCAATATTTTATAAACACCGTTATATCTGTAACGGTCCACTCTGATACTACCCATAACCAATAACCGATCCGTAATGTTTAGTACATCTGAAACATAAGCGGCATAGGTATTATCACTGTTTTTTTCTTTACGCGGCGTGCCTGAATTAGTAAGTGAATCCAGCAAAAACTTTGTCACTCTATAAGATGTTGGCGTATTGATAAAATTAACTGTTGGGCCATTGACACTTACCCTATCAAATGAATTGTAATTATTATAATAATCCAATCCGAGTACCATACGGTTGCGTAGGTTGCCAATTTTAAAATCACCGATGAAATTTTGTTGGAGATCAGTTGCAATAAAATTTGTATTACCAATAGTGACATTAGCTCTTATGGTACTGTCTGATTTTCCCGTCAGCGCAGATATATAGCCATTGATTGTGGAGCGCGCCCTGGAGAAGACAGTTTGTGAAGTCCATGCATCGGATATCTTATAATTAATTTGCCCAAAGATGTTCAGCATTTGTGTAGAATAAGGAATATCGTCGCCAAGGAATGTTTTGTTATAGGGGAATTTCATATCGGCTATAGACTCAACTTTGCCGCTTCCCGTATAAGGATCAAAACGAACCACTGAAGTTCCTTTTGCCTGTCCGAATTCTACATCCAGAAGCAGTGAAAGTCGGTCGTTGACCTGATAAGAAAAACTAGGCGCTAATGCCACACTGTTGGTAAAGCCATTATCCTGAAAACTCTTTTCAAAAGTAGTTGCTCCGTTTATCCTAAATAAAGCTGTTTTGTCAGTATTAACGGCCGTATTATAGTCTATAGCTAACCGATTATAGTTCCAACTACCTCCTGTATAAGACATCTGCCCACCTGTGCCATTAAACGGCTTTTTAGTAACACGGTTAAATAAACCGCCATACCCGCTGGAAACGCTTGTGCCGAATAAGGTAGTTGAAGGGCCTTTAATCGCTTCCAACCTTTCCAGGTTGCAGTTATCCAAAAAAGAAAATGCAGCACCGGCCACTCCATTTCTTGCGTTGGGCTCAACTGTAAAACCTCTTGAAAGAAAAGTCGCCCTGCCTTGGTTAGCAATAAGTGGAATACCTGCACCCGGTATTTCTTTAGCTACACTTCCTAAATCTACTGCCATCTGCTCCTGTATTAATGCACTTGGTACTACATTATACACTTGCGGGTTTTCCAGATTCTTCAGCGGCAAGCGACTGATGTAGATACTTTCCTTATTAGAATATTTGTTGATACGTGTCAGTACTCTTACTTCCTGTAATACAACGATATTCTCTTTTGTCAATTTATAATTTGCCTGCGTCGTTTTATCAGCCTCAACATCTATCTTCAGTTCAATTTCTTTAAAACCTAGCATCTGCATTCGGATAGTATATACACCAGGATTGAGTTCATCAAAATAAAAGTTACCGTTTTTATCAGTTAGAGTATTTTTTTTGACTTCAAGTACTGAAACAGATACTAATTCAATAGGTGTACTATCCATTGCTAAAAGTTGCCCACTAATAGCTCCAAGACCATTTTTGACAGCCGATTTATCAACTTGACTTATTACCCTATTATACATGAAGAAGACTAAACATAGAAACAGAAAAATATTTTTTTTATGCATTGTAGAAAAATTTTTGCAAAGGAAGCTATACTTCGATTTTTTGATTTACGATATCGGGAAAAAATTTGCGATATCTGAAATTTCTTTCAGCAGTTAATTATTAATAAAACGCACTATATCAAAGGATTAAAGCAATAGAAAGTTAAAAAATGTGCTGTATAGCAAAATTTGGAGAAGGTTAATATCGTATATTCTATTACAGATTTCAATAATTTCGCACGCCAACATTTCTAAAAAAATAATTTAAAGGTGAAGCCTCATTAAGAAAATATGATTAATGAAAAAGTTGCCCACGAGGGAATAAAGAAAGGCAAAGAATATAATTTTAAAAAAATTTGCAACAATATACATTTATGGTTGGGGATCGCGAGCGCAATCGTTCTATTTGTTGTCTGTCTTACGGGAACGATTTTTGTGTTTCATACAGAAATTGAAAAACTGCTTTACCCCAAATGGTTCAGCGCAAAAAGTGGGGCAGCAAAGATGCAAACGCCGGATGCACTTATAGAAAAGGTAGAAAAGGTAACAGATGGGAAGGTTGTTTCCTTTATTATTCCTTCATCTAAAGACGAAGTGTGGCTGTTTTCCATAAAAGGGAAAAGCAAAAAAAACGGTAGTTTTGATAAACTGCCAAAGACCTCAACCGATGATAAAGTTCGAGCAGAGAAGAACAAGGTATTCTACGTCAATCCTTACACAGGCGCCATAACGGGAATAGGTAAAAGCCCCGCAGGAAAATTCTTTGTTACCATTGAAAATATACATCGTTGGTTTTTTATCGGCAAACCGGCGGGAAAAGCTGTCGGAGGTTCGGCTGCGCTTATCTTTATTCTTCTTATTATCAGCGGTGTCGTCATCTGGTTTCCCAAGAAATTAAAACATTGGCGTGAGGGTTTTAAGATCAAATTCTCTGCTAATTGGAAAAGGGTCAATTTTGATCTGCATCGGGCATTTGGTGCTTACGTTTTTCCTGTTATATTATTGTCTGCAATTACAGGCCCTTCCTGGTCTTTCGAATGGTATCGTTCAGTAACAAGTAAAGTGCTGAATAAGGAAGTGCTGAAAAAAGAAAAAGCCCTGTCATTGGGAGATACCGTAAATGCAAAAGCTCTAAGGGCTACTTATACGCAGATACTGGATACTGTTGAGTCTTATATTCCGGCAAATGGTACAACGCTAATTAATATTCCGGGCAACAAATCCTCTGCTGTTTCCATTATTAAAACACATACGGGTTTTTGCAGCCTTGCTGCTATTGATAATATACAAATTAATCCTTACAGCGGTAAAGTATTGAAGCTTTCCTTATTTTCAGATCTGTCATTGGGTAAGAAAATAGCAACCGTCTTTAGAGCCATCCATGTTGGAGAAATTTTCGGTACGCTCACAAAGATTATATATTTTCTGGCGTGCTTATTGGCAACGAGCCTTCCGATAACCGGTATCTTGATTTGGCTCAATAAACTAAAGAAACCTAAACGCAAAAACAAAGCGCACTCGGTCTAAACTATTAATTTCCATCATTCATTGCGTTATCCTTAGCATCGGCATTTTTGATGTCTTTAACATCTGACTTTCCGAATTTATAAGTAAAACTTACACCGAAAGAACGAAACGGCAATTGTCTTTGGGAATATGAGATATAATTACTCATCTTTATAGTTGTAGTTTTATTAATGTATTGATTGAACGGGTTGGTAGCCGTTAGCCCTACGCTCATTTTCTTATTGTTCAGTAGTTTTCTGAAAGCCAGCGTGTACATTAATTCACCCGGTTGCTTGCCTTGTATACTTTTAAAAGAAGAACGAAAATCCCCAAAAGCTTCCAACACCAAATCGTGCGGGAAATTATAACTTGCATCCAGATTGACTCTCCAATTAAGACTATTGATAACCGGTATGCTGTCGAGATCCGCAACGATGTGGCGGTTGAAAATCATGGCATTTTCCCGAAGGTTGAATGAACCGATCGGTAATGATGATGTTATAATAAGTCCTGTATTGTATTCATGACCGGTATTCTTTCTTTTAGTAATGGACACATTTTGATATATAGAATCTCCAACGATGTAAGAAGGATAGAAAGAAGTATAATTTTTAACATCCTGTGAATTTATGCGTTCCATAATGCCAAAATATATATCACCCCCTTTCTTAAAATTACGAGCGTATCCCAATTCAAAGTTATTGCCTATTTCCGGTTTGAGCATCGGATTTCCAGCTGTGATATTGTATGGGTCGCTAAAGTTTAGAAATGGATTTAAATCTTTATATTCCGGACGTTGGATACGTCTGGTAAAAGCCAGTTTAACTGTTTGGTCATTGTCGAACTTGTGTGACAATATAACCGAAGGCACAAATGTGCTGTATGATGGGATATGCGTATTTTGATAATCAATACCCAGATTGGTATATTCATATCTAATACCCGCTATGACATCCAGGTATTTGAACAAGGAGAAAGTGCCCGAAACATATGCTGCATACACTTTCATATTATAGTGCAAAGTATAGGACTGGCTTGAATCGGTGCCATAGTCATTAAGGGAAGGAATATAACTAGATACATTTGCCGTATTGGTAATGTCCTGAAAAGTTGTTTTGGCACCCACATCCAATGTAAAGTTCTTGCCGAAGGGATGTACATAATCCAGTGACAAAATTGTTTGTTTGTCTTTACCCGGATTGGTGCTGCCTGTTCCCGTGAACGGGAAAGCCTCATTGAAGTATGTTTGTGACTGGATATAGCTGTTATAAGGAGTTCCGTTGCTGGCGCTGTACAGAAAATCCAGCTGTTGACCCTCTTTCTTAAATTTCCGGGTATAGCCGATGCTCCAATCGTAAGATCCCATATGCAGCCGGGAATCCGAATTACTGATACTTTGCAGTTCGGAAATTGGCGTACCATCCACATCGGATGTCTGCTGATCTTGGCGAGCCATTCCTGTGCCGTGGTTGGCAAAATGGTTATAACTAAATGACGATGAAATATTATCAAGCTTTGTGATATCCCAATCAGCGCTGATGCCCGTCTGATATCCCGTGCGGCTAAGGTCGGTATAGCCGTCCTGGCGAAGATCCGTCATCGTCTGTGCAGCAGCATCTGTTGAAGTTCTGTCTTGAGTGTAAGGCATCTTCGCTTTCAGCCTGCCGTTCCCGCTGAAGAACACGTTAAGACCCAAGTTGCCTTGTCGCATATTCAGATTAAAACTGCCGTTCTCGATCTTTGTTCCTGCTGATAAGTTTACATTACTGTTTATACCTCGTACTTTATTATCTTTTAAAATAATGTTTATCACTCCGCCCGTTCCCTGTGCATCATATTTAGCGCCGGGAGTAGTCATTACCTCTATGCTTTTCACTTCACTTGCTGGAATTGTTGATAGCGCATCTGCCAGGCTGTTGCCGAAAATACTGGAGGGTTTGCCGTTGATTAAAAATCGGATATTGGCATTTCCCTGAAGTTCCACATTCCCGTCTGCATCTACATTTACCTGGGGCACTTTCCTAAGCACATCGATGACATCGCTTCCCTGTGACGTAATATCATTGGCTACATTATACACAATCTTGTCTACTTTGTTGCTGACAACAGGCGTTTGTGTGGTAACTTCTACTGTTTTCAAGTCGGAAACAGACGAATGCAGGTAAATGATACCGACCTGAATATCAGGATGAGCCAAACCGCCTTCAATATTGTCTTTTGTGTAACTGTTATAGCCTGTATAGCTGACGCTTAATTTTATTATACCGTTGTACCTGTAACTGATTTTGAAATGTCCGCTGCTGTCAGTCATACCCACAGCGATAAGACGAGCGTTCTGATTATTTTCTATCATTACAGTAGCATGCCCGACCGGAAGCTTAGACGTTGCATCAAGCACATTGCCGGATACTATATAATCGGCCATACGGTGTGCTTGTGCCTTACTAAAAAATAAAGAACAAAAGAAAAGGACTACCGTTATTATAATTTTCATCTTTCAGATTACTTGAATGAATAAGAAGGGTAAATGTCAAACAGCAATCTGAATACAAGCTGAATAAGAGGGACAGACCGTAAATTTTTATATTATTTTAGAATTGAAAAGTCACGGATGTTCTGCCGTATAGAACAGCTGTAGGATTTTCAATCAACTGACTTATGCTATGATGAATCAATTAGCAAGAACGTTTTTGTGCATCTGTGCCGCTATTGCCGAAAATGTACATCTGCAGCATTTTGATTGCGTCTTGGTTGCGCTTTAATTGCAGTATGCATAAAGTGAAAACGGATATTGAAAATGGTACCGTTTCCGCCGGCCGGAAAGCGCAGAGGCTGTACCGATATTAATGGAAGAATTCAACGTCGGATCGCTGGTAGGATTATCCACAAAGCTTGACGGAACCTGAATAGTACAAGCTTCCACATTGTCTCTGCTGCAGACATCTGCGTCTTCCTGTATCATTGAGCGGGTTATAGTGAAAAGTATATAACATTTGCCCGCTCTTATTATGCGGACTTTCTTTAAATGCACTGTTTGCCAGCACCAGCACTGTGCCTACTGCCATTGCAGCAAACGGTGCTTTTTTGTATATTCATTTTTATTTATTTTAATTTTTCTTTAATCACTGTTTTTAAACAGCTTTTCGTTTTCTCCGGGCTCCAGCAGATGTCTTACATTTACGGCTTCCCGAATCGGTCAGAAAAACGTCCCCCACACGAAAGCCATGGTAAGTGAAAGAAAGCCCAGTAGTGACATCTTTTTTCGCGCCTACGCTGAACTTATACCCGCAAAAAACCAAAACTGCAACACTCGTCATTAAACAGATTATTGTTTTTATACGTATGTTTTTTATCTTATAATGATTTTAATTATACCCGTAAAAAGTGCTTGCGCTCGGGTTTTATTCGACATGAGCATACTTTGCATACAATTCTTTATTCGGTAAATCATTTCTTCCGGTTGCGTTGTTTGCGGTATCTTGTTTTTTTGCAGGAACAGCACGGCCGCTGAGTGTATAAAGTACCAAGCCCGTTACCTTGCCGGCAGAATCGCGTTTGAACGTAATGGATGCCGCACCGTCTGCATTAACGGCAAAGCTGTCCACACCCAGTTTCTTCAGCGTAATGTCCGCCGACACTTCAGTTACGACAATTAAAGATGTATCCTTTACAACAATATATGCTTCTTCTATGGGTTCTCCAGGCGCAAAGACATATTTGCCTACGTAATCTTTGTAAGAAGAATCAACGTTGTTTGTTTGTGCGTGTGATGCAATGCCTGTTGCCAACAAACAGATGGCAGAGAAAATAAATCTTTTCATAATAAATTAATTGGACGATATGATGGAACAATTACATTATTAACTTCTAAATGGTTTGAAAGGAGCACCCTATTCCTTTACCAGTTTTGTACTTTGGTTTCCGTATTTCAAAACATAGATACCCTTCGGTAAAAAACTAATGTCGATATCCGTTTGCGTATCGCCTGCAGAAACCGTTTGGAACAACACTTTTGTGCCGCTTATACTGAATAATTCTATCGCCGATGCCCCGTCTGATGCCTGCGGAAATTGTACATGGACGATACCTTTCGACGGGTTCGGGAAAACTTTAAGTGCCCCCTTCGATATACCGAACGCGACCATACGCGTTTCGGAATAATTTACTTTCCCGTCCAAGTCCACTTGCGCCAAACGGTAATAGTTATTGCCTGCAAGCGGCGTGTTGTCCGTAAAACTGTAATCCTGTGCAATGCTTGTAGTGCCGTGCCCCTGCACACTGCCGATTTTTGTAAATACTTTACCTGTGGCGGAGCGTTCAATATCGAAACGGCTATTGTTGGTTTCGGAAGCCGTGTGCCATGCAAGTACTGCCGTATTATTGACGGCCTCAGCGGTAAAGCCTTGCATGCTGACGGGCAATATATCCTCGGCGCTGCCGATGAAAAAGTTGCTAAAACTATTGATGACTATTTCAATATAGTAGCCCGTTGTTATTTCTTCCCCGTTCACTGTATTTTCAATGGCTGCCCATGCAACAGGCTTGATACCTTTTTCGCCTGCAACAGGTGTGTAATCGGAAGACAGCGTCCCAGTTGCATTAGGTTGTTTAATAACGGCCAAATCCCCAGGATCTTGTATGGAAGCATCGTGCGCTTTCAGAGAATCAAATTCCGCTTTGGTAAATATTAAACGTACGTGTACCGATGCTCCGGCAGGAGGCTGATTAATTACGGTAATGGTATAATTCCTGCTGAGGTAAGGATGACCGTCCGGTGTGGTGCGGATGAGTGTGCTGTTATACGGCGGGTTATAATAGGTTTCATATACAGATACTGTTACTTTTCCCAAATTGTAATCATCCTTAATTTCTGCTACAGGCGTAGAGGGCGCGCCGCCGCCTTCTCCGCCGGACTTTGATATTTCCACAGGAAATGTTGTCCATGCATTACTGCTACCGACAAGTGATTGAGGGGTACTTGCGGTAGAACGATTGGCAACGTTAGGAAATACGCTTAAATCCGTGAGCAACTGAACTTTCAGCGAGGGCGGCTGATAATTAGGTCTCAACAAGCTGTCCAAATGCCGCACGTAAATGTTGTCTCCGGAATAGCCTGTTGGTGTTTCCCGCCCATCGCTCCAGGCTATTACGCCTTTGCCGTCGGCATCCATATACAGATAAGCTGATGAAGGAGAAAAATATGCTGTACTTACTCCTCCTGAATTAAGCTGTCTGCCCAACGTGCCCCAACGTAGCTTGCCGCCTTCGTCCACAGGGCTTGCATTTACATGATCGCGCCCATCTGGTCCTATGTAATAAAAGGTAGCATTGCCCGCACCGTCTCCTGCCAGATGCAGGAAATGGTCATAGCCGGAACCAATACCGAAAACAATCCCTCTTTTATCCGGCGTATTCAATTTTACGGCAAAGGAATCTTTGGTTTGGCGGGTAACTTTTGCTTCCTGGTAATAAAAAGGGGAAGGATCGGAACCATTGTTCAATAGTCCATTAACGGAGGAGACCAGAAAAGCCTTGCCTCCAGTGCCCAAAAGGGTATAATCGTAAAAATATCCATCATTATCCGAATGGAGCGGCGCGATCAATGTGTCGACATCCGAAATGCCTTCGTTGAGTTTGTCCAGGTCCGCAGGCCTTATTGGGTAAGGGTGCACTGTGTCCACCACGAGTTGCCAGGGTATGCTGTCGTATATCTGCATTGCAAGCAATTGCCCTCGGGAAGCAAAGTCCGTAAGGTTTGAATTGGTATAATTCCGCTGGTTCCATGTCATCAAAGCGGCATTGATATTGCCGTCCGTCGGTAACACTGCGGCATTTATTTTTGATATGTCATGTGCGGCCGTGTTTGGTCTCAAGATAAGAACTCCCTCATCGTCAATGTAATAATTGGTATATACGACTATCTTAAATATCGGATCCGCCCCAGGCGGCACAGGATCATTGACAAGTACGGTACAGCTTACTGATTCAGAGTGTGATTTAAAGTTGTACATCCGCGTAACCGTACCCTTTTTATAAGATATAGTATCGTATTTCCAAAAATTACCGGTTATCAGATAACCCGGATATGACAATCCTCTGTTGTTTAACGAATCCATATACTCATCCACATAATACTCTGGTGCTACATCATAAGGCGCGTCCGTATAGATCGTATCTGCGTCCAAATGTAAGGGAAGGATACACGATGGACAAAACGACCCCTCTATGGCTACTGTATTCCAAGCTGTATTACCGTCCTCTAAATATTTTTTTGTTATGGTCATGCAATCTTTTTTTACACGGACAAGCCAGTTAAATGCCGGATGCCAGTTTTCAGAGCCACCTGTTTCTTTTATCATTGCCATACCACAACCACCCTGCCGGTCGGGAAAAATAAGAAAAGAAGCAAGCGTAATAGCACCATAAGACGCATCACTTCCTGTACCATTTCTATTACTAAAATCATATCTACTACCACACTCCGTTGGCGAGACTATTCGGTAGTGATATTCGTCCATCAAACCGCCGCCATAAGACTTGAGCGTGCCGTCTTCATCTTTATAATCATATACCAATACGCTGTAATTAGGATTTTGTATCAGGTAACCGATGAAAAATCCGCCGTTGTCGTCGGTTATCAGTTGTGGCTGGGAATAATACACGTTTAACCCACTTGTGTGAACGGCAAGTGGGTAGCCTGCGTCGGCAAAAACATGGCTGCCATCGCTTTTGATATGCTGCACATAGACATCGTTGTGGTCAGAGGTGGTAAAGGCGATAAAAAAACCGCCATTACCGTCGCTTGCCGCGTGGTTTGCATTGTGATAATTACAATAGTTGACCACACCATTGGAAATAGTTGAATATTGCTGATGGTCGTCGCCGGTGGCAACAGGAACGCCGTTTTCCGTCCAAAGGCGGTGTCCGTCTTTATCATATTTCTGGGCATAGATGTCTATGTTGGTGCGTTGGTCTTCCCAAATAACGAAATAGCCGCCATCCGGCTCGCTTTTTACAACGAGAGGGTTGGATTGGTTATATAACGCCTGCGCTACGGGCATGTCTAAGGAGTCGTAAAAATTGTTGAGTGTGTCGCTCCATTGCGCCTGTACAGTTATTGATAATAAACCGAATAACAGGAAAGTAAATGCTTGTTTCATAATCATATTTTTATAAGTAAAAGCACTATTCAAAAATAGAAACGACTTATTTAAACAGCTTTCGCATTTGTTGCAAATACTTGTGATTTTGTTGCATGCTGCGTCTCCTCCATTGTATAAAACAGCCTTTTTCAGTTTTTGAAAAATCTATAAGGTCTTGAAAACGCTCACCTAATAGCCGATATACTGACATAATTGTCATTGCATTTTTCGGTTGATAATGACACAAATCGGTAGGAAAATAAAAACTTATGCAGACTATTTTTATCTTATAAGAAATTTAGGATTTCTTGTTTGCCGCAGCAAAAAAACATATTTCTTTGTCATTTGCACGTATTGTTCGTCCAATGTACTGTCTCCGAAATGCCCGCCTGCATAGTTTACATCTAAAAGCACAGAATTACCGGACGCATTTATGCCTCTGTCGATTAAAACATCGCCGGCACTCGCTCCTGAAATGTCGAATTTTTGATGCAAAGTATATTTGTTTTTGATAAGCCATTTGGTACAGGCATTAAAGTCTTTCCAGGTATTGGGCTTGGTGGTTTTCTTTCCGCCAAGATACCAGCCATTGCCTTTTTCGCCACCGCCGCGGACGTGGGCAAATGCCAGCACCATGGTGCTCAATTTGATCCAAATTGATATGCTCTATATCGTACAGATTTTATGCTCTACGTAACCAAATTTTCCAGACAAAAGCAAATTGAAAAAAGACGGCAACAATATCTGTTTTATGGAAGGGTATGGCGCTTATGGAGCGAGTGCCTATGTACCGATATTCTATTCTTACTATCTGCCGCTGCTCGATCGTGGCATGATTTGGCGCAAATTGAGCATAGTAATTTTATAGGAGGTTGTTTTAAAGGAAGGTTTGATATTGGATCATAAAATCCAAATCAGATGTCCAATAAAGCAATATCCATGAGCCGATTAAGACAAGTGTTACGCCTGTACGGTCAAGGGCGGAGTAAGAAACAAATCAGTATATTGACGGCGACATCGCGCAATACAGTTAAAAAATATATTGAGCGGTTTAGGGAGCTGCGGCTGACTTTGACTGATATAAACAGCATGGACGATTACGGTCTGAGTCAACTGTTCACGCCGCAGGAACAAGCGCCGCCGGCTGATGAACGTTACCTTGATTTACAAAGCTTGCTTCCTCATTACTACAGCGTCCCATACCGTTTTATCGGTAAGAAAGTAAAGCTGCTATATAACTCGATACAAGTGGAACTGTTTTACAAATATGAACGTATAGCCCTGCACCAACGCAGTTATCGAAAATATACTTACACGACCAACAGCGAACACCTCGCTTCCGCCCATCGCTTCCTGAGCGACTGGACGCCCGAGAAGTTCATTGAGGAAGCAGCAGCTGTACATGAAGATGTTGCCGCTTACATCATACAGGTTATAGAACACAAAGCGCACCCCGAACAAGCCTATAAATCCTGTTCGGGCATATTGCAGTTGAAAAGAAAAGCTGGAACGGAAAGGCTTATCAATGCCTGCCGCAGGGCGAACAGTTACGGTGTATACAATTATCCCATTATCGTTCAGATACTGGACTGGATAAGAACCTGGACAGGCTGACCGAAGAAGAAAGGGATACTATAGGACAAGCACAAATGCCCGAACACCACAACATACGCGGCAAAGAATATTATCAATAATACAACACAGCATATTTATTCATTCAAAAAATAAAACACAATGAACGAAGCAACACTCGACAAAATGAAGCGCATGCACCTGTTCGGTATATGCACCGTGCCTTCAGCGGCAGCCTGGAAAACCCTTCTGCCGAACGTATGACTGCTGACAAATGACACAACCTCTTTATACAACTTGTGAACATCAACTCAGGGTGCTCAATTTCAACAAGATTTAACTGCTCTATGTAATCACATTCTGCAGTATGCCAGTTATCGCCAAAAATTAGCTGACTATAAATATATTATCGGAAAATTGAAATAAACGTAATTTTGTATAGGCTCGCCATCAACGTATGGCTTGGCTACCGTAATCAGTTTTTATTTTTAACAATCTAAAATATACAATTCAAATGGAAAAGATTATTTATGCTGTTTTTGACAGTGAAGAAGCAGCGTTTAAGGGACAACAGAAATTACAGGAACTGGATGCCACGGATGATATTTCCTTGGGGGAATCGGTCGTAATCACTAAAGACGAGACCGGAAAAGCGGTACTGAAAAACGTGAAAGGGGAAGACGATCTTACCTACACCGCTACGGGTGCGCTTACCGGGTCTCTGATTGGCATTCTGGGAGGCCCGATCGGCGTATTGTTAGGGGCAGCCTTCGGTTCACTGTTTGGTGCTACGGGCGACCTGATACATTCCGACCACACTTCGGAATATGTCGACAAAATTTCGCAGTCCATCCCTGATGGCAAGACGGCATTGATAGCACACGTGGAGGAAGAATGGACTACGCCTTTGGATACTTCCTTTGCGGATTTGAACGCAAAAATGACACGACTTGACGCGGACAAGGCTTTTGACGAACTGGTCAACGACCACCTGAACGAACTGGACAAGGAAATAGACGAACTGGACAAAGAATTTGACGCTGCCGTGGGAGATGCCAAAGAATCCATTGGTAAGGAAAGGGATGAACTGCGTGCTTCGCGGGAAAAATTTGTAGCCGGTATTATGGAGAAAAAAGCGACTCAGCAGAAAGACCAGTACGAAAGCTGGGTTTCCAAGCTCAAGGGGAAAGCAAGTAAATGGAAAGCGGACGTCCAATCCTCCATTGACGAAAAGAAGAAAGAGCGCATCGAAAAACAGATTGCGGAGCAGGAGCAAAAGCTTGCTGAACTGAAAGAAAAACTGGATGCGTAAAAAATTATTTTCTCACAAATTCCACGGATGAAAACAGAAAAAAATCCGGGAAGATCCGTGGAATCCGTGAGCAATAAAAATCATTAAAAATTAAACTCAAAAAATCATGCCAAACGTAATTTCAAAAATCGCCAAGTACTGGTATCTGCCATTAATTATTGGCATTTTATACATCATTCTCGGCGTTTATGTATTAAATACACCGGTGGAATCATTTCTTACATTGTCCGTATTGTTCAGTATCGGATTTCTGGTTTCCGGTATTTTGGAAATAGGGTTTTCCATCGCCAACAGTTCTTTGCTCGCCGGATGGATCTGGGGGCTGATCAGCGGATTGATTGACTTGTTTATCGGCATTTTCCTGATCCGCAGACCGGAATTGCAGCCCTTTACACTGACCTTGTTTTTTGGTTTTTGGTTGCTTTTCCGTTCTTTTACCACCATTGGCACTTCCGTGGAACTGAAACGTCTGCCGGGATCAGGTTGGGGCTGGTTGTTGATACTGGGCATTTTAAGCGTATTTGCTTCCGTGGTACTTATCTGGAATCCGTTCCTGTCAGGCTATACTTTAATTTTATTCGTGGGTGCAGGTTTGATCGTCATCGGTATATACCATATTGTTTTTTCCATTAAGGTGAAAAATATCAAGAATTGGAGTAAGGAACTGCGTGATTCTGTAGAAGAACGCTTTGGAAATTAGCAGTTGCGGTAATTAGATGGGCCACGGATGCACGGATATTTCCATCTGTGTATCCGTGGTTGTCCATCTATGCGGTTTACGGAAAGTATGATTCAGTTATGTATGTCCATCAGCGAAATAGCAAATAAAAAAGTGGGGCTGGTATTGTCCGGCGGAGGGATGCGCGGTATCGGCCATTTAGGCGTTATCAAGGCACTGGAGGAGCACAACATCAAACCTTGTGTCCTGTCCGGCACCAGCGCCGGTGCCATCATAGGCGCTTTTTACGCTGCCGGCCATTCGCCGGATGAGATTATGTCCATTGCGCAGGAGACGCGTTTCTTTTCCCCGGTCAACCTAAGACTGCGGAAAGGCGGCTGGTTTGGTACTTCTGCATTCAAAATGCTGTACCAGCGCTATTTTCCGGATAACAAACTGGAGAATCTGAAAATACCGTTATATGTGGCCGCAACGGATATCAGTGAGGCCAACACGGAATATTTCAATGAGGGCGACCTTTGCAATGCATTGCTGGCTTCCGCCTGCCTGCCATTGGTGTTCCCTGCCGTTTCTTTTAACGGCAAAACCTATCTTGACGGCGGCATTACCGACAACCTGCCGATAGAACCCATCAAAACGCAATGCGACTTTCTGATCGGCGTGCATGTCAATGCGCTGGACAAGCATGTTGCCGGCACGCTTAGCCGGCGCCAGATGCTGGACAGGTCTTACCATCTGTTATTGAACAATACGGTTTATATGAAAGTCCCTTTTTGCGACTTGTTCATTGACCCGCCGGATATGACGCGGTTCAGCATGTTTGACAAGAAACAAATAACGGAAATGTTCGATTATACTTACGATTATACCTTGCAATTGCTGCAAGAGAAAGGTTACTGACCGGTAAATTTTAAAAAAAAACGACTGGGATATGGATTCGGAAAAGAAAATCAAAAGAACCGCACGCCTTATTGCCATATTGACGAAATACGGCTTTGCCGATATTGTCTCCCGCATCAGGACAAGCTGGGACAGCCATATAGCACCGGAGGAAAAAGAAAGCAAGGCCGACATTGCCTCCCTGACCGTTTACCAGCGCATACGTATGGCATTGGAAGAGTTGGGGCCTACCTATGTCAAGTTCGGTCAAATGTTCAGCAACCGCGACGACCTATTCCCACCGGAATTGGTGAAGGAACTCAAGACCTTGCAGGACAATGTAGCAGTAGAGCCACTGGATCTAAAGGCCTTGCTGCAAAAAGAACTGGGCATCCAACCCGAAAAAATATTTTCCGGCCTGTCCGATATGCCCATGGCTGCTGCTTCCATGTCGCAGATCTACAAGGCCACGCTAAAAGAAAGGAAAGAAAAAATCATCCTTAAAATCAAGCGGCCCGGCATTGATGAAATAATAGACGCCGACCTACTGATCATGAAAGACCTGATTACTCTGCTGGAAAAATACAATGAAACCATCCGCTCCTATAACCTGGGACAGGTATTGGAAACTTTTGACGAATCCATCCACGGCGAGCTTTCCCTGTCGCAGGAAATGCTCAATATGCAACGTTTCGCCAAAAATTTTGAGGGCAACGACGCCACGCACGTACCGGAAGCTTTCCCCACTTATTCCAATGACAATATCCTGTGCATGGAATGGATAGATGGTATCAAGGTGACGGACCTGGCCACCCTTAAAAAAGCACATCTCGATGCCGGTGCTATTGCCACTGCCGGCCTTGACCTGTATATCAGGCAGATACTGGACCATGGCTTTTTCCACGGTGACCCGCACCCCGGCAATATCTTCGTGCTGCGGGACGGAAGGGTTGTATTCATTGATTTTGGCAATATGGGTAGCCTTTTGCCGGCGGAAATGTCCTTGCTGGAAGACCTGATTGTTTATTTTTCCTTAAAGGATATACCCAAACTGATCGTTGTCCTGAAGAAAATGGCAGTAAAATGCAACATTAAGGACGAAGCCAAGCTGCAACGGCAGATGTACGATGCCTGCACCATGATGGACAATACCTCTGTGGACAAAATGGACATGGCCACCATCGTGAATAAACTCAAGGCAGTATTTCATGAAAACGACATCCAGCTGCCCAATTACTTTTTTATGCTGATGCGTGGGCTGGTATTGATTGAAGGCATTGGCCGCACTCTGGTACCAGACCTCAATATCGTGGAAAGGCTGACTCCTTATGGATACAAGATTATCCAAAAACGGCTCAGCCCCGCCTACCTGCTCTCCAAAGGTGCCGGCAAACTAAAAACCATTGGAGAAACCATCGGCGACCTGCCCGAAAATATACAAGCATTGCTCAATAAGCTGGCCAATGAAGACATTAAGCTCATACATGAAATCCCCGGCCTGCCGGAAACAAGGGATGTGATTAAAAAAAGTGCCGACCGCCTTACCCTTGCATTGATCATCATGGCATTGTCCATCGGGTCGGCCATATTGGTGTTTTCAAAAATGCCTCCGCTCATTTACAATATTCCTGTACTGGGATTTGCAGGGTTTGTGATTTCCGCCATTTTGGGCATAGGAATCGTTATTTCAATGATCAAAGAAAGGCAGGGAAAATAACGGCGTCATGCTTTTATATACTTAGAGTATTGACATACGGTTTCTTATACAGTATTATATGGCTAAATATGCATCAACGCTTTTAACGGCCAACACGACCCTGCTAAACCAATCGCTATGACAGGAATGTTTGTGCTTTGTTTGACACTTGTATTCTTTTGGTTTTTAAATCAAGCCGTTCGGACTTTTTATGTTCGAACTTCTGAACATATTACTTGTGGGGCTTAACAACTATCTTTATTACAATAAAGAACTTATTGATTATTTGCCGGTCGTTCAGAAAATAAGTTTTGCGACCTTTTTGGTATTGTGCCATTAGATAAGACAAACGGCAAAGACAAATGCAGCGTTTTCCAACGTGCTGCGGTCGCTTTTTCTGCAGCCACCTCTTTACCGGAATATTCCATCTCCGGAAGGTTCAGTTGTACCTAAAAAATGGCTGGTAGGTGATATACCATTTTTTCTGCGATGGGTTCCATTGCGCATTCGGAAAATTGCGTCTTAAAACTGCAATAATAAATTTTGCTATAGGGAAAGCTACACCATATAACCGCTCTGTTTCGATGCTCCCCAAGGAAATTAAAGATTTTTTTTAACAAAGCATCCATAATGCGTATTTTGTATAATATACGTTAATCTAAAAGATTATTATCAAAAATACGCATAAGAAATCTATAAGTGTAAACTATTGAAAAACAAGAAAATAAAATGATTTTGTAGAAATAATGAATTTTATCTAACTTACGCATATAATAATGTGCGTCATCTTAGAGCTACAGAAAACCGAAAGAAAAAACGTTATGATAGGACCAAATAAAGACATTAGATTTCCACTTGAAAATTACGATAGACTTTGTTTCCTTAAAGAATATTGGCAAAAAAATCCGAATATTATTGTAGGCGATTACACATATTATGATGATTTTGAAAACGTGGAAAATTTCGAAAAAAATGTAAAATACCATTTTGACTTTGTAGGCGACAAATTGATAATAGGGAAGTTTTGTATGATTGCCTCAGACGTGAAATTTATAATGAACGGGGCAAATCATTTGACAAATGCTCTGACAACATATCCTTTTGCGATTTTTGGAAAAGGTTGGGAAAACGCAATGCACAATAAATCTTACCCACAAAAAGGCGACATAAATATTGGTAATGATGTTTGGATTGGTTACAATGCGACAATAATGGCAGGAGTGACAATTGGAGACGGAGCAATTATTGCGACAAATTCGACAGTTATAAAAGATGTCGAGCCTTATTCAATCGTAGGTGGTAATCCCGCAAAAGAAATTAAAAAGCGATTTTCCGAAGAAACAATTTCAAAATTATTAAAACTCAAATGGTGGAATTGGGACATTGAAAGAATAACAAAAAACATTCAAAACTTGACAGACAACAAAATTGATAAATTAACCGAATAAAAAAACGAACGCACAATAGCGATTTTGCAATAGCGGGGCTGAAGTGCAAAATTGAACATTTGTACTTCTATTGAACTTTTGTTCATTAGCCGAACAGAAGTGCTTCGATTGCCCCGCCATCGCCAAGCCCAGAAAAGTTAGCGGCAAGCAGATACAAAGACACGTTTCCGAATAAAAACAAATTTAAGAGTGAAATTAAACGCCGTTGAACCTCGTGGAGATCTTAAACAAGTCGTAAAACAATTTTGGTATACGACTATTGAAACTACTAAAAACAATTCCCAAATATTCCGAATTATGGGAGACGGAGCTCCGGGAATTATTTTTCAGCACAACAATGGTCATTCTGCACTGTTGGGGTCTGATGGTTCAGATTTGCCGGTATCATTTGCCTACGGACAAGGTACCAAGCCGTGCATCAATCAAATCGTGGGAAATGCTTTTGTCTTGGGCGTAAATTTTCAACCAACCGCTTTCAAAGCACTGTTCGGCATAAACACTTCGGAAATTACAAATGCCATTCTTGATACCGAACATCTCTTTTCCAAGAATTTCAACGACCAATTGCACAATACGATCGTTCCTCATAATGCCATTCGATCAATTGAAGAAAAACTGTCGGCATATTTATGGAAATACAGACAGGATAAGACCATCGATAAAAGTATTCGCCTGATTAAACTGAATATATCAGATATTCAACCCCATATTTTATCATCTTATTTCAACGTTTCGACAAGACAATTCCAGCGAAAATTCAAGGAATATACAGGAGTTAGTCCCGAAACATATATTCGCATTGCCAAATTTCAGCACTCCATTCATTTACTTAAAAATAAACGATATCAAAAATTAAGCGACATTGGTTACCGCTTGAACTATGCCGACCAATCCCATTTCAATAGGGAGTTTAAAACATTTTCGGGATATACACCCAAGGATTTTTTGAACGATATCAGTATGAAACAACCTTTTCTTCAAACTGTATCTGAGACGATTGAGACGATCAGAATAGTGAAACATTATGCCTGAATGTCGCTACCGTTCTATTTTTTGTTATCCGTTGTTCCGTTCTTTGTATCTCAGAACCGTTATACATTATGGTAAAGGTACATCATCTCAATTGCGTTGAAATCCAATCTCCTGTCGGCAGCAGGGCTATTGGACATTGTTTATTGTTGGAGACAAAGGATAATCTTGTGTTGGTTGATATAGGTATCGGGCTTTTAGACACCCAAAATCCGGAAGAAAGAATTGGGAAAGAGTTTATTGATGTGGTAGGCTATCATTTCGATGAGAAAAACACAGCAATACGACAGATTGAAAATTTAGGTTTAGACCCGAGAAATGTTACAGACTGTATTATTTCGCATTTGGACAACGACTATATTGGAGGGCTTCCGGATTTTCCACAGGCAACAGTTCAAGTAGGGATTGAAGAGCTTGAAAATTTGGAAGTAAACCCAACAGCCCTGCAAAAAATGAAGGGGCAATCTCCCGAAGTTGGGTGCTGGGCTTTCTTTCAGTTAAACGATTTTCTGAACTTTAGAGGCGAAATGTTTGCCTTGGTCTTGAAAAGTTTGCTGAACGATTGCGGATGTTAAAACCCTAATTCATAAGCAATTTCGCTGACTGAAAGGTCTGTCGTAGATAATTTTTCTTTCGCTTTCTCAATCAATTTATCGTGTAAGTGTTGCTGCGTACTTTGTCCTGTCAGCACTTTCAGTAAACCACTCAAATAATTTGGCGAAACATTGAGGTTGTCGGCAGCACCTGCTTCAAAAAGCACATTATGATATTCATTTTCTAAATGTCTTACTGTGTAGGTAAAGATAAACTTCAGTTTGTGAAGTCACAAATGATTTTATTTTGACCCATCTTCTATTTAAATTTCATGCCCAAAATTGGCGCACCTATTATTTTTACCGGTCCCAACAAGCCTGACCTTCTAAGATACTTTTCCGAATCCGGCACATCAAATTTTATTACATCCGTGTGTGTATGCCTCTTGCTTTTTTCCAATTTGCTGTCTCCGACTAATCTGTTCATCCACAAATTTGTTACGCCTATTTTCAAAATATTATTGCCAGGTTTTATAGCAGAAGAAACATCTATGCTGAAAGGCGCTGTCCATAAAACCCCTAAATTCTTTCCGTTTAATTCAACGGTTGCAAGGTCTTGTACATTTCCTAAATCCAGTATGTACTTTCTTTGTTCTATTTTATCAATATGAAAAGTAGTTTGATAAATAACTTTACCGGAAAAATATTTTATATCGGAATTGCTGAAATCTGTCCATGATTTCAATTGATTAATATTTGTATCGGATACGTTTTGATTTGGTCCTTCAAATTTCAATTTCCACGGGCCGGAAATTTGCTGTGTATATAGAGGCTTCTGCGATTCAACCACAGCATGCTTTCCGTAGGCGTTCGTTAATGTATATTTTCCGGGTTTGTAAATAGTTGCCTGCAACGAAGAATTGTTCTTTTGCAATTCAATTGGCGGCATGGAAGAAGTGTCAACAGGTTTTTCCGAAGATATTATCTGGTTCCCGTTTTTAGCGATGGATACAATTTGATCTGCTTTTTTTATCTCTCCGTTAAATACAATAAAAACGGATTGTCCGGGCTGTAAATACAATGGTATAATAGTTTGTCCTGATTCTATTCTATAGTTTACGATATCCGAAATAGCACCGGTTAGCGGATTCCATAGTTGCGGTTTTTTATCCGTTACCCTGAATCTGCATTTTACATGTTCATGACGGTCAGGCATTTCTTCTGGCAGGTATCTGTATGTATAATCGCTGTAATTCTTCCACATAAATTTATTAGCGATAAAATAGATATCGGAACTTTCTGTTCGCCTGTGTAAGTAATCAAGCTTAGCGGTGCCACTATTGCTGCTGTAAGAAAAGTCGGGTGCTACATTCATGTCATTTAACTGCTTATTAATATCAATGCCCCAAACAATTTTTCCTTTGCCGTATTTATTTTCCGTGATAGTTTTTCCGTCAATATTTCCCCACAATGTATCAGCTAGTGCTTTTAGTTCCGTATCACATTCCGGATAATTCAGCAAACCTGTTGCTCTTTCAGGTTTCGGTCCGTACACAATGGCTCCGGCTTTGGCCAATTCCTCGATTCTTTTAAGTACATCCAGACTGATTGTTTTTTCCGGTGGTAATACCAATATCCTGTAGGACATGCCATCAGGTAACACCAATTTGCCGTTTTTGACAACTATTTTATCAAGAATTTCAGAAGAACATTTGTCCCAGTTGTAACCGAATTTTAATTCTGGAAATTCTTCTTTTAAAAAAACAAAATTGGGAACATCATCCCCATAATAATAAAGAACGTCAGCCGTAAAAAGCCCTTGCTGCAACATAAAACTGCAACGATCCAGATAGCTGATAAAAGCCCCTGCATCATTCCACCAGGTAACGTTCGGATTGAGATGTGTACCTGCAAAATATTCATTGCCGGGAATGCCGAATTCTTTCGGAGAGGAAGTAAACGTATGCCATACAATGCGGTTCACACCCGAACAAAAAACCCTGTCTATATTGTTCTTTAACTCAAAAGGAGATTCCTGCCAATGCGGACCAATGCTGGTCGGACCTTCTGCTGCAACGAATCTTTTACCGTTTGTATGTGCTACACAGGCAGACTGCATTATCGACAGCCTGTCTGCATCATTCACGCGGTGCGTGTTGGACATTGCCCAAAACTCACCTTGCGGAAAATCGCTTACTCCCATAACTTTTAAAGCATCCACCGGCGCGGAATGCGGACCGCCCGATTCGGGATGTATTCCTAATCCGTATTGATGGGCAAGATCAGCAAAAAGCTGATAGTGATATTTCTGCACACATTCTCCTATCGTCTTTCTGAAGTCGTATAAAAATCTATTCGAGATTTCCTGACTGCCTACAACCCTGCCGGCAAGTACAGGTAAATAGGGCATCATGTCATATCCTCTCATTTGTTTAAAGTCGTTCAGGAAATTTTGCGTCCAGCTTATATTTCCCATTTCCCAACTATCGGTTTGTAAAAAGTGTATACTGTTTCCCACCGATTGCGCCGCTTTAATAAGAGGTATAATAACTGTATTGCTGAACAGCTTGAAGGCATCAGGATTTATATGATCTAAAGATAAACCTCCCCAGCCGTCGCTTGTTGTTGATGTTGTTACTCCCGTACAAGTCCATCCGTATCGTGTGATAATCCAATCTCCCGGAGGAGCATTCCATTTTAATGTTTTTCCGTCAAAATATTGATTGAGATTTATGATGTTTTTTCTTTGAACTATATTAACCGGAGTAGAGTCAAAAAATCCGTCCCTTAATTTGTATAGCGGATAAATGCCACTCCAACCCAACTCTCTGTTAAATGATTTTTCCGACCAGTTGGTAATGGCTTTGTCTTTTATCGGCAGATCTTTATCGGGTTTCGGAATAGCTTGAATAACAATATCGCGGTACATTAAATCGGTGTCGGGAATCGGAAGATTCATTCTGATTAATTTTCCGCCGGTAATAGTTGTATCGGCTGTAACTATTTTTTTTAAAGCATATTCGGGTGTGATGGAAGGTCCACCAGGATTCCATCCGCTTTGAACATTTACGCTTAATTCTATATCTAAACGTTGCGCTTCCTTTACGGCATGTTTGTACAATTCCATCCATTGCGGACTCATAAATACAGGACCTGCTTTTAGCTTCGTTGTCAAGGTAGAATAGGAATTTCCTGCATCAACTATTGAAGCACCGCCATAGCCTTTCGCCTTCATCTGTTTCAAATCCCTTGTAATAGATTCCTTCGTAACCATACTATTCAACCACCACCAATAACATCGCAGCCGTGATTCATTGGGCGGATTTAAGAATCCGGCTTTTAATGAATTATAAGAAACAGTATAATCTGTGGCTAATATTTTTTTGTTTAACTGAGAAAAAGACAAAGAATAATTTGATAATAATATCAATACAAAAGCTCCTTTTAAAAGAGATGTATATGATTTATATTTTTTTTTATTAAACATTTGCTGGGCTGTTTTATAATTATATTGATAATCTTTGTTTATGCTAATCATCAGATTTATGCTTTATCTGATTGACGTAATTTTTTTAAGAGATTTCTTTCCTGTCTGGTTTATACATTTGTAAGTTTATCATTTATTAAAGGCAAAAAATCTTTTAATATTTTTAGAATTAGGCATAACAGCCGCAATGATTTATTATATAATTGTAAGGATGGGGAAATTCGTTCATCATTCTTTTGATTGTTTCATGAAAAAGATATTTTGTTTTATTGCGTTTGTTGAACCTGAAAACATATTCTTTGAGATAAGCATGTAAATGTTCGGGAGAGCATTTGTGATGTATTCCCCTGAGCCAATTTTTGAACAACATGATTTGTATATGCAATTGTTCCATCGTTTTACCTTTCTCTGATTTGACAAGTTTTAGGTTCATTTCGCTCTGTAAGGATTTGTATGAACTGTAAGAATCTGTTGTCAATTGAACGCTCGGTTTAGTCATTTCTTTAAGTGCGTATTTCAAGGTTTCTGCTTCGAAATTTTCAATATGTCTCAATCCGATTTTACCGATTCTTCCGTCATCCAACTTTTCTGCCACAATCAGTACCGCCTGTTTATCCGAAAGGCTTCTGCCTTTTTCCCCGCTGTCATAACCTCCGATCAAAAACTCATCTGCATCTGCATTTGCGTCAATATCATCCTCATTATCTTCTTTCATCATTTGTTATACTCATCTTTTGAACAGCCATGCTGTTTTTTGTTGAATGCCTACTTCCTTGCCCAGTTCGATGCTTGACATGCCTTTCTTTTTTGTCGTCAAACGAAACAACATATGAAAGGCTTCCAACAGCGGCATCTTTGTCCCATGAAATACGGTGTTGGCTAGCTAATACATTTTCATCATACATACACCTTTTGCAACGACGATGATGGATGCCAAGTATGGCCTTTGATACTTTCGGTATTTCCACAACGAATGCATATAAAACCTTTAGGCCACTTTTGATGAACTAAATATTCAAAGCAATCATAATTACTTTGAAAGCGATTGGTAAATTCTATAATATTCATTCCTGTAAAAATAATAATATATTTAGCTATAAAATTACTAATATTATTAGTTCAGCGATAATTAATTATACCTACATGCGCTCTAAATGCATATCTATAAAATTTAATATTAATAATTTCCACAGGTCCTAACAAACCGGAAGACTGAAGCGGAGAATCTGCCTTCCAAGGATTGACCGTGGTCCATGTTTTACGCTCAGCAGGAGCCATTTTCTGATCACCGATAAGACGATTTCTCCAATTGTTTACCACCGTTATTTCCAGCTCATTTTTTCCAGCTTTTAAAGATTTTGTTATATTAAGGCGATAGGGAGTAGTCCATACGCCGCCAACATCTTTTCCGTTTAATTTTACTTTTGCCATAACCATGACTTTTCCTAAATCAAGATATAGCTCTCCTTTCGGTATATTGTCAATACTAAAATCCTTCACATATGTAGCCTCGTCTGAAAAATATTTAATGCTGTCATTGGGAGAATCTTTCCAATCAATTAATCTATCCCATTTTACTTCATCTATCGGACCTCTTCTATCTTTTTGAAATCTCAATCTTCATGCAGAATTAAGCAAAAGCACATTTTCTTTTTCAGGATAATTTGAATCAGTCACAGCTTCTCTCTGGCTTTGGCGAAAAACAATAAAGGCACTGCCGTTGCTGTCTAACTGCAATGGAACAACTGTACGATTACTCAACTGTTTGAAATTTGGAAGAATCCTTATCTCTCCTGTTACGGCATTCCACAGTTCCGGTCTCAAATCTTTATTAACTCTAAAAGACCCTTCAAGATTTACCTTCTTTGATGACTGGTTGGACAGAAAATAAATATCCCCATCATTTAATGAACGATGAATAAAAAGAACAGAATCCGTTGTTGTGTAAAAATCTGGCTCAACACCCAAATCTTGAAGAACATTCTTTAAAGACTCTCCTCGTTTATAAACATTGCCTTTCCCGAATTTATCCGAGGCAAACATCTTTTTGCCTAAAGAATACACCTCTTTATCTGCGTGAGGATAGTCGCTTAAACTCGGAGAATAAGCGGGAGGATTACCGTAAATCGCAAGACCATCTTTAACAAACCCGGATATTTTTTTTAATAATTCAGGCCGCATAGATTTTTGATCTGGAAGAACCAATAACCTATACTTCATACCTCCGGGCAGTATCAGTAATCCATTTTCGACTTTTGCTTTCTGTAATAATACCTCTGCATTAATGTAGTCAAACGAATATCCGAACGGTAAAACAGGACTTTCAACTCCAGTCATTTTCGGAACATCTTCCCCTATAAAATACGCCACATCGGCAATATACGTTCCCTGCTGCAACATCCATAACCGGTAAACTCATCAAGCTGATCAAACCAAGTATTTTTTCTCTGAAAATCATTCCCAAACCAGGCACTCATGCCCGGTGTCTTTTCTTCATAAGGCTGATGGATATAAACATGAAATATTGTAGCATTTATACCTTCCGTGAAAAATCTGTCAAGACGTTGCTTAGATTCTAAAGGATAATGCGTAAAATTGGGTCCCCGACTTGTAAATGATTCTGCCCAAACGCGTTTTTTACCATAAATGTGAGCACTTGAAGAAGCCGCACGATTTTCAATCTCTCACAAATCCCCGGCGGACCAGAATTCCCCGCCAACCTCATCTGATTGCCCGCCATATTGTAAAAATTCGGCGGGAAACCCCAATGTCCGTAATTTTCCAACCATGTGGTCAGCCCATGCTTATGGCTGATTTCCGTCAGTCCGCCTACATAGTCTTTAGCAATCCGATCTGCAACCAACCTTCTTATATCCCAAAGGAAACGCGAAGACATATCCTCGTTTTCCACAACAACGCCATGAAGAACAGGCAGATATGGAATGGGGCTATAACCATAGGTACGTTTAAATATTTCCATCATGCTATCCGTCCAGTTTTGCCCCCCGTTTCATAACTGTCCAGAACAGAAATCTTAAAACTTTTTCTATCTTTTTTAGGGATTTTTCTTAATATTTCTCCTATAAATGCATTAAAATGCTCTCCCAAATGTTTTTTTGCTCATTTTATCAACCTCTAATCCAGTCGCATCCGGCGTAGCCGGATTATTAGTCGTTCCGGTAGGATTCATAAAAAACGTTGAAAAGGTCCAATGACCTTCCGGCACTTTCCAATTTATAACACTGTCAGCAGTCAAATACGAAGTTAAAGATTTAACATCTTTAGCACTAATTACATCACCGGACTTTTCATGCGACCACTCAAGCCGCGGCCACATGTATGAATTCCACATAGGTTGGGGATGTTGAAACATTTTTGCGAGCGATTGCTCCGGATACCGCTCTACGATTTGATTGGAAGAAAGTTTTATAATAGCGTCAGCATTCCCATGAAATTGAATAGGTTTTTCTAAAATCAATCTGAATTGTGAAGATCGAATCCCGGGCAGTGACAATTCTACAGGGGCGTAAGGAGTAAACCCAACCAGCTTCTGATATTTAGTCCTGTCTATTTCAAACTTCCGTATAGTTTTAAAGTTACCGTCAACTTCTGCTTGCAATTCAGCGTTTGTCCAGATAGTATCAGATTTGTTATTATATCCTTTTAAATCAAAACTTATACTGTAAAGCTCTTTTGCAGTCGGATAGGCCAGGATTTTCACCAATTGCGAAGAGTCAGGCATAGCAGGTAACTTCCACTTAATATCTTGATTGCCTTCAATTACAGTATCGACAGATGCTAGATAGCGCATACTTTGAGAGGGTTTTATCCACGGTCTTCCGGACTGACTCCAACCGGGGCTATTGAAAATCCCGATTTCTATATTCAATTCAGAAGCCGTCTTTAAAGCAGTATGTAAAATATCCTACCATTCAGGACTGAATATCCTTACCTTCCCATAGGGAATTTCGTCAAGGCCGATATTACCAATATATGCACGTGTAATACCTGCCTTTTTCATGGCATATAAATCTTTAACAACACCCTCTTTTGAAATATTATCCGAAATCCAATACCAATAGCATCCCACGCGAATACTATCCGGTACTTCTATAAAACCCGATTCTACGGCAGCCAACTCACCTCTTTGAGCAGTACAATTTAACGATATTAAAAGGGAGGCCAAAGCAATGATAACCCATCCATAAAATATTTTTTTCATCTCTATACGCTATTTAGTTATTTCTCACATACGATTGAACTTTATATAAAAGATCATCTCTACTTACCTGAATTTTCCATCAACAATTTCCTCCGACATTATTTTAACCGTGTCCAATAATCTTGCATTTCCAGAGCTGTTTCTCGGAACTTTTTGCATTAATTTTAATGTTATTTGTCTTCGTATGTCCATGGCTTTATTCCGGTTGCCCGTCACCTATCAGTCGGTTGGCTCACAAATTGGTTACGCCAATCTTTAGTACATTCTTTTCTGATATCACCGCAACGGCAATGTCTGACTGAAAAGGGGATACTCATAGCCCACAGAGCGGAATTTCATTCACTTCTACCGAAACAAGGTCTTGCACATTTCCTCAAATCCAGTTATATTATTTCGTTGCATTCAATCAATACTAAATGCCGTCTTGTAAGTCACCATGCCCAAAAAATACCTGTTACAGTCAATTACGAACATTATAGCCCTCATCCTCAATAAATAAAATTCATTTCTACATAAGAAAACTTTAAAATGTTGAAATTATCACATTATTGATTTTCGACTTCTAACAGATTGACATAAAGCTTATAGTTTTTGACACTTTTAACGATGAGGCTATTTAATCTTTTATTCCCCATGAAAATGATTGATATTTCTCAAGCATGCCTCCTTCGAACCGTAAGCCCAACGAAGTTAACTGACGACGTTTTTGTAGAGAATGCTAAAAATGAGACGTCATTTCGACTGAATGTAGAATTCTATATATATTTTATCAAAAGACTATACAGCTTCGATATCAGCCTTATTCTTCCAATATTCTCACCGGCCCCAATAAACCACTTGGCGACAAGGGCGTATTTTTATTGACTGGATTATTGGTAACAAACGTATATCTTTTGCTAGGACGGGGTTCACCATTCAAAAGCCATTCCGGCCATTGCTTGTTGACAGGTCCGTCCCACGGCATGGCCTCATCCCCGATCAACCGGTTCACCCATAAATTAGCCACGCTGATTTCCAAATGATTTCGACCTTTTTTCAGCGCAGATGTAATGTTTTTTTGCCAGGGGTATGCCCAAACGACTCCAAAGTCCTTTCCATTGAGTCTGACGCATGCTATATTCTTTACATTCCCTAAATCTAAAATGTAATTCTTTGTTCCCTGATAGTGCTCCATGTCAAAAACTTTATCGTACACGGCGATTCCTGAATAATATTTGACACCTGAATCCTGACTTGCAGTCCAGTCATATAAATTGTCAAACGTTATATTGTCCGGTCCGCCCCATCGGGTATCGAAAGAAACATTCCAGGAACCGGAGATACTTTTTACAGCCCTTTTTTCAGGGAAGTTGCCTTGTCCACCTATAGTCCCTACAGATGCACCTTCGTTGGTGAAAATGACAAAATAACTTTCGTAGGCATCCAGACTTACAGGAATATTTGTACACCCATCCTTGGTATCAAAAACAGGCAAATTTCTGGTATCTCCATTGATAGGATCCCACAATTGCGGTGCTCCTTTTACAGAACGGAAACTAATTGTCTCCGATATTTTTTTGTCTGTTTTATTGGCAATGAAATAAATATCACCCTCCTGTAATGTCCGGTGTATATAACGTATATCCCCGGATGAATGAAAATCTTCCGGGATTTCCTGGGAATGTAACCATGCGGCTATTGCATCGTAATTGGGGTATAGTTCTTTCTCCGGTATATGAAGACCCCCACCCCAGACCACGCATCCGTTTCCATATTTGACCGTGGATTGATGCTTGGGTTCCGTTAATGTTTTCCATATACTTAACGAAGCCGTTTTTACCTCCTGGTCACAGCGGGGATAACCACTTAAACCCGGCGATTGCACCGGCGGCGCGCCTATTACCTGAGCACCTTGTACCACCAATGACTTTATCTTGTTCAACAAACCCGGGGTCATGGTCTTAAAATTGGGTAAAACCAAAACACGATAAGATGCCCCGCCGGGGAATACTATTTTATGGTCATTCACCTGCGCTTTATATAATTGCGACGGGGCACATCCGTCAAAATTGTACCCCCGCCTGTCGGGATATTTATTCTTATTGGAATTATCCAATGCCGATGACGGAGGAGAAAAAACAAAAGGACTCCCTTCGGGATTCAAAAACAGAATATCGGCTACAGAATTTCCTCTTTGCAACATATAGTTGCAACGTGCAAGATAGGTATGGTAAGCTCCTGCCATGGGCCACCATGTCTGGTTCCTGTTCCATTGTACACCGTATGGCCCCATCGTCATGCCGGGTTTCAGGCTGTCGGGAAGGCTCTGGTTTTGAAAGGTGTGGAACATGAATTTATTTATCCCGGCAGCCAGGGCCCAATCCCCTTCCTCTTTCATGTTACCCGGATATTGCAACCATCCTCCATGAGCGGTAAAAGACTCTGCCGGGACTATATGTATTCCATTTACATGAGCAACCGACGTGGCTTCTATTACGCTGTATTCCGTCCTGAGGTCTCCACGGTTCCTGCTCCAAAATTCTGCCATCGGCACATCGGCAATATTCCCCAATTCCAGATCACCTGCGGGGTTCATATCGTAGGGTTCTATCGACAGACGGAGGCCGTGGTCATGTGCATATTTTTTTACCTGTAGTGCGTGGTTCTTGAGAACCATCTCCTGTGCAGTCTGCCGCAGATCCCATAAGAAACGTTCACTCCGATTCTTATTTCCGACTATAAATCCTAGATATACGGGATAATAGGGCAACGGGTCATATCCCCTGTTCTTTATGAACTCACTGCGGAAATCGTCTGTCCAGTTCTGGGCACCCATTTCCCAACTGTCAATATGTAATCTTTTCAATCCTCCGGCAGCTGTTTTGTAAGTATCTCCTATTTTGTTTAAAAGAGCTCCCACATAATGTCCCAAATGGTGATTGATGGCCGCCGTATCCATTTTGTTTGCTTCAAATCCTAATCCGGGAACGGGTGCAGGCCGCGTAACGGCACCGTTATTTCTTGCAACAAAGCGCATAATCATCCAACTTCCTTTCGGAACGTTCCAGTCCAGCGATCCGTCAGGCAATAATTTATCTGTAAGATCAATAATTTTATCCTTGGAAATAATGGGAACAGTTCCTGATAAAGAATCTATTATTTCGGGCAGGTAGGGTTTTACAACACCCGAACTGAATGGCGCACGGTAATACAATGCCTTCTCATCAATATTAGGGATGCGTTGGGAGGTGTCCGGCATCGGGAATGCGATAACCGATACATTTTTATAATAACCTTCCCATTCTTTTCTAAGCTCCGGCGTGAGAACATGTTCGCCGAAATAAGGTTTCCTGGGGGATGGAACTTCCAACTTTAGCGGCAATTTGCTTGTGTCGGAAACATAACTGACCCCCGCAACGAGATGCTGCATCGACTCTTCCGGTTTCACCCACGGACCACCGCTTCCGGCCCATCCCGGGCCTGTACCAAGGATCATTTCAATCCCCAGACGCTCACACTCCTTTTCCGCATACGTAAACAGATTCTGCCACTCCTCACTAAAGAAATCCACTTTTCCCCGGGGAACACCGGCATTCACTTCTAAGAAAATCACACTCCCAATACCGACCTCTTTCATTGATTCCAAATCCTTTGTTATCCCTTCCTTGGAAATATTGCCATCCATAAAATACCAGTAAACACCGGGACGACAGGAATCAGGTGGGTTCAGGAATCCTTCTTTTATTCTTGTAAAAATATTCGGCTGTCTATTAGGGATAAAGCTGTATAACATTAAAAGAAAAAAACAACAGAGTAAAACGATACTCAGATTTCTATTTTTCATAATCATCAATCTTTTAAATCATGACGAATATTGTTATGGCAATATTTGCATCAGCAATATTACCTTTTAAAAAATGAAACAGTATTAACTTTTTGATTTTAAAGATATAAAATTTGACATAGATATTTTATTAACACAAATTCGTTTTTCTTATACGTAATTATAGCATTACGTATAACCATACAAAGCCGGGAACCCAAAAAGATTACGCTGAACTTTATAAAATATACCTGTCCACTAAAAATATATCAAAAAGTACAAAAAAAAGTTAAGGGATAAGTCTACTGATGATAGCTATATCCTATTTTAGCCATTCCAATAAATTTACATGACATGTATGTAAAATGTATAACCATTTCTTTCTTATCTGTGTTTTTCCTATTCTGCAAACAAGGTATTAGCCAAACGGGAATCAGACATGATGCCCGGCTGCATACAATAATCCTTTCCTCCCAAGACAAGAACATCAATCTATGTATAGATTATGCAACCGGTTGTCATATCAGCAAATTGCTTGTAAGGCAAAAAAACGTATTATCTCCGCAAGGTGCTTATACGGGGTATACTATAAATACGCATGCTTATGCTTCAAATAAGCTTACAGGTAAACCCAGCATAAGAATAAAGGATAATAAAGTTATAATTGACAATATCAGATACGGAGATTCCTCTGTATATGTTATTGAAAAATGGATATTCAACAGACTAAAGGATAAAATAACATGGAAAATATCCCGAAAATATTTTAATGATTTTGTAGTTGAAGATATATCGTTTCCCATGTGGAATTTCAAGGATATGTCTGTATGGAAAGGCGGCATCATCAATAATGGAGGAATGGTCTGGTGTAAATATTTAGGCGAAACCGGTGACACGTATGGTGTTCATACAGGAGGTACTATTTTCTGGAACGATCAATCAGGCGACGGATTATCCATCGAAGGAAAAGGATGGAATAATGAGTTCATCGCTACAAAATATTCCCACGGGAAAAACGATGAATTTGTTTGCACACAATCTGTCAGCCACGAGCCTTTTGAACAGCGTTATCGATTGGATCGTTTTGTCCGCGGCAAAGCAAATGTATTCATACCTGTAACAGTAAAAAAAGAGGAAGAAATTTCAGCGACTTTTGAAATAAAATATATCGACTATTTTAAAGCGTATGACAAGGGCGATTTGAAAAATATCGACGCAACTGCCGTGAGGGAACTGATGAATACAACGGCACGATACGGCGTGGTGGACAATAACATCACAGGAGGAAACGGATGGCTTACCAATTGGAAATGCCTGCACGAACCCTTCTTTGGCCAGATTGCACTTGGGCTTGCGGATAGTAATTATACCAAAAATCTTGCAGCAACTTTAGACCAGGAGCGCGATCTGGCCATGCTTCCGAACGGCAGGGTTCTTTCAAGATGGCACAATGAAGATGGTGATGAAATGCCGGGAACATATAATTTTAAGACAGGTTATTACGAAGCAAAATGGGGCTATACCATTGATGCGCAAACAGGATATGTTATCAATACAAGCGATCTGTTTAATCTTACTGGAGATTTGGAATGGTTGAAGAATCATCGGGAAAGTTGTGAAAAGGCATTGAATTGGCTGATCAAAAGGGATAGTAACCGCAATGGTATTTTCGAAATGATGAATAAAAATATTCGCGAACATACATCAAGCGATTGGCTGGACATCATTTGGGCGAGTTATGAAAATGCTTTTGTAAATGCACAAATGTACGATGCACTTCAAAAATGGTCAGTTTGTGAAAAGGTGCTCGGAAATATGGATGCATCCAACCATTATAAAGACATTGCGGAAAAGCTAAAAACGGCATTTAATAAGCCGATTGAAGATGGCGGATTTTGGGATGCAGGTAAAAAACAATACGTTTATTGGCGCGATGATGACGGAAGTATTCACGGTGATAATCTTGTGACACCTGTGCAGTTCATGGCAATTGCATCAGGGCTTTGCGATGATAAACAAAGAATCAAATTGATATTAGATCAAATAGAACAACGAACTTCTGCGGAGCATTTATTTCACTGGCCGCTTTGCTTCGATTCTTTTAAGCAAGAAGAAGCTGCAAGCAGTAATTTTCCTTTTCCTTCTTACGAAAACGGAGACATATTTCCTACTTGGGGATATTTGGGTATCGCTTCTTACGTGAAATACGATAAAACGTTGGCATTAAAATATATTACAAATCTTCTCGGCCAATATCGAAAAGACGGGCTTTCCTCACAGCGTTACAGCAGGACTACGCAACAAGGTTTGGGCTCGGATGTGCTTGCCGGGATTAGCACAAGTATCTGTGCATTGTATTCCGATATTTACGGTGTACAGCCTCAATGGAACCGGTTTGTTTTGAATCCGCATCTTGTTCCGGATCTTTATGGAACGAATTTTCATTATCAACTAAGGGGAACAGACTATAACATTCAGCTGAATGAAAATAATTATACGGTATCAACGGAAAATTACTCCGTCTCATACATTGGGAAATTCGGGGTTAATGAAATACATAACGGCGTAAATTTTTATCCTGTTAATGCTGACTCTGTTTATCTTTCTGTTCGCAATTCAAATGAGAAACGAATCAAACTGGATGTACAAACCTGGAGTGAAAACAATATTTCTTTCCGATTGAATAACGTTGGTAAATATTCTCTTGAAATACATGGCCTGCAACCGTCAGCAGTTTTTTATATAAAACATAACGGAAGTAAAAGAAGAGTCGTTTCTGATAAAAAAGGAACCTTGTTATTTAATGAAAATGCAAAAGCAGCTATGCAAATAAATATTACAAAAGCATAGGCATATACTTTGATTTGGCATTTGAATAAATAATTCCGAAAAATGAATCTGAAAATATTATGCCCTCAATGGGGTAGTGAGCATCTGGCCATCGAAGTTTTTTTGGAAAAAGTAAAGCGAGCAGGTTATAACGGCGTTGATATGCCCGTTCCTGCAAATAAAAACGACAGACGGCAATTGACACGTCTTTTGAAAGATTATCAATTAATCATGGTAAGCCATCAGCATCAGGCGAAAGGTGAAACCTTTTATTCATTCTGTAAATCGTTTGAATATTATTTAGAATTGAGTTTCTCGCGAATGGTCTCATTATTTAAAATGACCTTTTAATACAGTATAAAGTTAAGATTTTGGTTGTTAATTTTTATTTGTAGTCAACATGTATCAAATCATGTATCAAATGAAAAAAGCACCTATGAATTTTATCTTGTAAGTGCTTGATTTTCAAGTGGGCCCAGATGGGCTTGAACCAACGACCCCCTGATTATGAGTCAGGTGCTCTAACCAACTGAGCTATAGGCCCGGAATTTCTTAACTGAGCTAAAAAATTCGAGGGTGCAAAAATAAAAGATTTATTTTAATTTTCTTATTCTTTTCCATCTTTATTTTGCATTAACTAATTTTCATAAAATAATGATTAAAAATATCATTTTTGACCTTGGCGGTGTTTTGCTTGATATTGATTTTAATTTGTCTAACCAAGCATTTTCGAAACTGGGTGTTTCTGATTTTAAACAATATGTTTCCCAGCATTATGCTGATGATTTGTTTGAAAGATTTGAAACAGGCGCGATAAGCGTTCCCGATTTTTATGATGAATTCAGAAAGAAAACAAAACTTGAGCTTTCAAACACAGATATTGAAAATGCATGGAATAGTATGTTATTGCATTTTTCTAAGGAGAGGATGGAACGGCTTGAAGAGCTGGGCAAGCGATTTAATATATATCTGTTTTCCAATACAAATGAAATTCATGTAAAATATTTTACGGAATTATGTAGAGAAGAAATAGGAAAAGAACTCAGCAGCTATTTTATCAAAACATGGTATTCAAATGAAGTGGGTTTTCGTAAACCGTACGTAGCATCTTTTAAAAGATTGCTGAGTTTAGAAAATCTGTCTCCCGATGAAACATTATTTATTGATGATACTGTCGGAAATATTGAAGGTGCGGAACTTGCCGATTTGAAAACTATCCATTTATCTCCTCCTAAAACATTGATGGATTTGAAATTATAGTAACAATAAAGGAGCAAATTAATAGATGATTTTGCTCCTTTATTTTATAGCGAATTTGTTTTATTGTAGCATTGTTTTATTTTAAATAATGTACAATATCATCACTTTCCGGAGTAACTTTCGATTCGAAGTGTGCTAAGAGTTTTCCGTTTGGATCGATGAGGAATTTATTAAAATTCCAGCCGATTGTAGCATCCAGCACTCCATTTTTTGTTTTGTGCGTAAGATAATCAAATACAGGTGTAATATGTTCTCCTTTTACATCTACGCGCGTAGTAAGCGGAAAAGTAACACCATAATTTTTTTCACAAAAAGATTTTATATCCTTGTTGTCCTGAAATTCCTGGCCTGCAAAATTATCAGAAGGAAAGCCCACAATTACCAATTTATCTCCATAATCTTTATATAATTGCTCAAGCCCTTTGTATTGTGGTGTGAAACCGCATTTTGAGGCGGTGTTTACAATCAATAAATATTTGCCTTTAAACTTTGAAAAATCTATTGTACTTCCGTCGATGGATTCTATTTTAAAATCGTATATCGACTTAGGAGGATTTTTTGTTTCCATTTGTTTTAATTTAGAATTTTTGAACGATGAAAATGCTGTTAATGAAACGAGCGCTAAAGAGAAGAAAAATAACTTTTTCATTTTACAATGGTTTTAATACCCCAAATTTAAACTAATATAAAGTTATCTATTCCTTAAATTCATAGCATCCTATTGTAGGTTTTGTTGCATCACGAGGCTGCCCTGTAATATCCGTGGTTACTGAATTTGGAATTCCGGAGCCAACAGCCGGCGAATTTTCTTCCACATTGAAATTAAAATTATCGTGATTGTAATCTGTAGTTATAAAAAGAGGATCTGAATTTTGAATGCTATTGGAGAATGAAACGCCGGTCAATGAAGAATTTAATTTATAAATACAATAATTGATATTAATTGAAAAATTCGCTTCATTATTTGCATTCGTCAGCAGTTCATCGTTTTGGGATTGATCTCCGTAAATGATGCTATTTGTAAAGTTTGCCGTTAATGAATTTACCGATTCTGCCGAAGAATTATTTTGAATAATTACTGATGGATTAATATGCTGCACATATTCGTTGCCATAGCCTGCAATTGTACAATAATTAAAAGAATATTTACCGCCGTTTTCCAATACTGTTTGCACATTTGAATTGCTGATTAAAGAATTAATAGCAATGGCATTCGTATTACGAAAATAGATCGCAGCATAGCTGTGATTTGTAATAATGCAATTGCTCAAACTCAGTCGGGTAGGGGATTGTGCAGCAATATTCAATGTATCTGCAATTCCGATATAAGCATTTTTTATAGTTACATTATTCAATATATTTCCTGTACTTGCCTCGCCTATATTGATTCCGCGCCATTGATTGGGGGATTTATAGTAAGGATCGTCAAGCCTGTCTCCCGTAAATAAAATTCTATCGGCAGTATCACTTTCGCCATTTGCAATTAATGTACCGTTTATTTGAAAAATTGTTTTTGCATGAAGATAAATTTTTGTTCCCTTTTGTATGGTTAAAGTGGCTCCTTTATCTATAGTAAAATTCCCGAGCAATACAATAGGCAATTTATTTGTCCATGCAGTATCATGTTGAATTGTTGTTTGTGAAGAAATAAAAATCGCATTCCGACCTGTAGCCTTTAATTGAACATATCGGATATTTCCATTCCATGAATATGATATGCTGTCTTGAATTACAAAAGGGTTTGTATTACTGTCAGGAGTAATATTCACAGTTACGAATACATACATGCTGTCGCCGGCAGCTAAATCTATATTGTGGAAATTGGTTCCGGGCGTACCATTTACATTTATTTTAAAAAAAGAATTCTCTCCGCCTGCAAGTTGTATATCATTTATATGGATGCTTTTACTGTCTATATTCTTTATCAGGAAAAATTTTGTAACCGAACTTACCGAAGTGAATACAGTATCGAATGATAAAGTATCGCCGCCTGCCGGTAAATCGGCATATAAATATGCATTGGCATTATTGGTAAAACTATCTTTATTGCACGACAAAGCAACGATACAGATAGAAGTGAATATTATCAAGTATTTTCTCACTTGTTTATTTTTATTTTTTATAATTATCAGATGAAATCCGCCAAATAATTATTGCCTTAAAATTTTATTGCTCATTTCATTAAGTAAAATTATACTTAAAGTGCGTACGCGGCTGTAGCAATGCTCAGTTTCGTATTTTCTATGCTTAAGATTTTATTGCCGCAGGCTTCAATAGATGCACCGGTAGTAATTACATCATCCACAAGCAAAATATGTTTTCCTGCCAGCGCATTCTTATCTTTCACTTCGAAAACATGCTGCATAGATTGCCAGCGTTCTTCGCGTGTTTTGTGCGTTTGTGTTTCCGTGTGTATCGATTTAATGATTATTTCTTCGTTCATGGGAATGTTGAGATTGTCGGATAAAGATTGCGCAATAATAGTCGCCTGATTGTATCCTCTTACACGTTGCTTTTTTCTGTGCATAGGCATTGGTATGATTACATCAATTTCGTTTATCCAATCAGTGCTTGATAATTCTTTCGCCATTAAAATACCTATCAATTTTCCTGCGTGATGATTGTTTTCATATTTGAGATTAAAAATAAGGCGTTGAGTTAAGGATTCTTTTGTATAAAATAAAAGGCTTCCGCCGTGCTGAATAATTATTCTTCCATAAAAAATTTCTTTAATAGGATTATTATCATGTTTGAAAAAATCTGTGTACGGCAATTCGTCCATGCAATCAAAACATACCACATCATCACTATCCAACAAACTGTCACAACCCATGCAGTAACGCGGATAAATCATGTCGAGTATGTCGTTGAATAGAGGCATTTGTGCGATTGATGATTTGGAATAATGAATATATTTATAGAACGAAACAATAGCAATATAAATTTTTTCATTATTAAATAAATTTTAAAATCGTGAATTATTTTTCGTGATTAATGCGCTTCAAGCCAATTATTCCCAACACCCACTTCCGCTTCTACAGGAACATCGTTCGGCAGGATTAACGCATTGCGCATATTGTATAAAACGATTTCTTTTACTTCTTCCATTTCATCTTTTAAAACATCAAAAACCAATTCGTCATGTACTTGCAAAATCATTTTTGATTGTAATCTTTTTTCTGCGAAAGCCTTGTCGATCTTAATCATTGCAAGTTTAATCATGTCGGCTGCCGATCCCTGAATAGGAGCGTTGATGGCGATGCGTTCAGCAAAACCGCGCACTGTAAAATTTGCGGAATTGATGTCGCGAATATACGCTTTGCGGCCAAGCAATGTTTGAACATAACCATGTTTTTGCGCGAAAGAAATTGATTCATCCATGTATTTGGCAATTCCTGAAAATTCGTTTTTGTAATTATCGATAATTTCTTTTGCTTCGGCTCTGCTCACGCCGATATTCTGCGACAAACCGAATGCGCCTTGCCCGTAAATGATGCCGAAGTTTACGCTTTTGGCTTTGTATCGTTGCTCTTTCGTTACTTCTTCCAAAGCCATTTTATAAACCTTTGCAGCCGTAGCCGTGTGAATATCTGCGCCGCTTCTGAAAGCATCTCCCATATTTTTATCGCCGCTGATAGCTGCCACAATACGCAATTCTATCTGGGAATAATCTGCGCTCATTAAAATATGGTTTTCATCGCGCGGGATGAATGCTTTACGTATTTCTTTACCGCGTTCCGTTCGTACAGGAATGTTTTGAAGATTTGGATTGTTGCTGCTTAGTCTTCCGGTTACCACAAGCGCTTGATTATACGAAGTATGTACTCTTCCTGTTTTTGGATTGATCAGTTGCGGCAGAGTATCTACATACGTATTCTTCAATTTTGTAAGTTCACGAAATGCGAGAATATCATCAGCGATCTTGTGTTGCACGGCAAGTTTGGTTAATACATCTTCGCCTGTTGCGTATTGTCCCGTCTTTGTTTTCTTGGCTTTGGGGTCGAGTTTTAATTTCTCAAAAAGTATTTCGCCCAATTGTTTCGGCGAAGCCAGATTAAATTTTAAACCTGCTGCAGCATATACATTTTCTTCAAAAACTTTTGCATCGGCTTCCAATACTGTAGAATAATTTTTTAAGAAATCTTCATCTATTTTAATGCCTTCAAACTCCATATTGGCAAGCACCTTTACCAAAGGAATATCAGCTTCCGTAAATACTTTTTCTACGTTATTTTCTTTAATGAGCGGTTCAAATTTTTCTTTTAATTGCAGCGTAATATCTGCATCTTCAGCTGCATATTCTGCAATTTTAGGAATATCCACATCGCGCATATTCCCTTGATTTTTTCCTTTCTTGCCGATCAATTCTTCAATATGAACTGGCGAGTAGCCCAAATATTTTTCGCTAAGCAAATCCATGCCGCGCCGGCCTTCCGGCTCAATCACGTAATGCGCTACCATTGTATCGAAAATGTTTCCGGCTAATTGCTTTCCATACCATTTAATAACGATTAAATCATACTTAATGTTTTGCCCGATCCATATTATTTCTTTATTATTAAATAATTCATCAAACAAATTCAATTGCCGTTGCGCTACCTGCTGATCGCTTGAAACAGGTACATAAAATGCTTCGCCTTTTTTTACACAAAAACTTAAGCCTACCATTTCCACATTGTTCGGATCGGTTCCTGTTGTTTCCGTATCGAAACATATTTCTTTATAGGACGAAAGATAACTGATCAGGTTTTTTATTTTTTCATCCGTATCAATTATTTCATAATTATGTGGCGTGTCGTCTATTGTTTTAAATACTGACGGAACTTCAATTGATTCTTCTTCTATTACTCCGATAACAATTTTCCTGTTGTTTGATTTTGATTCAACTACATTCCCGAACAGATCTGTCTGCACGCCTTCCGGCGCAGCAATTGAAAAGCTTTCGCCCAAAATTCTTTTGCCCAATGTCCGGAATTCAAGGCGAGAAAAAATATCGGCGAGCGCTTCTTTATTAGATTCTTTTATGCAAAAATCTTCTTCATGAAAAACCACAGGAACATTTGTAATAATCGTTGCAAGTTTTTTTGACAAAACAGCCATGTCTTTTCCGGCGCGAATTTTTTCACCCAAAGCGCCTTTAATATTCTCGGCATTATTCAGAATATTTTCAAGCGTGCCATATTCTTTCAGCAATTTGGCGGCAGTCTTTTCGCCTACACCGGCAATGCCCGGAATGTTATCCACCGCATCGCCCATTAAACCAAGCATATCAATTACCTGCTCCACACGTTCAATATCCCACTTTGCACATATTTTTTCCGCAGTAAGTATTTCTTCTTTATTGCCCATGTAAGCAGGCTTATAAATAAAAACATTCGGCTTCGTTAATAATTGTCCGTAATCTTTATCCGGCGTTACCATAAAAACTTTATAACCTGCATCCGCAGCTTCCCACGCCAGTGTACCGATAATATCATCGGCTTCATAACCATCCGATTCGATAACCGGTATATTAAATCCGCGAATAATTTCTTTAATATCCGGAATGGAAATCAGCAGATCTTCAGGCGCTTCCTGACGGTTGGCTTTATAGTGTTCAAAATCCGTATGCCTTTCTGTAGGCGCGTGTGTATCGAAGCAAACAGCCATGTGGGAAGGCTTGTATTTATTTAAAAGCTCTATTAATGTATTGGTAAACCCGAATTGCGCATTGGTGTTCTTTCCTGTCGAAGTCATACGAGGATTGCGAATGAGCGCGTAATATGCACGATAGATCAGCGCCATTGCATCCAACAAAAAAAGTTTCTTTTCTTCCATGGGGCTAAGATAAAGGAATTTACGAATTTGATATTTAGGTTAAATTATTTATATCATTTAGAATAAAATTTAAAACATCTCATGAGAAAATTAGAAGTGCTGCTTTTCAATCATACGTTTATTTTTTATATTTTTTATTCTCTACATTTGCTGTAATAATTTTTTTGATATGAACGTATTGACACTATTTAGTAAAGTAAAGGCTTTTGTATTTGATGTTGATGGCGTGTTGAGCGACGGATCGTTGCTGATTCTTCCGGATATCCATCCTGAAGGAAGACTGATAATGGCACGAAGCATGAGTACAAAAGATGGTTATGCTTTTCAGTTTGCATTAAAATCCGGCTATCCTATTGCTATTATTTCCGGCGGTAAATATTCCGGCGTAGAACAGCGCCTGGCATTGCTCGGCGTGAAGCACATATTCATGGGCGTTGAGCATAAAATTGAATGTTTTCAAAATTTTATTCAATCGCAAAATTTAAAAGAAGAAGAAGTGCTGTACATGGGTGATGACATACCGGACTATGATATACTTAAAATTGCCGGTGTAAAAGCCTGCCCGGCCGATGCCGTTTCTGAAATAAGAGAAATTGCGGATTATATTTCGCCATTTAAAGGCGGGGAAGGCTGCGCGCGCGATGTAATAGAAAAAGCTTTGAAACTGCAAGGTAAATGGCATATAGATACTTCCACAAGAGCTATCTAAAATCATATATTTTAATGAACGCATTTTTGCGATTGATTCGTTGGCCGAATCTGGTTTTTATTTTTATTACACAAATTCTTTTTGAGTATTGTGTAATCATTCCTGAATTTTCCAAAGCAGGCAGCTCTCCGAACCTGCAGTCTCCGTATATTTTTTTATTAGCTTTATCTTCTGTGATGATTGCAGCCGCAGGCAATATCATTAATGATTATTTTGATATAAACATTGATCTTATCAACAAGCCGGGCAAGCAGATAATCGGCAAACATATCCATCGCCATTGGGCAATATTGTATCATATCTTATTGAGTTTATCCGGTGTGTTATTGGGGTTTATTATAGAAATTAAAACACACAGCTATTTGCTTGGCATTACGAATCTTATTTGTGTGGCATTATTATTTTTTTATTCTGTTTATTTTAAAAGAAAACTTTTATCGGGCAATATTATTATTTCATTGCTTACGGCATGGACAGTATTGGTTGTATCTTTTTGTGAATCAAACCGGTTTATTTTCCATCATCAAATCAATAAGCAGAAAATTACACGGCTTACAATTTTATATGCCGGCTTTGCTTTCATTATTTCATTGATCAGGGAAATGATAAAAGACATGGAAGATGTGGAAGGCGACAGAAGATATAACTGCCGTACATTTCCGATTGTATTCGGGACAAATGTTGCTAAGATTTATTCCGCTACATGGCTTATAATGCTTTGCGCCATGCTGGCTGTAATGATTTTTTATGTACTGCAATTTGGCTGGTGGCTTGCTGCTCTGTACACTTTGGCCTGTATTCTTATTCCCGCAATTGCAAGCTTGTTAAAGCTGTTTAAAGCCCGTACAAATGAAGATTATCATACATTAAGCAGCTCCATTAAATGGATAATGCTTACAGGCATTTTATCCATGATTTTTTTATTAATAGAAAAATAATATTACTGCTGTTCAACTCAATGCTTCATGCAGTTTTTTGATCGCAATGCCCATTTGCGTTTCAACCGTTTTCAGGGATAATCCCAAGAGTTCCGCAGCTTCTTTGTACTTCAATCCGTCTTCTTTTATCAATTTATAAATAAGGCGACACTTTGCCGGAAGCATTCTTATGGCATTGTTTATTTTATGGTAGGTTTCTGTTGAAATTGCTAATTGTTCAGGTGTTACATCATCGGCTTTTAACCATACATCTGCTGTATCAATATTAAAGATTGTATGCTTATTTTCTTTTTTTAAATAATTAAGGGCAGTATTTCTTGTACTTATATAAAGGTATATGCGAAGTTCTTCTATAATAAGAAGTTTTTTACGGTGTTTCCAAATGTTGAATAATACATCAGAAGCAATTTCTTCGGCGGATTCTTTTGATTTTATATAAGTAAATGCATAGCGTACAAGCGATGGAAAACATATATGAAAAAGTGCCTTATACGCTGTTTCACTTTCATATAAGGCTATTTTGTCCTTTAAGTCGTTTAAACGTTCTCTATCGAGCATTCCTTGGAAAATTCTAGGGTCAATTAGGCAAAATACTAAGTAATCTACGAATATTAAAAAGATATCTTACGAAAATGTTTCCGTAAGAATAAATTATGCATTTGATAGAATGCAACGCAATACATAAAGAATAAGTTTATTTATTAATTTTATCGGTTATACAACAAAGACTTACAACTATGTTACTATTTTTGCAACCAATCATATTGAAGTAATAATGTTCGATTTTAAAAATAAAGTAGTCGTAATTACCGGAGGCTCATCCGGCATAGGAAAAGCGCTGGTAAATTTGTTTTTGGAGCAAGGCGCAAAAGTTGCAGCCTGCGGCCGTGACTTTGACAGGCTGTATCAATTGCAGGCGTTGCATCCAAACCTTCCGTTGTTTATATATACTGCCGATGTAAGCCTTGAATCTGACTGTAAAGCATTTATTGAAAAAACAATAAAAACATTTGGTACGATAGATGTGATCATTAACAATGCCGGTATCTCAATGCGTGCGTTATTTGCAGAAACGGAGATTGAGACGCTCAAAAAATCTATGGACATAAATTTCTGGGGAGCCGTGTATTGCACGAAATATGCATTGCCGTACATTACGCTGAATAAAGGAATAATCGTCGGAGTTTCGTCCATTGCAGGATTCAGGGGATTGCCCGGCCGCTCGGGATATTCGGCTTCAAAATTTGCATTGAACGGCTGGCTGGAAACCATACGTACGGAACTGATGAATGAAGGAATATCTGTAATAACTGTTTGCCCCGGTTTTACCGCCTCCAATATCCGAAAAGTTGCTTTAAATAAAAATGCACAGCCGGAAGATGATTCTAAATTGGATGAGCAAAAATTAATGAGTGCGGAAGAATGCGCATCGCACATATATAAAGCAATGAGACTAAAAAAGCGAACATTGATATTAACTATGCAAGGGAAAGAAACTGTTTTCTTAAATCGTTTTTTACCCAAACTTGCTGATAAACTAGTGCATAAATTTTATTTTAAAAATGGGGAATTGGTAAAATAAAGATATTTGCACCATGGCTATCGTAACGCTTTCAACCGATATTGGAAATTATGATTTTATCATCGGCTCTTTAAAAGGGCAATTGCTGTCATTGCATCCTGCATTGCAGATTGTAGATATTTCACACGATTTATCATCATCCAATCTTGCGGAGTCGGCTTATATATGCCGCAATGCATTTCGTTATTATCCTGAAAATACTATACATATAGTTTTAGTAAATTTATTTGAATTCAAACCAACGCATTTGCTGGTTACAAAGTATGGGAACGGATTTCTTTTGTGTCCGGATAACGGTATTCTTACCATGATCTGCCGGCAAAAACCAAATGAAGTAATTAAAGTATCTTTATTGCAGAACGAACCGGTAACCTCGCTTCGGTTCTTAGCGGAATTTGCAGCAGCGGCGACCAAGCTGGCTTTAGGAAAATATCCGTTGCAATTAGGAGAGCAGTTTACAGAATTTTGCGAGCGGTATCCCATGCGGCCGTCTTTTGGAGGCAATTGGATTGAAGGCCAAATAATTTTTATAGATAAGTTTGAAAACGTAGTGGTAAATATTTCTAAAGAAGAATTTGAAGAATATTCACAAGGCAGAAAGTTTGATATTACTTTTGGCAGAAGCCAGATTATATCGCATATCCACGAAAATTACGGTGTAGCACCCAATGAAGAATGTATTGCCTGTTTCAATTCGGCAGGCATGCTGGAGCTTTCTGTAAAAAACGGCAATATTGCAAGCCTTTTTGGTCTACAGGGATACAAAGATGAAATAAATACCATTCACAGAAATATTTCTAATGCCAACGCAAAAAACTGGTTTTATCAGTCTGTAAAAATTTATTTCAGGGAAGAAGAAAAGCCGGTTTAACAAGCATGCCATCTTCTCTAAATTCTGACATCAAAAAAATGAAATACTACATCATAGCAGGCGAAGCGAGCGGCGATTTGCACGGCAGTAATTTGATAAAAGAATTGCAGCAGCTTGATACTGCCATTGATATAAGATGCTGGGGTGGAGATAAAATGAAGGCAACCGGGGCAACACTGGTAAAGCATTACAAAGACCTAGCATTTATGGGCTTCGCAGAAGTCATTGCAAACATCAGAACAATTTTAAAAAATCTTGGGTTTTGCAAAAAAGACATTATCCAATATAAACCTGATACGCTTGTTCTAATTGATTATCCCGGCTTTAATCTAAGAATTGCAGAATGGGCAAAGAAACAGGGAATTAAAGTAGTGTATTATATTGCGCCGCAAGTGTGGGCATGGAAAGAAAGCCGCGTGCCGAAAATGATGAAGTGTATCGATAAAATGCTGGTGATACTGCCATTTGAAAAAGATTATTTTAAATCAAAGTTTAACTGGAATGTAGATTATGTAGGTCACCCGTTGGTAAAAGTAATTGACGATTATAAGGAAGAACATAATAACGATGAGCCTTTAAGTAATAAAAAAATAATTGCCGTTTTGCCGGGAAGCCGTAAGCAAGAAATAAGAAAGAAACTGCCGGTAATGCTGCAAACTGCAAAGCATTTTCCGGAATATCAATTTATTGTAGCACAAGCGCCATCGCTGGAAAATGATTTTTATAATACATTTTTACATGATTACCCGAATGTCTCTGTTGTAAATAATGAAACTTATCGGTTGCTATCAAATGCAGATGCAGCAATGGTTACAAGCGGAACAGCCACTTTAGAAACAGCGCTTTTCGGTGTACCGGAAATTGTATGTTATAAAGGAAGCAATATCAGCTACCAGATTGCGAAAAGACTGATTAAAGTCAAATATATTTCGCTCGTTAATCTTATCATGAATAAGCTTGTTGTAAAAGAATTAATTCAACATGAACTGACTGAGCGAAATTTGCACACGGAAATGCTGCGGATTTTAACCGATAAGAATAATCAGGAACATATTCAAAATGATTATCGGGAAATAAAAAATATCCTTTCCGCCGGCGGTAATGCATCTGCAAATGCCGCTAATGAAATAGTTGATTTTACTAAGATGCAATGATTATTATTTTTGTGAATAGGATAGAGGATTGAACTAAATTTGCAGTATGCAAGTTTTAGCTATAATAGGAAAATTCTTCAATGCAATATTTCAATTGCTGAACTTGCTTATGTGGATCTTAATTATCTTAGGAAATATTTTATTGTCTGTAATGAGTCTATTCATTCTTGCCATTTTACTTATTGCAATGTATTATTTTTTCAAAATCATATTGAATTAAGAGGCTGTTTAAGTTAATTGTAAAATAATGATTATGAAATTTTTTTTAACCACAAAGTACTCAAAGTATTTCGCAAAGAAACCAAGGTAATCTTAGCGAACTTCGTGTAAAACTTTGTATGCTTTGCGGTTTAAAGATAAAAACATAATTAACTTAAACAGATTCTAAGACTATTATCAATAGTTTGCCTCGTAATAATTCCACATCAGTTCAAATACTTTATCTTTTAGCTCTTCAGCAGTTTTATTTATCGGGGAAACCGGCGAGAGATAATGTATTTCTATAACGCCCGGAAGCATATAAAATTTATCTTCCTGCAAAATTTTTCTTGTGTTGAAAAGAACGATCGGTATAATTTCTTTGAGCGTATCTGTTGCCAGCTTGAATGCGCCCGATTGAAATTTAATCAATGGGTTATCGGTCTTGTTTCGCGTGCCTTCGGGAAATAATAACATATCCATTCTATTGTTTATCACATCTTTCATATCAAGATAGCTTTGAAACCGGCTTTGCGGATTTTTTCTATCAACCAAAACAGAACCCCAAGTATAAATCCAACCAAGTATCGGCACTTTTGCAAAACTTTTTTTCGCAATCGTTTTTGCAACATTCGGCACAAAAGGATTTGTTATCATCACATCCATGAAGCTGTTGTGGTTGCAAACGAGAACATAATTTTCCCCCTTCTGAAAAACGTTTTTGTTTTTTGTTTTGATAAAAACAAGTGTGAGCGTGAGAAAAATACGCATCCAAACTTTCGATACATTTTTCTGCAAAGCCGCGCGCTGCGGGTCTTTCAGAAAAAAACACGGCAGCATGAAAATAAAACAAATCAACATTATTGTAGCAAAAACTACCAGCGCCCATAAGGCCCAGATACGTGCGAATATTTCTTTCAGAAGTTTCATTCAAATAAATGTTGATGATTTAATATTTCCTTGAAAAACCTGAACACTTTTGCCGTTATGCCGAATTCATTTCGGCATAACGTTTTGAGATTCCCACCTGCGCGTGAAACGCAAGTTCGACGAAGTCAATGTCATGCTGTCGTATTCATGTTTTTATCTTCGAATTCATTCCTGCAAATCAAATAAATTCTAAAAATCATGGTTCAGACATTCTCAATCATCCAATCAATAGGCTGTAGCCCTTCTTTCATTAATAATTCATTTGTTTTGCTGAAATGTTTGCATCCGAAAAACCCATTATGCGCACTCAATGGCGAAGGATGCGCCGCTTTAAGTACGAAATTTTTCGTGGTATCAATCATCGCTTGTTTGTCTTGTGCGAATTTTCCCCACAATAGAAACACCATGCCTTTTTTTTCTTCAGATAATTTTTTAATCACGGCATCTGTAAAAATATGCCAACCGATTTTTGCATGGCTGTTGGCTTCATTGGCTCGTACTGTAAGGCTTGCATTTAGCAGCAATACACCTTGCTTTGCCCATGATGTAAGATTCCCTGTTTTCGGAATCGGCATGCCAATATCATTGTGCAATTCTTTAAAAATATTTTGCAAGGATGGCGGTTGAGGCACGCCATCAGGAACGGAAAAAGACAATCCGTGCGCTTGTCCCGCGCCGTGATAAGGATCCTGGCCAAGTATTACAACTTTTACCAGATCAAAAGGCGTTTGCGTAAATGCATTGAAAATAAGCGGCCCGGGCGGATAAATAATTTTCTTCAATGCTTTTTCCGCTTTTAAAAAATCAACAATATGCTGAAAATATTCTTTGGAAAATTCTTCTTTTAAAACATTTTTCCAACTTTGTTCGATTTGTACGTTCATTCTTCAAAAATAAAAGAAAAAAGAGTGTGGAAAAATTATTCATGGCAAAGCGGGTTTTGCACGCTGCATTTGTATTTGAACTATTTTATTATTTTAGTATCCTTTATAAATTCGGTAATTTGCCGCATTATTTTTTAAAACAATATGGCCAATAAATTAAACATAAAAAAAATACAGAAACCTTCGCCGGAAAAGCTAAATGATGAACAGGATGTGAAAGTTTCCATATCGGAATTGGTGAAGGACGAACGTACTTATAAAATTACCGGCGTTATTTTATTATTGATTGGATTTTTTCTTTTCATCTCTTTTGCATCTTATCTTTTTACATGGCAGGATGACCAGGACAAAGTGATTAATTATGGTGTAAAAATTTTTAGCACAAAAGATGTAAAAGTCTCAAACTTATTCGGTGTGCTGGGCGCGTATGTTTCACATGCTTTTATTTATAACGGTTTCGGGCTGGCATCTTTTATTTTATGCACTACTTTTTTTATACTGGGAATAAATTTAATAGTGGGTAAAAAAGTTTTTTCTTTCCAAAGAAATATCAAATATGTAATTGCTGGTTTGTTTGTATTGAGCATGGCATTTGCTTTGCTGAATAAAGAAGTATTAGACAGCGGATTTTCATTTGGCGGCGGAGTAGGAGAGTTGATATGCGATTGGTTCGTAAAATGGATTGGCGTACTCGGCGCAACCTGCCTCATTTTGGCAATATTAGCCGTGTATCTTATCTGGCGTTTCGATCCTATATTATCGTTCAATATTTTTAGGAAAAAAATAAAAAGCGAAACTCAATCTTTTAATTCCGAAGAAGAAAATCATATAGAAAATACAAGCGATACTTCTACGGAACAAGCGGAATCAAACGATCAAAATGCTCAACTGTTTATCCAGGCAGAAAATAAATTAAAAGGAAAGAATAATAAAAGCGTTTCTGTTATAATGCCGAAAATGCCAAATGAAGAGAAAGAATTAGAGTTGGAATTAACAGAAAAAGAAGACGAAACAGAGCCGGCAATCAATGATGAAGAAAGCATTACAGACTCGGTATTAACCATAGCTAAACCAAGTCCGGAACCACTTTTGCCGGAATCGATGAGGCTGGAAATTACGCCGGAGATAAAAGAAGTGCCATCGGAAATTATAGTAAATCCAAATGCACCGGAAGCTAAAACCCAAACTCAGGGCGATTATGAGCCAACGCTCGATTTGAGTAATTATCAGTTTCCCGGATTGGATTTGTTGGAATATCATGGTACAGAACAAACAATACATGATCCTGAAGAGCTGGAACAAAACAAAAATCAAATTATTGCCACGCTTAAAAATTATGATATTCTCATTCAAAGAATATCGGCAACAGTAGGCCCGACTGTAACCTTGTATGAAATAGTTCCTGCGCCGGGCGTAAGAATTTCGCGTATAAAAAATCTGGAAGATGATATTGCTTTAAGCCTTGCTGCGCTTGGCATACGCATCATTGCGCCCATCCCGGGGAAAGGAACCATCGGGATAGAAGTGCCGAACATCAACAAGACTATCGTAAGCATGCGCAGCTTGCTGGCTTCAGAAAAATTTCAAAATAATAATTTCTCTTTACCGATTGCCATAGGCAAAAAAATCAATAACGAAAACTTCATTGTTGACCTTGCAAGCATGCCGCATTTATTGATGGCCGGCGCTACGGGGCAAGGTAAATCGGTGGGAGTGAATGCTTTGCTCGTATCGCTTTTATATAAAAAACATCCTTCGCAATTAAAGTTTGTATTGGTCGATCCGAAGAAAGTAGAATTGAGTATATACAAAACAATAGAACATCATTTTCTTGCAAAGCTGCCGGGAGAAGAAGATGCAATTATTACCGATACTAAAAAAGTAGTTACCACGCTTAATGCATTGTGTATTGAGATGGACAATCGCTACGATTTATTGAAAGAAGCCGGTTGCAGAAACATAAAAGAATACAATGAAAAATTTATAAAAAGAAGATTGAACCCACAGAAAGGGCATCAGTTTCTTCCGTTTATTGTATTGGTTGTAGATGAATTTGCCGATCTTATCATGACTGCCGGAAAAGAAATTGAAATGCCGATAGCGCGTTTAGCTCAGCTGGCGCGGGCTGTAGGCATTCATCTGATTATTGCAACGCAAAGGCCTTCTGTAAATATTATAACGGGAACTATCAAAGCGAATTTCCCAGCGCGTATTGCTTTTAAGGTTTCTTCCAAAATAGACAGCCGTACAATTCTTGATGCCGGCGGCGCTGAACAATTGATTGGAAAAGGCGATATGCTTATAAGTTATAATGGCGAAATTACGCGTTTGCAATGCGCTTTTGTAGATACGCCCGAAGTAGATAAAATCTGTGATTTCATTGGTTATCAGGATGGTTATCCGCAAGCATTTTTATTGCCGGAATACACCGACGAGAAAGATTTTGAAAGTGGCGGCGGCGATGATTTATCTGACCGCGATCCTTTGTTTGAAGATGCAGCAAGATTGATTGTGCAAAATCAAATCGGTTCTACATCTTTGATTCAAAGACGTATGAAACTCGGCTACAACCGTGCCGGCAGACTGATGGATCAGTTGGAAACTGCCGGAGTTGTTGGCGCTAATTTGGGAAGCAAAGCAAGAGATGTATTAATAAAAACCGATGCGGAACTGCAAGAGTTGCTGGACAATTTGCCTTGATTGAAATCATTTCAGCATTATGAGATTCCCAACAATTCCACATCAAATATCAAAGTTGAATTCGGTCCTATTTCTGCACTTACGGCTCTTTCGCCATACGCCAAATGAGATGGAATATAAAAGCGGTATTTGCTTCCTGTATTCATTAGTTGCAGCCCTTCCGTCCAGCCTTTAATTACGCGGTTTAATGGAAATGTTGCAGGCTGATTTCTTTGTACTGAACTGTCAAAAACTTTTCCATCGATAAGCGTTCCATGATAATGACAAGTTACATTATTTGTAGCTGTGGGCTTTGCGCCTTCGCCTTGTATTAATATTTCGTATTGCAAGCCGCTTGGCAATTCCACAACATTTTCCCGTTTTTTATTTTCCGCGAGAAATGTTTCTCCGGCTTTCAAATTGGCTTGCGCTTTCTCCTGATTTTTTTTAAATAAAATATCTGCTATGCTCATATATATTTTTTTGCGAAGGTAATATTATCGTAGTTACTCTTGTAAGTCTTCTGTTTAAAAACATTATTTTTGTTTTAAACACAAAATTTCTTTCATGCGCAAAATATTATTTTCTTTACTATCGGTCATCGTTATTAATTCTGCATTTACACAAAACTATAATCCGCACAAGGCTTTTGCTCCGGAATTTTACACAAGCAATGGCAATACTTTCCGAAGTGAAAATGGCGCGCCCGGCTCGGAATACTGGCAAAACAAAGCCGATTATAAAATCAATGCGGCTTTTGATACATCGGCAAGCATTTTAAAAGGCAATGAGGAAATTACTTATACAAATTACAGTCCTGATAACTTGGATTATATATGGCTGGAACTGGATCAAAATGCGGAAAAACAAAATTCCATTGGAAATATTCTAAACGGAAACGTTGGAATGAAAGATAGCGGGAATAATGGTTTTATATTTCAGCAAGTACAAGTATTCCAAAATGGTAAATGGGAAATTGCAGACTATAATGTACAAGGTGCATATATGCAGTTGAGCCTTAAAAATACTTTACCAAGAAAGAGCGGGATTTTAAAAATAAAGATTGATTATTCGTTTAAATTATTAACGGAATCAGCCAATGGAAGAGGAGGAATATTGCCTACGAAAAACGGTAAAATCTACGAGTTTGCTTATTGGTTTCCGCGCCTTTGTGTGTATGATGATGTGAATGGTTGGAATACTTTGCCTTTTATCGGCGGCGGCGAATTTTATTTGGATTATGGCGATTACGATTATTCCGTTACAGTTCCTTATGATTTATTATTGACAGGTTCCGGCGAATTAATAAACAGGGAAGAAATATTGAATAAAAGCATTTTGCGAAAAATAAATGAAGCAAAAAATTCAGACAAAACGGTAATCATCCGATCTGCGCAAGATGTGCAAAAAGGCGTAAGCCCAACACAAAAATCTTCCGGAAATGTTACATGGCATTTTACTATGAAAAACAGCAGGGATGTGGCTTTTGCAGCATCTAAAGCATTTGTATATGATGGAGCCAAAACAAATTTGAAAAGCGGAAAAAAATGTTTTTCCCAATCATTTTATCCCGTAGAAAGTATTGAAGACGGAAGTGGTTGGGCGCGCGCTACGGAATACCTGAAAGCCTCTGTAGAAGATTTTTCAACAAGATGGTTTGAATTTCCTTACCCGGAAGCTGTGAATGTAGGCGGCCCGGTTGGCGGCATGGAATTTCCCGCGCTTACATTTGATTACTGGCGAGTGAATAATGCAAAAAATCTTTGGTCATTATTATCTCATGAAATCGGGCATTCCTGGTTTCCGATGATTGTTGGTTCAGATGAGCGCCGCTTTCCTTTCATGGATGAAGGCTTTAATACTTTTGTAGATATTTATGCGCAAGCCGATTATAACAAAGGCGAATTTGCTCCAAAGCGCGATGGTGAATATGCACCCAAAGGCGGTAATCCGGCAGATGAAATTATTCCTGTTATCGATTCTAATATTAATGGAAATAACCTGCTTACTTATCCTGACAGAATGGATTATAAATGGGTGCATCCTTTGGCTTATTTCAAAACTTCTTTCGGATTGGTTTTGTTGCGAGAATATATTTTAGGCAAAGACCGGTTTGACTATGCTTTTAGAAAATATGTAAAAGATTGGGCTTTTAAACATCCGCAGCCAACGGATTTTTTCAGAAGTATGGATAATGCTTCCGGCGAAGATTTATCCTGGTTTTGGAGAGGATGGTTTTATAATAACTGGCAACTTGATCAGGCTGTAATGAAAGTTGAATATTTAAATAATGATGATACAAAAGGCGCACTGATAACAATTGAAAATAAACAGCAATTGCCAATGCCGGTTACAATAGAAATAAAAGAAGAAAATGGTAAAACACAAACCGTAAATTTGCCTGTTGAAGTATGGATGCGAGGCGGCACATGGACTTTCAAAGCCCCTACAACATCCAAGGTTACGTCAGTTACAATTGATCCGCAACATCAATTACCTGATATAGACAGAAGTAATAATAGTTGGCATAATTAATGCTTTCTTGATGAAACGTTATGGATAATAATTTTAATGAGGCAATACAACAAATAAAGCGATATATTTTTATCGTATTCTTTGCATTGCCATTTATATTCTCTGCATGTACTTATACTAAACATATTGCAACGAGTAAAAATCCTAAAGAGCAACCTCCTAAAGTTACAAATTCAAGCAGTATTCATTCAGGCAAAAAAAAATCAATTCCGAGCAAGGAACATAGATATACTCAAAAGCCGAATATTATTGCAGGCGAGCATTCTGCATCGAATAACGGCAATGCGAGCAATTTGCAATACAAATATGCATCCTTGCTTGATGTTGCTCCTTCTCGGGTTACCAATCTTTCTTTATTTGAATTGATTGACGATTGGTATGGTGCTCCCTATGCTATTGGCGGTAATTCAAAAGATGGAATAGATTGTTCCGGATTTTCAAAAATGCTTGTAAATAATATTTATAGCGAAGAGATTCCTAGAACTTCCCAACAGCAATATGATGCTTGCAGGCATATTAAAAAAGATAAACTTATAGAAGGCGACTTAGTATTTTTTCATACATATGGCGGAGGCAATATAACTCATGTAGGAGTTTTTTTGCAAAACAATAAATTTGTGCATGCCTCTTCTTCAAAAGGCGTAATGATAAGCGATTTGGATGATGAATACTGGCGGAAAGCGTTTCGTGGAGGAGGCAGGATTGATAAAAATGAATGATTTAATTTAATAGTTTAAAGAAGTTCATCAAGTATCTTCTTTTGCAATAAATCCGCCTCCTTTATAATGTCTTTATTTTTAATATACTTTTTGATATTTAATACATTGCTCTGGAGTTCCTTTTTATAAATTTCGTTAAAGGGAATATATTCCAAGCTATTAAATCCCCAAACCTCTTTAATTATTTTAAAAATATATGAACTATTATTTGATAATGATTCTTGTGTTATTATTTGATATTGTTCCTTAGGTAATCTATTAATATGATAAAGAATGTGGTTGTTATAATTGATCCATACTTTTAAAAATTTTTTAGAAAAATTTCTCAACAGCTTCTTTTTACGAAATCTTTTTTTAAAATTATTCCATATAAATTTGGAAAGGCCTTTTTTGTTATCATATTTTTTTTCTGTTCTATTATATATACGAGTAATTAGCGAGCTTACGACTAACTCATAATCTCTAAAAACAAATAGATAAAAAGCATTGGGTATATATTTGTAATAATAATCAACAAATAAACATGTTCTAGGTTCTTTCCATCCCCATTCTATGTTCGATAAATTTTTTGTTGCTATTAATTCATTGATGCGCTTCTCATCTTCACTTCGTAAAGTTGGTAATTTACAATCTATCAAGCCAAATTTTGTTAAATTGTAATGCACTAATATTTCTTCATGCAATTTTAAAAAATCATTATCTTCATAATGACCATTTACATTACCAATAGAAGATCCCAACAGATTTTCCCCAACATTTAATCCACATCTATATAACCACTGAGAAGTCAAAGATGTATTGGAACGGTGCATACCAAGTATTATAAGGACTTTATTGTTCATAAGAAGGTTTGAATCTCTCTTTTTTTAGACTTTTCTAAATTATTTTCTATAAGATTTAAAATTTGTTGCACACATTCATCTATTGAATACTTTTCTGTGTAAAGATGCAAATCTGGATTTTCAGGAACTTCAAATGGATCATTTACTCCTGAGAGATTATAAATTTTATCAGGATCATCCTTTGATAAAAATGCTTTTTTATAAAGGTCTTTTGTGTCTCGTTGAATTAATACATCTAAAGAGCAATCCAGATATATAGTTAAAATGCCAGGATATTTCGACCTTAATTCATTTCTAATAGATTCGTATGGGTTAATAGCACAAATAATTGCAATAGCCCCATCTTTAGAAAATTTATCTGCTACAATTGCGAGCCGCCTAATATTTTCATTTCTGTCTTCTTTTGTAAAACCCAAATCCTTGCAAATTGTTTTTCTATAAACGTCGCCATCGATAATTTGCACTTTTAATTTTTTTTTTAGCGCTTGTCTTTGAACTGCGTAAGATATAGTAGTTTTTCCAACACCTGACATTCCGCAAAATTGAATAATCATGTCAATAATATTTATTCATTAAATGATTTCATTTATTTGCACAATTATTGTTATATCTTCTTTTTTGACTCTTATAATTATAAGGTCATGAAATCAGAAAATAATATTTTATTTAAGCAAATAAATCCTCTTTCTATTGAGGTTATTCTAACATTATTGAAGTTTTAAAAACAAACTACACAATAACTATACCTACTTATGGCAATAATTGTGAGGTTTATTTTTTTCAACAAAAGTGAGTAAGTACAGATGTGTTCATGAAGTCTTTATTTATTAAGGTAATAAATGCAATAATTTGTAAGTAATCTTTGTAGTTGTTCACGATTAATTTTGGGATAATCTTATTTTATCATATACTTTGAGAAATTTATCAATCTTCATTATATTAAGTTTATAACCCAGTTAAATAGCATAGAACGCCTACATTCATCATTATGAAAATTCTATAAGAATTCTTTTTATAAATAAGTTTTTATAATTAAAATCAAATGTTCAACATATTTATTTCAAAGCAAAGAAATATCGGTAAATAGTATAATTATATCGATAGAATTTTTTTATTAGGTAGAAATGTAGAATTTTACCTGTATAACTTAGTTTCAAAGGTTATATTGATAGTATACTTGTGTTGTCAAGATCATTCCATCAGAAAATTTATCATACTGTCATGATTTAGTTTAATTCAACGATTGTATGAGAAGATATCGTATAAATAATTACATAGATTAACAGGAGCTATTTGTCTAAATAAAATCAATGATTAAAATAATTTCACATTATACATTATGTACGAGTATTGAGGAACCAAGCTAGAACATAAATATTAATAACAATAAGAGTGACCAACTTAATCCGGAACACATATAAACAAATTTCCTCCATTGCTTGCAACAGCATCTTCGCGAATACTTTGACCCATATCCGCCGGATCGTTACCGCTTCCTAATAGCCACTTCCCTTTAGTGTTTTTAATATAAATACCTGCAATAGATGCGATATTTAACCCGAAATCGGTACAATTATTTTTGCTTAAATGATACCTTTCTTTCGTGAATTTCTTAGTTAGATCAATGATGAGATCGAATTGCTCTTTGGAAATAAATTTACCTACCGCTTCGTCCCAATCATGGGCAGCATCGTTTTTGAAATCGGCTGCAGTACCCGGTATCAGTGGTGTTGCAACCAATGGAAAAGATTTACGCGGATAAAATCCGAAAGTTCTGATCACATTACTTCCATCGGCATTGTATTTAATCAGCGAAATAAATGTATGCCCTACATCGCCATGAAATAAACGAATTTTTTTTCTTTTTCCGCGTACAGGCTGTTTTACATGTACTATTATACCATAAGCCCGGGAAACTTTTCCGTCTTCGAATGGCTGTAATATATCACTTGCATTTACAACATTTGACTTTGACTTTTTGCTGAGAGAATTTATGAGAATCGTATCGCCAAGTACGGCTACAGCTTCTCCTGATGAAGTTGAAAAAATGCTGTCATTAAGCTGATTAAGCGAGAAGAAATCATCATTATTATAATTTGTGCTGTCTATATTATTGCTTATTTCCCTTATTTTTCGAGTAGATCGATAAAAGCATTTTAACGCTAATGGATACATTTTCATTTTGGCAAATGTTACAGCCAATTTGTAATAAAATTTAGAAACATGCACATGCTTGCCGCTTTTTTGTTTGATAGAATCAAGAGTACTTTCTACGTCAATAAGCAATGGTGATTGAACCGCTTTTGTTTCAGTTTTTTTATTTATACTTTCTGATACATCATGGCCGGCATATACGGATGCCATTTTTTGAGAAAGCAATCTTATTGGAAAAAGAAATATCAATCCGAGAAAAACTTGTAGCAACACTACATTCTTGTCATTTTTCCTCATTAGTCTGATTAATGTTTTACTATAAAGATAATGAAAACAGAGACTGCACAATACAATCTCTGTTTTTAATCGATTTAATTAAATTAATACCACAAATTTTAATTCAGTTTTTCTTTTAATTTTTGTGCATTTTGATAAACATTTGTCAATAGCTGCCGTATAAAAAGCTGCCCATAAATATTATCATAACCATACGTCCGGAAGTTGTAATCAATGTAATGATAAACTATTTTTCCGTTGGGGTTTATAATATAAAATGCTGGCAGTGAAATATCGCCTTCTATTCCCGAAAGCCAATCTGTAACAGGGTTTTCTGCATTATATAATCCATATTGTGTGGATATATTATTTTCTTTATCAGAAAAAATATGAAGCCTGTTGTCCTGTTGTAAATTAGCCAGTAAATCTCTTATTGATGCATTTGTAACAGTCATTAATTCTCCGCCCATTACATTGATATCTGCTTGCAAGCTTTCCAAAAATAATCTTTGTATATCAGCGTCATTATGAAATATCGGACGAAAAATGAGTACAACCGGTTTGGTATATTTTAAGCGGCTTAAACTGCGGTGATTATTGTTTTTTGGAAATAAAGTTTGTGTAACAGGATGATGAAAATACGGCGCTCGATTACCTGTTTTTAATGGTTGAAAACCGTAATAATTGCTAATGGAAAGTTGTGTATCTGCTTGTGCTGTTTCATTAAAAGGCTTTACAAAAGTATTCACCTTGACAGAAGTTATAGCCATGAAAATAAGATTTAATAGATTATGATAAGTTGGTTAATGTGCCTGTAAATGAAAAGGCATCTTGAATTTTTTTTAATCGGCGTAAACAAGTTTTTTGTTTTCCAGTTTTACTTTTTGTTGTACGCGCAATCCACATTTATTCAATACAATACTGCAATCGAGATCGCGATTTAGTAATTCATTTTTCAATGCAGATAAGTAAACTTTGCGGATAGTATTTCCGCTTAAACATCGAACTTGTTTGTTGAAGCATTCGACCAGTTTTTCATTAGGCAAGTTTTTAAACTGTGATTGAAATTTGCCTTGTTGTTCTTTCATGAATAATTCTACGTACATCGCAATAAGATTTTAATGTTAAAAAAATATTGCATCAAAAAAATTTGAAATGTTTAAAAGCCATTCAGGCTCCTGAACTTTTTTGGTTTTGTGAAACCCTCATCTTTTTACCACCGTAGCTTTTCCCGCTCGGTTGGCGTTACATGAGTAACTTCTTGATGCCGGAACAAAATAATGACATATTTATTAATCTACCAAAATTGTAGACTAAATTTTTATTTTTAGTAACATATAAGTTTCAAGTGATATAATATTAAAAATTTATTTTGTTTTATTTACCAAACATTATATCATTGATTTATTATTTTTGTAGAGTTATAGTTATTTCTTTATGACGAAAATGATCGCAATATTCTGCCTTATTATTTTTACTTTTCAGGTAATACCTGTAAGAGTAGTAGGGAAGTTATTGTCAAGCGGGCAAATTACGGAAGATATTGCGCACGGCGATCAGCCTATAAAACAACTTACTGATGACGATTTTTCAAAATCTTTTGTTGGTACACAATATTATCTGCTAAATCCTTTTCAGGATCATTCAGTTTCAGATAAATATTTTATTACAGATGATGCATTAATCAAATGCCTCCATCTTGAAGTATTAATTCAGCCTCCCAATTCATAATTTTTTTTCCGCTTCAGCCAATCGGCTGAATGATTATACCACAAATATAAATTTATACTTGTGCTAATGGTATTGCTCGTTGCAGCATTTGCATTTTAGCATAGTGATAAACAATTATATGGATACATATTCCAATGTGTATTTATGAAGTCAATTATCAAAAAAAGAAATTATGTCAGATAAGAAAACATTATTTACAAATATTAAAAGCGATTTGCTGTCGGGGCTCATTGTATTCTTAATAGCGCTTCCGTTGTGTCTTGGTATTGCGCAGGCATCAGGCGCGCCGCTATTTGCAGGAATCGCCTCCGGTATTATCGGTGGTATTGTAATAGGAATATTAAGCAAATCGCAATTGAGTGTGAGTGGCCCTGCGGCCGGTTTGGTAGCTATTGTTTTAGTAGCTATTGAACAAACAGGATCTTTTAATATACTGCTTTGCTCATTTATTATTGCCGGAGCCATCCAATTATTGTTGGGTTTATTACGTGCAGGAAGTGTTGCAAATTATTTCCCAACGAATGTAATTGAAGGAATGTTAGCCGGCATAGGGCTTACAATTATTATTAAGCAAATACCTGATGCAGTAGGATTTTCAAAAACAGTGGATCCTGCAGGAATGGAAGATGCCGATAATGGTTTTATATGGAATTATATACGGCATGCGCTTGACAATATAGAGTTGGGATCTGTTATCATAGCATTAGTGGGATTAGCCATTTTAATAGTTTGGTCTTTAAAAGGGATGAAGAAATTACAGATAATTCCTGCCGGTTTGTTGGTCGTAGTAGCCGGAACTTTACTGAATGAATTATTTAAATCTGTTGCGCCTGCAATAACGGTTAGCGGGCCTCATTTGGTTCAATTACCTGTTCCGCAATCTGCTTCAGATTTTCTTAAACAATTTACATTGCCGGATTTTTCAGGCTTTGCCAATCCCACTATTTGGACCACGGGATTGGTGATTGCAATTGTAGCATCTATTGAAACTTTGCTTTGTATAGAGGCTACGGATAAACTCGATCCGATGAAAAGATACACATCGGGTGATGCGGAATTAAGAGCACAAGGCATTGGCAATATGATAAGCGGCTTGATTGGCGGCTTGCCTATCACATCCGTAATTGTTCGTTCGTCTGCCAATATCAATGCCGGTGCTAAAAGTAAATTGTCTGCAATTATTCACGGGATACTGTTATTAATTTGCGTAGCAACTATTCCTTTTATCTTAAACCTTATTCCCAAAGCAGCCTTAGCAGCCATATTGATTTATACAGGTTACAGGCTTTGCCGCCCCGCAATATTCAAACACATGTGGCACGCAGGCAGAACGCAGTTTATACCTTTTGTAGTTACTGCCGTTGCAGTTGTTTCGCTGGATTTGTTGAAGGGTGTTGGCTTGGGTTTGGTTATCAGTATTTTTTATATTCTTCGGAACAATCTCCGCATACCATACTATTACCAACGCAGCAAATTTCATACGGGCGATGATGTGATTCGCTTAAGGCTGGCGCAGGAACTTTCTTTTCTGAATAAAGCAAGTATAAAGAAAACATTGGCGGCGTTGCCTGAAAGAAGTATAGTAATATTAGATGCTTCAGATACGGAATATATCGATTATGATGTGCTTGAAATCATCAAGGAGTTTCGTGATACAAAAGCTGCAGAAAAAAATATCAGGATGTCTTTGATAGGATTTAAAAATGCTTACAAAATTCCTGATCAGATGAATGTGCAAGAAATAGAACAACATCTGGCTGATAAAGAAGTAACTGAAAAAACTTCCGGCAAACACAAAAAATTGTTGAAGCAATTACAGGTTCAATAATTGTGGTTTCTGAACAAAAATTTAAAAAAAATAAATAGAAAAACAATGATTAATCATACAACAGACAATAAACATATAACAGCCGAAGAAGGATTGCAATTATTGAAAGAAGGCAATAACAGATTTGTAAACAACATCAGTAAAAACAGGGATTTGTTGCAGAAAGTTTTGGAAACAAAAGAAGAACAAAAACCTTTTGCTGCCGTACTAAGCTGCATGGACTCGCGCGTACCGGCGGAAATAATTTTTGATCAAGGAATAGGTGATATTTTCAGTATAAGAATTGCGGGAAATATTATTTCAGAAAATGTATTAGGTTCTTTGGAATATGCTGTAGAAGTGGCAGGTTCTAAATTAATTGTTGTTATGGGACACAGCAATTGTGGTGCAATCAAAGGCGCTTGTGACAATATTCAATTGGGCAATTTAACTGCGTTGATAAATAAAATATTGCCGGCAATTCATAAAGAGAAAAACATTGCAGATAACAGAACCAGCTCCAATCAGGAATTTGTTGATAAAGTTGCGCACTTAAATGTCCGGCACAGCATCGATATGATTTTGCAGCTTAGCCCGGTTTTAAGAAAGCATTGCGAAGATAATGATGTACTTATTGTTCCCGCAATGTATAATGTGGCTACAGGAAATGTATATTTTTATGATGACGAAATTCGCGGACGTATCAAATATAAAAAAGCAGTATAAAAATTTTCGCATTCAACCATCTCAAGCCGGTTGTTTATTTATAACAATCGGCTTTTCTTTTTATTAAAAGCAGCAGAGAGTTTTTATCTTCGTATTGCAATGAATGAATCAGCTAATACAGGAAAGGATAATCTGCTCTTCGCGGAAATAATTATTCCGCTTTTTCTTCCGCAAAATTATACATGGTCTGTGCCCGAAAAATTTGCAGATAATGTAAAAACGGGCGTCCGGGTGGAAGTAATGCTTCGCAATAAAAAATACAGCGGCATCATTAAGCGGCTGTTTCATGAGCCGCCGGAGGGCTTTCAGCCAAAACCGATTTTAAATGTATTGGACGATGAACCGCTGATTTATGATAAGCAGTTAAAATTATGGCAATGGATGTCGCAATATTATTTATGTACAGAAGGCGATGTAATGCAGGCTGCCGTACCTTCAAATTTTAAATTATCAAGCGAAAGTGTATTGATCTGGAACGATTCTTTTGTAGAAGACTATACACACTTCAACGAAGAAGAATATATTGTAACAGAAGCGCTTCATATTCGAAAAGAACTCAGGTTATCTGAAGTGCAAAATTTATTGGACGCCTCGCATGTTTATCCGATAATTAAAAGGCTTATCGATAAGCAGGTATGTTTTATTTGGGAAGAATTAATTCAGAAATATTCGCACAAAACAGAAACATATATTTTATTAAACGAAGAATATAAAGATGAATCTCTTTTAGAAAATTTACTGAACGATTGGAAAGGTGCGCCTAAGCAAATGGAACTTTTATTGGCTTTTCTTCATCTGGAAAAAACAGAAGGTGAAGTAAAGCAAAAAGAGCTTTTACAAAAATCAGGTGCAACACAGGCACAGCTTAAATCTTTGATTAATAAAAATATATTATCCGCTGAAAAGCGCTCTGTTACACGCTTACAGCAAACCGGCAAAGAGGAGGGAAGCGTTTTTGTTTTATCAGATGCGCAGCAGAAAGCATTGGATGAAATTAATCTTTCTTTCAAAGAAAAAGATGTTTGCCTTTTACACGGCGTTACGGCAAGCGGAAAAACACAATTGTATATAAAGCTGTTGGAAGATCAAATCTTATCAGGTAAACAAGCGTTGTACATGCTGCCAGAAATTGCATTAACGGCGCAGATTATACGCCGCTTGCAAAAGCATTTCGGCAGCAAGATTATTGTTTATCATTCTAAATTTAATCCAAATGAAAGAGTAGAAATCTGGAACAAAATCAAGAATGATGAAGTGAAAATCGTACTCGGCGCAAGATCTTCCTTATTGTTGCCTTTCAGCAATTTGGGATTAATCATTGTAGATGAAGAACACGACGGTTCTTACAAGCAGCAAGAGCCTTCTCCACGTTACAATGCACGCGACACGGCCGTTTATTATTCATCATTATTTCCCGATGCCAAAGTATTACTCGGAAGTGCTACGCCATCGGTAGAAACTTTTTTCAATTGTAAGAACGATAAATATGGATTGGTAACATTGAGCGAAAGATATGCCAATGCGGCTATGCCGGAAATTATATTGGAAAATCTTGCTGCCGTTCCGAAGGAATCACGCATTATTTCACCGGTGCTTTACCAAATGATGCAACAATCTTTATCAGACAACAAACAAATCATTCTTTTTCAGAATAGGAGAGGGTATGCGCCGTATCAGGTATGTAAAGTTTGCGGCTGGATTCCGCAATGTAAAAATTGCGCAGTATCGCTTACTTATCATAAAGCGAAGAATAAATTAAGTTGCCATTATTGTGGTACGGAATATCCTGTTGTAAATACTTGCATTGCCTGCGGAAGCCACGATTTTATTCAAAAAAAATTTGGTACGGAACAGATAGAAGAAATAGTTTCAGAGACGTTTTCTTCCGCAAAATCCGCACGCATGGATTACGATAGCGTAAAAGGAAAACACGGGCATGAAACACTGATAAAAATTTTTGAACAACAAAAAATAAATATTCTCATCGGTACGCAAATGGTGGTAAAAGGATTGGATTTTGAACATGTAAATCTTGTAGGCATATTAGATGCGGACGGATTGCTGCATTTCCCTGACTTCCGCGTGAATGAACGGTCTTTTCAATTGATGGAGCAAGTAAGCGGTCGTGCAGGACGAATGGACGGCAAAGGAAAAGTATTAATTCAGGTATCCGATATTCATCATCCTGTTTTACAATTTGTACAAGCGCATGATTATGCAGCATTTTATAATTATGAAATACAGAACAGAAAACAATTTCATTATCCGCCTTATTCAAGGTTGATAAAAATTACAATAAAACACAAGCAAAACCATATTGCAGAAGAAGCCGCAAACATTATGAATACGGCCTTGCGGAAGAATAAACAAATAGAAATTGCAGGCCCTGCACAGCCTGTGATTGACAGAATCCGTAATATGTATTTATGGGAATTACTTATAAAAATTCCCAAAGACTCAATAGCGTTGCAACTTTGTAAACAACAAATATTGCAACAGATAACCATCATTCAATCCAATAAACGCTATGCAGGCGCTATGATTCTGCCGGATGTTGATCCGTTGTAATTATTAATTATTTCGAACCGCCGAATACTGATTTCAAAATGCTTGTGGTTTGCGCTGCAGGGTTTGTTCTTATATTCACTTCCTGCTTGCCTATCTGGTCAAACAAAGCATCTACAGCCTTTTCTGCAACGTAATTCGATAAATCCGGATTCGCCTTTTTTACCAGCGGTATAGTATTGTATTTTGAAACCACTTGTGAATAAGCTGCGGTACTCTTGTTCTTATCCAGTTCTGTTTTAATCGTTGGCGTAAAAGAAGAAATTAATTGATCGTGTGTTTTCGTCTTAAAATAAGTAGTGATGGAATTATTTCCGCCCGTAACCAAACCGACTGCATCTTGCACCGTCATCTGTTTAATAGCGTTTACAAATATCGGTGTAGCAGCGCCTACAGCCGTTTCAGCAGCGCGGTTCATTCTGTACTCTGCAGAATCTGCGATATTGCCCATTCCTATTTTTCTAAGCGTATTCTCCGCAGTATGCAAAGGTTCCGGCAACAAAATTTTATATGCCGATTTCCAAAATGCATTCTGCTTATTAAGATTTGCAACACTTGTAGTAAGGCCTGTAGACAACAAATCTTTCACTCCGGAATTTGCATCTGCCTGCGAAAGGTTACTGCTGCTTGATGATGATGAACTCTTCGACGAGCTGATATTCTTCTTTACGGAATTGATCAGCGAGCCAATGCTCTGCGACTTTGAACTGTTACAAACTATAAGAAACACAGCGCAAGTGCCGGCAAACAAAACAGATTTTTTCATGTTTATATATTTTTAAGTAAAAGTTTTTTATTGAATAGAATGTATCATAATTTTTTTTGGGCGTTCCGCCAAGCTGCATCTTCACATTATTTATATCATCAGCTGCATCCGCTTGCCGTCGGGCTATGCAGGGCTTCGCTTCGCTGCGGTGCTGCGTTTCACTCCGCACTGCTCCGCCGCTGCGTGTGTCTGTACACTCCGATCTGTCGCACCCTTACTATCCCTCACGCGCTCAACGCCATGGCTAAAATTTACCAACTTTGCTTGTATCTTCACGAACCTCCTTTTAAAATATAAGAATCTATTTAAGTTAATTATGTTTTTATCTTTAAACCCCAAAGGATACAAAGTTTTACATGAAGTTCGCTAAGATTACTTTGGTTTCTTTGCGAAATACTTTGAGTACTTTGTGGTTAAAAAAATTTCATAATCATTATTTTACAATTAACTTAAACAGCCTCTATTGTAATAAAAATTGTTCAAACACTCGCTACAAATTAACAGAATTAATTCGATTAATATAGTTTTGCGCAAAAGATAAATGAATGAAATATTCTCAACCCATTGGTATTGTATTTTCCTTATTATTGATATATGCCTGTTATCTGCCCTGGTCATTTATCACAGGTGAAAATTGGCTCATCTCCGGCATGGAAACTTTAGGCACTCACTACGGAAAGCCGGGTACGGTACATATTTTCTTCGCTTGCATTACCATTATTTTATTCATCATTCCGAAGCTTTGGAGCAAAAGGGTAAATATTTTTATATGCTTTTTTAACCTTGCGTGGCTGATCCGTAATTTTATTTTATTCTCCGGCTGCTATGCAGGCAATTGCCCGGAACTGAAAGCAGGCCTTTATTTATCTGCAGCATCCTCAATAATAATGTTGGTAATGGCGCTTCTTCCAAAAATTCCCATAAAAGAAAATTGATATTATTCTAAATAAAATAATAATATACTTCCGCTTACAGCATACTTTCTAAAACGTACTTTTGCACAAATTTTTTTGCGATGACGGAAGAATTAGAACAAAACCTCATAGATGCACAATTTGAGTTATTGTCGCACGAAGGTGACAGCCTGAAATTGCAGGAATTTTTAAACACGCTCAACATAAGCGATGTTGCGGAACTTGTAGACAGGTATCCGGAAAAGGGCGTTGAAATTCTGTCTGCAATAGCTATTCACCGGGCTTCCAGCGTGTTCAAGCTGTTGGATCTTTCTATTCAAAAAGAAGTGATTCAGAATATGACGCCATACAAATCGGCCGAGTTGCTGAACGATCTTTCTGCGGATGACCGTATCGATTTTTTGGAAGAATTACCCAAAAGCGTATTGCGCGATCTGATAAAACTGCTGAATCCGGAAGAGCTGAAAATCACGCTGCGAATGTTGGGTTATCCGGAAGACAGCGTTGGGCGTATTATGACACCGGATTATATTTATGTATATGAAACAGACGATGTAGCAGAGGCTTTTAAAGTGATTCGCAAGAACGGAAAAAATTCCGAAACAATAGATGTTATTTACGTCATCAATAAAAAAGGAGAACTTGTCGATGACTTTCGGATTCGTGATTTGATTCTCGCAAAACCTGAAACAAAAATCAGCGAATTGATGGACGGAAGAATTATTGCGTTGAACGTGAATGATGACCAGGAGAAAGCTTCGCAAATATTCCGTATGAACAATCGCGTGGCTTTACCTGTTACGGATGATAATAATATTTTATTAGGCATTGTTACTGTCGATGATATTCTTTGGGTAGCTAATGAAGAGTTTAGTGAAGATATGCAAAAGATGGGCGGTACCGAAGCATTGGATGAACCGTATCTCGACACTCCTTTTTTTAAACTGATTCGTAAACGTGCGCCTTGGCTCATCATTTTGTTTTTAAGCGAAATGCTTACTACAACTGCTATGACTTATTTTTCGAAGGAACTGGAGCAAGCTATCGTTTTAAGTCTTTTTATTCCGCTTGTAATGTCAAGCGGCGGCAATAGCGGCTCGCAGGCTTCTACATTAATTATTCAGGCGATGGCAGTTGGAGATGTGTCTTTGAAAGATTGGTGGCGCATCATGCGCAGGGAAATTTTGAGCGGACTGATGCTTGGATTAATACTCGGCATTATTGGTTTTTCGCGGGTATCTTTATGGCAATGGTTTCATCATATCGGATGGTTGGAATTTACTTATGGACCGCATTGGATGTTGCTTGCATTTACAATCGGTCTATCGTTAGTAGGCATTATACTTTGGGGTTCGTTGGCAGGTTCTATGTTGCCGATTATTCTTAAAAGGTTAGGAGCAGACCCGGCTGCATCATCGGCTCCGTTTGTTGCCACCTTGGTAGATGTTACCGGAATTATTATTTATTTCAGCACAGCTTATTTTGTCTTAGGAAATTTGTTGCAAAGTGGCGCATTAAATCATTGATTTTTTAAAAATTACTTTATTAAATTTTTCGGATAATCGAAAAACCAAAAAGCTTTTTCCCCTTTTCTAAAATCTTTCCAATTATCAATAGCAGCTTTAATCGCGAAGATACCGCAAGTAGGCACAACATCAACATGCACATTCGTCAATTCATTTACAAAATCTGTAATGCCGGAATTGTGCGAAAAAATGGCAACTGAATTATAGCTGTTACTAATGTTTTCAATCACATCGTAAAATTCTTTTGGAAGCGCCTCATATAGTTTGTGCTCGGTAAGCACATCTGCAAGAGGAAATTTTTTTGCGAAAAACATACAGGTTGCAAAGGCACGTTTCGCATCGCTGCTAAGCAACAGATCTGGATTGAATTTTTTTTGCGCCAAACGCTGTGCCATCATAGGTGCATCCTGCAATCCGCGTTTATTAAGCGGCCTGTCAAAATCTCGTAAAGATGGATCGTTCCAACTGCTTTTGGCATGTCGTATAATGAGTAACTCTTTCATCTTTGCTGCAATATAATATTGCTCAATATTAGGCAATAAAATAAAATACAGGAAATTGTTCGAATAATTTTTTATAAACAAATCATTCAATACACATCGTGGCTCCAAAAATTCAAACACCATTTATAGAAGTTGGGAAATTCATTCCTCCAGTAAACTTCATTATGAATGCCTGTATTGTCTATGCTTATGCATGTTTTTACAGTGCTGTAATTTTGTAATTGCTGCTGCATGGTTTCTATGTTTGATTCCATGCTGTCAGGTTCCTGACCGCCGCCGTAAAAGTAAAAGCCATTATTATTGAAATTTTCGGAAAGCTTTTTTACATCACTATTTAATTTAGGAGCTATCCAGAATGATGGCGAAAATATACCGCCAATGCCAAATATATGCGGATATTTTAATTCTGTATAAAAAGAGATAAGCCCGCCCATGGAACTGCCTGCGATAACGGAATATTTTGCTTGGGTTAAAGTTCTGTAGTGCTTATCTACAAAAGGTTTCAGTGTGTTGGAAAGAAAATCTGCATAAGCGTTTCCTTCTTCTTTTCCAAAGCGTTTGTTGGTGTATGGATTGTATTCTCTCATACGAAAATTATCGCCATTGTCAATAGCAACAACGATACATTGCTTCTCCGGCGGAAGAGAATTTAAATATTCATCTACAGCCCATTCTCCCGAAAAAGAAGTGGCTTCGTCAAAAATATTTTGACCGTCTTGCATGTATATAACAGGATATTTTCTATTGTTTGAAAAATAATCCTGAGGTAAATAAATCCATATGCGACGGTAACGGTTTAATTGCGGAATGAAAAAGGCAGTATTCAAAAAATGTACATTCGATGCGGCCGTACTTTTCTTTGTTGTTTGTTTAAAATTGTCCGCCCAGTTTTCTACCGCAATATTTACAGAAGTGTCTTCATGTATGTTTAGCACCCTGTTATCAATACTTTCGCCCGTTTTTGACACTTCACAATTTGTCCAGCTTCCTCTTACAATTTTGTATTCATAGATACCTTTTTCTAAATTGAGCTTTAAAGCATAAGTACCGTTTCTTTCTTTTTTAAACTGATAATTCTTATCCGATGTAGCCCAGCCGTTAAAATTGCCTGCGATAAAAATTTCTTTGGATTTTGTTGGAATATCAGAAGGTATTTTCAATTTGAATTTCACGGCAACATGTGCGCTTGTCTCAATAATAGTAGGAATCATTATTATTAAAAATAAAATTTTTTTAAGATACATCTATGTAAAATTTAATTGCCCCAGCGGAAAACATTTTGTTGAATGCCTGCAATATCAATCATTCTGTTTACTACTGTTGCGGCAATTTCTTCATTTGTTGCAGGGTTGTTATAGAAAGATGGTGATAAAGGACAAATAATACCGCCGGACAAAGTAACTGTTTCCATGTTTTTTATGTGAATGAGATTATAAGGCGTTTCGCGTATTCCCAAAATAAGTTTTCTTCTTTCCTTTAATATTACATCTGCTGCGCGTGTGAGTAAATCATCGCTGATGCCATTTGCAATTCTTCCCAAAGTACCCATACTGCAAGGCGTTACTATCATGATGTTGTACTGCGCCGATCCCGAAGCAAAAGGTGCAGAGAAATCATATTTATCAAAATATTTTACGGGATAATTTTTGTAATCTTCATTGCCCAATTCTGTTTGCCACACGGTCTTTGCATTGTTGCTCATTATTACGGATAATTCTTCCCATTGCTCTTTAAGGGCAAGCAATTTGTCCAGCAAAACTTTTGCATAAACAGCGCCGCTTGCACCGGTGATGGCTACCAAAATTTTATTTGACATCTATGCAAGATAATTAAATATGCTAATCCAATAGTAGAAAAATGTAAGCGATTGTATTTTTTATCAGCACATCTTATATTACATTTTTAAGGAGACGGAACTCTCTTGAAAAGGTAAATTGTTGGATTCCAGCGTGCGAGAGAATGATGGAGTAATTTGTAAAACCCTCAACGCTTGATTTGCATTAAATAAATCAAGCGCGGATTAGATATGTTCCAGCATATCTTTTACTATTGCCGATAAATCATATTGATGTTTCCAATCCCAATGTGTGCGTGCTTCTGTATCATCAATACTTTGTGGCCAGCTGTCTGCAATTGACTGGCGAAAATCCGGCTTATAATTTATCTGAAATTCCGGAATATGTTTTTGAATTTCCGCTGCGATTTCCTCCGGAGAAAAACTGATGCCTGCCAAATTATAAGAACGGTGCGTTTTTATTTTTTCCTTCGGCGCATCCATTAATTGAATGGTAGCACGAATAGCGTCATCCATATACATCATGGGTAAATAAGTGCCTTTGCTCAAAAAGCAATTATACGTTTTGTCTTTTACAGCCGTATGAAATATTTCTATTGCATAATCTGTAGTACCGCCGCCGGGCGCGGATTTATAACTGATAATGCCCGGATAGCGAATGCTGCGAATGTCAATGCCATATTTCTCAAAATAATATTCGCACCAGCTTTCTCCGGCGTATTTGCTTATGCCGTACACTGTTACAGGCTCAATAATTGTTTGCTGCGGGCAATTTTTTTTCGGGGAAGACGGACCGAAAACGGCAATACTGCTTGGCCAGAATATTTTTTTTATGTTTAATTCTTTACTTAGCTCCAGTACGTTTAATAGTGCATTCATATTGATGTTCCATGCCATCAGCGGATTTTGCTCGCCAACTGCGGAAAGAACTGCCGCTAATAAATATATCTGTTGAATGTTTTCTTTTTGGATTATATTTTTTAAATCTTCTTTGTTCAATACATCGATTTTAAAAAATTTGCCGGTACCTTTTAATAACGGGTTTTCATCGCGGAGGTCGGAAGCAATTACAAATTCGTTTCCGTATTTTTTTCTTAAAGCTAAAGTTAGTTCCACGCCAATTTGCCCGTTGGAGCCTATAATTAGAATGTTGTCTTTGTTATCAGGCATTGTAAAAAATTTTCTGACCGCAAAGAAAACAAAACTTTGGTGTAAGTTCGCGTTATTATTATAAATAAATTATGCAAACAATTGTTGTATAGTGTATTGTAATGTGTTCTTTTAAAAAGTTCTTTTTTGAGTGATGTATTAACTTTCGGAAAGGAATAAAAGTTGCGTTGAGCGCGTAAGGGATAGTAAGGGCGCGACAGCGTGGCGCGTATCCGCGCCACGCCGGAGAGGTGCGGAGTGAAGTGTAGCACCGGAGCGAAGCGCAGCCCTGAATAGCCCGACCCGAGCCGCTTTGAGAGGAATGTGTTTTGTAGTGCGGCGAGGGATACGCCCAAATAAAAAATATAATAGTTTAAATAAAATATGATATGAGTCAGTTTTCTTTTTTGGATAAATTATTTTCTAACCAGTCGTATGACAAGAACAATTTTTTTCTGATAGCAGGACCGTGCGTTATAGAAAGCGATGATTTGCTGGACGAAGTTGCATCAAGAGTAAAAGCTGTATGCAAGCAATTTGAAATACCTTATATTTTTAAAGCGAGCTATCGAAAAGCTAACCGTACGAGTGCTAATTCCTTTACCGGAATTGGCGATGATGCGGCATTAAGCATTTTGAAAAACACAGGATTGAAGCATGAATTGCCTGTAACTTCTGATATTCATTCTGCGCAGGAAGCCGCTATGGCAGCGGATTTCGTTGATGTTTTGCAGATACCTGCCTTTCTTTGCCGGCAGACGGATATATTGATTGCTGCTGCCGAAACAGGTAAAATTGTGAATGTAAAAAAAGGCCAGTTTCTTAGCGGCGCATCGATGAAGTTTGCCGTAGAAAAAATTAAAAGCTGTAATAATGAACAGGTAATGCTTACGGAGAGAGGCAATACTTTTGGTTATCAGGATTTGGTGGTGGACTATCGCAACATACCGATAATGCAGGAAAATAAAGTACCGGTAATAATGGATTGTACTCATAGCCTGCAGCAGCCAAACCAGACAAGCGGCGTTACCGGCGGAAACCCTGCAATGATTGAAACTATTGCTAAAGCAGCAATTGCTAGCGGCGCGGACGGGTTGTTTATTGAAACACATCCAAACCCTTCTAAAGCTTTGAGCGACGGCGCAAATATGTTGCAACTTGATTTGTTAGAACCGTTATTGGAGAAGCTGCTAAGGATCAGAAAATCGGTTGTTTAGAAATAAGTATATCCATTGATAAATTAATTTATTTGCAGATGAATTATCTATTGACAAATATTCAAAAAGTAGTTTCGCTTACACCGCAAGAGGAGGAGTTGCTTTTATCAAGCTTTGAAGAAAGATCGGTAAAGAAAAAAGATTTTTTACTGAAAGAAGGAGATATCAGCAAGGGATTGATTTTTGTGACGGAAGGATTGCTGCGCAATTATTCTTTGGATAAAAACGGATTTGAACATGTACTTCAATTTGTACCTCCGGGCTGGTGGACAAATGATATTCACAGCTATAAAACCGGGCTGCCTGCAAGGTTTTTTGTAGAGGCAATGGAAGACACGGATTATTTGTGGATACGCAAAAAAAATATGGAAGAATTGTTTATTAAAATTCCTAAAATTGAAAGGTTTTTTCGGATACTGGCGGAAAATTCACTGGTGGCTCATCAGGCGAGATTGATAAGTTTTCTAAGCATGACGGCGAAGGAAAGATACATGAGCTTTTGTGAGCAATACCCTTCTTTAACTGATTGTTTGCCGCAGAAGCAAGTGGCATCTTATATTGGAGTAACGCCCGAATTTTTGAGTAAAATGCTGAGCGAGCTGAAAACGGAGACGAAGCGATAATAATTTTTAGTTTTTTGCCGCTATGCCTTACTTTTGCAAGCCTTTAAAGGTCTCGTAGTTCAATGGATAGAATAGGAGTTTCCTAAACTCTAGATACAGGTTCGATCCCTGTCGAGACCACAACTGCCATTTATAATTCATTGTAAATTAATATGTTATAAATATTTATTTTTACTTACTTACAGTTTTAAAATTATTCTTAAAGCATAATCACAGTTTCAATTACTATAGACTATACCTATTTCAGTTTATATCACTGAGGAAATGCAGGAAATTATCGTAAAGTGAGGTAACAAAGATAAACATCCGGAGAATTATATTTTTCCTGTACTCGAAGCAGGCTTGACCCCATTAAGGGAACATGACCTTAAACAACAGGTTACTCATTTTATGGAAGCTTTGAAAACGAAATAAAAAGAGAATATTCTTCCAAACGGGTTGCATTTAAAAAAATTACAGGTAAGTCATAGAAGTGAGTTGTTTGCTATTTCAGAAGAAGTATTCAATAAATTTTATTTTGCTAATTGCTAATTTTCGACCTTTCGAAAAAACAACTAAATAACTCAGTTTTCTTTAAAAAGCAAAGCATTGGAGAATAACTAAATTTGGTCACTAAAAACAAAAAGTTAAAAAATGCTTTAGGACAAAATTATCGGAATTTATTGTTTGGTAGATGACATATTAGAACAAATAAAACACTATGAGCCATCGGAACGTGAAATAAGTGATATTGAAGTAATCTGTAATCACAATGACACTTATATCAGCTATTTGTTTCAAAGGCAATCTGCAAAACGCAAGTCATTATTTGCGAAATGTTAGTATGAAACCGAAAATGATAGGTAAAAGCGGCTTCTGCAAGCGGCTTACTTTAAGGTTTAGAGGTTTTATTTAATTGCTCTCTCACATAAACTTCTACCATTTTAAGTTTACGATATTTCTTATGAAGGTTAAATCCAGCTTTCTGGAATGCCGTGCAAAGACTGTCCGGAGAAGAAAGATCATAAGGCAAGAAAAGAGTAATATTCCCTTTTATATTTTTAGGCCTTATTATAGGAATGCGAGAATATAGATCAAGAATACGAAGCGCATCTTTCAATGGCATCGATTTCATATACTTGTGTCGCGTGTCACTTTCTATATCCATATCATATCCATTAACAGAAATATTTTCGACAGATTGCGTTTTTTTATAATTGTTTAAAACGAGGCAGATTGTTTTCTTTTTTACAATTCTTATATGGATGTCAAATGCCCTTTGAAGATCAATCCGCATTATTTTATAAATATTGGATGCCGTTGTCTGCGGGACTATTAATTTATAGCAATAAGAGTTTAGGATCGAAGAGTCCTGATAATTAATTTCTTTAAATAAACTCTTAAGTCCCAGTGGAACTATTATTCTGTTAGGCTTCAAAATAACATTCATTGAAATTTGGTCCGAATAGGCCATCCTAAAAAGATCGGGAAGCGACTTATTGTACAGGGAAATACCTGATAGGAGCCCAGCCCCAGTACGTAACATTTTTTCGGCAGGATGTATCCTCTGATATGCAGATATCTGAGAGACATAGATTGTATCTTTTTGCCGCAACTGAAAGGTATCGTTCGTTTTTGTCGTACTACGTAGATCTCCGTTTATTAAATATCTATTTAGTAATGCTATTGTCATTTCTCCAAAGGATGTGATGTTTACAACACGTAGATTACTATCCAGCCAAACATAATGCGGAAGTAGTCGATGAGGGAACATTTTCAGCAAAAGGCTATCATTAAATACTATGGGTGAACTAATACCTAAACCTGTCCTTTCTTTACGTTCAGAGAAAAATTTTTGAATGGTGTGCAATTTATCTCCAGTATTATTAGAATTAACAAGTACAAATTTAAGATTGTCATTATATCGTTTGCCAAGTTTTTCCATTTTAGGGAACTGGCTAATACAGCTCCCACACCACGTCGCCCAAAAATCTAAAATTAAGAGTTGCCCTTTAAAATCTGATAATTTAGCTACAGTATCTTTATAATTAAGTAAATTATGTATAGTAATATCTGGAACTGTATCGCCTATTTGGAGAGTCTTTATTAATTGACCATAACTATTGTGGCAATAAAATAAAATTATTAATATGATATAAGAGTGTCGATTCATATTTTTTTAAATTAATAAAAATTTTAATAATATTCCTGCTAATTTTGACTTATTCCAGTTTGGGTAATTATATAGGAAGGTATCGGAATCGCATATTGATTGGCATTGGATGGCAGAGTATAAAGTCGACCATCAATGACACGTGTCTGTATAATGCCGGCACCCTCCCTGTTCAATCTTTTCAGGTCCATCCACCTAACTGACCGGAAAAGAAGTTCTTTTCTTCGCTCCTGTAAAACAAATTGCAATGCTTCCTGCTGAGAAGAAAAAGCGGGTACTTGATATTTACCTGTAGTATATCTATTAATCAACAAGGTATTCAAATAGGAAAGCCCTTCTGTCATTTGCCCTCTCCTGATGAAACATTCCGCACAGTCAAGGTACAACTCATCAGTAGCAATCCCCTTGAACAAATTATTTCTGGTACCGCTATAACTCCCCTTAAAACTATAGCCATCTCCATTTGTCCAAAAAAATGCTTTTAACCTCAAATCGTCTGCTTCATATGATTTATACAATACACTATCAACATTGCAATAAAGGGGATATGTATTAGGAAAAATATACTGGGTGGAAATCTTTTGAAAAATAACTTCCTTATTGAATTGTTGGAATGGCTTTGTATTTGATGCAATATTGACATCGGAAGTATTGTTGTAATTCAATAGACTACTATCTAAAGTCAGACTTTCTTTAGCGAAATAGAGGGCACTGTCATATTGCTGCCGGGAAAGATATACCCTTGCCAAAAGAGCAAATGCAGCACACTTTGATGGCCTAGTAACTATTTCTGGCAAATCATCAAGCAGCGCTGTTGACTGACTTAAATCAGATATTATCTGGGAATAGCTAGCGGACAGACTGCTTCTTTCATGATCGTATTCAGTGGATGAATTAAGTTTAAGAACAATACCTTGTTGACTTCCTGCATTACTGCCATCATATGACTGACTAAAGAGAAGTACAAGCTGAAAAAATGCATATCCTCTATAAAAAAGTGCCTGACCATGCACGCTGTTGGCTATCGTTGGGTTTGAAGAACCATTGGCATTGCTTATATTATCCAAAACAATATTTGCCTTGTTAATCTGATCGTAAAGAATTGACCACTCATTATATGAAATGTTATTGTATGCTTGGTCCATTGCATTACCATCAAGTTGCCATGTATAGGCTTTTTGTGCAAAGTCTAGAAAGCCGGCATAGCGGGTTGCGGAAAGGTAATAATCATCTGAACAAGCCTCGTCAACAGAAGGCGAATAGTTGTTCATTAAAGTTTTATTATCAAGAATTGCCTGTAAATCTTCCATGGTGGATGGTTCCACAAGACTTTTATCCGGTTTCTTGTCCAAGTATTTGTTGCAAGAGGCAAACACAAGAATCGCGCCCCACGCTACCATTATTATCTGTTTATTTATAGTATTCATTTTCTTCTACTTTAAGTTTGTTTTAATTCCAAAAGTCAACATCACAGGGGTGGGTATTGTACCTGGATAATCAGGGTCTATTCCCGCATTGTTAGCCTTCCATATTATTCCAAGATTAGACGCATTGCAGTAAAGGTGTATATCCTTAAACATTTTTTTTAAGGATAAGGATCCTGGCAGACTATAATCCAAATTGATAAATTGCAGCCTTAACTGGTCTCCTTTTATGACAGTAGCTTCTGACAATTGATAAAAGTCATCCCTGTAGGATATATTGGGATATAACATTGATGGTACATTTGTACGTGCCTCGTCCCCCATATGTTGCCACCTTTTAGCATAATCTGCATTGCCTATGCCATAGTCAAACAATTGGGAATAGGACAAGGAAGGTTTCCTTAAATAATATCCCAGCTTGTATTGTAGATAAACCGTAAGCGTAAGTCCTTTTGCCGTAATGGTGTTTCCAACCGTACCAGAATATACCGGTATCGAGGAACCTTTATACACCAAGATACTTACTTCTTTTGCAGATTGGACAATGGTACCATAATCTTCGGAGAGAAGCCCGTCAACATATCCCCTTGGATTTCCATTCTCCGGATTTAGCCCACCCCACTTATATGCTGATATGGCAAACATGTCATAACCGACCCTTGGAGAGATAGTTACACCAGAAGTCGGTGTATAGTAATCGATAGAAGGCCAGTAGTAGGCAGTTGTAATACTTCTGTTGTAACTGAAAATCCAATCCGTGGACCATTGTATATATCGGCTCCTTATATTGGTGGAACGCAATTGGATTTCCAATCCCTTACTCAAAGAGTTGGCCATATTTTTTGTCACCACATTGGATTGTTGCCCAATCGTATAATCTACAGGTGCAGGACCAAACAAATCCCTCCCCTGCTTGCGGTAATAATCAACACTGCCTGATAAAATTCCATTGGACAATGCAAAGTCAAGTCCTATATTTTTTGTGACTATTTTTTCCCATCTAAGATCAGGGTTGGCATATTGATCAATGGACGCATATTGGAGCCCTGTCTGTGCATCTTGTCCCTGGTATTGTATTACCGTTACCGCAGACCTGCTTTGATCAGCAATACCGGATATTCCAATGGTCGCCCTTAATTTGAGATAATTAATTATTCCTAATTTATAGAAAGGCTCTTTCGATATAGCCCATGCGCCACCAACCGACCAGAACGGGTTCCATTTATCATTGGTCGCTACCCCAAAAATGTTAGAGGCGTCACGTCTTGCACTTGCCGTCAACTGGTACCGATCCTTATAATTATAACCTGCATTTGCATAGAAAGAAACATATCTGTTTTCTATTTCTGAAAAGTTTATCCCATTTGGAATTGTTTGGGAGGAGGAAAAGCGGGTTGGAAACAACGTTGTATTATCCACAGCTACGGAAGTCAGGACATTACCATTGTAACCATAGACCCTATATGCATCACTCTTTGTTACCGTATTACGGATTTCCGCCCCGCCTATAGCAGATAGGGTATGCTCTCCCCACGACGTATTATAATCCAGCTGCACCCGAAAAGAATTGTTTTTTACTGTACTTACTGTTTTGTCCAAAATGCCGCCAATAGGTATAGGACTGGAAAGTGTAGCGGTATTTGCAGCCGTTTTGATGAGCAGTAGTAGCAAAGTGTCCTTGTCGACGGTGCCCTTCTGGAACTTGGTCGTGCCGGTCACGCCCTTGAAAGGCGCGGCGGCTTCCAGTGCATCGCGCACCGCGGCGCCCGTCAACGGTTTGCCGGCGTCCAGCACCGCCTTGATCGCATTGATGCCTAGAGAAATGGAATCGTAGGACAGCGCGGCCAGACGGTCCGGCTCGCGTGAATACCTGGCCTGGAAGGCTTTAGTGAAATCGGCATTGGCCGGATTGCTGGCCAGGAAGGTACTGACAATGCGGATGCCATCGGCGTCCTTGCCCGCGAGTTCAAGGAACTTGGGCGTCGTCAACGTCTCGGCCGCGACGATGGGAACGGCGACGCTGGCCTGATGCAGTTGCTGGACCAAGATGGCGGCCTCGGCATAATGAATGCCGAAATAGACGGCGTCAGGGTTGAGCGCCTTGATCTTGCTGACGAGGGGGCGGAAGTCCTTGGAGCCCGGGATCACCGCCTCGCTGAGGATGACCTGGCTACCTTTAGCGGCGATGGCCTCGCCCGTGGTCTTGGACGCCAGCAGTCCCCAATCGTCCTGGTTATATACGACGACGATGCGCTTGGCGTGCAGCTCATCGACCAGCACCCGTGCGTTGTGCCCGGCGACGATCTGCTCCAGATTGCTGGAGCCGAACTGATAGTTGCTCTGAGCGGTGTAGCGCGGATGCGTGGCAGTAGGCGCGATTTGCGGGATCTTGGCGCTGGCGAAAACCGGCGCGGCGGATATCGAGGGGGTGCTGGTGAAGGAACCGATCGCCAACACCACGTCGCCACTATCGACGATTTTCTGCGCCACCGTGGCAGCGTCCTTGGGCGAGTTGCGGTCGTCCTCGGTGAGCAGCTCGATCTTGCGGCCGTGGATGCCGCCCTGGGCGTTGACCTGGTCCACGACCAGCGCCACGCCGTCGCGGATATTGATCCCGTTGGCAGCCACGCCGCCCGTGAGCGGCGCGAACAGACCGATCTTGATCGGTGCTTGCGCGAACGCGGTTCCCTGGAGCACCAGAGCGGCACTCGCCGCCATCACCAGATTTCTGAATTTCACTGCTCGGCCTTGAGCGGTACTGACGGACTTGTCAGCGGACTGCCGATCCTATGCAGTCCGCGCCATCGATGGAACGACGTATTTGTTGTTTAGTAATGATGATGTGACGATGGTGTGCCCTGATGCACCAGCAGGCACACGGTAGAGACGGCGCAAGCGCAACACATATACGCGCCAGCAGTAAGCATATCGATAACATTACGTTGAGGTTTTATCGATGAAACAATAACGTACACGGCTCTCGCGGGGCTGGTGTCGGCCCCACAAAAAGACCCATATCGGATACCCAGCCCATGTCTGTACGTCTTGCTCACCTGCTGACCGCCGTTGCCGCGGTGACCGCTTTCTCCGCGCCGGCGCACGCCGCGGATCCCATCAATGTCGGCTTTTTCTCCCATTTGTCCGGCAATCGCCGAGTACGGCGCAAGTTTCAAGAACGCTGTCGAGCTGTACCTGGATAAGGTCAATGCCGACGGTGGCATCAACGGCCGGCCTATCAAGTTGATCGTCGAAGACGATCGCAACTCGCCGCAAGAAGCCGCCACCGTAGCGCGCAAGATCGTCGCGACTCCTGGCGTGGTGCTGACTATCGGTTCGTGGTCCACCACCGCATCGCTGGCGGCCGCACCCATCTTCGCCGAAGCGAAGATCCCGCAGATCAGCCCGACGTCCTCGCACCCTGACTTCACGCGCCAGAGCCCCTTCCAATTCCGCCAGAACAATACCGATGACGTGCTGGCGCAGTACAACGCCGACACCATCCACAAGAAGCTCAAAGCTAACCGCATCGTCATCCCCTATTCGCAGGATGACTGGGGGGTATACACCGTCAAGGCGACCACCGCGGCCATCGAGAAAGATGGTGGCAAGGTGCTGCTAACGGAAGCCGTGATCCCCGGCGCCAAGGACTTCCGTCCGCTCATCAGCAAGATCAAGGCGGCCAATCCGGATGGCGTCTTCATCGCCCTGCCCTACCAGGAAGCCTCGATCTTCATCCAACAGCTGCGCCAGGCCGGCGTCAACATACCCGCTGGCGGCGGCATTCCGCTGACCTCGCCCAAGTTCATCGAACTGGCCGGCAAGGCCGCCGAAGGCGTGGTAGTGCACAGCATCTTCTTCCCGGGCGACCCGTCGAAGAAGGCCTTTGTCGACGCGTATCAAGCCAAGTACCACAAGCTGCCCGACCAGTTCGCCGCGCTCGCCTATGACGCCGCTGGTGTCGGTGTGGCCGCGATCAGCCGTGTCGTGCAGTCCGGCAAACCGCTGACCGGCCAGGCCGTGCGCGACGAGTTGGCCAACGGCCCCGCCTACGCAGGCGTGACGGGTGTGTCCAAGTTCGAGAACGGCAACGTCAAGAAGGATCCCACCTTCCTGGTGGTGCGCGACGGCACGTTCCAGCTGCTGCAGCAATAATGCTCGAACTCTTCGCCAGCCAGATCGTCAACGGTCTGGCCATCGGTCAGGTCTACGCACTGATCGCCCTGGGCTTTTCACTGGTCTTCGGTGTCTCCAACCTGATCAACTTCGCGCAGGGTGCGTTGTTCATGCTGGGGGCATTCATCGCGTTCACCGGCGTCACGACGCTGCACCTGCCCTTGGTGGCGGCCGCCGCCTTGTCGGTGGCCGTCATGTCCTTGCTCGGCATGCTGCTCGAACGGCTGGCCCTCCGGCCTTTGGAAAATGCGCCTTACATCGCACCGGTGCTGTCCACGCTGGCCATCAGCCTGATTGTCGACCAGTTGGCCGAGATCATCTGGTCGCCGGAAGGACAGGCCTTCCCGGTGCCGTTCGAGGAAGTGACCTACTTCTTCGGTTCGGCATATATCACCAGCACTGATCTGCTGATTTTTGGCTTCGGCGCCGCCGCCGCCATCGCGCTTACCCTCTTTCTGTCGCGCTCCTGGCTGGGACGCACGCTACGCGCCACGGCCCAGGATCGGGACGCCGCGGCGCAGTTGGGCGTGCGCACCAGCAACGTCAAGCGTCTGGCGTTCGGCCTGGCCGGCGCGTTGGGCGCATTAAGCGGCATTCTGGTGGCCCTGTACTTCAAAAGCGTGTTCCCGCAGATGGGGCTGCCGTATGGCCTGAAGGGTTTCGCGGCCGCCTTGCTGGGCGGTCTGGCCAGTACGCCGGGCGCGGTACTGGGCGGTCTGCTGCTGGGTATCGTGGAGACGTTGGCCAGCGCCTATATCGGCGAAGGCTACCGCGATCTGGTCGCGTATACGCTGGTCCTAGTTTTCCTGGTCTTCCGCCCGCAGGGCTTGCTGGGCGATCGCCGGCTCGACGCGCTGGGTGGGCTGGGCGGCGCGGGCGGCGCGATGCCCAGCACCAGCGTGCTCTCGTCATCCTCGAGCCAGCGCAAGGCAACGCGTGTACTGGAACTGCCGCCCTGGGGCTTTCTGGCGGTGGGACTGGCACTGGCCTTGCTGCCCGTCGCCACGCAGAACGCTTATGTATTGCAGGCCGTGGCCTATGCCATCATCTTCGCCCTGCTCGTGGCCAGCGTTACGCTGGTGTCCGGATCGTTAGGCATTCTATCGATCGGTCACATGGCCTTTTACGGCGTCGGCGCATACGCCGTCGGTATCCTGGCGCGCAACCATGGCTGGCCGGCCGAGGCCGCCTTGCTGGGCGCGGCCGCCATCACCGCCATCATAGCCATGGTGGCCGCCTTGCCCTTGCTGAAACTGAGCGGCCACACCGCCGCCTTGGGCACCCTAGCGGTGGGCCAGATCGGTTATCTGGTGTTCATGACCTGGTTGGATGTCACGCGTGGCCCCATGGGCTTCATCGGCATTCCCGCGCCCAGACTGGGACTGCTCGGGGGTTATACCCTTGCCAGTCTGACGCAGAAGTTCTGTTTGATCGCGGTCGTCGTCGCCGTCGGACTGGCGTTGGCCCAGCGGCTGCTCAATTCGGGCATCGGCAGGGTCTGGCGCGGTATCCGTGAAGACCGCCTGGCGGCGCATGCGGCCGGTTTGCCAGTGAGGCGCTACATTCTGCTGGGTTTTGCCCTATCGGGCCTGCTCGCGGGCACGGCGGGCGGCTTGTTCGCCTACGTGCAAAGCGTGGTCAGCCCGGAGAGCTTCACGGTCAGCGCGTCTATTCTGCTGCTGACCCTGGCTGTGCTGGGGGGGCTGGGTAATCTTACCGGCGCGGCACTCGCGGGCTTTGCCCTGACCCTGCTGCCGGAGCTGCTGCGGCCTTTTGCTGAATGGCGCATGATCGCCTACGGTGTGGCGTTGTTGCTCATGCTTCGTCTGCGTCCCAATGGTTTGCTTGGAGCCCGTTGAACATGGTCCATTCCCTCCCTACCCCTGGCAGCACGCAGCCGGGCCTGCACGTGCAAGGTCTAAGCCGCCACTTCAGCGGGGTAAAGGCCGTCGACGATGTGAGCTTCGACCTTCTGCCTGGTGAGATCCTCGCGCTGGTGGGCCCCAACGGCGCGGGCAAGTCCACCTTGATCCAGTTGGTGAGCGGCGTCGAAAGGCCCACCGCCGGACGCATACTGCTGGGGGATGTACGTCTCGATGGGCGCGGCCCCGAACGTATCGCACGGCTGGGTATGGGCCGTAGCTTTCAGACATCGCGGGTGTTTCCAGCGTTGACCGTTTGGGACAGCGTGCGCCTGGGCACCCAGGCGGGGCTGCTGCGTGGCGGGGGTACCATGCATAAGGATCCGGGCTCAGGCCATGGGCGGCTAAGCAATCCGCTTGCCGAGATCGCCGGCGAATTGCTGGGTCTGCCCGGCTGGCGCCGCCGCCGCGCGGAGGCGGACGCCCGGGCTGAAACAGCACTGAAGCGGTTCGGCGACCGGCTCTGGCCGCGCCGCGATCAACCCGCGTTCAGCCTGTCCTACGCCAACCGGCGCCGTCTGGAAATCGCCCGAGTGCTGGCGGCCGAACCCCGCTACGTCCTGCTCGATGAGCCTGCAGCCGGCATGAACCCCAGTGAGACGGCGGAGCTGACCGACCTGTTGCTGGCCCTACGCGCGGAGCAACCCACGCTGGGCCTGCTGGTCGTCGAGCACAAGTTGTCGCTGGTGCGACGCATCGCCGACCGCGTGGTAGTGCTCAATCAAGGCCGCGTATTGGCGACGGGCACGCCTGCCGAAGCGCTGGATGATCCGGAAGTGGTGGAGGCTTATCTGGGACGCAGGCGGACCCGCCCGGCCGAATCAGATGCCCACCTTGGCTGATCTTCATGCCGATGCACCTGTGCCCTGTTACTCCTGTGCGCAATATCAACCGCGCCCCGTGAACTCTCTTTGTCTCCATCATGAACACCGCTAAACCAGCCCTTCTATCGATCGACGCAATCGATGTGCACTACGGCGCGGTACAGGCGCTCTATGGGGTCAGCCTGCACGTCAACGCCGGCGAGGTCGTGTCCGTGCTGGGCGGCAACGCCTCGGGCAAGTCGACCACGCTCAAATCCGTGCTGGGCCTGGTAGGCCCTACGCAAGGCCGCATCGTACTGGACGGCCGCGAGATCCAGGGCCGCGCCCCGGCGGACGTGATTGATCTGGGTGTGGCCAGCGTGCCTGAGGGCCGCCGCGTCTTTCCCGATATGTCGGTCGATGAAAACCTGCTGCTGGGCGCCTATCCGCGCCGCAAGCACAAGGCCGACATCGCCCAGGATCTGGCGGAAGTCTTCACCACATTCCCGCGCCTGGCCGAGCGCCGCAAGCAACTCGCCGGCACCTTGTCCGGTGGCGAGCAGCAGATGCTGGCCCTGGGCCGGGCCTGGCTGCGGCGCGGCAAGCTGGTCTGCATCGACGAACCGTCGATGGGCTTGTCGCCCCGCTTCGTCGATGCCGTCTACGACGTGTTATTTCGCTGGAAAGCGGCTGGCCAGACCATCCTGCTGGTCGAACAGAACGCACGCATCGCCCTGGAGTTGGCCGATCGCGCCTATGTGCTGCAATACGGTCATGTGGTGCTGGAAGGCAACGCCGCCGATCTGGCGGCGGACGCCGCAGTGCAGAAAGCCTATCTGGGCGCGGCGTGAAGCATGGCGGAAGAGATGAACGCAACGCTGACCATCCCCATCGAAGCGCTGTCGGCCGAGGCGTTCGCGCCCTACGGCTGGACGCTCGGCCAGCCGCCCTCGCCCACCGCCACGGAACCGTCATTCAGCAATCCCTTCACGGACTTCTGGCACGCGCACGCCTTCCAGACTGGCGCCAGCGGCCAGGTAGAGTTTCTCTGGGTGAACTACCGCGATACCCGCCGGGACATCGGCGTGCTGGAAGTGCATCACCTGACCGAGCAGGCCATCGTGCCGCTGACGGGCGACATCATTCAAGTGGTGACGTTGGACGATGCGCCGGACCACGACACCACGCCCAGCGGCCTACGCGCGTTCCGCGTGCCCGTGGGCCTGGGTATCTGCATGCGGCCGGGCTGCTGGCACACCACGCGCGCCATCGGTACCGCGGCGACCTGTCTGATGGTGACACGGTCGTCCACTACCGTGGATCTGGTCGGCCATCTGCAACAAGGCCTGCCCGCCGGTCGAAAGCTCACTCACTCGACTGCACGCGCGTTTACGGCTCGATTGACCTTGTCTGACCCTTTATTCGCCGCCGCCTTGGCGGACATCGCCCGCACCGCTACGGAAACTTCCATGACGCTTCCCGCCCCCCTCATACTCGATACGGACGTCCTGGTCATCGGCGCAGGAGGCGCCGGCATGAGCGCGGCGATTGCCGCCGCGGAAACCGGCGCCCGCGTGCTGCTGGCCGATCGCAGCCTGATCGGCCGCGGCGGAGCGACCATCATGGCGCAGATGACGGTGGCCGTCGCCCTGGGCGAGCAGACCGAGGACCATTGGACGCATCATTACCAAGACACCCTGGCGGCCGGTCGGGGGCTGTGCAGCGAACCGCTCGCGCGCATCCTCTGTGAGGAAGGCGTGCAGGCGATCCGCCTACTGGACAGCTGGGGCGTGGGCTGGGCGCGTGCCGATGGGCATTTGACGCAGGCCCATGCGCCGGGTCACGATCGGCCACGCTGTGTCTATGTGGATTACCTGAACACCGGTCCCGCGGTGGCCAAGACGCTGCGCGCCCAGGTGGCGCATACGGCCGGCGTGCAGCGTGTGGGCGAACTGGTGGTGGTCGACTTGCTGCTGGATGCGGAACGCGTGGTAGGCGCGGTCGCCCTGCATCTGGAGAGCGGCGACTTCGTGCTGGTCCGGGCTGGCGCCAGCGTCATCGCCACCGGTGGACTGACGCGGCTCTACAAACGCAACAGCGCGTCGCTCAATATGGGCGGCGATGGGTTTGCCCTGGCACTGCGCGCGGGCGCTCGCCTGCTGGACATGGAATTCGTGCAGTTTTTCCCGATTGGTCATCTGGCACCTCGCTTAGTTGGCTTCGATCCCATCATGTGGGATCCGTTTCGCTACAAACTGGGCGGCAAACTGCTCAACCGCGACGGCGTCGAGTTCGTAGAACGCTACGGCAATGCCAACGAAGGCGGTAAATACACGACGACACGCGATGCGGCCACTTACGCCATCATCAAAGAGGTCGAGGCCGGCCGGGGCTCGCCCGCCGGCGGCGCTTATCTGAGCTTTCGCCACGTGCCCGAAACGACGCTACGCGCGGCCTTCGGCCCCATCATCGGGCGCCTGGCCGCGGCCGGCATCGATCTTACCCAGCAGATGATCGAGGTAGCGCCAATCGCTCACTACCATATGGGCGGCATACTCGTTGACACGGACCTGGCCACGGATGTCCCAGGACTTTACGCCGCCGGCGAGGCCGTAGGCGGTGCCAATGGGGCGAATCGCTTGTCGGGAAATGCGATCACCGAGGCCGTGGCCTTCGGCCTGCGGGCAGGACGCAGCGCGGCTGGGTCGACGGCAACGCTAACGCGACTGTCCGATCAAGCGCTGCAAGCAGCCGCGGCGCCCGTCATTGAACGGTCCAGCAGTCCTGCAAACGCCACGGCGCGTCCCAACTACGCCGCGCTGATCGAAGAACTGCAGACCATCATGCAACTCCACGTCGGCCCCTTCCGCAACGATGCGGGCATTCGCCATGCCCTGGCGGCCATTGCCACGTTGCGCGACCGTGCCGGGCCTGGCATTCCTCCCGGCGGCGCGCAAGATCCGGTGCGGCTCGACGCGTTGGACCTGCGCAATATGCTGCTGGTGGCGGAGTCGGTGGCGCGCGCCGCCTTGGCCCGCACGGAAAGCCGCGGCGCGCACCAGCGTGAGGATCATCCCGCGCAGGACGAGGCCTGGACGCTGAACCAGACCATCGCCTGGCGCGACGGACAATGGGCGCTGGCCACACAGGCCGTGGACCGCTTACCCACGGTGTCCGCGGCGCCCGACGTACTTACCCCGGCCGAGAGACAAGCATGAGCACGAACGACGCCAAAGACGCCACCCCCATCACCTTGCGCATACAACGAGGCGTGCCGCAACACGCCGCGGCCGTGATGGCCTACGCCGTCCCGGCCGAAGCCGCCGCATCGTTGCTGGACGGCCTGCGCTGGGTGCGCACCCACGTCGACGACACGCTGGCTTTCCGCTACGCCTGTATCAACGCCAATGCCTGCAAGGAATGCATGATGCGCCTGGACGGCAAGACGGTCTACGCCTGTACGGCGCGCCTGGAAGCTGGCGGTGACTACGCTGTCGCGCCGCTACCGAACAAACCCTTGGTGCGCGACCTGATGACCGCCATCGCGCCGGCCAAAGAACGCCTGTTCAATGGAGACGAAGACGATGAGCATTGAAACTTGCGGTAGCAACGCCTTCGTTGTCACCGATGGTGCCGACCATTACGCCGTGCACCGTCCGTGGCAGCTACGTGGTGCCGACGGCAGCGATGTACAGGCCTTTAGCCAGCTCTCGCTGGACCGGCACGGCCGCGTCTTCGTGCTGCAACGGACAAACCCCGCGTTACGCATTTATACGCCGGACGGTGTGCTTGAACGCAGCTTTCATCATCCTCAGTTGACGAGTGCCCACGGCCTGCATGTCGACACGCAGGATCGCGTGTGGATCACGACCTATGACGCCCACCAGGTACTGGCCTTCGATATCGACCTGCGTCTGGTACAGGTCCTGGGCGTGCACAACCTACCGTCGTGGGAGCAGCCATTCAACCATCCGACCGGCGTCCATGTCACCGGAGCGGGCGATATCTACGTAAGCGATGGCTACGGCAATGCCCGAATTCACCATTTCGCGCCAGACGGCCACCTGCTGCGCAGTTGGGGCCGGCCGGGGCACGAACCAGGTGCTTTCAACACCCCCCATGCGGTCTGGGTACTGCCGGACGGCCGTGTCCTTTGTGCCGACCGCGATAACGACCGAATTCAAGTGTTCGACGCTGCGGGAGCGCTCCTGGCGATATGGGATGGGTTGGTTCGCCCAATGGCGCTGTGGGCGCCCGCTGATGGCCGCACAGTCTATGTCACAGAACAGGTGCCGCGGATCTCCCGCCTGGATGCCAGCGACGGCCGCGTGTTGGGCCGTGCCCGTGCCTTCGGCATCTACGCCCACGGGTTGGCCGGCGACGCAGAAGGCAATCTTTATGTCGCGGAACAGGGCGCGGTATCTATGGTGGCCAAATACCAGAAACTGCCGGCTGCCATGCCAACGCAGGCGCGGGCCGGGCATGCACCGCCGGCTGGCCTATGATGCGCTGATTCCCCAATGTGATCCTCTCATGACCCGTAAGACTCCTTCTCACATGAAGCCCGCCGCCAGCACGGACCTTGAGCCGGTCCGTATTATGTCGTCTGCCCACCTGGCCGCCGGCCCCCACACGGAATTGTCGGAGCTGGAATTCGGCCTGATCATCGCGCACAACGCCTTCAGCCGCTGGGTAACGCGCTGCATGGCCGCGGCCGGCGAGCCGGACCTGGCGTTCAACGACATCTTGGTGCTGCACCATGTGCATCATCGCGATCGCGGCAAGAAGCTAGCCGATATCTGCTTCACGCTCAATTACGAAGACACCCACGTCATCAACTATGCGTTGAAGAAGCTCGCGGCTCAGGGCCTGGTACATGGGGCGAAGGTCGGCAAAGAAGTCGTCTACGGAACCACCGAGGCAGGCGCCGCGCTGATCGACCGGTTTCGCGCCATCCGCGGCCGCTGCTTGCTGGCCGGCATCGAGGGTGACCTGGCCGACGGCGAATCCCACGCCGAGGTCGCGAGGCGCCTGCGCATGCTCTCCGGACTTTACGATCAGGCTGCCCGAGCAGCCTCATCGCTCTAAGTCGGGCATATCGTTGTGGACGATCCTGGGGACCCTAACCCCGAATTACTTCGGATCAGAATAAGAGATTTCCGGCTCACTGAGGTTGGCCTTTGCGCGTCAGACAAGTGCTGGTGTCGAAGTTCTCACCGCGATATACGGCGCAGCTCTATCATCAGGGTCGCCGGGCAGACGGGTCATGTCAGGCACCGAGTCGCGCTCGCGCGAAAGGGCAGCGCCACGCCATTCCAACTCCTCTTCCCGACGACGACGCTTCTATAGCCGGCATCCCGAAGAGTTTTCGTCATAAAGCGCGCTGTCGGCGACGCGCGTTCCTGCAGCGTGACGACATCAGGCTGTGTCCTCTCGAGCCAATCCAGCAACTGGTCCACCCGCTTCAGAACGTGATTGACATTGCCTGTCTAAATGCATCCTGGATCCGACCGGCCCAACGTCAATCGGCACCCACAGGACAATGGTTGAAAAAGGCGCGGAGCAAGCGAGAAAGCGGGTGGCACTCATCGAAAGCCATCGCGACGAGTTTATTCAAACGATGAGAAGTTTTGGGTGGCGACTCCCCGCCGCGTTCTCGGTGCACCCTCTTATCGCGTTGAGCACTCCCGCGCATGTTGGCGTGGCTTGCGATGGTGTTTCGGTCGTGGACGAATTTATCCTGGGCCGATTTTTTACCGGGCATTACGAGCGTATCGGACTAGACGTTCGTGATCTACCCGCGTCAAAGCGGGTTGTCATTCCGTTTTACGCTACGGCAGACGAGGCAGAGGCCAACGCATCGGCCTATTCTGCTCAGCCGCCGCAGCTCTAACGCTATATCGATGCGCTGCAGCCCCACTCTTGGCCGCTATACGCCGTCGCCGACGACGACTGGGGCGGCGAAGTGATGGATTTCTCCTCGGATTGAACGTGTGCGCTGGGATTCAGTCGTCTCCCGGCCGTCAATCTCCTGGCGGCCTAAACACGGAACGGTCCGACAAGACGTCAAACCATGACCTGACGCATCGCGGCAAAGATTTCTGCACAAGGTGCGACGACACTCGCTTCGGCGGCGAATTTCGTCAACCGGACAAGAACCTTGTCGGCAGCCCTCCCGCTAGCGAGTCTCCCCTACCAAGCCGGGGCGACGGAGCAATTCCTCATGACTTCCACTCAACACGCTTCTCAGTTTGTTGACGGCAGCAATAGAAGGGGCCGTTCTATGAAACGTCTCATCGCCATGGGCCAGCTCCGCCAAGTTGTGCTTGGCATAGAGCGTCTCCAATACCGTTCCTTCAAGGACGAAATTATTGGGATCCACCGCTTCCTGCCACGCGACATGAGCGTGCTCGTCCGCGTCGCGGACGAACGCAGCCACCTCAGTCCGGCGGCGATGGTCGACCAGTAATCTAACGATGTCGTGAAAGCCGCACCGTATCGCTTCACCGAACGGGTCATCAACCTCATTGGCCTCCAAGGCATTCTGCAGCCCACCGGCCGAGGTTTCATCCTCGTGTATCGAGAGATTGACGTGTAGGGTCGCGATTTCCCTATACGGTTTGAAATCTTGCGAGCCCGTGGCATTTCCTTGGCAAAGGCGCCACACCGCGTCACTCGACAGATCTTTTTTTTGACCTGGCTCAGCGACATCGTTGAGATGTACGTTCTCATACACGGCGCCCGCAAGCAACAATGCTTCGCGATTCGCCAGATACCTAATTTGATCATTGAGCGATGAAACTTTCCGGTAAAGCCACGTCGTACAAGCTCCCCAGGCGACCCAATGACCTGCACCGTCATGCGCGTACAGTTGGTAGCCAGGATTGCCTTCGCGCACCAGCTTGATCTGTACGTCAGCCGGATGGAAGCCGACCCATTTTCCAATTAGCCAATGGCCGACCTCATGATGTAGGACCCTGGTGAACTCTGCTGCCCTGCTGTCTTGCAGAATTGGCATTTTACTTGCTGCTGTAGCGGTGCGAATGATCTGCGCATTATTGACCGAATCGGGGCGGGGCAAGAGTCGCTGCCTTCTTGTTGAGGGGAATTAACCGCCATCCCAGGCACATCACATTACAACGCACGCTTCCCAGACGCGGCTAACTCCGTACACGCCACCTGGCTGCTCACGCCGTCGAAGGCGGAGCACTGCGCGCTGCACAGCGGTCCAAGTCAGGAGTGCGAGGTGGCGAACACCACCAATACGCAGCGCACCGTTCATCGAAATTGCGCGCTTGTCGCGCGCACGCGAACCCCTAGTTAGCCTGCTGCGCATCTTTGAAAATCGCGTGGCGTCGTATAAGCGACGGCCCCGCAATCGGGAAATGGAAACGCGGAGCATTGTATGGCATGAGAATCGAGATGACGCCCTTTTTGTTTATACAAGATGGTCGATGCCTCACGCTCCAGTTGTGCGAGATGGCAGATGGAAAATTTTCTTGGGTCCTCCTCGCTGCAGACTGCGGCGAATCTGGCTTTGGCGCCCATAGCGTTATCGCGCACAGTGCGGAGCTGACCTGGGCGCCAGAAGCGAAAACGGCAGGCGATGGCCGCGTTGCTGCTGAACCACCGGCAAGGGGTGGGCGACACCCCCGCGCAACCGTCCCCGCTTGCGATACCCGCTAAAGCAGAGCCTGTCACGCCCCCGCCTCCCTTGACGCCAACGGCGCGTGAGCTCATCGAAAACATTCAGGCCCTGACGGACGCACTGGCGCTGCTGCAAGCGCGCCTTGAATACGCGCTGACCCCGCCTCAATCCGAGGCGGGTCAATCCACAAATAGCGGCCGCCCTCTTGACACGTCCCGCACGTGGCGGCTCTCTGCGCGGCAGTTCACCCTGATCGCGCCTGGTCGACTGGCCGTCGAACTCATCCGCC
>JAPWKH010000007.1 GCA_028283605.1 Arachidicoccus sp. | reverse complement strand
TTCATATAAAGCAATCTCATCAAGTTTCACGCGTCCTCTGTCTTTAAAAGTCGCGTCAATACCCATTGAAAGAGCAAAAAAGTTGCCTGCAACAATCGGCGGGTTGGTGTAGCCGCCATGAAATTCTACCAAAGTTTCGTGAAACTTTTTTCCTTTTTCATATATGCCTTCGATCCCTTCTGTTGTAGCCCAAACACTGTGTGCAGGCTCAATGCTTTTTACATCGGGCGAATACAATTCTTCGTAAATAATTTTAAAATCACCTTTACTGTCCAATTCATAAAAGCGTTCTGCAATTTCTTGTATAGTCATAGCTGAAAATTTTATTGTTGAATAATGACAGCAAGCTAAAATATATTTGACTAATATTTTTTATCGCAATGAAAGTTACGCTAAAATAATATCGCCTAATATGAGTTACATTCGCGAAAAATTATTTTACTCGAATGATTATCATCCCGGCAATTGATATAATTGATGGAAAATGTGTACGGCTTACGCAAGGCGATTATGCACAAAAAACAGTTTATAACGAAAATCCTGTTGAAATTGCTAAATCCTTTGCCGGTGTAGGTTTGAAAAGATTGCATTTGGTAGATTTGGACGGCGCTAAAGCGAGAAAAATTATCAATTACAAAGTATTGGAAAATATTGCCGGAGCAGTAGAAATGGAAATAGATTTCGGTGGCGGCATCAAGCAAAAAGAAGATGTTGAACTCGTTTTAAATTCGGGAGCTAAGTATGCAACTGTCGGAAGCATTGCAGTAAAAAATGAAACTTTATTCAGCGAATGGATTAATGATTTCGGCGCTGATAAATTTTTATTAGGTGCAGATGTGAAAGGCGAAAATATTGCTGTGGGCGGTTGGCTCGAAACTACTGATGTTGATATTTTTTCTTTTATGGAAAAATATATCGGTAAAGGCATCAACAATATTTTCTGTACCGATGTAAGTAAAGACGGATTGCTGCAAGGTCCGTCGATTGATTTGTATAAAAAGATTATTGCAAAATATCCTTCGATTAATTTTATTGCGAGTGGCGGCGTAAGTTCTGTCGAAGATTTGAAAAAGCTGGATGAAATCGGTTGTTCAGGTGCGATTGTGGGTAAAGCTTTTTATGAGGGAAAAATTACCTTGGAAGCATTGTCTTCATTTAATTCATAAATTAGTTCCTAAAAATAAACTCATGGCAGAAGAAGAGAAAATTGTACATCACGCGAAAGAAGCGGTGCATGCACTCACCAATAAAGAGAAAAAATGGAAAGAAAAATTAAAAGATTTCTTGCTTGAAATTCTTATTATTATTATTGCCGTAAGTATTACACTTTGGTTTCATAATTGGAATGACAGGAAACATGAACGGGAGCAAGAGAAAGAGTTTTTGATTGGTGTGAGAAATGATTTGGTCAAAGCAGACTCAGGACTTATTTATGGAATAAAAGACTTTCAACCGACACTTGATTATTATAACAATGCTATCGCAGAACTTGATAGCAATAGAATAAACCAAGAATATTTGGATACAAATGCAAATTTTTTGCTCAATACTGCTTATTTTTCTTTTGATAATAGTCGTTTCGAAAGTTTTAAATCCTCAGGAAATTTAAAACTTATAGAAAATCAAAAATTATTATCCGATATTTCTCAATTATATATTACAGGGTTTCCTTTCATTGCAAACAACGATGAATCCCTTTTTAATTCAAGGCGTATCGATTATAAAAATATAATTGGCAACAAAACGGGTTACAATCCATTTGACCACTCTGTTCCTATTGCTGAAATAATTCATCAGCCAGATGTCCAATATCAAATTCGCTTTTACGGAAGTTGGTTAAATGAGGCAAAGCGTCACAAAAAAGAACTAAAAGAAAGAGTCGAAGAAATTATAAAAGAAATAAACACCGAACTCAAAGACCGTTTTGACTATGATGTTTCTGATAAAAAATAAACGCGATTACTACATAGTTCGTGCATTGCATTTCGCAATGATGTACAAGCATATTCTCAATTTTTAATTCCTAATTACAACAAAGTGCATTATCTCTCAGCCGAAGGATTGACAAAAAGTTACGGCATTATGCCGCTGTTTCGCAATATTTCTTTTCATATCAACGAAGGAGATAAGATTGCATTGATTGCGCGCAACGGCGTAGGCAAAAGCACCTTATTGAAAATACTTGCAGGCAAAGAAACGCCCGATGAAGGCAAGCTTTGGATTCATAAAGATGTAACCGTCGCGTTGTTTGAGCAAGACCCGCAGTTTGACGAACAAAAAACGGTGCTGGAAAATATTTTTCATGGCGACAATGTCGTGATAAAAATTATTCGCGAATACGAAGAAGCGGTTGAAAAAAATGATGATAATAAAATCGCAGATTTGCTTGTAAAAATAGACGAACTGAATGCGTGGGATTTTGATGCAAAGGTCAAACAAATTCTTTCAAAACTCAATATCAGCAATCTCAATCAGCCTGTAAATAAATTGAGTGGCGGACAACGCAAACGTGTCGCATTAGCACAAACCCTTATCGATATTGGATTTGAGCACAAGCATACTTTGTTGATGATGGACGAGCCAACGAATCATTTGGATGTTGAAATGATTGAATGGCTGGAATATTATCTCAATCAGGAAAAAGTAACGCTGCTGTTGGTAACGCACGACAGATATTTTTTGGATGCTGTTTCCGATGAAATTTGGGAATTGGAACGCTCACAAATGCACGTGTACAAAGGGGATTATGAAAATTATGTAGAGAAGAAAGCGGCGCGCATAGAAAGCGAACTGGCAAGCATCGATAAAGCAAAAAACGAATATCGTAAAGAACTCGAATGGATGCGCAAGCAACCAAAAGCGCGCACCACAAAAAGCAAATCGCGGCAGGATAATTTTTATGAAATTGAAGCAAAGGCGAAACAAAAAATCGTGGATACGCAATTGCAATTGGATATGAAAATGAATCGGCTTGGTGGCAAGATTATCGAGCTGAAAAAAATTTATAAAAGTTACGGAGAAAAAGAAATCATCAAAGGCTTCGACTATACTTTTCGTCGCGGCGAAAGAATCGGTGTGATTGGAAAAAACGGAATGGGAAAATCCACGTTGCTCAACATTATCCAGCAAATAGAACCTGCGGACAGCGGCAAAATAAATATTGGCGATACGATTGTGTTCGGCAATTTTTCGCAGCAAGGCTTGGAAATAAAAGACAATGTGCGCGTGATTGAATATGTGAAATCCATCGCCGAAAGTTTTCCTTTGGCAAAAGGCGGAAGTTTAAGCGCAGCGCAGTTTTTGGAACTTTTTTTGTTCCCTCCGGAAAAACAATTTACCCATCTTGAATCGTTGAGTGGAGGCGAAAAAAAGCGTTTGCAATTATTGACCGTTCTGTTCCGCAATCCGAATTTTTTAATTTTGGATGAACCGACAAATGATTTGGATTTGCCTACACTTGCGGTGTTGGAAAATTTCTTAAATGAATATCAAGGTTGTTTGTTGATTGTTTCGCACGACCGTTATTTCATGGACCGATTGATAGAGCATTTATTTGTGTTTGAAGGCGGCGGCATCATTCGTGACTTTCCCGGAAACTATACGCAATACAGAATTGCGCAGCGCGAAGAAGAATTATCCAAAAAGCAAAAGCAGCAAAAGCAGCAAGAAAAATCTTCTTCCAAAAATGAGGAAACAATTTCTTTACCAAAGAAAAAAGTAAACTTTAAGGATAAGCAAGAATTTGAATTATTGGAAAAAGAAATTGCCGACTTAGAAGCCGAAAAAGAGCAATTGGAAAATGATTTAACCAACCCGAATCTTGACTTTGAAAAGCTGCATTTGAAAAGCAACCGAATCGGCGAAATCACAACATTACTGGAGGAAAAAGAATTAAGATGGTTGGAGTTGAGTGAAATAATGTAGGAAGAATATGCCCGAAGCAACTGACAAAGCAATTATATACAGCAAGCATAAATTTTATGGACTTGACCATTTGAGAGCCTTTGCAATTTTCTTTGTTTTTCTGTATCATTATCCAGCGGTTGTTAAGAATGTTCCCGATTGGTTGTTGACTGCCGGGCAATTTGGTTGGACAGGCGTTGATTTATTTTTTGGTTTAAGCGGTTTTTTGATTTCTTCTCAACTCTTTGCGCATATCAAAAAGGCTCAACATATTTCGCTTAAAGAATTTTATTTAAAACGTTTTTTCAGAATTATTCCCGTCTATTTGGTTACGATTAGTTTATATTTTTTGCTGCCTTTTTTTCGTGAAAGAGAAGCACTGAATCCTTTATGGAAATTCTTGACCTTCACACAAAACTTCGGACTGGATTTGCAACATTATGGAACATTTTCTCATGCGTGGTCACTTTGTGTGGAAGAACATTTTTATTTATTATTACCATTGATTTTACTCCTATTGCTTCGCACAAAATTCTTTAGGAAATCTTATTGGTTGATTATTGTATTATTTCTATTTGGATTGATAATTCGAATGTATAATTATAATCATTTTTATCTTCTGAACATTAATAAAGACAATGCCGCTGTATATTGGTACAAATATATTTATTACCCGACCTAAACACGCTTAGATGGGCTATTGACGGGCGTTTCCATTGCTGCGGCTTATCAATTTCTACCCAAATTTTGGAATAATATTTCAAAGTATGGAAATCATTTTTTTATTCTAAGCATGATAATTTTAATTGGCGCATATTTTTTATGCAAAGACCAAGAAACATATAACGCTTCTGTTTATGGCTTTTCATTAATTGCTGTTGGCTATGGAATAATGCTGATAAGTGCCATTTGTCCAACAAGTTTTTTGTATAAATTCAATTCCAAGTTTACTACATTTATTGCAATGCTTTCTTACAGCATTTATCTTACGCATAAAGGCATCATACACATTACACACAAATTGTTGGACGGCCATAAAATGGATGCAAGTGTGCTGTTTTTTATTTGTATGTTTACTTGCCTACTCTTTGCTTTACTACTTAATGCGATAATAGAAAAACCATTTATGAAATTAAGATATCGAATAATCAAAACAGGAAAATGATTTAACCAACCCGAATCTTGACTTTGAAAAGCTGCATTTGAAAAGCAACCGCATCGGCGAAATCACAACATTACTGGAGGAAAAAGAACTAAGATGGTTGGAGTTGAGTGAGAAAGTGTGAATGCGAAGATTTGAGTTCATTTTTTTAGAACTAAAGAAATCTATTGCAAAGTAAATAACGTATAAATGCCTTGCAATAGATAAATTGACGGAAAATTATTTATCATTTCCCATTGTAATAATATCTCTGTCGAACAGATACAAACCGCTTTTATCGTCTCCGATTAATTCAAGTTTGTCGTTACATTCACGAGCAAGGCGTTCTTCTTCTATTTGCTCGTTTACATACCATTGCAAAAAATTGAGCGTAGCATAATCTTTTTCCTGCAACGATAAATCCACAATTGCGTTAATGCTTTCGCTTACTTTAATTTCATGGCCCAGCAGTTCTTCAAAAGCTTTTTTCAACGAAGGAAAAGTAAGAATAGGTTGCTCCAAAGCAGGGATCATTGCGAATCCTCCACGCTCGTTTATAAAATTTATCAGCTTCAGCATGTGCATTCTTTCCTCATCACTGTGTTTAAAGAAAAATTGCGACACACCTTTTAAGCCGGGTTGAATATCCGCCCAGCTTGCCATTGCCAGATAAGCCTGCGACGATTGTGCTTCCATCAATACCTGATTATTGAGCGCTTCCTGAATTGTTTTTGATAACATAAGGGAATTGTTTTGCGCAAAATAATAATTTCATTTGAGCAAATAAAAAAGTATTTTATAATGAATTAAATTTTCAGGCGCTTTGCATTTGCTGATGGAATAACCTTGCGTGTAAAAGAATATGAACCATTATTTGAAAATGATAATACGTATCTATCTTAACGGCTTCTTACACATCTGAATCCTAAATTATTACTGGCACTGGTTTGCTCGCCTTTGCCACGAGATCCTGCTTTATAACGCAAACAATAATCATCGCTGCACAGAAATGATCCGCCGCGTTGTACACGCTTAACAGCACCCGGCTCTTCCGGGTCATAGCTGTCATTTGGCCCAAGAGGATTTTGTTCAGGGCTTTTGGAATAATAATCAGGGCGATAATAATCATTGCACCATTCCCATACATTTCCCTCCAGATCATAAATTCCATAAGCGTTTTTTGGGAATTGCTCTATCGGCGCGACTCCTTCATAACCATCTTTCTTGGTATTATTGTAGGGAAATATTCCCTGAAAATTATTTGCCATATATTTCCCATTAGGAATTTTTTCCGTGCCCCAATAGTATGTGGGATAATCATGGCCGCCTTTTGCTGCAAACTCCCATTCCGCTTCTGTCGGCAATCTTTTGCCTGCCCATTTTGCATACGCTAAACAATCTTCATAACATACTTGTACTATAGGATAATTTCCTCTCTCTTTTATATCGGAATCAGGCCCGGTAGGATGCCGCCAGTTTGCATGCGGAATGTATGTCCACCACTGCATTGGATTATTTAAATCTACCGGATGATTGGGCGGTGTGAAAACGCCGGAACCTGCTGCCAGTTTATCTTTCGGAACTCCGGGGTAATCTTTCGGATTCAACGGTCTTTCGGCTACCGTTACATAATTGGTAGCCTTTACAAATTTTGCAAACTGATCGTTGGTTACTTCATGTTCGTCTATATAATATGGCGAAACTGTTACTTTATGTACAGGCTGCGCATCAGGAAAATTTTTGGAACCCATTTCAAAAGTTCCGCCGTTTAACAATATCATTTTTCCGGTATCCAAACCCGTTTGCGAATTCGTGTCATTCAGTAAAGAAGCTCTTATTTGCGCCGCGCGCGATGGAGCTTTGCAAACAGTGCAATCAATAGGAACGGCAGGTTGAATTGCGGTACTATTTTTTATTTTCGATTTACATGAAAACAATATAATTAAAGAAAACGGTAATAAATAAATTGTAGTGCTATTAAAAAATTTCATTCAAATATTTTTTTGTTTTTCAATTGTTGAATTGAATGTTGTTAAACAATCATCGCTTTGAGTGTGAAACAGACTTAAAGATATTTTATCAAATAAAATAAAAAATTTGTGCAAAAGTAATTTATTCTATTAAATCAATAGACTAATTATTTAAGATAGATATAAAGCAGTCTGAATAAACATGTAAATTCTTTAGTATCGGCTATACCATAAATAAATTATACTTTTCTCAAAAGCCTGTCGAAACATACTCTTTTATCCATAGTTTTACTGTTGTATAAATACAGAGTATGAAAGTACCGCCTTTTGTTTCAAAAGTTTTGAATTTTTTAAAATATTAGGGCCGGGATTAATTACAGGCGCAAGTGATGATGATCCTTCCGGCATTGCTACCTATTCACAAGCCGGTGCGCAATTCGGGCTTTCAACTTTATGGACGGCTTTGCTTACGTTTCCTTTAATGGCAGCCATACAAGGTATGTGCGCGCGCATAGGATTAGTAACCACATCCGGGCTTACGGTAACATTAAAACGGTATTATCCAAAATGGCTGCTATACACCATGTTGCTGTTCAGCTTCCCGGCAATTACTTTAAATATCGGCGCTGATATACAAGGTATGGGAGCTGTGGCAAATATGATTTTTCCTGTCATACCGGCGTCTGTTTACAGTGTTTTTATAACAGCCGTATTGATGTTTATTATTATCAGATATCCGTATCAAAAAATAGCAAAAATTTTAAAATGGCTTTGCTTATCTCTTTTGCTGTATGTTCTTGTTCCTTTTATGGTCAAGCAAGACTGGCTGCTGATTGCCAAAAAAACTTTTATTCCTACATTAAAATTCAACAAAGAATTTTTATCAATAATAGTTGCAATATTGGGTACTACAATTTCTCCTTATTTATTTTTTTGGCAAACCACTATGGAAGCGGAAGGCCAGGCGCATAGTAAGAAAGGAATTGTTGTAGATAAAATGATAATGACCGAAATGAAGACAGATGTAAATTCAGGCATGTTTCTGTCCAATATAGTAATGTTCTTCATGATACTTACTGCAGGCAGCGTATTATTTCCTGCCGGCATTCATCAAATAGAAACTGTGGATCAAGCTGCCAAAGCGTTGCAGCCGTTGGCAGGTAAATTAACTTATGCAATTTTTGCCATAGGTGTGTTAGGAACAGGCATGCTGGCAATTCCCGTGCTTGCAGGTTCACAATCTTATATGCTGGCAGAAACATTCGGCTGGAATGAAGGTCTTGATAAAAAGTTTGCCGAAGCGAAACCGTTTTACATATCAATAATTATCTCATTGCTTGTAGGCCTTTCACTTGATACTTTTGGAATAAGCCCAATGCACGCATTATTTTTCACTGCTATCGTTTATGGAATTACTGCGCCTATAATGATTGCAATAATCATGCATGTAGGTAATAACAAGAAAATAATGAAAGAATATACCAATTCCCGTCTTTCAAATACATTAGGCGCAATTACTTTTGTTTTAATGACTGCCGCTGCAATCGGGCTTATTTATTTTTTATTTTAATAGTGGAAATTTGATGAAATATTACAGCAGCAAAGTACAAAATACACAATGCATATCGATAATCATCCAAAGAATATCCTGCAACAAAGCTGGATAGATATACTTAGAAAACAATCTGAAGAAGCCGGGCAAAATACAGTTCTTCATCCTGAAAAAATAGATCTGATATATCGGAATAATTGGCTGAAAGCCTTAATAGCAAAGGAGTATGGCGGTTTGGAATGGCCGCTTCCTCAGGCCGTTTCTTTTGAAGAAGGCATTGGCTGGGCAGATGGCAGCGCAGGCTGGTTATTTACATTATGTGCCGGTGCAGGCTGGTTTTCAGGATTTTTACAAAAAGACTTTGCAAATAAAATTTTCTCTATAAAAGATATTTGCATAGCAGGCAGCGGCGCGGTTGCAGGTGTTGCAAAAAAGATAAATGATCATTCTTATCTTATAAACGGTTCATGGAAATATGCAACCGGTGCGCCTTTTGCAGATGTGTTTACAGCAAATTGTTATATCGAAGCGGAACAACAAACAAAAGCATTTTGTTTCTTAAAAGATGAAGTAACTATTCATCACATCTGGAACACAATCGGATTGATTGCTTCTTCGAGTGAATCATTTTCCGTGCAGGATCTTATCGTTCCGAAAGAAAGAATGTTTGAAATAAGTGCAGATAAAGCAGTTATTAATTCTCCTTTGTATCAGTATCCTTTCAGGCAGCTTGCAGAATGTACTATTGCAGCTAATATATCAGGAATGGCTTTGCACTTTATTGAAGAATGCGAAGCATATTTTAAAATAAAAAAGTATTCGAAGCAACCATCTCTTTGGGAACATAAAAAAGTGCAGGATATTTTTTTAAAGGGATTGGAAGAATTAAATAAAATTAGAGCTGAGTTGCACAGAAGTGTAAATGTATCGTGGGAAGAATTAATTGAAAATAAAAAAATTTCCGAGGAAAATTTAAAGAATGTTTCTGCCGCATCGCTGGCTGTAGTAAAAATATCACGGCGTGCGGTGAATGCATTATACCCATACACAGGATTGACTGGAGCAAGTTATCAATCGGCTATAAACAAAGTGTGGCGTGACTTTCAGACGGGTAGCCAGCATGCTGTATTTATGGATATCTGAGCGGCAGCGTTTCTCTTTTTTTACATTCCTCCAAATTACCAATTCTAAAACAGAGTGGAATCTTTATTTTCTTCTGCATGGTGTATTCTGCGCGGCACATAATTCCCATTTGATTGAAGAAGCGATAATCTTGCATTGGATTTACAAAATGCGTTCTTGTTAAAAGTACTACAGATGAATCAACGACCGGCATACTGTCTTGCAAACGCTCCGGTTTTTGCAACTGGGCACTTACCATAATCAGCGGTAGTAAGAAAGCAATTATAAATATTATCCTTTTATTCATTGTTTGAATGTAGTAATAGATAAAGTTAGAACAGATTTTTTTAAGAATGCCTCATAAGTTTTACTTAGTAAAAATATGGGTTATCTTCGCACGCATAAAACACCTTTTTAACCATCAACATTTGTATAAATAAATAAAATATGTGGTATAGTTTAGGAAAATTTATTCTTAAAAACAGATTGATCTTATTAATTATATTGATTGCAGCTACTTCCTTTATGGGATATGAAGCAAGTAAAGTAAAAATGAGCTACGACTTTGCAAAAGCCATACCCACCGATAATCCGAAATATATCGATTATAAAAATTTTCTTCAACAATTCGGGCAGGATGGAAGTACAATGGTTGTGGGCATTGAAAGCGATAAAATATTTACCGTTGATATTTTCAATAAAATAAATGAACTTCAAAAAAACCTTCGAAAAACCAAAGGTGTTACCGGAGTTTTAAGCCTGCCAAATGCCGTAAATCTGGCAAAAGATACTATTGCCGAAAAGTTCAATGCTGCCAATATTTTTCATGCTCCTTACACACAACAAAATATTTTGGACAGCGATGCAGCAACTTTTAAAAATCTTCCTTTTTATAAAAATCTTTTATACAATCCCGATAAAAATGCTTACCTCATTGCTGTAACTTTGGATACAGCCATTATCAATTCAAAAGCGCGTGTCGGAATTATAAAAGGGATTGTGCAGCCAATTCATCAATTCGAAAATCAAGCAAAAATGTCGGTCCATATTAGTGGGCTTCCATACATCAGAACAGTGGTAAGCGATAAGATAGCGCATGAATTAAATTGGTTTTTAATCGGATCTTTTGTTTTATCTGCCATTACTTTATTATTGTTCTTCCGTTCTTTTTCTTCTATGCTCATGAGCTTGCTGGTAGTTGGTTTCGGCGTATTGTGGAGTGTGGGAACAATGGTTTTATTCGGATATAAAATTACTTTGCTCACAGCATTGATTCCGCCGCTCATCGTGGTTATCGGTATCCCCAATTGTATTTATTTTTTAAATAAATACCATACAAGCTATAAAGAAACCAACAATAAAAATGAAGCGCTTGCCAATATGATCGGCAGAATGGGCATCGTAACTTTATTTTGCAATATTGCTGCGGCAATAGGTTTTGCAGTATTTGCATTCACAAGCAGCGATTTGCTGAAAGAGTTTGGCGTGGTTTCAGGAATTAATATCATGATGCTGTTCATTATTTCACTGATATTTATTCCAACCGTATTAAGTTATTTGCCCGCTCCTAAGACTGTACACATGCGCTATCTTGACAATAAAATTTTGACGAAAGCTTTATTGAAAATAGAAACATGGACTTTCAATTATAAAAAATATGTGTACTGGATTACGGTTTTATTGATGATTATATCCATAATAGGAATCATGAAAATCCGTAACGAATCGCATGTTGTGGACGATTTGCCGCAATCGGATATTATTTACAAAGACCTTGTATGGTTTGAACAAAATTTCAACGGCGTAATGCCGCTCGAAGTCATAGTAGATACAAAGCGCAAAAACGGATTGTTCCGCAATCTTAAAACCATTCAAAAGATCGATGAGTTTTCCAGATATATGGCTAAACAACCTGACATAGCAAAACCGCTGTCTTTCGTAGAGGCGCTGAAATTTGTAAGACAAGCCTTCTATAACGGCGATAGTACATATTACGATTTGCCTAACGATTTTGATTTGCCGTTTATGGGCAATTATATCAAAAATGCCGATGCAAAAGCCAAAGATGCGGCTACTTCAAAAAGCGCTCTCAGCGATATGTTGAAAAGCTTTATGGATATCTCCAAACAAAAAGCGCGGATCAGCATTAATATGAAAGATGTAGGAACGATAAAATTGCCTTCGATGCTCAAAGATTATCGGGCCAAAGCTGATAAGATATTTGATACTGCTCATTATAATGTAACGTTTACAGGATCTACGGTTACATTTCTTGAAGGTTCTATTTTCATTATTAACGGATTAAAACAAAGTATTTTTTGGGCGTTTATCTTAATTGCAGTTGCGATGCTGTATTTGTTCCGTTCTGTAAGGATTTTATTTTGTTCATTAATACCCAATATTATTCCGTTAATGATTACAGCAGGTGTTATGGGTTGGACAGGGATAACGCTAAAACCTTCGACTGTATTGGTTTTTAGCGTTGCATTAGGAATTGCAATAGATGTAACCATACGTTTCCTTGTAAATTATAAACAGGAGCTTCCATTACATAAAAATAATGTAGATGAAACTTTAAGACAAACCATCAGGCACACAGGTATCAGCATTATATACACTTCGCTTGTATTGGTTGCAGGTTTCGTAATATTTTGTTTTAGTGAGTTTGGTGGTACCAAAAATTTAGGATGGCTTACTTCATTAACACTTGCAGTAGCAATGCTTACCAATTTGGTTTTGCTGCCTGTACTAATAAAAACATTATCCAAAAAAGAAAAGAAAGAATAATACTTTTACCGAAATCATCATATCTGCTTCCGCTTTCTCCTCAACGGAATGTTGTATACAGATGTTACAAAATTAGTGTGGCTTTTTTATGTGCGCGCAGTAATTTTCTTTTTGTGTTTTATTCCCCAGTCTGCCAATGCGGTAATTATGTCGTTCAGTGTTTTGCTGTATTCTGTCCGTTGATATTCTACCACTACAGGTTTTTGGTTGGCAAGGACTACTCTTTTTATCAAACCGTTCATTTCTAAATCTTTTAATTCACCGGAAAGCACTCTTGCCGAAATACCTTTTACAGTTCGCTGCAAGTCATTAAAGCGCGTATGGCCGCTTAATATTGCAATCATTATTCTTAATGTCCATTTACCACCGATAACATAAAGGGCGTCTTCCGTTGCAGCTAAACGATTACTGCATTGCACTTCGATAAATACTGATTTTTTACTGTCTGATAATTCTGCCATTTTTGATTCTGATAATAAAAAAGTTGCTACTAACATTTAGTTTACTACTAATATTTTATTAGCAAATATATATAGGTTTGCACTACTAAAAATAAAAAAGTATTATGTCAAAAAAAGTATTGCATCTTATTTCAAGTCCGCAGGGAGAAATGTCAGTTACCAAAAAAATCGGAAATACTATTATTGATAAAATTAAAGAAAAGTATCCCGGTAGCATCGTGAAAGAAAAGGATTTAGCAACAAGCCCCTTTCCTCATTTGGACAAACTGCAAATACAATCGTGGTTTACATCTGCTGAAGATCGCTCGCCTGAACAATTAGTCGCCATTAAAATTTCTGAGGAAGCTATCGCAGAAATGGAGGAAGCTGATATTTACGTAATTGATGCACCGTTTTACAACTTTGCTATCCCATCTACATTAAAGGCATATTTAGACCATATTACACGTCCGGGAATTACATTTAAATACAATGAAAGCGGCTATTCTGAAGGACTTTTAAAAAATAAAAAGGCGTATGTTGCCATTGCTTCAAGCGGGGTTTATTCCGAAGGTGAATTTCAAGCATTCGATTTCGTGAGTCCTTATCTGAAGTTTATACTTGGATTTTTGGGCATTACCGATATTTCTTTTATACGCGTAGAAGGGCTAAGGCTTGAAGGCATTAAGGAAACCGCATATCAAAAAGGTGTTGAAAGTATTGTAATCGATTAAATCATTTAGAACAATAATCCTTCTCAATTCATAAATCAAAAGAATTGAGAAGGATTATATAATAAGTTATAAAATCACAATAGCAATGAATGGCATCAGCCTAATCCGAATTCAGAGTTTTATACTGAAAATATTATTCATTATAATTCTTTCCTATTGATGTAACTGGAAGGTCATAGTAGTATTTGGATTTTCTATACTCGAAATCTGGCCATACACAGTATTAGTTGCCGGATCAATATAGTAGCCGAGTTTTACAGTATTGCTTGTTAAGAAACTATCCAAAGTAGTCATTATTTTTGAAACATATCCGCCGGAAGCCGCACTAAACTTTGTAAAAGTATAATAGCCATTAGCATCCAAAGTATATGTGTACACAATAGTTGTGTTCCATCCGCTTGAACCTCCGTTTTGACTGCAAAAACCAATGAAAGAGACTCTTTGGTTTGCTAAATTCCATTGTAAAGTAATGGATCCGGAATTAAAGGAATAACCTAAAATAGAGCTATTATTCAAATTATTATAATAGTAGTTCAAAATGGTTGCGCCGTCTGAAGATGTGCCGGGTAATATTGTTTTATATGGCCCATACAAAGAAGAGTATTTAACGCCCATCAACATATATAAAGGCAAAATAGGTGTGGTGGAATTTTTAATCACATATTCTTTTCCATTATCCGTATAAGCTGCGAGCGTATTAGCATCTTTCCATGCAATTTTTATAAACCGCAATCCTGCGATATTAATGCCACTATCCAATATTGCCATTTGATCTACAGTATAAGCAAATTTTCCCAATGCGGAAGATATATTTCCTTTTGGATCGAGGGCGGTAAACGTAATTCTTTTTCCTGCACTTAAATCGTTTGATGAATTGGGTTCTATAGATATATTGGTTCCGTCTTCCAACGAAATATAAGCATTGCTGTTGGTTACAAAAAAATCTCTGAATGCTTTAATAGCCGTAAGATATCCTCCTGTTTGGTAAATTGTTTGCTCTGCAGCCGTTGCCTTTACAAAAATTAGAGACGCTCTATACCTTTTTCCCAGAAAGATAATGCTATCTCCGTTTGTATGATCATAAATATAATCAACATCCCCACCATAACCGTTACGCACATTATTGTCCGGATCGTTTAATTCAGTAATATAATTATAACTTTCAAAAGTAAGAGCTGCTCCTAAATCTGCTCTTATTCTTGTTTGAGAAGTGTATGACTCAGAAGCAAACTGATCCAAAAGATCGGAATACATTGTAACATTCATCGAGTCATCGAAACTCATGTAAAAACCATAGCCGCCTCCGAAATATACCGGCGTTAGGACAATCCAACCATTTGGAGCCGACATTAAAGAATTCTTTACAAAAGCAATGGTATCGGCCATTCGAGCTTCCGGGGTTTTATCAAACTTTGCAACAAAAGAGGTTTTTTTACAACTTTGTAAAGCAGTAAAAACGATAGCAAATGAAAATATAATTAATAGCTTTCTCATCTTATTTTTTTAACGTGTATTTATTCTCCTAATGTTCCGTAAAAATAATTTGTGGGATCAGACTGAACATAAAACCCTCCGGTCTTTGTAAACAAATTTGCCGGTACATTATATTCAGGTTTGTACTGTAGCCAGTCACCTATAAAAATATTGCTCGTCAAATAGGCTTGTAGGGTATTTGTAAATGACCTTGTGAAGTAACTTCCATTACTATAGGTAGTTCCTGTTTTATTTGTAACTTTTGTAAATTGTATTATGCCTGTATTCGGATTTACACTCATAGCAAAATCAAAGTCTCCTAAAAAACTGCCTGTACCATCCCCATAAGTAAATGGAATCCGAACTGTCATAGAATCTTTTTTAGTAAAAAGCAATTGAATGTCTGTAGCTAACCATGAAGTCTGAGCCTTAATAGAATCTTTTAAATTCTGATATACTTTGGCGAAAGAGGCAGATTGTCCATAAAGGCTATACATTTGATCAGATAAATTAACCGTTAACGATGAGTATGGGGTACCTTTACTTAGCCAGTAAGGGAATGTAACGGAAGGATCTTTAAGGCTATCTTTTATATATAATTGTACATCTTTTTGCAATGCTCTGTAATCTATCCCAATATTATTGTAGTAATTAACTATGCTGGACTCCTTTTGTCTGAGACCCGCAGAACCTGCAGTAGACGTTTTTACCCAATAATCGAACCAAGAAGGGCCAGATACTAACATCGCTCTATTCGTTTCCGCCATGTCTTCTACCGGGCTTCCACTTGCATAACTACTTACGAATCCATATTTATGTGAAGTGTCAGCAGAGGTACTAGGCCAATTAGCATTATAATAAGCAGCTGTAAACTGTTGAAAATCTGAAGGCATTGGAAAAGTTTGTTGCAAAATATGGGTATATTCATGATGAATTACTCCTAGTCTGGAAGTTACATTTGAAGGACTGCTTGCCGAAAATCCGTCTAATCCAAAAATATTTATACGTATTCCTCCCGAAGCCGTACCTGCATATCCGACCAGTGAAGCATCATAAGAAGTAGAGCCGTATAATACGAATTGTTTAAATCCATATTTCTTCAAAAAATTTTCTCCTGCAACGTTATTGTAAGGTGCGTAGTAGCCATCCAAAACTGTTTGCAAATAAGGCTGCACCATACTTGGATCAGGGGGTGTAACATTTCTGTCATATTCATGAAAATAAGAGTTAGCACGATAAATTACTTCAACATTATATGGATCCAAGAAATTAGCTTTTATCCAGGTATCTAAAGCTGTATAGGTAACTGTACTATCAGGATTTAACTGGCTTATATCTATTGGCGTAAAAGTTTCTTTTTTGCAAGAAAACAATAAGCCTATAACAGATAAAGAAATTAATAATTTAACTGAAAATCGCTGCGACATATGAATATTTTTATTTTGGTCATTGTAAAAATTATTTCTAACGAGGATTAAGTTTGATTCCGGCCAATTCAGCCTGAGGAGGCAATTGGAATAATCTCCTCGGATCATCAGGTTTAAGTTCTATAAAAGTTTCAACACCTTTACTGTCTATGACATTATGTTTTACGGTTATCCCAGTTCTCACAATATCAAGCCAACGCAATCCTTCTTGCAAAAATTCTGCTTTTTTAGCATCCAATATAGCTCTGATAATACCTGTCTTTTCATCGGAAATGGAATAATATGCCATAATCTTAGGAAACGTAACAGCATCATTTATCGCATTGTAATATGACATTCTAACACTATAAAAAGTATTCAAATCTTGCAAAGCAAGATCAAACTCCCCTAATTGCGCATACGCTTCCGCTCTGTTAAGAAGTGCCTCATCAACAGTAAATAAAATAACAGGTAAATATGGATAACCTGTTGAAGCCGTTGCATAATAGAAATATTCTTTCCATTTATAAGTAGTATAATTTGGTAAGCCGAAATACGCAACTTTATTGTCCAGCGCTTTTCCTACACAATTGCCACCTGATAAGAACATATTTGAGAGAGTAGATCCGTACCCGTATTCAGGAGTTGCATAAACCCTTTGATAAGTAGAGTAAGAGCTGTTTATCAGCAATGTAGCTTTTACATCTGTTTTTGTAAATGATGTATTAAAATCTTGTAAACTCATAGGTTTAAAAACAGATGTCCATTGCCTCAAATTTCCTTTGATATCGCCAGACGGAATTATTTGTGCTACCTGATCAATAACCTTTTGCCATTCACCTTTAAAAAGATAAAACCTTGCAGCAAAAGCATGTGCAGCAGCAGGCGTAAAATGATATTTAGGCACATCATAGGCATTGGCCGAAAGTAATTTTAAACCGGCTGTTAAGTCTGCCTCAATGCTATCATAAGTTGATTGTACTGTTCCTCTGTCATATTTAGCTATAAGAACTGTTTCAGGAGTGGTTGGATATGGAACTCCGGGGGAGCTATTATCTCCGCCATTTACATAAGGCTTTGCGAAGAATATAGAAAGCATATGTTCTGCATACGCTCTGCAAACTAAAGCCTCTCCTTTATAAGGATCAGCATCTGTACCCAAATTATATTCATCAATAGATTGTAGCGCTTGGTTTGCAGATGCAATGGCAGAATAGCAACCGTTCCAGTAGCTGATAGCTGTATTACTTTCGTTATTTTGATAATCGTTCCAAAAATAATAAGCAGTTAAATAATCATTGATATCCCCTGCTCCTTTATCCTCAGCATTGTCTGAAGCCGTCTCTGCAAAAGTCAAATAATCAGCTTGCGGATATGCTGTTCCTACTAATTGTTTTACTTTATCTACCGTATTTGTTTGCGTTCTGTTATCCGGATTTTTATCCAAATATTTTTTACAGGAACTAAATAATGTAAGAGTTAAACAAGTATATTGTAATAATTTATTTGCTTTCATAATTATATTTTATAATCCAACTTTTAAAGTAAATGTAAAATACTTGGGCTGCGGCAATGCTACACCTCCGGAATTAAAGAATTCAGGATCTTGTCCATTCAATTTCTTATCTGCATAAATAGTCCAAATATTATTTGTCGTAAAAGAGAAAGATGTTGCTTTTAACCCAATTTTTTTGCATACGGAAGGTGATAAATTGTAGGATAGATTCACATAAGCCAATTTTACATAATCGCCACTTACCACTCTCTCGGTAGAATAATTGTATAAATTATATGGATACACAGCGCTTACCAGGTTACCGCTATTATCTACAATTTGCGCTGCAGATATCGGATCCAGGATTGCGGGGATAGTTGTCTTTAATTCATCGCCGGGCATTTCCCACCTGTTATTCATATCCTTAGTTAATGCCTGCATATCAGAATAAGCAGCGCTAATATTAGGATTAAGCCTCAATACATTTCCGGTGGAAAATTTAATTAAACCGGCCAGCGTAAATCCTTTATATCGGAAATTGGTATATAAACCTCCAGTAGTTACAGGATCCGTAGGGCCTTCATATTTAAGGTTTGAAAGATCGTCATCCTGAAGATTTATATAGGTGGTAACGGGTTTATCAGCACCGGTACCTATAAATTTTGGATATCCTAAATAATGATCCAGTCCTGCAAATTGTACAGAAAACATTCCTCTAACCGGACGTCCCAAAATCGCGGCACCGTTTCCTGAAACAGCATCCCATATTGTAGGATCGGTTTCCAATGAAGTAATTTTACTTGTATTTCTGGCAATGTTAAATCTGAGTGTCCAACCGAAATCTTTAGTAGTAATTACTTTGGCATCTAAGGCAAATTCCAAACCCTGCCCTTTCATACTTGCATAATTTCCTTGCTTTTGATATTCTCCGCCTATTCCTGAGGTCATTACCGGACCGATTAAACTAAATTGCCGTCTTTTATAAAAAATCAAACGTAAGGTTGAATCGATTTTTTACAAAAGCCTAAATTTGCTCCTAAGTCTAACTCATGCTGCTTTTCCCAAGTTAATTCAGAATTTGCCAGATGATTGATATAAGTTAATGTTTCCTGATCATTTATATAAGGCCTTCTGGCAATTTGTATTATAGTAAACAGCCTCTTGAGTTTGTAGCATTTCCAATATTTCCAACCAATCCGTAGGACGCTCTTAATGCTGCACTTGATAAAATTTTATTTTCTCTCCAAAAGATTCCTCATTAATATTCCAGCTACCAGAAATATTCCATGTAGGTAACCAACGAGCGGTCTTGCTTTCTCCCCATTTTATTTGATCCATCGTAT
>JAPWKH010000006.1 GCA_028283605.1 Arachidicoccus sp. | reverse complement strand
ACTCAAAACTGGACGCCGAAACGAACAGAAAGCAGCTAACATGATGTAGAATGTTGAGAGCTTGATGGCGTCATGTTTGTGTTATGGAGATGCGCAAAAAAGCCGATCATGGAGTGAGAGCCATGCAAAAAGATAATTCACTCCATAGCCGGGAATTGAACCCGGGTCCCTCGCGTGACAGGCGAGGATACTAGCCACTATACTACCACGGATGATATGATGGTTGAATCAGTGTGAACCCGAAGGGGTTCGAACCCTTGCTACTTGCGTAACCAGAACCTTAATCTGGCGCCTTAACCACTCGGCCACAGGTCCACTGACATGAGGGCGGAGGAGGGACAGGGGCATGGCAGCACGCACGCACAAGCAAAAGCACGACGAGGAACGGAACAACACACACAGCAGGAAGGAACAGGAGCACACCACACGCACATGAGGAGCACACACACACGCACACACGGGCAGCATCCCTGTCGATGGCGAATTGTTTGAGCGCATCATGCGGCGAGCGAGATGGCAGGAGGCCGTTGGAGCCGCGAGTCAGCCAGGGACTGGAACTTTGAACTTGTTGTTTGTGCAATGTGTGCGAGCAATGATTCGCTCTGACAATGGTATTTCTTCTCTGCAGCCGGTATGACGGTGGTGCGGTGTCGGCTGATGGCCTGTGCTCGCATGGTGGTGTTGATGTCTCATCTGTCTCACGCGAGTCGTCGCTGCTGCTGCTGTCGCGTGCGATTCGACCCCGACTGGACGAAGACGTCGGAGTTGCTGATGGTGCGCGCGCCGTGTGCGAGCGGGACACGAGCGCGATCACGATGGGACAGGAAGGTGCCGGCAGTGGCACTGGAAGAGGCGGCGGCAGTGCGACCGCCGGAGAAGGAGCGAGCAGACAGGGAACCGGAAGCAGCACCACCGCTCACTGGATCACTGTCGCGCTCTTCGAATGCGGAGCCAGTGGTATGCACGTGTCGCACACGCGGTGGTCGCGGGGTGCGCTCCGTGTTTGCATCGGAGGTGGCGGCGGAGCTGTCGGTCGCGTGCAGGTGGAGTCCGCTCGTGGCGTTGGAGGATGAAGCCGCCGAAGCACCCGTCGCATGATGCGCGTGAAATCGCTCGTAGACGTGCGCACCCTGAATCGCACTCGTCGCATCGAGAGTGAAACCGCCGTTACCGCCGCTGATGGTGGTGGTGCCGTGGCTGGGAGAAGAGGCACCGTTCCCTCCTCCGCCAAAGCCGCCGCCACCACTCTGGTGATGTGCGTGTGCCGCGCGCTCATGTTGGTGGCGCAGGTCAGCCTCGAGTTTGCCGAGCATGTCTGCGAGTCCGCTCTTTGCGTGCTTGCCGCCGCCTCCTCCGGCTGCGGCGAGTCGCTCATCTCGTCGCTCGCGTTCGGCGGCCAACTTCTCCTTCGCCGCCGCCGCCGACTCCATCTGCGACTGATGCGCGTAGTCCTTTAGGTACTTGTCGCACTCGTCGCGCGGCACGTACATCGGATGACTCTCGGCGAAGCTGAGCTCCTTGCGCGGCGGCGTCGCGGTGATGCCCGCACGAGAGCGCGCACCGCGACGAGAGGAGTTCGCACTGCCGCGACTCATCATGCTCGCCTGACGCGTGCTCAAGCTGGATCGCGTGCCCATGTCGTTGTCGCTCTCATCGCTCGCGTCGGAGTCGGCCTCGGCGTCGGTGGCCTGGTCTTGATCGTTCGAGAGGCCGGCTTCACGTCGCTCCGTCGCAACGTCTTCGGCGGTGCCGGCACTGCTCGTGCGCGGATCCGCAATCGGCCACGCCTTCCTCTGCGCGAACTTCGCGCGCGGTTCGCCCTCGGTCGACCAGACGCTGATCTCGCCGGTGTCGGAGGAGCACATGAAGCTCTGGATGTCGTCGACGGCGATAACGTCCGTGGTCGTGCCTCCTGGATGAGGCTCCCAAACCTTGAGCAACGGCACACACGTGATCTGCTCACTCGTGATGCCGCTGATATCCCACAACTTCGCCTCGGCCTGACAGTCGGCGACGAGGAGGCGCGTACGTGCGCCGTGGAACTTGAGCTCGACGTCGGTGTCGGGGTCGTCGAGTCGATTCGCGGCCATGCCGACGATCGGGTCATCATAGACCTCGAAGAGCGAGAAGACGGTCTCACTCGTGCCGACCTTGATGAAGTGGAGACTACCATCGTCGGTACCGGCGAGTAGGAGCAGAAGGCCGCTTGGGAAGTCGACGAAGAGCATCTTCGCAACGCCCGGACGCTTGCCACTCCGCGGCGTCTTCGGAATGTCCATGCGCTTGTTCACACGCGCCGAATCCATGTGCCACACGATGATCTCGCCATCTGAACCACCCGTCACAAGAATGCTGCCGAAATAGGCGACACTGCACACCTCAGCACGATGGTCCGGCTGAACGAGCCACTCCGTGTTCTTCGGTGCATTCGGATCCGGCCAACGCACGACCGACCGCTCCCAACCGATGCCGACGACGCATTGGAGTGTGCGCGGCAGGTAGAGAAGCGATGTCACCTCCTTCTTCCTCGGTCCGAACTCGTGTGCGAGTTTGCGTCGCGGCAGTGAGGTGAGTGACGAGAAGGAGAAGAGGAGGCCGCCGTTGTTGAAGTTCCACATGAGCACCGTGCCGTTATGGGCGCCCGTGATCAGCCGCTTGCCGCGGTGATCGAGACACGCCGCCGTGAGAGGCGAGCCATGCGTCGTGCGAAACTCGAAGACGGATTTGCCGGTGTAGATGTCCCAGAGGTGGACACTCTCGTCGACCGAGACCGAGATGATCTGCTGGAACACCTGGCTGAAGCAGATGGCGACGACAAGATTGCTATGTGCGGGACCACCACGTCGCGCCTTGTTACCGGGCGCAATCGCGACCGGCCATGCACGTATCTTGTTGCCGGCCGTCACGAGTTGCTGCTGGTCCTGGTCGAAGGTGACGGCGGTGAGTTCGTCGTAGGGAGTGTACTCCTGACTGTCGGCCAAGGATTGGATGCACTTGAACGTGCGAATATCGAAGACCTTGATCTTCTTGTCGGCGCAGGTCGTGATGATCTGATTCTTGCGCTCGTTGACGACGACATCGAGAATGTTGGTGTGGTGGGCGGCGAGAGCACCGGTTGGAGTCGGGAGGTAGGGATCGAAGACGAGCACCCTTGAGTCAAACCCGGCCGAGAAGAAACCCATGGTTTTTGGAAGGTTTTAATCTTGCAATTACAATAAATGTAAAAGCATAAAATGAATCAAATCAGGTTCAGATATAGAAAAATAATTACACACCACAATACAGGCAATTGGGATAGAATGGCGTGGGAAGATTCTTTCAACGAATTTAAAATGCAGTTCCAACGATTTAATACGCAAAAGAAACATCACACTTACGGTACGCTCTTGGCAGAAAACCCACAGGCGGCGCAGCTTCACTTTTTGGTCGGCGGTTCTGTTTTAGGATACCTGCAACAATTAAATGGAATTATACCGGATATTGTTAATAATCTGGGATTACGATTTATGCCTGCTGCAGATTGTCAATTTGAAATTATTAATTCCGATGTGAGGGATATAAACAAGCATGAAGTGGCTTTTAATTTTTATTCCGAACCGTTTTTGTGGCATGCTACAATCGGCAGTTCCTTACTTGTTTCTCTTATAAATAAAGAAAAAGAAACTATAGGCAATTATGATACGCATTTGTTCTCAATACGGCCTTATGTTTCTATTGATAAACTAAACGATACTTTTTAAAATGCTAAAGCAAATACCGGGTAAGATATATATAGAATCTCAAAGAGGAAAAGTGACGGAAGATAGTGGTGAAACTTATTGTTTGTTCAATTACAAAATGTTTATAAATGAACATAAAAAGCCAATCCTTCCTTTACAATATTTCAACGAAACAATTTTAAATCCGGGAGGAAAAATATCTCTGAATATTGCCGGCGCTACATGTTTTATACTACCCTTATATAACATGGTTGAAATTCTTGCCGGAAGTCATCTTATTCGGCTTTATCCCGGCGAAGCAATTTGCTTTGAGAATCATGCGGATATCTTATGCTACAATCCACATTCAAATGAAAGCGTATCATTTATATGGTTCGTCCTCCACAATGAAAATGTTCCGGTTAATTCTTTATACCAAAAAATAATACTTCCGATTAATAAAATAAAAAATCAATGGATTAATTTATTTAGTGGTCATTTAAATGCAAAAATAACCTGTATGGATTCCCGTGCCGAATTGGAATATTGTTCTGTATCATTTGAAAAAAGCACATCTTTCTTTTTTAATATAGCCGGCACTTTTGAAGTGTGCGGACGTTTGCTCAATCAAAACGACGGATTGGTTCTATATGATTATAACAAAGCTGATATAGAAGCTTTAAGCCCTGATTCCATTATGCTTTTGTTGGAATTATAAAATTCATGAGTGTGTTATAAGGTTCTTGTTGCTTTTTATATCTGGGAAGACACTATGCCAACATATTCAGCGAAACAATACTGCCTGAATTGTTATAATAAAGAAAATTTTACCTCTAATAATCTCATGACTTAATCTTTTTCATTAAAAACGTAATAAGCACATGGAACACTATTATAATTTTAAAAATAAAATCTACAGCATTGGTACGTAAAAATATGTACCGAAATTATAATTCATGAGACACGACACGACGAAAACATTGTGTCTGCCAATCATCTGTAATGCAGTGCCGATAAGCCCTTTGCCGAGAATCATGTTTTAGATTTATTTTTCTTTCAGCCACTTCAATGCAGCTATTACTTTGCTATCTTTTTCAAGATTATCAAAATTATCGCCGCCTGTAATTTCAACTTCGGGAGTTATTCCGTCTTTATAAATATTTCCGTTTCTGTCCGAAACATAAGCGCTTGATAAAACAAAAATCAAATTTTTGCCCAACAGATTTTCATCGTTTAAAATTGTATATCCTTTACTTTTTTCTCCGAAAATTTTTATATTCTTTTTTTCCGCGAAAAGCGATAACAGTCTGCTCTCCCGCGCTTGCAGTAATCGGACTTATCAATATGGCAATTTTAATTTTTTTAAAATTACATTCCGCATCGGTTTTTGATGCAAATGTGCTGTCTTCAAAAAATGCTCCGTTTTTCAGATACAAATTTTCTGATTTTCCATTTCCATATTGATAACTCAAAACTTTTCCATCTCCGATAATTGATGCTAAACCGTCAACCATAAGATAAATAGAACCGCCAATATTTAAACGAAAGTCAAGGATAATTCCTTTGAGATTTTTTGTATTCAATTTGCACAGAGAATCCTTAATAGTTTGCGCCATTTCGGAAGTAATTTTCAATACTTTTTCTTTATCGCTTAAAATAGAATCTTCCAACGGAACGGTTGCCGAAGGGATAGAAAAATAGCCGTAATTATTGTCTAATATTTTTGTGCGAAAAGCATAATTTATATCTTGTGCATATTTAGTTAAGTTAGAATCAATATGCCGATTATTATTAAATTTCGCACCTTTGAATCCTTGATTTTTATAAATCAACACGCCATGCTTATCGCCAAGCGCAGTATATAATTTTTCGACAGCGGGAATAACGGCTTCAACGGAGTCGGACTTTGTTGTATCAATACTTTCATAAAGTTGTGGTATTAAATTATTCCAATTAACATTCTTTGTAAAAATTGATTTTCTTTCTGCAATATGAATAATTGAATCCAACAATGATTTTTGCGCATTACAGTTTGAAGCAATTGCTAAAACAATGAGTAAGAAAAATAATTTAATGAGTTTCATGTGTCTAAAGTAGAAAATAAAAAACATTTGGAATCCGTTCATAATTCATAATTCATAATTCAGAACTCTAAATTATCTTTGCGGCCTATGAGTCAGCAACTATCAGAACAGGAAATTATCCGCAGGGAAAAATTAAAAGCATTGGAAGCAGCGGGAATCGATGCATATCCCGCCGCGTTGTATCCCGTAACACATTTTTCGACAGGCATTAAACAATCTTTTACCGAAGAAAATAAAGATGATTTCGCCAACGTGTGCGTTGCAGGTCGAGTGATGAGCATCAACGATAAAGGCAAAGTTTTTTTTATAAAAATACAGGACAGCAAAGGCATTATACAACTTTATGTAAAACGTGATGAGCTTTGCCCCGAAGAAGATAAATCCTTTTGGACAAATGTTGTAAAGACATTAGACTTAGGAGATTTCATCGGTGTTACAGGATTTATTTTTATTACAAAAACGGGAGAAATTTCTATTCATACACAAACATTAACCTTACTTGCAAAATCACTAAAACCCTTGCCTGTTGTGAAGCGCGATGAAGAAGGTAATCTTCATGACGCCGTTACTGATCCTGAGTTTCGCTATCGCCAGCGGTATGCGGATTTAGTCATTAATCCAGATGTAAAAGACACATTTGTAAAGCGTACAAAAATCATCAATATCATCCGTGATTTTCTGAACAAACAAGGTGCGTTGGAAGTGGACACACCTGTGCTGCAAGCCATTCCCGGCGGTGCGGCGGCGCGACCATTCATTACTCATCACAATGCATTAGATGTTCCGTTTTATTTAAGAATTGCTAATGAATTGTATTTAAAAAGATTGATTGTCGGCGGCTTTGATTGGGTGTATGAATTCAGCCGTAACTTCCGCAACGAAGGCATGGACCGAACGCACAATCCTGAATTCACGGTGTTGGAATGGTACACGGCATACAAAGATTATTTCTGGATGATGGAAACCACCGAGCTATTGTTTGAGCAATTGGCCATCGCTGTTCACGGAACAACCGAAGTAAAAGTGGGCAATCAAACCATCAACTTTAAAGCACCATTCAAACGTATTTCCATTTTAGATGCAATTAAAGAAAATACAGGCATTGATGTAAGTGATAAAGATGAAGCTGGTTTGCGCGAAGTGTGCAAAGATTTGAATATTGACGTGCCGCCGAATATCGGTAAAGGAAAACTGATTGATGAAATTTTTAGTGAAACATCGGAAAGCAAATACGTGCAGCCGACTTTCATTATTGATTATCCACTGGAAATGTCGCCGCTTACAAAAAAACATCGCAGCAAAAAAGGATTGGTTGAACGTTTTGAACTAATGATTAACGGCAAAGAAATTGCCAATGCATACAGCGAGCTCAACGACCCGATTGACCAGCGCTTACGTTTTGAAGAACAGGCAAAACTTATGGAGCGCGGCGATGATGAAGCAATGTTCATTGATCAGGATTTTCTTCGTGCATTAGAATACGGAATGCCGCCAACAAGCGGTATCGGCATAGGCATTGACAGATTGATAATGTTACTTACTAACCAGCAATCAATACAAGATGTATTGTTATTCCCACAAATGCGTCCGGAGAAATTATCGTAAATTCATACAAAGAAGTGTAAAAAATAAAAGGTTGACGATTGCTCGCCAACCTTCTACTTACTAACTCATTAAAATCCGATGCTAAGTTACAATGCTTATGGGAGATTTAAAAAATAATTTTATGCGTGTTAATAAATTCATCAATTGCATATGCTATTACAACAACCAATAATAATTTTAGTTTAATTTTATAATTTATTGATTATTAAATATTTATAAAATATATTTCATACTTTCAGAAAGATATTAAAAATCATCAAAATTTAAATATAACTATTTGATTATTAATTATTTAAAAATACTATAGACAATTTAAGATTAAATTTTTATTTCCTCCAGATCTGCATCAAAATATTTCACTTCCGTGAAATTGAAATTGCTATTTTTAATAATATGTATTGGCATTTTGAACTTTCTTTTCCATTTAAGTCGCTTGGAATTAAAGATTCCTTTTGTAAGATGTGAATAAACAATAGGATGTACTTCTACAGTAATATTTTTATGCTTATGAGACACAAGATAGTTGAGCCTTGTTTCTATCTCGTCTTCCAGCAAATAGGTAGATGTTATTTTTCCCGTGCCGTTACAGGTAGGGCAAACTTCTGATGTATTAATTTTTACTTCAGGCCGCATTCTCTGACGGGTAATCTGCATTACACCGAATTTCGAAATAGGTAAAGCCGCATGCCTTGCCCTGTCATTTTTCATGTGCAGTTCTATTGCCTCCTGAATTTTCTTTTTGTTTTCAGGGTTTTTCATATCGATAAAATCTACGACTATAATACCCCCTATATCGCGCAAACGCAACTGGCGCGCAATTTCTTCCGCAGCTTCAAGATTGGTAGCTAAAGCATTATCTTCCTGGCTATCGCTTATACTTTTATAACCACTATTAACATCAATCACATGCAGCGCTTCCGTATGTTCTATTATTAAATAAGCGCCGCTGGGTAAATTTACCGTTCTACCGAAAGATCCTTTAATCTGCTTTGTAATGCCGTAAGTATCAAAAATATTTTGCGGTTCCTGATAAAGTTTTACAATGTCAGCTTTTTGTGGCGCTATCTTTTGAATGTATTGCAGTGTATTATTGTACAGAGCTTTATTATTAATAACGATTTTATTGAAATCCTTGCTTAATAAATCCCGCAGCAAACTTGTGATCTTATTTTCTTCCGCTTGTATTTTTACCGGCGCCTGCGCATCTTTAAGTTTGCGCTGCACTTCTTTCCAGCTTTCTAAAAGCTCGAGCAAATCGTCGTGTAATTCTGCTGTATTTTTTCCTTCTGCAGCAGTACGTACTATTACGCCGATATTGTTTGGCTTGATGGATTCTATAACGTGTTGCAATCTTTTTCTTTCGTCGGCTGAATGAATTTTTTTCGAAACTGCTACGATATTATTAAAAGGTGTAATTACAATATATCTTCCGGGCAAGGATATTTCGCATGTCAATCTCGGACCTTTGGATGCAATGGGTTCTTTTAAAATCTGTACGAGAATATTAGGTTTTCCGCTGAATACTTCGGTAATTTTCCCGTTTTTTACAATCTCGGGTTCTAAGTTAAATTTATAAAAATCAAATCCCGTTTCACTTTTATCGGTTTGAGCCATTTGCGTGAATTTCAATAAGGATTTGATGTAAGGGCTTAAGTCGGTATAATGAAGAAACGCATCTTTTTCATAGCCTACATTAATAAAAGCAGCATTCAGACCGGGCATCAATTTTTTTACTTTGCCCAAAAACAAATCTCCAACTACAAAATCTGCATCTGATTTTTCATTCTGTAATTCAACCAATTTTTTATCTTCCAGCATTGCCACATCCACTTCCGTAGCGGTAGCATTGACAATTAACTCTTTATCCACTTTAAATATTTTAAGTATAAGTTTAATTAAGTACCGGGAAAATCATTCCGATACAAGGTTACATACTGAATACATCAGTAAGCAAATGCGCATAAAAACATGCAAAGTCATTGCATGCTAAATGCAATATTAATTTCAGGGAAAGAGAATAAAAGTTGCAGGAAGAAAGGATAGGTTTTAACCTTATGCTCTAAATGCCTGAAGCATTATGGTAATTCAATACATCAGGCATTATAAATATATGCATCCAGATAAGAAAAATTATTTCTTCTTATGACGGTTTTTTCTTAATCTTTTTTTGCGTTTGTGCGTTGATATCTTATGACGTTTTCTCTTTTTACCGCAAGGCATAATTTTTAATGAAATTTATTAGTTAAAAAATATTAATTTTCCAATTCCTCAATGTGCTTGGCAATTTCAGTTTTAGCTTCGTTGGATGGTATTTTTTCCTTCACGACTTTGTACCATTTGATTGCATTCGGCTTATCTTGTATCCTGTCGTATGCATCTGCCAGATCTAAAGCTGCATCTAAATTATCGGGCTGTTTATTTACTACAACCAAAAAACGTTTTATTGCATTTTCATATTGGCCGGATTGCATGCCACCTAATCCCAACATCATTTGCGCATATAAATTATCCGGATTCTTTTCTGCAATCGCACGCACTTTTAAAATCTCCTGCATAGGATTGTCGGAAATATTGCCGAACATATAACATCCGCCTAATCCTACTTGTGCAGAATCGTCGGCCGGATTTATCTTCAATGCCTGTTCAAATAACTCTTTTGCGTCGTTTGCCATCCATGCTTGTAATGGTTTGCTTTGCTCGCTCATTACAAAGGATAGCAACTTTCGGGCTGCAAAGGTAAGTGATTGTTCTGAATTTTCCAATTTTGCAATTTCTCCATTGTAATGGGTGCCTAAAGGAATATTATGTATGCTGTCTGTCCAAAATTTTTCAAGCAGCTTATATGTTTTTATCTGTTCGCCTTTTACATCCCCGCGCACTACATTATTTTCAAGATTGGTAATCCTCTCCTGCCTCTCCGGGCTTAATTTAGATTTGGCGGCTTCCAATACATCTTGCGTGGTAAATGCTATTGAAGCCGTTGCTGTATTCGGCGGTTGTACAGCAGCCTGTTTTGGCGGAATAAAATTACCGAAAGCGAGTATGAGAATGATGAATAATATGCTTACGCCAATGAGAAGGAATTGTTGTTTTTTCATTTAATGAATTGGATATAAAGAAACATACTACCGAAATTTCAAAAGAAACTTCCGGCAAATTTAGTTACTTTTAAAATTATCCTTTACTTCATTAACGAATTCTTTTGAAGGTTTGAATGCGGGAATAAAATGCTCGGGAATATGAACTGCAACGTTCTTCTTAATATTCCTGCCGATTTTCGCAGCTCGCTTTTTAGTAATAAAACTGCCAAAGCCGCGTATATAAATATTATCGCCCTGAGAAAGATTATTCTTAATTTCTTTTAAAAGACTTTCTATAGTAACTAAAACATCTACTTTGGGAATTCCTGTTTTTTCTGAAATATTATTAACCAAATCTGACTTTCTCATACGGATAAATTTAAGATTATATAAATCAGCCTTGTAAAGTTAAAACTTTTTTGATATACAACGTATAATATACAAGCAAATCATTTTAAAATAATATGAATATTAAATAACTAATATTTATAAATATGTATCCTTTTGTCATTTCGTGATTAACGGTTATTTGTTACATTTGCGCATACTTAATTATTAAATTATAATCATGTCAGTCTTAGTTAATAAGAATTCAAAAATTATTGTTCAGGGGTTTACCGGAACCGAAGGCACTTTTCATGCAACACAAATGATAGAATACGGCACTAATGTAGTTGGCGGTGTAACGCCCGGAAAAGGCGGAAGCACACATTTAGACAGGCCTGTTTTTAATACTGTAAGTAATGCAGTTAAAAATACCGGCGCAGATGTAAGTATCATATTTGTACCGCCGGCATTTGCAGCAGATGCTGTAATGGAAGCTGCCGAAGCGGGTATTGAACTAATTGTATGTATTACTGAAGGCATTCCTGTGCAAGATATGGTAAAAGTAAAAAACTTTTTGCAGGGAAAAAATGTACGATTAATCGGGCCAAACTGTCCCGGCGTAATTACCGCAGGCGAAGCAAAAGTGGGTATCATGCCCGGTTTTATTTTTAAACAAGGAAAAGTAGGTATTGTTTCCAAATCAGGAACACTTACTTATGAAGCCGCAGATCAGGTAGTTAAAGCCGGTTTGGGAATCAGTACGGCGATAGGCATTGGCGGAGACCCGATCATTGGAACCACAACAAGAGAAGCGGTGGAATTATTGATGAATGATGATGAAACCGAAGGCATAATAATGATAGGGGAAATTGGCGGAAGCATGGAAGCTGAAGCTGCAAGCTGGATTAAAGATAATAATAAAAAGCCTGTTGTGGGCTTTATTGCAGGGCAAACTGCGCCGGCAGGAAGAAGAATGGGGCACGCCGGTGCAATTATTGGCGGCGCAGACGATACTGCTGCAGCTAAGATGAAAATACTTGCTGAGAACGGAGTAACCGTTGTTGCAAGCCCTGCCGATATCGGAAAAACTTTAGCAGGTATTTTGAATAAAAAATAAAAGCTGCATTAACCGCAGCTTTATAAAAATATATCGTCAGAAAATTTAATTATTCTACTGAAGGTATTTCTTTTTCCGGTTCCTCGTGTCCATGATGACAAGTAACGCAGCTAACGATAGGTACAGCATTAGGATTAAAATTGGGATCGGAAAAATATTTCTTATTAATTTCCATTGTCATCGTCATCATGGCACGTGCTATTTCTTTTTCTTCTTTTGCATCGCTTTCAAAATCGAGTTTGGTTGTATCAAGTGTACTTTTGGCATGACAGAACCCGCATTTTACACCCAAAGCCACGTTGAAACTATGCATAATATTATGCAAACTATCTCTCGAAATGTCTTGAGGCAATATTTTAAAATTATGTTTGGGCTGTCTGCGCCCTGCAAAAGACATTATTGTAAATACAAACAGGCATACCATTACAGATAAGACGATTGTCTTTTTTCTATATTTCATTAGCATATCTCAATTTTGAATAGTTAATATAAAAAAGTACCTTTTACAAGGTACTTAAAATAATAATACAATCGATTTTTTTTTAAATAAAAAATGTGAGTTTATTAATCAATCATTATCATGCAGTTCATCTGCAACAGCCTGCGCAGATGCTTTTGATTTGTTGATTAAATGCAACACTTTTTCTCTTACATCATCGCTCAATCCTGCAATTTCACTCTTAAAAACATCCTGTAAATCGTTCAATTCATCTACAGATTTACCGGTAAGTTTTTTTAGTTTCTTTTTTAAATCACTTGCAGAGTCTGCAATTTGTTTCCGAGTCTCTTCTCCTGATTGTGGGGCTAAGACTATTCCTACAATTGCGCCGGCAATAATTCCGGAAATAGTTCCTGCTAAAATTTGTTTTGCACTCATAAACCTAGATTTTACTTTTTAATAATTTTGTTGCTTTATGAATCCTCAATACAAATTTCAATAATCTTGCCAATATGTAAAAAGTTATTGTTAATAATAAAAATAAATATTTTAATGATAACACTTCCGGAAATTTTTTAAACTGTATTGATATTTTTTTCTGAAGAATATTTGGATATTTTGTCGAGCAAGTCCTGCGATTTAAAAGGTTTTATAAGCCATTCATCAAAATACTTGATATTATCTTCCGCTTGGTTGCGCTCAAAGCCTGTAAGGCCAAAAATTACAGCATTCGCATTGATGCCATTATTTTGTTTAATAGATTTTGCCAGTTCCATCCCATTCATTCCGGGCAAGCCGATATCAGTTAAAATAAAATCGTATTTCTTTTTATCAAGTAAATTTAATGCATCTTCCGCACTTGCTGCAATATCAATGGCTATACCTTGATTATTAAATAATTTGGATAAAAACTTTTGATTGAAATTGTCATTCTCTACTAATAAAACTTTAAAATTGTTTATTTGAAAGTTTTTATTCAGCGTTTGTTCATGTTTAACGGAAGATTCTTTTTGACCATATTTGGAAGAATCGGTCTCGGTAGAAACATCATACGGAATTTCAATTGTAAATGTGGAGCCTTTATTTACTTCGCTGGTTACAGTAATATTCCCTTTGTGCAAATCCACTAATTTTTTTACAATATTCAAACCTAATCCGGTGCTTCCTGCAACAATGTCTTCTTTATGTTCACTGCTGGAAAATTCATCAAACAAATGAGGAATATCTTTTGCCGGTATGCCTATTCCGGTATCTGTAATTTTTAATGATAACATATATTTTTTATCCGCTTTTGGCAATGTTGCCGCTGAGACAGCTACGCTCCCACTATTTGTATATTTAACGGCATTGCTGATTATATTCAGCAATATTTGCCGCAGATGAAAAGCATCGCCTTTAAGCAGCATGTTTGCGGAATTATCTATATACCCGTTAAGTTCTATGTTTTTTTGTTTTGCCTGTATTTTTAATCCGCCTATAATCTCGTTGATAATATCTTTTGGATTAAAAGTAACATATTCGAGTTTAAACTTTCCTTTTTCGATTTTTGTAAAATCCAATATATTGTTCACGACCGATAATAACATTTTTGAGGAAAGCTTGATGGCATCTATAATTTCCGATTGATGCTGCTTATTATCATGTACGTTTAGTTCATCGGCAAAAGCATGAATTGAATGCAGCGGGGTACGGATTTCATGGCTCATTGTTGCCGTAAATTCACTCTTGAGTTTGGCATAATTTTCTGCCTGGAGTTTGGCATTTTTCAATGCAAGTTCGTTTTTGTATAACAGAAAAAGTATAACCAAAATTATCAGCGACAACAGCATTCCGAAACCGGTAATGTATCTATAACTTATCTTTAAATTTTTGGTAAGTGAAAATGCGTTTTTGCTTAAGATCACATTGCGCTTCTCTTTAAATTTTACTTCATGCTTTTTTATATCCTGCAATAGATTTTGAAGATTCATAAATAAATTATGATTGGCTTCAAGTACTGCTTTCTCTTTTGCTTTTAAGTCTTCCAGCGCTTTTTGATGACTTTTCAGGTCTGCCATTTGAGATTGCAATATTCTATTTTCATATTTCATTCGAATAGAATCTTTACGATAACTGTTGATAAGCACATTGTTAACAACAGTTTGAGATGAATCCTGCTTGTTTAAAATTGCCTCTGACACTCTTTTAAAAAAATTTTTATTTTTCTTCTTAGGAGCAGCCACTGCTGTTACTGTAGTATCTAATTTTAAATGCTCAACAGATTTTATTTTTGGCAACGAATTTTTGATATTCTTTTTGACGACAATAAATTTCCCTTGATCATTGTTTGTAATTAAAATAGAATCTACCAACGATTGGGCTTTTAAAAACAACTGTGTTTTTAACTCTTTATCTGCAACCATCTCTCCAATTGCATCGTCATTGATATTCGATTTCAATGAATCTATTAATAATTTCACAGTTTGTATTTCATTTTTATAAGCGTTATAATATGTGGTATCATTATAAAGCGAGAACATTCGCGCATTGTTTTCAGCTATATATAACAGGCTGAGCGAACTGTCTATTTTCTCTTCATCATTGTTCGATTGATTCATTTGCGTAACGGTCGTATTCAATTTATCTGAATTCCGATTATAAGAAGAAATTAAAAAGATAAGGCTGGAAAGTGCAAGTACCAGAAAAACAATCGTGATGAATCCGTATTTGGAAGTTATATTGGTTCGGTCTCTCATATTTTCATTTGCTGTAAATATAGCAAACTACCTCTATATATAGGAAAGTACCGGAAAAGTAATGGCTAATTTAAGAATAAATTGGTTGTTTTACCACTTCCCGGTACTAAGACCATTTCTCTGTTATGAAAATTTCTCTACCACACAAATGTAGTATTGGTGCTAAAAAAGGAATGTAAAATTTTGCTGATTGATATGTAGTATTTTTATTACAAAAAAATTAATGGAAAGATAATGAGAGTTTGGGCTAGCTTTCCAAAAAAGTGAGATTAGAATCTCGGAAATATATTTTTTAACGGAGGTAAGTATATAAGATTTACAGAGCATGGGTTGTATTGGCATGTAAAATGTTGATTGGTTTGAATTACTCTATATATTTTTTCCTGCAAGAATGATAAAGAATCCGAAAAGTATATTTTAAAAAATTTGGCAATTCAACATATAAGATATTATTTTGCGCGCGGAGAGATGGCAGAGCGGTCGAATGCGGCGGTCTTGAAAACCGTTGACTGTAACAGGTCCGGGGGTTCGAATCCCTCTCTCTCCGCTGAACGGGATTTTCTCATGAAAATCCCTTATTTTTTTATAAATCAGCAAGCCGCGTTCCACCATCAGCGCGGCTTTCATCGAAAACACTTCTAACATGGTTGGGGTTTGATAAATGCCGTTCGATAGTAAAGATTGTTATTGAACACCGTTTATAAATTCTCTCTTTTCTAAGTTATCGCAATTCATATACACATATTTCATATCCGAAAGAAGCGACAAATATTTATCAAGAATTTTATATATGTTATTAGGATCTTCGTTGTTTCTGTCGATTTAACGGATATAAATGGCATGGGCGATTACGGTCTGAATCAACTATAACTCTTTCACTAAAGAAAAACGGCTTCTCGAAGTCGAGACGCCGTTAATAAAATTAGGAGCAACTCCCGTTCGTAGCGAGATCGGGAATTGAACCCGAGACCTCAGGGTTATGAATCCTGCGCTCTAACCACCTGAGCTACCTCGCCGAATTTTTATGAAACACTTTATCGTTCCAATGGGTTGCAAAAGTAATAGGATTTTTGTGTTTATTCAAAAAAACTTCCCGTATTATTTTTATACTTATTCCCATTCAATTGTTGCAGGCGGCTTACTGCTGATGTCGTAAACAACCCTGTTAATACCGCGAACATTATTGATTATACTGTTTGAAACATCCGCTAAAAACTCATAGGGCAAATGTGCCCAATCCGCCGTCATTCCATCTACGGAAGTGACTGCCCTTAATGCCACAGTATACTCATAAGTGCGCTCATCGCCCATTACGCCAACGCTTTTTACCGGAAGCAGAATGGTGCCGGCCTGCCAAACTTTATCATACAAATCATTTTGTTTTAAAGCATTTATATAATAATAATCCGCTTCCTGTAAAAGACTTACTTTTTCCGGTGTTACTTCGCCTAAGATGCGGATTGCCAATCCCGGTCCGGGAAATGGATGGCGGCTTATCATGTCTGCAGGAATGCCCAATTCAAGCCCTACTTTTCTTACTTCATCTTTAAACAAAAAGCGCAATGGCTCTATTAATTGAAGATTCATTGTTTCTGGCAAACCGCCTACATTATGATGCGACTTAATAGTTACCGATGGCCCGTGGACACTTACGCTCTCAATTACATCGGGATAAATTGTTCCTTGCCCTAAAAAAGCTGCTTCTTTTATTTTATCTGCTTCGGTATGAAAAACATCTATAAACAATTTTCCTATGGCTTTCCGTTTCGCTTCCGGATCTATTTTTCCTGCAAGTTCATTGTAAAACAATTCTTTTGCATCTATCCCTTTTACATTCAAGCCTATGGAATGATAAGTGTCTAATACTTGCTGAAATTCATCTTTACGAAGTACGCCGTTATCTACAAATATTCCATGCAGCCTGTCTCCTATTGCACGGCTTATCAATGTTGCGGCAACAGTACTGTCGACACCTCCGCTTAGCGCCATGATAACGTGCTTATCACCAATCTTTTCTTTTAATTGCTTTACAGTATCTTCTGCAAAAGAAGCCGGTGTCCAGTCTTGCTTACAACCACATATAGCCGTAAGAAAATTAAATAGAATTTTTTTCCCTTCTGTTGAATGATATACTTCCGGATGAAATTGCAAACCGTATAAAGGCTTTGTAGCGTTAGAATTATATTTGAATGCAGCAACCGGAATGCTATCCGTAACGGCTAATATTTCAAAGCCTTCCGGCAAAGATTTAATAGAATCGCTGTGGCTCATCCATACTTGTGATTTGTGCGGAATACCGGACAATAAAGTATCTTCTTCCTGTACCAGCATTTGCGCTCTTCCATATTCTCTTTTGTCAGATTTTTCAACAACGCCGTCAAACACTTTTGCTGTTAATTGTGCGCCGTAGCAAATACCTAATACCGGTACTTTGGTAATAAAACTTCTTATATCTACATTCGGCGCCTCGTTATCATTTACACTACATGGCGAGCCGCTTAAGATCACACCTTTTAAATGTTCGTCAAAAGCAAAATCTTTATTATAAGGAATAATATCGCAATATACATTCGCCTCGCGTACTGCGCGTGCAATCAGTTGCGTGTATTGGCTTCCAAAGTCAAGAATGATAATCTTTTCGCTCATAAAGTATGGGAAATTTTGCGCAAAGGTAATCGAATTAGAAAAACGATTTAACACCATTTTTAATTTTAAAGTGTATTAAATTTTTTCTGAGTTATACATGTCTCGATTCTACTAATTAACTTAGCAAATATTATGGCTAAGAAAATATCCGAAAAAAGTAAAACCGCAACAAACGATATATTCGTAAAAGGCGCACGCACACATAATCTAAAAAATATCGATGTCAATTTTCCCCGCAATAAATTCATTGTGGTTACAGGCGTTTCGGGAAGCGGAAAATCATCCTTAACGATTGATACATTATTCGCCGAAGGGCAACGCCGCTACGCAGAAAGTTTGAATGCTTATGTACGGCAATTTATGGCGCGAATGAATAAGCCCGATGTGGATTACATCAAAGGGCTTTGTCCTGCCATTGCGATTGAGCAAAAAGTAACTACGCGCACGCCGCGAAGCACGGTCGGCAGTATGACAGAGATTTACGATTATTTACGTTTGTTGTACGCACGAATCGGGAAAACAATTTCTCCGGTTAGCGGACGTGAAGTAAAAAAAGATGATGTAGAAGATGTATTAAAGAGTATTGATAAAAATACGATTGGCACAAAGATTTATATTCTTGCAAATTTCAAACAAAATAATAATCGTATTATTGAAGAAGAATTGCAAATACTGATGCAGAAAGGATTTGCGCGAATTTTATTTTTCTCTAAAAAGAAAAATGAGGCTGTTGAATTGGAACAAATTGAAGATTTATTGCCTTTGGATAAAAAAGAATTGAATAAAAAATTTACTGCGAATAATATCTATGTTTTAATTGACAGGATCATTAAAAAAGATTTTACGGAAGAAGATATTCATCGTTTAACGGATTCGATTGCAACAGCATTTTACGAAGGCGAAGGCGAAATGCAATTGCTGATAGATGAAAAAGATTTAATTCCTTTCAGCAATAAATTTGAATTGGACGGAATACAGTTTGAAGAACCCGTTCCGAATTTGTTTTCATTCAACAATCCTTTTGGCGCTTGTCCTACTTGCGAAGGTTTTGGTCAAGTACTGGGAATTGATAAAGATTTGGTTATTCCCGATAAAAGATTAAGTGTGTTTGAAAGTGCCGTTGCACCTTGGAAAGGTGAGAAAATGGTTTGGTGGAAAGAGCAATTTATCAAAAAAGCGCATCTGTTCAAATTCCCAATTCATAAGCCTTACAGCGAATTGACGCCTGAACAAATCAAGATTTTATGGAAAGGTAACAGCGATGTTTACGGCATCGACGATTTCTTCAAAGATGTGCAGCAAAATTTATACAAAGTTCAGTATCGCGTACTGCAAAGCCGTTATCGCGGTCGCACGGATTGTCCCGATTGCGACGGATATCGCCTGCGCCCGGAAGCATTGTATGTAAAAATAAATAGCAAGCATATCGGCGAATTGTGCCGCATGCCCGTGAAAGATTTAAAAGTTTGGTTTGATGAATTGAAATTATCAAAACATGAAGCTGACATTGCAAAAAGATTACTGATTGAAATTCATCAACGGCTGCAAACCTTGCTGAATGTAGGTTTGGGCTATTTGACTTTGGACAGATTGGCAAATTCTTTAAGCGGCGGTGAAAGCCAAAGAATACAATTAACGAGAAGTTTAGGCAGTAACCTCACAGATTCTTTATATATTTTGGACGAGCCATCTATCGGTTTGCATTCAAGAGATACAGAAAGATTAATCAATGTTTTGCAACAATTAAAAGCGCTCAATAATACCGTTGTTGTAGTAGAACATGATGAAATGATGATGCGCGAAGCGGACTATATAATTGATATGGGACCTTTGGCTTCGCATCTCGGTGGAGAAGTAATTGCCGAAGGAAATTATGATGAAATCATCAGCAATCCGAAAAGCCTTACAGGAAAATATCTGACAGGCGAATATAAAATAGAACCACCGAAAACCGTGAGAAAATTTCATTCATCCATCACGATTGAAGGCGCTACTCAAAACAATTTAAAGAATATTAATGTAACATTTCCGTTGAATGTAATGTGCGTGGTTACAGGTGTTTCTGGCAGCGGCAAAACAACTTTGGTCAAACAAATTTTGTATCCTGCATTGATGAAAATGAAACAAGGCACTACGGAAAAAGTTGGCGCGCATAAAGCAATTACAGGCGATATTGACGAAATTCAACAAGTAGAAATTATCGACCAAAACCCGATCGGAAAGTCCTCGCGCAGCAATCCAGTTACTTACATTAAAGCATACGATGAAATAAGGAATTTATATGCAAAACAACACCTCGCAAAGATTCGCGGCTATCAGCCGAAACATTTTTCGTTTAATGTAGATGGCGGCCGCTGCGATACTTGTAAAGGAGAAGGAGAGCAAACCATTGAAATGCAGTTTCTTGCCGATGTTCATTTGACTTGCGAAACTTGCAAAGGCAAAAGATTTAAAGAAGAAGTACTGGAAGTGCAATACAAGAACAAAAGCATTTATGATATTTTGGAAATGAGCGTAGATGAAGCAATTGATTTTTTCAAAGATGAAAAACAGTTGGCGAAAGCGCTGCAACCTTTACAGGACGTAGGTTTGGGCTACATTAAACTCGGACAATCATCAGATACGTTAAGCGGCGGCGAAGCACAGCGCGTAAAGCTGGCCAGCTTTTTAGGCAGAGGAAAAAGCAGCGATAAAATATTATTCATTTTTGATGAACCTACGACAGGATTGCATTTTCATGATATTAAAAAATTACTTGCATCCTTCAATGCGTTGATAGAACAAGGGCATTCATTAATCATTATCGAACATAATACAGATGTGGTTAAATCCGCAGATTGGGTCATCGATTTAGGGCCGGAAGCCGGCGATGGCGGCGGAAGCCTTGTATTTGCAGGCGTTCCGAAAGATTTGAAAAAAGTAAAGGAAAGTTTTACAGGAAAATTTTTGTGAGGTTTTACGAAATGAACGTAAAGTTTTACGCGACAACGCAAAAAAAAATAAATATGATGAAGCATTTTTGCTTAATTATTTCAATGTTTGTTTCAAGTTTTGCTAATGCGCAAGACATGAAACGATATGTCCAAAACAATACATCTGAAATAAAATCCATTGACTTAAATAATACGAATGACGCGGATTTGGAAGCATTTGGCAAAGCCGTTGGCGATGCGCGTGTTGTAATGCTCGGCGAACAAGATCACGGGGACGCTCCGACATATTTAGCAAAGACAAGATTGATAAAATATTTACACGAGAAAAAAGGCTTTAATGTATTGGCTTTTGAAAGTGATTTTTGGAGTTTGAATTATGGTTGGGATAATTTGCCGAAAAATGATTCTGCACAAATTGTAGACTTTCTCAGTAAAAACATTTTTGGTATTTGGACATATTGTGAAGCATTTTCCCCATTAATGAAACAATATATTCCCTCGACTTACAAAACAAAAACTCCATTAGAAATAGCAGGCTTCGACAATCAAATGATACTGGGATATTCTGATAAATTAGCGCCATATCTTGATAGTGTTTTTAGAAAATATGATTTAGCAATTACACACAAGAAAGATTATTTTAATAAGATAATTCCTCTAATAGATTCTTTAAGGAAAGGGTATAATTCTGGGTTTGCGAAAAATAACAGGGATATTTTTTCGGATTATTTAGACACAATCTATCAACAGTTAAGCAATACTCTTCCAACTAATTCTTTTAATATTTTATTGATACAAAATTTAAGAAGTGAGTTTGAAGAGTTTACTAATAGGTCGGATTTGATGTATGGTTATTATGTCAGGGATAAGCAAATGTTTGAAAATTTAAAATGGCTTATCAAGCAAAAATATCCGAAAGACAAAATTATGGTTTGGGCTGCAAGTCAACATATTGCAAAAGTAAAATCCGGAAACAGTATTGTGATAAATAAGAAACGTGTTAATGTAAGATTTATGGGAGATTATTTCAAAGATGATAGCTCTCTGTTGAAAGAAACTTATGTATTGGGTTTCATTTCTTATCAAGGCGAAGCGGGAAGACAAACAATGGAAAGGTATAATATACTTATGCCGAAAAAAAACAGTTTTGAAAATTGGATTTCCCCTAAATATGATTATTCTTTTACGGATCTTGCATCGTTTAAAAATAAAAATTTTTTATGGAAGGTACAGCCCACCATAGTCTGAAACTCAATTGGGCAAATATTTTTGACGGCATTTTCTTTATCAGGAATATGTATTCATGTATACAATAAAATATTTTAACTTTTTTAATTCAATTGCTTAAAGCAATACTTAGTAGCCGGCGATGGCGGCGGAAGCCTTGTATTTGCAGGCGTTCCGAAAGATTTGAAAAAAGTAAAGGAAAGTTTTACGGGAAAATTTTTATAGGATTTTATATATATTGTTACCGGTTACAAATAGCGAACGATTATTGATGATTCATAATAAACTTTTTACGGATTAAAAATCGTGTGATAAGGTTTCGGTATTGCAAATGCCGAAGAACGAGGAGTCCCGTAAGAAATATTATTTCAAAAATAATAGTGCCTCACTTTTAGCATATTTGCTACAAAGTGAGGCATTTTTTATGTTTATTTTACTTTTGACATAAGTGTAAGAGGCTGTTTAAATTTTATTCAATAAAAGTTTTATGGCGGAAAGTTTGACCATTTCTTCAGAAGATTCCATTAAGAGTTCATAATTACGACATAATCTTCTGTCATTGTCAAACCATGCAAATGTTCTTTCTACAATCCATCTTTTATGAACGGGTTGGAAAGACTTTTCGGAAGAATCTTTGCTTAACACGATTTGTAACAAATAACCGAACTTATTTTTTACTTCACGGATAATTTTACCGCTGTAACCGCCATCGGCAATAATTACTTTAATACTGTGAAAACATTCTTTTAATACACGCATCAATAACAGCACAGCTTTGCTGTCGTGAATATGCGCCACAGTAACCATTATCGCTATCAGGAAGCCGCTCTTATCTACTACGACATGGCTGTTTGAAACCCTTACTTTTTTATTGCCGTCATAACTCTTCAAAGAGCGGTTGTTGCCCCAACGTACACTTGGCTGTCCATAATACCCAAAGTAGCTCGTTCTTTTTGGCCTTTCTTTACCCGAACTTTCTTTGAGCAGTCTCTCCAATATCAAATCATATAACTCCATTTCAATCCCATTTGCGATAATAATAATACACTACTTCCCAACGTGGAAAATCATGCGGAAGCATCCGCCATTGGCAACCTGTTTTTATGATATAAAACAAGGCATTCCATACTTCCCTTAAACTATATTTTCTGTTTCTTGCCGTATCAAAATATTTTGATATAATTTTCCACCCGCTATCGCTTACATTGCTTGATAAGTTGTCATGCGTTTTATTTATGTTTTGTTGTTATTCACAATAAGTACAACTATTCTTGCAACAAACGATAGCTTCTTAATATCTTGTTTTAAAAACAACAGTTTTCAACATCATATTCTCATTATTCATAATTTTAAACACGCTCTTAAATTCAAAAATCGTACATCATAAATCTCACATCAAAAAAACGCTATCTCAATCCG
>JAPWKH010000005.1 GCA_028283605.1 Arachidicoccus sp. | reverse complement strand
TCCCTTTTCCGGATTTATCCATTACTTTGTGATCCATATTTTTTATATCTGAAGAAGTTCCATACACAAGGCCTCTTTCAGAAATCTCAATACCTCTGTCAGCAACTATTTGAATATCTATGCTTGCCGTTGTGTTCCCCACAATAAATATTGGTTTCTTATTGTAAGTTACATTTTGCAAACTAAGCGCTGCAAATGATGTTTGACTACTTAATCCTGTAGTTTCTGAGTTAGAAGCATACGCTTTCAAATAATAAATTTGTTCAAAATCAATACCGCTAAGCTGACAAATAAATCTTCCATCTCCAAATACATTGGATGCTTTGACAGTATCCAATGTTTGACTAAATAAAGAATCTTTGCTGAAAATAACACCGCGCGCAACAACATTTGAACTTCCTTTGTTGTAAACGTGGGCAGCGATATATGCTCCGGTAGAAGTGATATTATACACGCTGTCTATTATAACAGACGGTGCAATAAAATTAATAGTATTTGACACATTCCCTTTATTATTTTCAATCGAAGAAGTAGCATTCAGTTTACTACAACGCCCGAAAAGCATTGTAGCAAATAAAATATAAATTAAAATGACAGATGAACGGTATGATGCTATTATCGAGCTGCTAACCATTATTTATTGCTTTTATAGGTCATGCTGACTTTATTTTTTCTCAATGTAATACAGCAATTTTATAGATGTTATTTTATAATAGGCTCCTGTACTAGAAGTTCCAGGCATAGTTCCTACAAATCCTACAGTTACTTTTGAAGAGGAATCCTTAACACTAAAATCTACATTTATTGTCGCACCTGCTTTTGATGAAGAAAAATCAAAATATCCGGTAGCGGAAGCTATATTTGTAATATCAGGCAACGAGTCTCCTTTATTTATCGTCAGATATTTAGTGCCGGCTGAACCGAGTACGTCAATCAAAGCACTGCACCTCCATTGGCCTGTATAAGGCAAAGTAACAGTCTGATATATCTTTCCGTTAGTTATGCTAGGTAATCCCCAACCGCCTTCCATTGACAATGCACCGCCTTCCGTTCTTTTCTCATAACCACCGTAACCGCCCGCATTTTTGACAGCATCATTTGTAATCCAGTTAGAAAGTATGCCCCATCTACTTCCATCCCATGAGCTGTAATTAAACGGATTTCCTGCATTTTTAATATATGATGCAGTAACATCAACCCACGTAGAACCCGATACAGGCTGGTAGGCTTCGAAATTCGTAGCAAGCGTATCTATACACAATGTATCAGGAATATAAAGTGTACGGTAAGTAAATACACTTCCGTATTGATGGTTAGTCAGTATGGTATCACTAGTCCCTACGGGAACAAACATAGTAAGACTATCCCCTTCGTTAGATAAATAATGAATTTCGGTAGTAAATGCCCCTGTAGAATTATCAATGCTAGCAAAAGATAATTGCGTATTCAAATCCGTATTTAATGCAGAATTCGTAATAGTTCTATTTATTAAAGATTGAAGATAAATATCTCCATATACTTTACCTGTTTTAAATACTCCTACCGAGGAATTTCCATTCTTATCATAATTAATCATTTCAAAAGAATGTGTTCCTTCAGATAAGCCAGTTATATAGGTTTTAAGTGTGTCTACGCCGCTTGTTTTGGTTACTGGGATTACTATTGAGTCGGCTCTGTTATCCCAATAAATTGTACAGGAAGAAATTTTAGGATCGGATGAGAATAAACCATATACCAATACTCTTTTATAACCACTATAAATTATGGCTGTATCAATTTTTCCAGTATAAGAAATTTCTCCGCCAGCAGCATATTTCTTATATGCATCCATCTTGCTGCATGAAAAAATAAGAAATAAACTGACTGTACTACAGAATATTATTATGAAATTTATTTTTGATTTTATATACATAATTTGCAATTTTATAAAATGGATATTTATTAGCGAGGATCACCATATACTTGTATTTCGCCTAAAGACATATAGCTTGTTCCTGACCAGTTTTTAATACACTTGATTCTGATATACCTCATTTTCGGAACATTCACGTTAAAATCCCAACTAAAACCTGCTGCTGCTTCAGAATAGTCTTCGTCAGTCCATGTCCCATAAGCACTACCGGATGGTTTTACTTCCTGGTAATGCCCAAGTAAACTCCAGTTATTCCAACTGCCATCTAATGGTGGATTCGGACTTCCCCAAACTTCGAATATATATGGGTCTCCTGCATAATAATATGCTCTGCCGGAATTGAGATACTCGGGATAGTCCCATATTATAATACGGCTTAATTGTGCAGTCTCTCCTATGTCAATTGTCCAGTAATGAGGGGTAAGAGTAGTTACTGGTCCGCTGACGCAGACATATGGCCAAAGTTGAGTATATCCATCCCAAAGATTAGAAATAGCTGTTGAACTCCATTGTACTGCTGCATCTCCTGGTAATGGATAGGATTTGTAACCAGACTTTGGAATAGTTGTTTCATACAATGGTGTCAAAGTGCTAAATAACGTATCTGTATTGTTCTGGAATTTATCTCTTACATAAAATGCAAATTTCTTAGCAATTGTGTCCAATCCTCTAATAGCCTGATTTATGGAATCTGTGGATGTATATACTGCCTCATAAGGATACCACTCTCCTAAAGAATCTTTAAGCACCTGAATAACCACATTACTTCTTGTTTTATTGGTAGCCTGTATCCTTATACCCGCAAAATCTGGTATAACAGATAAAGACCTAAATACTTCCCATATTGAATTTTCCGCTGCTTTCGCCGTAACAGAAACAGCGTCTTTAGATGCAACCTCACTCTTATTAACAGAGTACAATCTAATAGCATGTTCAAGTGTGTCGCCGAACCCTTCTAATGTCATCGTACTAGAATAGTAAGACGACTTAACCACTTTTTCTTCTCCATCATTTAAAGCGTATTTCGCTTCTACATATAATAAGTTCTCATCTGAAGGAAGAGTATAAGTCAATGTAACCGTACCAGGCCCACTTGTGGCTTTTACATTAGAAACAGGTCCGGGAGCTTTATTGTCAGATGTGATAGGACCTATAACATCCGCTTTGCATCCGGCAAGTAATACCGGGAAAAGCACTATCCAAAAATACATGAGTTTATGATACATATTAAATATATTAATAATTTATTTTGAGTTTTTACCATCCTGGATTTTGCACTAAGTTTGAATTTACCAAAAGATTGTATTGTTTGATGGGCCACAAATAATCTCTGGGTGATTGGAACTGCTGAACATATAACGTTCTTTTTTGATAATAGTTTTCTGCATCACCTTCTGCCACACTCCAACCCTGTACCGGAGCATTTAACGCATCTGCGGCGTCTTTCCACCTCCTTAAATCCCAAAATCGGCTGCCTTCAAAGGCAAGCTCAATACCCCTTTCTTGTTTTATAATATTTCTTAACCCGGATTGAGTTTCATATTCTGTAGGATTTTTAGAATATTTTGTCCAAGCATCTTGTATGGAAGGAATACCGGCTCTTTCTCTTATTTTATTCAGATAAGTATAAACTTCATCTGACGGGCCGGAAGATTCATTGAGGGCTTCTGCATATAAAAGATATAAATCTGCCAATCTTATTTCGTGCCATTCATAATTGCGATAAGTAACACCGGATGCGGTGAAAGAAATATTCCAATCAACTAATTTTTTAATAAAATATCCGGTTACATTGATACCGCCTCCAATATCTGAACCCCCATACTGTGTAGATTTTGCTTGTAATACATAAGTACCGGAATCCGAAGCAGTAGGACTGTTATATAAATACCAAACACCGCCGTCAAAGCATATATCTGCATAAAATCGCGGCTCTCTATCAAAGTTCAGTCTGGCAGTTGTATAACCTGAACTTATGTTATACCTTTCGCTGTCTGCTGCAGTACGCAACAAATACTTATTAGAGAAATCAAGCGTTTTATCTTCGGAAATGGGCACTCCATTTTTGGTATAAAACATTTCCGCCATTTTCATGGTCGCGCTAAACATTCCGCGAAAATTGGTATTAGTTGCGAGGGCGGAAGAAACCCTCGCCATACAAGCCTGCTGTAAACTTGCAGTAAGACTATTGGAAAGCCCCCAAATCTCTTCATTATTCCATCTGTCGCACACAGCCTGACGAATACTCATCTGTGTCATGGTTTGTGATGAAAGATTAAATGCCGTTGTCGGGAATGTGTATAGTTTAAGGCCGGCACTTTCTGCCGCACCTATGGCATCTTTGCAGGCATCTGAAGCGCGTTTCCATTTATTTACATTTACTGTTTCTTCAAATAAATTTCCTCCGTCATTATTTTTAAAGTTTACATAATCTGGATTACCATTGAACAAAGGGCTTGCTGCAAGTACCAACAGCTTGGCTTTTACAACTTTGGCGATTACTGAGGTTACCCTTCCGAGTTCCGTTGTTTGATTGGCTATGATTGAAGGCAATCCTGCGGCAGCAGTATCTAACAAATTGGCTATGTAATTGACACAGGAGTCAAATGTTTGCCTCTTTACTTTGACATCTTCCGGTTCTGCAGATACATCAATATTTTTATCTGTAATCGGAATAGGTCCATACATTCTCAATAAAGTATAATGATAATATGCCTTTAGAAATTTTGCTTCTGCTATCCATCTTTTTCTTTCATCCAAGCCCAAATCCGGTACTTTAGACAAATCGGATATATTGTCTAAGAATATATTGCAGTTTCTTATGGCGCCAAACATATATTTACCATAATGAGCACCGTCCCATGTATTGACATAAGGGTCGGAGACACTTTGATTTCCTCTAGCTATTTCCCATGAATAAATTGTTTTATCGTACTCTCTATACTCGGATGGAAACCAAATTTCATCTGCGCCTAAAAAACCAACATTATGTTCAGGGTTACCATTATCTGGAAGATAAGAGTAACACGTTGCTAAATATTTTTCTGCTTCGCTGCGTAGTGTAAAAGCATCATCTATTGTAGCAACATTATCAGGAACAACATCTAAATACTTTTTGCAAGAACTTACTGCGAAGAGTAAACCACAAAGAAAAATATAATATTTTTTCATCTGTTTATTTTTATAATTTTATTTGTCAGATGGAATGACCCTGAATAATCATTGCATTGGGGATGCAATAACTTAGGGCTCATTTCATAATTATTTTTATTTTATTGTTGATTAGAGACCAAAGTTTAATCCTATATTAAATACTCTTTGTAATGGATAACCGAGTCCATTTCCCCCCATTTCCGGATCCCACATTTTAAATTTGCTTAATAAAAATAAATTAGACCCATTTACATAAATTCTTCCTGTATTAAAGCCTATTTTAGTTAACATCTTAGATGGTAAAGTATAACCAAACTCTGCCGATTTAAGCCTTAAAAATGCACCATTGCGCATCCACCAAGTCGAGGTTTGATTATTATTATCTATATAATAACTGCTCAGTCTTGGCCAAAAAGCATATACATTTTGATTATTTTCGCTCCAATGACTGTCAGCTACTGTTTTTAGCAATTCATTTTGCGAACTTCCATTAAGAACAAATGGCGAAATATTTTGTGGATTTATCCAAAAAGAAGTACGTCCTATACCCTCAAAGAACATACTGAAATCAAAGTTTTTATACCCCACAGAAAAACCAAAACCATAGTTGATCTCAGGTGTTGTAGGATAGCCTATTGGCACTACGTCATTGGTAGTAATCTGACCATCTCCATTAATGTCTCTGTATTTAATATCACCACCCATGTATTCACCGAAAGTTTGTTTAGGAGAATTTGCGACTTCGTTATCGTCTACAAAAAGCCTTTCAGCAATATACCCATAAACCTGAGATGTAGAGTTTCCTACGTGAGACAGATAGGCTAGATTTTGTGAGCCATAATCCGGCTCGTCATATACAGTTACCTTGCTGGTGGCATAAGTAAAATTAGCACGGGACTGAATCCACCACGAATTGGAAATTGTTTTATTATATTGAAGCGAAGCGTCTATACCTTTTGAATTTGCTTTTCCTACGTTTGCTGAAACACCTGCTTCCAATCCCATTGTAGAGGGAATATAGGAACGAGCCATTAGAATATTACTTCTGTTATAGTTATAGGCATCTACCGTAATGTTCAAATCTTTAAACAGCGTTGCATCCAATCCCAAATCTGCCTGCTTGGATTTTTCCCAAGTAATATTGTTATTGGCATATCTTGATATCGAAATACCATTAACTGTATAACCATAATCCGTACCAAAAGTTGAAGCGTAAGTCGCATTATTCATATTCACATTCGACATATAAAAAAATCTGTCATCAGAACTGCCTATTTGGTCATTACCCACGATACCATAGGTTCCTCTTAATTTTAAATTATTGAGGACTTTGTTATCTTTTAAGAATTTTTCATTAGAAACATTCCATGCAAAACCTATAGAAGGGAAAAAACCGAATCTATTATCTGAAGCAAATTTTTCTGAGCCATTATACCCGAAATCAAACTCAAGCAAATAACGTCTGTCATAAGTATAGCTCGCTCTTCCCGAAACGCCCAGATTCCTCTGTGGCAAAGAAGCTTCTAATGTACCTGCATTACCCGTATTATAATTTCTCATAGTACCAATGACCATTCCCGAAACATTATGCACGTTATTGAAAGTATGATTATAATTCACTGATGCCTGAGCATAAAATGTTGAGTTTACAATTTTATTCCCTTCTGAATAATCAAGATATTCCGTTCCCGTTGTCCCTACGGAACCAATACCTCCGCCGTTTAATACTAAAAGCTGGTCAATAGTCTTCCCGTCTAATGTTGAAGGCGTATAATAAAAAGGATTATACTGACGCGTTACGTCAAAATACCCATAGCGCTCCACATAACTCATCGCATTAAAATTCAAACCTGGCAATATCCAGTTTAGGTCTTGTTTTAAGTCTATCTGTGCCTGTACAGTTGATGAGTTGTATTCTGAATGACCTTTTACCATGTCCGCAAAAGGATTTTGATACAAAGTTGAGGTAGTGCCAGGAATAATCGCATTCCCAAACAACGGATGATGAATATATGGCAAATAAGATGATGGATAAATGGCAGGAAACATTACAGGGTTTGACCAGATTGCTTCATTAAAAATAGTTGTACCTCCATTAGCTATAGTTCCGTCTGTCTGTCTCGCACCTACTGGTCCATTATAATCGTCAAATTGTGCATAAACCATTACCTGCACATTGGTAGTTTTAGTGAATTTTAAGTCAACCTTCGATCTAACTGCATAGTTCTTTAACTTAATATTATTATTAAACCCATTCAATTTTTCCTGCTTTAAAATACCATTATCTATATTATAAGTTCCTGACAGATAGTATTTGGCTTTGTCAGCGCCGCCTGAAATATTTATATTATATCTTTGGTTCATAGTGTAATCACTTATCAATTGGTCTATCCAATTATTATTTGGATACAATAATGGGTTGTCCCTTGCTTTCGTATGGTCTATTTTAACTTGAGAATAAGGAAGCTGACCTAATGCATCTCTCGTAGTAGCTGCTTCATTTGCCAGTTCCATATAAGTTATATTATTTGCAAATTTGAAATTTTCGGTGTTTGTGGATATTGAATTTTCAATCCTACCGTTAAATTTTGTTTTACCTGCCACGCCTGATTTTGTTGTTACTAATACTACGCCATTTGCCGCTCTTGCTCCATATACAGCAGTAGAAGAAGCATCTTTCAATACAGAAAATCCCTCAATATCATCCGGTTGTAATCTTGCCAAGTCATTAGTGGAAGATTCTACACCATCAATCATAATAAGCGGATCAACTTTTCCAGAACCGAACGACCCTAGTCCTCTAATAAAGAAGGAAGCATTATCTCTCCCAGGTTCACCACTACGCTGATATGCAATCATACCGGCAACTCTGCCCGCAAGCATTGTAGTAAGATTACTTGTAGGCCCTTTTATCTCTTTCGGATTGATTGAAGTAATAGCCCCAACAATACTTTCTTTCTTTTGCTGTCCGTATCCAACCAAAACTACATCGTTCAATGAATTATTTTCTGATACCAATATAATATTCAAGACTGGGTTACCAGCAATAGGTTGTTCAAGTTTGGTATAACCAATAGATGAAAAAATAAGTATTCCGTTTGTCGGAGCATTTATTTTAAATCCACCTTTGGAATCGGTTATTCCTATCACTTTACCAGTTTCTTTAAGTACAATGGTTACTCCCGCCAATATAGAAGAATCAGATCTTACAACACCAGTAATTTCAATATTTGTAGCATGTTGCGAAAAAATTTTAACTGAATACAATAATGTTACTATAAAAAGTACCACATATTTCTCATAATTTAGGACATATTTTTTTCCCATGTAAATATCTTAAATTTTAATTGTTAATAATATAATTATTACAGTCATAAATACAAATAAAAATTTTATAAATTATTTCTTTATATTCAATTTGCCATTCAGAAGCCGTTATATTTTAAAATAATGATTGATTTCCTCCTTTAGATTTGGAGTTTCAAAGGTTTAATTTTTTGCTTAATAACAAATATCAATTCTTAACACATTATAATCATATTTTAACAAAATAGTAAAAAGTATTTATCCGCTTAAAATAAATAACGTGAATTCGATTTAAGCAGCAATAAGTTTGCTGTCATCAATTAATTCAGGCTTGAAATTGATTGAAGGTTTTTTATCGAAGAATGAATAGGCTGCAAGAACTGAGAGCATATTAACAATGAAGTTTCCAAAACTTCCGTGTCTTGTATGTTCTATCTAACAGATATTCTTCAATTCATCATTTACGCTTTCGATTAATTAGAAGCTGTTTTCAACATAGAAAACAGCTTCTAAAAAGAAGAAGAGAATTATTTATTTTTTTGATTTGATAATGATTGTGTTTATACATCTCCGGAAATTATCTGTACAGATTGCTTATCTTTAATTGCAGATTTAATAAATCTATTAAAGAATTGATATGCTTGTAAAAACTTTCGGTAGTGCAGTTTACGGGGTAGATGCAATCACAATTACGATAGAAGTAAATGTAAGCGAAGGACAGCATTATTTTATTGTTGGCCTTCCGGATAATGCCGTGAAAGAAAGTTTGCAGCGCATCGAAAGCGCTATCAAGGCCAACAAATATTACATGCCTCGCACAAAGATTGTTGTAAATCTTGCACCTGCGGATATTAAAAAAACAGGCTCGGCATTTGATTTGCCCATTGCAATTGGTGTATTGGGTGCCAGCGAGCAAATTGAGAATATTGATTTGCTGTCGCAATATATAATCATGGGCGAGCTTAGCCTTGACGGCAGCATTCAACCTATTAAAGGCGCTTTGCCCATTGCGATACAAGCAAGAAAAGAAAATTTCAAAGGATTAATTATACCAAAACAAAATGCGCGAGAAGCCGCTATTGTAAATAATGTGGAAGTGTACGGCGTTTCACACATAAAAGAAGTTGTTGATTTTTTAAATGGGAAAATGCAATTACATCCCGAAATAGAAAATACAAGAGAAGAATTTTACGAATCGCAGTACGATTTTGATATTGATTTCAGCGATGTTAAAGGCCAGGAAAATATTAAACGCGCTTTAGAAATTGCTGCTGCAGGCGGACATAATGCCATCTTAATCGGGCCGCCCGGCGCAGGCAAAACAATGCTGGCAAAAAGATTGCCGACCATTCTTCCACCTTTAACTTTGCACGAAGCATTGGAGACAACAAAGATTCATAGTGTGTCCGGCAAGCTACCGGCAAACAGTTCTTTAATCAGCCGCAGGCCTTACCGAGCACCGCATGCAACCATCAGTGATGCAGCATTAGTGGGCGGCGGCGGTATGCCCCAACCCGGAGAAATTTCTTTGGCACACAACGGTGTTTTGTTTTTAGATGAATTGCCAGAGTTTAAACGCTCCGCACTGGAAACTATGCGCCAACCAATGGAAGACAGAAAGGTGGTGGTTTCCCGCGCCAAACAAACATTGGAATTTCCGGCAAGTTTTATGTTGATTGCCTCCATGAATCCTTGTCCTTGCGGTTATTACAATCATCCCGAAAAAGAATGTACCTGCCCACCGGGCGCAGTGCAAAAATACCTGAACAGAATATCAGGCCCTTTGTTGGACAGAATAGATTTGCATGTGGAAGTAACACCCGTTTCGTTTAATGAATTAAGTACAAAAACGCCCGGCGAAACATCAATTACAATCAGGGAAAGAGTTTTAAAAGCGAGGGAAATTCAAACTGCGCGTTATAAAGATTTACAAGGTATTTATGCCAATGCGCAAATGACTACCAAACTGATGCAGGAATATTGTGCAATCAGCACAGCAGGCGCTACACTTTTAAAACGCGCTATTGAACGGCTCAACCTGAGTGCACGCGCTTATGACAGAATTTTAAAAGTAAGCCGCACCATTGCTGATCTGTCAGGAAGCGAAGAAATTCGCCCCGAATTTTTAGCAGAAGCTATTCAATACCGAAGTCTCGACAGGGAAGGCTGGGCGGGATAGTCTTATTAAAAATGTTGTGTCTTGTACGGATAACGTATTTGATACATTTCTTTTACACGGGTAAGAATAAAGCTCCGCAACACATCAATATTTTCCTTTTCTTTTGCAGAAATAAAAATACTATTGCCTTCGGTAATATTGTGCCATTTATCATCCAGTTCTTTTAATATCTGATGTTTCACATCTTCATGCAGCCATTCGTCAAAATTTCGCTCCGCGTATAAATCCATTTTATTAAATACAGTAATAATGGGCTTATCGTAAGCATCCAATTCCTGCAAAGTTTTATTTACTACGCCTATCTGGTCTTCATGTTGCTCGTGAGATATATCTACAACATGAATAAGAATATCCGCTTCACGCACTTCATCAAGCGTACTTTTAAAACTTTCTACCAAATGGTGCGGCAGCTTACGGATAAAGCCTACCGTATCGCTTAATAGAAAAGGAGTGTTTTCAAAAACTACTTTTCGTGTAGTGGTATCCAATGTGGCAAATAGTTTGTTCTCTGCAAACACATCGCTCTTGCTCAGCACGTTCATCAAAGTACTTTTGCCCACATTTGTATATCCTACCAGAGATACGCGAATAAGTTCGCCGCGCTCTTTGCGTTGTGTATAAGCCTGCTTATCAATTTCTTTCAGCCGTTTGCGAAGCAATGAAATTTTATCTTTTACAATACGGCGATCGGTTTCTATTTCAGTTTCACCGGGGCCGCGTGAGCCGATACCTGCACCTTGGCGTTCCAAGTGTGTCCACATGCCTCGAAGACGTGGTAAAATATATTGGTATTGTGCCAACTCCACCTGAACCTTGGCTTGTGCGGTACGTGCACGGCGTGCGAAAATATCAAGAATTAAATCGCTGCGGTCAATAGTTTTTATTTTCACCACTTCCTGAATATTTTTTATTTGCGATCCTGTAAGCTCATCGTCAAAAATAATCAAGTCTATATTTTTCCCTTGTACATAATTTCTTATTTCTTCCAGCTTTCCTTTTCCCACAAATGTCCGGCTGTCCGGCATGGAAAGTTTTTGTACAAAACGTTTTACCGTTTCGGCACCTGCAGTTTCGGCAAGAAAAGATAATTCATCCAAATATTCGGTAACTAAATTCTCGGATTGGTTTTGCTGAATCACACCTACCAAAACCGCTTTTTCGTTTTCTGCTATCTTATTTACTTTATCTATCAAAACGTTTCTTTTTACAAAGATAAATCAGTTGTCTTACAATAAAGGCTTATTCAATTTAGATAAAAAATTGTGCCCTAATTTCAGGTTCATCAATAAATTTTGCACTGCATGTAAATTCTTTTTCACATTCGTTTATAATCTTTTCTTTTAAAAAATTTAATGTTGTCGTAACTTTGCAACTTCTCAATCTACACAATGAGCGACGAAATCAAACACGAATGCGGGCTGGCCTTCATTCGCCTCAAAAAACCTCTTTCGTTCTATCTCGAAAAATACGGAACAGTTCTGTACGGTCTTAACAAACTGTACTTGTTAATGGAAAAGCAGCATAATCGCGGCCAAGACGGCGCCGGCGTTGCTTCCATAAAACTGAATGTAAGCAACGGCTATGAGTTTATGCACCGCATACGGAGCAATCATCCGCAGCCGATTGCAGATATTTTTTCACAAATCGGGCAAACGGTAAATGATCTGGAAAAATATTTACCGGAAATACAATCGCACCCTGAATTGATGAAAGGCCATGTGCCGATGGTTGGGGAATTAATGCTCGGGCATTTACGCTATGGAACGCAGGGAAAGAACAATGTGGAATTTTGCCATCCGTTTATTAAAAGAAATCTGGCAAGAGAAAAAAACATGGCGTTGGCAGGCAATTTCAATTTGGTAAATACAAAAGAATTATTCGCGTCTATACATATTCATCCCGGAGATTTTCAAAAACAGAGCGATCTCGCAGCAATGATGGAAGTAATCCATCATTTTCTTTCTAAAGAATCGGATGAAAACAATGGCAATCCGGATATTGCAAAAGTATTAAAGAGCGCAGCTTCTTTGTTCGACGGCGGATATACCATCGGTGGATTGATTGGTAATGGCAAGAGCTTTGTATTGCGCGATGAGCACGGCATCCGGCCGGCTTATTATTATATTGATGACGAAGTAATTGTAGCCGCCAGCGAACGCGCTTCCATACGCACAGCCATCAATGTAGGTGAAAATTCCGTGCAGGAATTAATGCCCGGCACAGCATTGATTGTGGATGAAAACGGCAACCATTCTATCGAGCAAATACTGGAGCCGAAAGAACGGCGCGCATGCAGTTTTGAACGCATTTATTTTAGTCGTGGGAGCGATGAAAAAATTTATCGCGAACGTATTGCGCTTGGCTATCATTTAAGCGAGCGCGTGCTGAATGAAATAAATTATAAATTAAAAAATACAATTTTCTCCTACATTCCCAATACAGCGGAAGTTGCGTTTTATGGCCTTGTGAAAGGAATGGAAGATTATCTGAATAAGATAAAGGTTGAAAGAATATTAAGCTGGGGAAATGATTTTTCTGCCGATAAGCTGGAGGAAATGATCAACCGGAAAATCCGCCAGGAAAAAATCGCGATTAAAGATGTGAAGATGCGCACCTTTATCACAGCAGATTCCGGCAGGAACGAAATGGTGCAGCATGTTTATGACATCACTTACGGAACCGTGCGCAAACATGAAGACACACTTGTGGTAATAGACGATTCAATCGTACGCGGTACTACATTAAAAGAAAGCATCGTACGTATGCTCTCGCGGCTTGAGCCTAAAAAAATAATTGTGGTTTCCTCCGCTCCGCAAATACGTTATCCCGATTGTTACGGAATCGATATGAGCCGCATGGGCGATTTTATTGCATTTCGCGCAGCGCTGGCATTACATAAAGACAGAGGCACGGAAGGAATACTGGATGATATTTACTTCCAATGCAAAAAACTGGAACTGGATAATGAACTACATACACAAAATCTGGTAAAAGAAATTTACAGGCCGTTCACACCCGATGAAATCTCTGCGAAGATTGCGCAACTGATAACGCCGGAAGATATAAACATACCAATACAGGTAATTTACCAAACGATCGAAGACTTGCACGACAGCTGCCCAACTAATACGGGCGACTGGTATTTTACAGGCAATTATCCTACGCCGGGCGGTAACCGTGTAGTAAACAAAGCGTACATTAATTTTAAGGAGAACAGCAAGGAGAGAGGGTATTGATGAAGCGTTATCCACATTCCAATGAATAATTTTCTTCGTTTCATTACTAATTAGTAAAATTGCATTTAAAGAAAATAAATCTACGAATGAAATTCATTGTTTCTTCTTCTGCGCTTCTTAAGCAATTGCAACAAATCAGCGGTGTTATCAGCAGCAATACTGTATTGCCGATACTGGAGGATTTTTTATTTGAGATTGCAGACGGAAAATTGCACATCGTAGCCACCGATCTGGAAACGGTAATGCGTGTGCAGATAGAAGTCAAAAGCAATGAAAACGGCCGCTTTTGCGTGCCGGCAAAAATTTTGTTGGATACGCTAAAAGCATTACCGAACCAGCCATTAACGATAAACATTGAACAGAATTTCGCTATAGAAATTACCAGCGACAATGGTAAATACAAGATCATGGGTGAAAACCCGGATAATTTTCCTAAAGACCCGTCAAATGCGGGTTTGCAAGGTTTTACGTTGCCATCCAATGCGCTGCTTACCGCTATCAACAAAACTATTTTTGCTGTAAGCACGGATGATTTGCGCCCTGCAATGACCGGCGTATATTTTGAATTAAATAAAGACGAAATACAATTTGTAGCTACAGATGCGCACCGCCTTGTTCGGTATAAGCGACTGAATGTAAACATAGGCGAAACAGGAACCTTTATCGTTCCGAGAAAACCGCTGAATGTCTTAAAAAATATTCTTCCGGATAATGATGATGCCCTAAGCATAAGCCATACGGCAAATCACTTATTCATTGAGCATAATGATATGTCATTGATATGCCGGCTGATTGATGCGCGCTTCCCGGATTATAAAGTGGTAATACCGGCAGAAAATCCTTATACGCTCATCATTAATAAAGTATCTTTTGCTGCAGCGCTGAGAAGAGTAAATGTGTTTGCCAACAAGAGCACTAATCTGGTTGCATTATCCATAACGGGCAATGAACTAAAATTGAGCGCACAGGATATAGATTATAATTTTGAAGGCAACGAAACCATGCCTTGCCAATACAACGGAGAGCCTTTGCAAATAGGCTTTAATGCCAAATTTTTAAGCGAAATGCTTAACGCTATTTCTTCCGAAGATGTAAAACTTGAACTTTCTACGCCATCGAAAGCCGGCCTGATAAAACCGACTGAACAAGAAGCGGATGAAGATTTATTATTATTGATAATGCCGTTGCTTATCAATTAAACCGCGCAATAAATACAAAGATTTTACCACACATTTATACAGCTCCCATATAAGGATCGGAGGTTGAATATTCGTTTGTTTCTACGTGGCCTGCATAGCGTTTGCCGAATATTTTATTCCCTTCTATTTTCATGGTAAAATCATACCAATAATTATTCTTTTTTACATCGATTAGTATTTCTTTTTTGCCGGAGCCGCTTATAATTATATTCTGTGCCGGTTTTCCGTAAGCATTATCTATCAGTGTAACAGTTATAGATTTTTCTTCTTTATTTTCAATTTTTACTATTACGTTTCCGCTAAGCTGTTTACTGAATATTCCCTTTTGTTCATAATCACAAATCACTGAAATATTTTCATCTAAACCATTTCCGGTAAAATGGCGAAAGAAGCCATTCGGCGCATGAATACAAATGTTGTATTCTTTATTTTCAAATTGATTAATGTCTAAAACATCTTCTAAAACATCTCCTGCAGATACAGCGTATGACCATGTTTTTCCAATATCTCCTTTGTAAGATGTAGGCGTATAAATATTGAAAGGCGCACCAATTTCTTTGCGAGATTCAAACTGCAATACAAGTGTATTATTTTCTTTATTTACAGATGCTTCCGCATAAAGAATATACGGCAATATACACGCAGGCCTGATTCCTTTTTCCTGCTGAGGCAATAAATGAAAAACGCTATCATCAAAAGACGGATTGTTATTTATCTTTTTTATTTCATCATTGCTTAGCGGTGTCGGTAAAGTTTGTTTAGGTTTGTTTTTTGCGTTTTGAATATTTCTGATAACAACTTCTTTATTTTCGAAATCGGGCAAAGGAAATTTTTCTCCGTTATACGGACGAAAAACGGATGTCAAATCTCCGCAAACTTGCCGGCGCCAGCTACTGATATTCGGGCTTGTGATTTTTTTTCCTGTTTTCTTTTCCAGAAAATTTTCAAGAAACATTAAGGTAGATGTATGGTCAAATATTTGCGAATTTACGAATCCGCCTTTGCTCCACGGCGAGGCTACAATACATGGCACACGATAGCCCAAGCCGATCGGCGAGTTGTCTTTGGCATAAAAATCCGATTCTGTGTTTATATTTGAAGAAACCTTGCCTGATTCATTATCATAAGGATTTGGCGCTATAAACGGAGCAAAATGATCGAAGTAGCCATCGTTTTCATCATAGTTAAGAATGAAGATTGTCTTCTTCCACACTTCCGGATTTTTCGTAAGAATATCTAAAGCTTCAGACACGTACCATGTACCATACAATGGCGTACTTGTATGATCTGAAAAAGCCTGAGGAGCTACCAGCCAGGATACCGTAGGCAAATTCCCTTCCTCGACATCTTTTCTGAATTGATGGAAAACATCGCCGCGCGGAATATTCACGGTTTCTTTTTGGCCTTTATCATTTGTAAAAGTGAATGCTTCGAGCTTTAAATAATGTTTGTCTCCGTCATTACCCGAAAACATTTTATCAACGATGTTTTTTTCTCGCCGGGAAAGCTGATTGTATCTTGCGGTTACTCCTTCAGCGCCTAATGCAGGCGTTACTGTATTATCTCCGTGCTTTCTGAAATAAGGCGCGAGTTTTACATTATTTCTTTTAATATATTCCAATGCATTATCTCCGTAATTGCCCAACCAATAATCTGTTTTACCTTGTAAATCGGCTGTCCAAATTTCATTCTGATATACTTTCCAGCTTACATCATTTTCTTCCAGCAAATCCGGGAATGAACTCCAATCGACAAATACATTCTTACGTGATTCTGCCATATCATTCATCACTGCCGGCACATTTTCTGCATTAGGTTGTGGACGAATATTTCCGGTCCAAAAAATAAACGGTTGGGTGTAGTGCCTGTAAGCGAGGAACAAAAATAATGGTCGCAAATCGTGAATGCATCTGCCAGCGCATAATAAAACGGCACATCAGAACGATCGTAATAACCCATTGTCATACCTGTTTTATTAGGAATCCACTTATTGTGTTTGCCAAAGTTGCGCGCTCCTGTCTGATCGGGCCAGGTATGCGGCAAGCCGCCTTGCCAGGTAATTTTTGTTTTATTTATATCAATATGAAAAGGCGCATAGGCGTTGCCGTCCTTATCTTTCTGAACCCATACTTTATTTTTATCGGGAAGAAATTTTGCCCGCGGATCGTTGAAGCCACGAACACCTTTGAGTTTGCCGAAGATGTGGTCAAAAGAACGGTTTTCCTGCATAAGAAATACGATATGTTCGGCATCGTAAAAAGTTGTGCCTTTATCTGCATTGATGTCCATTGCTTTTTTTATGGAAAATGGCAACATGTTACTTATGCCTGCTGCGCCGGAAAGTATGGATGCGTTTTTCAGGAAGTGTCTGCGATTCATAATATGTGAGAAAGCCTTTTAGGATAAAGCGATTTATTTCTTCTTCCGTTCATTTGCTTATTCAGCAAATACTTCTTTGCTGTCAAGTACTTTGCCGTTTTCTGTTTTCAATATGCGCGAAGGGTATTTTCTGATTACTTCGTAATCGTGTGTTGCCATTAAAATTGTTGTTTCCAGATCTTTGCTTATGGTTAATAACAATTGCATAATGCCGTTGCTCGTATCAGGGTCTAAGTTGCCGGTAGGCTCGTCTGCCAAAATCAGTTTTGGAGAGTTTAATAATGCTCTTGCAATATCCACGCGCTGCTGCTCTCCACCACTCATTTCATGAGGCATTTTGAAACTTTTATTTTTAAGCCCTACTTTTTCGAGGGTTTCTTCTATTTTTTCTTCTATGGCTTTTTTATCTTTCCAGCCAGTTGCCCTTAAAACGAAGCTGAGATTTTCATATACATTTCTATCTGTCAATAAATGAAAGTCCTGAAAAACGACACCAAGGCTTCTTCTTAAAAAAGGAACTTGTTTCCACGTCATACCTTTAATCTGAAAGCCGGCTACTGTAGCATCGCCTTCGCGCAAAGGCAATTCTCCATATAAAGTTTTTAATAAGCTGCTTTTGCCTGTTCCTGTTTTTCCTACAAGATAAACGAACTCTCCTTTTTCAATCTCAAAATTTACATCCTGCAAAATAAGATTGTTGCCCTGATATATATTGGCATTTGAAATTGAAATAACCGCTTCGCTCATGCTAATGAAAATTTATTGTAAAAGAATATCGGCAAGTTATAAAATGTTTTATAGAATACTCTTTTTGCAATGCAAAAATAGCACGAATCTTAACGGTACTTTTGAAGTCTTGATTCAATTTTCATTGCTGTCTGATTGTATGAATTTCAAATTGCGCATGATGCCTTTATACTTGCTTCGTTTCAAAGGCGAATCTTTAAATATTATCTTGAAACTTTCTTCGGTAAGATTGTTCCAGTCTTTCTTCGAAAAATTTAATATTTCATCAATTGGCTTGAAAGCCGCATCCTGCGTGGGTTTTGAAAACCTGTTCCACGGGCAAACATCCTGACAAACATCACAGCCGAACATCCAATTATCAAATTTTGGTTTCATGTCTGTTGGCAGCAACATATCTTTTAGCTCTATTGTAAAATAGCTGATACATTTACTGCCGTTCACTACTTTATTTTCCATGATAGCATCTGTAGGACAGGCGTCGATACACTTTGTACAAGTTCCGCAAAAATCCTTGACTGCCGGCGCATCGTATTGCAATTCCAGATCGGTAATTAATGTAGCGATAAAAAAGAAAGAACCGCTCTCCTTGTTGATTAGCATTCCGTTTTTGCCAATCCATCCAAGGCCTGTACGCTGCGCCCAGCTTCTTTCCAGCACCGGCGCGCTATCCACAAATCCTCTCCCTTGAAAATCGCCCAATTCATTTTTTATTTTATCCAAAAAAACATTCAGCTGTTTTCGAATCGTATCATGATAATCTTTCCCATAAGCATATTTGGAAACCTTCGGCGCATTTGGATGCGGAATTTTTGAAGGATAATAATTTTTCAATAGAGTAATTACAGACTTTGCTCCGGGAACAAGTTTTGACGGATCTATACGCAATTCAAAATGCTTTTCCATATAATGCATTTCTCCGTGCATGCCTTTATTCAGCCACGCTTCAAGGCGGCGCGCATCATCATCCAGCTTTACGGCCTTGGCAATTCCGCAAAATTCAAATCCGCATGCAGTCGCAGTTTGCTTTACAAAATATGTACGATCATATATATTCAATTTATTAAAAGTATAGTTTTAAAATCCATTTTTTACTTGCTGTTTATTTGTTTTTAATTTTTATTTTCCATTTCAGTTACGCCGCCTGATATTACAAATTTCATCGCATCGGTAGAATGAATTTCCTCGGCGAGGAATTTAATTTTTTCTTTTGGCACAAGATAAGTAACGCCGGATATTGCATAAGAAAAAGGCACATACACCACCACATGATTGGCAAAGCCGAAGTTGTTTGCATCGGTTTGTGTAACAAAACCTATACGCCATACATTCTCACTGTCTACATTGACCATTACAGGTTTGTCAAATTTTTTCTGGCTGCCGGAAAATGCTTTTAAAAAATCTTTTACGGAAGAATAAATAAGCTTAATGCCCGGTGTTTTTTCCAACAAAGAACCCAAAAAATCGAGCATGTGCCCAAATACAAATGTGGAAGAAGCCCGCCCAATAAGCATTAATAATATTACAATAACTAAAAATCCGACGCCCGGAATATGCGTCTCTTCGGGCACAGTTCCGAATTTGGAATATAAATTTGGCAAAAGACTATCAATCGTAAAGAACAGCCAGAATACAAAATATATCGTAATGGCGATAGGCGCAATTACTACAATTCCCTGAAACAAATATTGAAAGGCCTTCTTCAGAACAGACTTTAGCGATTGATTCATAACGTATGATTTTGTTTTTCAAAATTATGATTACATTCGATGAACGCAGGATATTATTCTAAAATAATTAAAATGAATATTGTAATTACAGGTGCTACTAAAGGAATAGGTAAAGCAATCGTTATGAAATTTGCCAACGACGACCAGCCGCATAGTTTTTTTGTATGCGCGAGAAATGAAAAAGAATTGAATTTACTGAAAAATGAAATAGAGCACAATCATCCGAAGCATTTTGTAAATGTATTTGTATGCGATTTGAGTAAGAAAGATGAGGTGAAAAATTTCGCAGTGCATATCTTACAGACTATTGACAATATTGATATTCTTATCAACAATGCCGGTACATATTTTCCGGGGAGTTGCTATAATGAGCCCGAAGGAACGCTGGAAAAATTGCTGGATATAAACCTTCTGAGCGCTTATCATCTTACGCGCGCATTGCTGCCTTCAATGATGAAAAATAAACAAGGACAAATTTTCAATATGTGTTCCATCGCTTCGCTGAAATCTTATGAGAATGGAGGCAGTTACAGCATCAGCAAATTTGCTTTGGCCGGCTTTACCAAAAACCTGCGCGAAGAGATGAAGCCTTTGGGAATCAAGGTTACCGGAATATATCCAGGCGCAACTATGAGCGACAGCTGGGCAGGCAGCGGCGTTGATGAAGGCAGGCTGATGGAAGCAAATGATATTGCAGATATGATATATTCTGCAGCTTATCTTTCCGGCAAAGCTGTTGTGGAAGATATTATATTAAGGCCGCAACTGGGAGATTTATAAAAAAAGAAATATCAAAATTCAACGGAACAATTAACCCATTCATTATCAAATTTTGCATTGTATTTAGCATAGAAATCCAAAGCAGGCTTATTCCAATCGAGCGCCTGCCATACCATTCCGGAAAATTTTTTTTCTTTCGCTTCTTCAATCAGTTTTTCAAATAATTGCTTTCCGATTCCTTTGCTGCGGTATGGCTCTGTTACAATCAAATCTTCCAGATACATTCTTTGTCCTTTCCATGTTGAATAACGAATGTAATACAAACCCAGCGCTACAATTTTTCCGGTCGCGTATTCTTCTGCTACAAATGCCCACCACACAGGGTTTTTCCCGAAACCGCTTTCTTCGAAATGTTCTAATGTTACAGTTACTTCTTCGGGCGCTTTTTCAAAATTTGCAAGTTCATTTACCAAATCCATCATTTGTTCGCAATCCTTTCTTTCGGCCTTTCTTATTACAATCATTTATTGAAAATTTGTCTTCAAAAATAGTAAAGAAACAAGGAAATATATGAATGCTGGGAAACTTAAAAAATGCTTTTACCTTTGTAAAAATTATTATCAGAATAATGGTTTATCTCACGCGTTTGGAACATTTCAATGCAGCGCATAAATTATATAACCCGAATTGGACAAAAGAAAAAAACGATGAGGTTTTTGGATTATGCGCCAATGAAAACTGGCATGGACATAATTTTGAACTGTACGTTACTGTAAAAGGCAATCCCAATCCCGATACGGGTTTTGTGATGGATGTAAAAGTATTAAGCAAACTGATTGTCGAATATGTTACGGAAAAATTAGACCACAAAAATCTTAATCTGGATGTAGATTTTTTACAAGGAAAAATGTGCAGCACAGAAAATGTGGCAATGGGAATATGGAATCAGCTTGCTGATAAATTGCCGCAAAATGTACAATTGCATTGTATAAAATTATATGAAACACCAAGGATTTTTGTAGAATATTTCGGAGAATAAATTGTATGAATAATAAAGTTTCCGTTTACAGAAAAGCGCATTTCAACGCAGCACACAGATTATTCATATCTGAATGGAGCGATGAAGAAAACATGGCATTTTTCGGTAAATGCAGCAATCCGCATTTTCACGGGCACAACTATGAGCTGGTTGTAAAACTTACAGGAGAAGTTGATGAAAAAACAGGATATGTTTTTGATATGAAATTGCTGAATGATATTATTCAGCAGGAAGTGGTTGCCCGCTTCGATCACAGAAATCTGAATTTGGATACCAAAGAATTTTCTCAATTAAATCCTACTGCAGAAAATATTGCTATCGTAATTTATCGACTCCTTCGCCCTAAAATCGAGGAACGTTTCGATATACAAATAAGGCTATACGAAACAGAAAGAAATTTCGTGGAATATCCTGTCGGTTAATTTGTTTTATTGTATTGCTCAATGTGATAGCGGATATTCTTTAGGCTGAATGGCGCAGTTAAAAAATCGTTTTGAATTGCAGGCTTGTCTGCAAGCAATGCAGAGAGATTATTCCGTGCACTACTCTCGTCAGACATAATACCATTTACATTCAACAGTGGCCCGCCTTTTTTTTGCGCAAGCCAAATTATTCTGCCAACCGGCGGCTGTCCGGCACGGACATTCTGCTGAAAAATAAATTGGTACAAACATATTGCGCCGTCTTCCACACATTCCATCCACTGCGGATGGGTATTTTCAGATAACTGAATACTTCTGAACAAGGTATGCTTGGTGCAATAAGACGTGTATTGAGTTGGATCCAAAGGTATAGTTTCGCCATTCACTACAAAAGTGGCGGCATCAAAAAGTTTCTTTTTAAATTTTCCGTACAATGTATCGCCCTCATTGCTTACCACAAAATCCTTTGATAAGGACTCCGGCTTTTGCGCAGCAATTTCTGAAAACGGAATGATTAAAAAACCGAACAGTAAGATTGAAATAATTGTTCTCATTTCAGCAAATATAGAACGATTATTTACTCCGGAAATAAGATTGGCTTATTCTCAACTATTTTAGAGAAATTTTAAATCGAACATTTATTTTAAAAACTGATCACACACAAAATCAACAACGCTTCTTAAATCTTTCGTTGCGTTAAATACAGCTAACTGCCTATCGGCGCCTGTTCCCATTTCTAATATCTTCGGAACATAATTGATAGCATTGCGAGAGCCTAAATCATCAACCACATCATCAATAAAATCGAGCAATTCTCCAATCAGAATTTTCGTATGTACTTCTTCTTCTTTTCCAAAATCAATCAATTTACCTTCGATGCCGTAGCGCGATGCGCGCCATTTATTTTCATTAATATAAGAGCGTTTATAAATCATGTAATTCATATTCTGCGTACGCAGTTTATACAGCTTTACACACACGGCTTGGAACAATGCTGCAATGGCGATGGTTTCATCGGTGGTTAAGAGAATATCACAAATACGAAATTCAATTGTATTATAATGCGGATGCACGCGCAAATCCCACCAAATCTTTTTCGCATTATCAATGCAGTTTGTCTTTATCAGTACTTTGATATAATTATCATATTCTTCAATTGACTCAAAAAAATCCGGAATACCGGTGCGGGGAAATTTATCAAACACTTTGGAACGGTAAGACTTAAAGCCAGTATTTCTTCCTTCCCAAAATGGTGAATTGGTAGATAATGCATAAATATGTGGCAGAAAATAACGAATGGAATTTGCAATGTGTATGGCAAGCTCTCTTGTTTCCATGCCGATATGCACATGCAAGCCGAAGATAAGATTGGAACGCGCCGCATCCTGCATTTCAT
>JAPWKH010000004.1 GCA_028283605.1 Arachidicoccus sp. | reverse complement strand
TTGAAACGGTATTATGGAATCATAATTTATTTAATTGCTAGTTGTGCAACAGTTACCGATGTTGTGCGTTCGTTTTTTTATTCGGTTAATTTATCAATTTTGTTGTCTGTCAAGTTTTGAATGTTTTTTGTTATTCTTTCAATGTCCCAATTCCACCATTTGAGTTTTAATAATTTTGAAATTGTTTCTTCGGAAAATCGCTTTTTAATTTCTTTTGCGGGATTACCACCTACGATTGAATAAGGCTCGACATCTTTTATAACTGTCGAATTTGTCGCAATAATTGCTCCGTCTCCAATTGTCACTCCTGCCATTATTGTCGCATTGTAACCAATCCAAACATCATTACCAATATTTATGTCGCCTTTTTTGTGGGTAAGATTTATTGTGCATTGCGTTTTCCCAACCTTTTCCAAAAATCGCAAAAGGATATGTTGTCAGAGCATTTGTCAAATGATTTGCCCCGTTCATTATAAATTTCACGTCTGAGGCAATCATACAAAACTTCCCTATTATCAATTTGTCGCCTACAAAGTCAAAATGGTATTTTACATTTTTTTCGAAATTTTCCACGTTTTCAAAATCATCATAATATGTGTAATCGCCTACAATAATATTCGGATTTTTTACAATATTCTTTAAGTAACAAAGTCTATCGTAATTTTCAAGTGGAAATCTAATGTCTTTATTTGGTCCTATCATAACGTTTTTTCTTTCGGTTTTCTGTAGCTCTAAGATGACGCACAACTCCCAAATATACGCACCTTCCTCTCATTCATTGCGCATATCATACCTGAAAAAGCATGATATACGAAAGTCTTTAAATTTTAAAATATCCAAAAGCGCATATTTGGAATTGTCTTATTCTTGAATATTCCAAGCAACCAAGTTCACAATCATTTCCTCATAAACTCGCTTTCCCTTTATAAATCTACCAACCATTTTTCATATATGCAAAATGGAAGTGGCTCGTGTTACGACCTTATGCGGTAAGGCGTTCAGAAAATCGGGCGGTGAAGGCGTAAAAATCGGATATGTTTGAAGTGCGCCGCAGGCGTACAAGTTTATTCGGTTTTAGTCGTAGCAAGCAATTTTTAGCCGTCCGCATTAGCCTTGATTTTTTGTTTCTTTTGTGCCAAGACAAAGGACAATGAATTTCCTTCCCCTTTTCTCGCACTCCGCCCGTAAGCTATTTCTTAACGACCTTTTGAAGCCATTGACATTTCATTTTATTGTAACAGGTGCGGATACGCACCACAGCAATCGTTTCATCAATAATTAGCAGTATTCCATCAAAATTGCTGTCAATTCTATCTCCAGAGTTAGCTGTTATTCTTTTTTACCCTCTCTGTTCATTTACGATATGATGCGTGTGTAGTCCGCGCCGCGGCGAGAGATTAGCTTTTCTTTTTCTTCAATTGTCTGCTCAATAAAATCAAATAAATCGGGGAGTTTATTGGAGATAACATCCCAAACAATATCGTAATCCACCCCAAAATAATCGTGAATAAGTTTGTGTCTTGTAGCGACAATTTTTCGCCATTCGATTTCGGAATGTTCGGTTTTGAAGTCAGGTCATCAAAATGTTGGATGACTTTAAAATTGTTTTCTTCAAGTGCATTAAAATAAGCACGGATGTCGTTTTTATTGGAAACAAACTTGGTCGTCCAATGAATTTTTCGTTTGGAGCTTTTCATCTTATCCCGGCACCTTTTTAACGGGAATAAAGTTAAGCAATCGGTTGTTAAAATTTTTGATGCATCAAATCATGTATCAAATGAAAAAAGCAGCTATGAATTTACTTCATAACTGCTTGATTTTCAGCTCTCCCTGTTGGACTTGAACCAACGACCCTCTGATTAACAGTCAGATGCTCTAACCAACTGAGCTAAGGAAGATTGTAATTAATCGAATAAATTTATCTATTTCAATTAATGAGCGGCAAATTTAGAGTTATTATTCTAAAAATAAAAGTTTTGACTTAAATTTTTTAATGCCTTTTTAAAATCATTAAACTATTCCATAATTCGTGTAGCTGATATTATTTTACACCTTCGTAAATGCAGCATACTCCTAAAGTCATAGGTTTATAAAGCGTATTTTTAAAACCGGTATTGTTTAAGACTTTAACAAAATCATTTCGCTCGGGAAAGATAAGCGCAGAAGCATTCAGGTACTGATACGCTTCTTTGTTTTTTGAAACTGCTTTGCCAACATTTGGTGTTATGGCTTTCATGTAAAACCCGTAAGCGGCTTTTACTAGTTTTTGTTTCGGGCGGGAAAATTCTATTACCACAAGTTTTCCTCCCGGTCGCAACGTCCTGTACATTTCCGAAATGCCTTTTTCTAAATGTTGAAAATTACGAACGCCGAATGCAACTGTTATGGCATCAAAACTATTGTCTTCAAAAGGCAAATTTTCACTGTCTCCTTTTTGAAGCGTTATAAATTCATGCAGACCTTCCTTCTCAATTTTTTCTTGCCCTATCTTAAGCATTCCTTCAGATATATCTATGCCGATTATTTGTTTTGGGTGCAGCATTTTATGAGACATAATTGCAATATCTCCGGTGCCGGTTGCAACGTCCAGTATTTTTTGAGGTTGGGATTTTGCCAATCTTGCAATAGCGGCTTTTCTCCACTTAATGTCAATTCCGATACTTAACAACCGATTGAGGAAATCATAGCGAAATGCGATTTTGTCAAACATTTCGGCCACTTGTTCTTTTTTTTCTGACTTGTCGTGTGCAAATGGTTTTATTTCGTCGTGTGCGTATGATGTCATGCCGCAAAGATAACGAATTATGGCTTGGGATTTATTGGCTTGCGTATTTCAAAATATTATCAACTAACGATTTACGCGGCATTTGTACGGGAAAATTTCTGCTGAGCTTACGTCTTGTATCACACAGTTGTATATATAAATCTTTCAGTTCAGCATCTGTTTTTATTAACCTGTGTACACCGTTTTTTAAGATTTCATTTGTTTCCTCATATACATAACGGACAATGAGATTGTAGTAGAAATGTGTCATTATCAGAGAAATTTAATAATAATATATTTAACGATATTTATTCGCTACTTATTGTTTCGGTATAAAAGAAAATCACTTTACCTCACTCGTTGCAGAATCTACTATAAATATATCTTCATTATCGCGTTTCATATATAAATGTTCTCGCGCATATTTTTCCAAAACCTCTGAGTTTTCTTGCAAAGCGTCTAATTCCTGTTGTGTATTTGTAATTTCTGACTGATAGAATTCTCTGCTCTTTTCTAAATTTGCAAGATCCTTTTTTCTGTCCATTTGAATAAAAATGTCATTCTTGTCATAGAAAAACATAAGAAATGCAAATACCAAAATGGCAATTACATATTTGTTTTTCAGATAAGAAAATGTTTTTAAAAAAATGTTCATCCGGTTTTTCAGTTTTATACAATCAGAAAAGAAGGTTGATAATAATCATAAAATTAAAAAGTTTTCATTGAATTATATTCGTCTGATAAAACTTTCTTTTAATCAACATTTTTTTTCCATTTGCTTATTTCAAAAAATCCTTTGTTTTTTTCACATTTCTACATATTTAATTGATATTCTATGCATAATTGATAAAAAGATTAATATAGTTGAATAATATATTAACTAAGGTTAATTATTTTTTTAAAATAATTTAGACTTTTGTTAATGATATTTTGAGAATATTAAAGCAAATCTGCAGCTGTCATGAGCAATTGGAAAATACGCGTATCTATATTTATCAATTATTTCATCTTCGCAATTCTTATGAATAGTGTTGGCGCGGTGGTGTTGCAAGTGCAGCGATACTTTGGTGTAAATGAATCACAAGCCAGTTTTCTCGATGGTTTTAAAGATGTAACAATCGCCGTTACCTCCTTCTTTGTAGCCTCATTTCTCACAAAGATCGGATATAAAAAATCTATGCTGATTGCTTTGGCTGTTTTATCTGTAGGATGCTTTTCATTACCATTGGCAAATACTTTTATGGCTATAAAAATATTGCTTGCCTTAGTAGGATTTTGTTTCGGCATTACCAAAATGTGTGTGTACAGCATTGTAGGATTAATCACAAAAACGGAAAAAGAACACATCAGCCTTTTGAGCTTTTTGGAATCGTTTTTTATGGTTGGCGTATTGAGCGGAAATTTTCTTTTCAGCTATTTTATCGATGATAAAAATCCTTATTCGTCCGCATGGCTGCATGCTTATTATGTGCTTGGCGGCCTTACCATAATTGCGTTTTTATTTCTGTTGTTTTCTTCTCTGGATGAAACCAATGCAAAACCTGCTGAAAGCGAAAATGCAGGATGGGGAAATTTTGTTGAGATGCTTCAGTTGTTAATGAGGCCGATTGTTCTTTCGTTTATTGTATGTGCGTTTGTATATGTTTTGATTGAGCAAAGTATTATGAACTGGTTGCCTACATTTAATAATAAAGTGTTGAAATTACCATCTACTTACAGTGTGCTAATAGCGGCAATACTACCGGTATGTACATTTTTAGGAAGGTTTTTGTCAGGGATAATAATGAAAAAAATTTCATGGATCGTCGCGTTAATATTATGCCTTATTTGCGCAGCGGCATTGATATTAATCGCTATTCCTTTAGCAAATAAATCTGTCGCCGGCAATGTTTCCTCATGGAAGGAAATTCCTTTTGCGGCTTATATTTTCCCGATGATCGGTTTTTTTATTGCGCCGATTTATCCTGCAATAAATTCTATAATTCTTTCTTCATTTCCCAAAACGCAACAGGCAAAAATAAGCGGATGGATTGTAATATTTTCTGCGCTCGGCGGCACACTCGGCTCAATGATTACCGGTCATATTTTTCATTCTTTTGGCGGTGAAAAAGCATTTTATTTCTCTTTAGTTCCTGTTACGATTTTACTGATTGCTTTAATCGTTTTTAATAAGCAACACAAAAAAGCAATTCCTTTAAAATGAAAGATACGCTCGACATATTATCGCTAAAAAATTTGCTGGAAGATGTGCAATTGCAGCATGTATTTCCGGATCAGAAAATTTTTGTGGACGCTGTTCCCAGATTTTCTGCCGAAGAAATTATTCAAAAATACAACACGGGAAAAAAGAATGAAAAATTTGATCTTAGGCAATTCGTATCAGACAATTTTATAATTACGGAACAGACCAATAACCATTATACAACCAATATATCCAAAGGCATAGTAAATCATATACATGAGTTATGGAATGTACTCACAAGACAAACTGCTAACCAATACAGTACGCTTATTGCTTTGCCGAAATCTTATATAGTGCCCGGCGGCCGGTTCAGTGAAATGTATTATTGGGACAGCTATTTTACCATGTTGGGTTTAAAAATATCAGGCAGAATGGATTTGGTACAGAACATGGTGGACAATTTTTCTTATCTTCTTGAAACAGCAGGACACATTCCGAATGGTAACCGCAGCTATTTTCTCAGCCGTTCGCAACCGCCATTTTATGCTTATATGATTGTGCTGTTGCAGGAAGAAAAAGGCGATGAAATATTAAAAGAATATTTGCCCCAATTATTGATAGAATACAATTATTGGATGAAAGGAAGCGATGGTCTTTCCGAAGAAACACCTGCTACAAAACACATCGTACGCATGCCGGACGGTTCGCTGCTTAACCGCTATTGGGATGAAGAAAATTTACCTCGCCCCGAAGGATATGCAATAGATGTAAGCATAAGACAAAGAACAAAAAATAATCCGGAACTGTACAGAAACATAAGAGCTGCATGTGAATCCGGTTGGGATTTCTCAAGCCGTTGGTTTGCCGATGGCGCAAATATAGAAACCATTTGTACTACGGAAATAATTCCTGTTGATTTGAATTGTTTGTTATGGAATTTAGAAACAACCATTGCTTCGGCTTATAATATACTGAATGAAAAAGACAAGCAAAACCATTTCGAACAAAAAGCGTTTATCAGGAAAAATGCAATAGACAAATATTTATGGGATAATGAGAATGCCATTTATAAGGATTACAATTTTGTTTTACAGGAACACACTTCTTCTGTTCATTTAGCCATGGCATATCCTTTATTCACAGGCATTGCCACTGAAAATAAAGCCAAATCTGTACTTGGCTTTATCGAAAAAAATATGCTTTATACGGGAGGTTTAGTTACAACAATAAAAACAACCAATCAGCAATGGGATTTCCCAAAATGCTGGGCGCCATTGCAATGGATCGTTTTTATAAGCGCTTTGAAATATGGTAAAAAAGATTTTGCAGAAACAATAAAAAAGAACTGGTGCGCAACAGTTGAAAAAGAATTTTTGTTGTCGGGAAAATTGCTTGAAAAATATAATGTAGAAAACAATTCCAATAAAGATGCCGGCGGCGAATATCCGAATCAGGATGGCTTTGGCTGGACAAATGCCGTATATCTCGCACTCAAAAACAAAATTTAAAATTATTGATAATTAAAATAATCTTTTATGAATACGATTACTTAAAAATAGAGCATTTATTTTCTAACAAACATTCATAAAACAAAACATAAAAACAGATGAAATCTGACAGGATAATTTTTTCTCATGCAGAAAAATGAATCAATGAGGTTCCATTCAATCCATTAAAAAACAATAAAAAAGATAAGAATGAAAACGAAACAATTACTTTTCAAATGTTTTGCGATGCTGATAACAATATTATCAGCACAGTTCCCATTGTATGCACAGCAAACTACCGTTACAGGTACGGTTACCGATTCATCAAATAACAATCCATTGACAGGAGCATCAGTCAGGGTAAAAGAAATGCCAAACATTGGCACGTTTACTACTGAAACCGGCGCTTTTAATTTATCAGTACCGGCTGCCGCAAAAACACTGATAATATCATACGTAGGCTACAAAACAATTGAGGTGCCGGTAACAGATAATGTAATAATCATTAAACTGCAGCAAGGCGGCAGCCTGGATGATATCGTAGTTACAGGAAGTATAAGCCCGCGAACAAAATTGGAATCGAGTGTTGCGGTTACTTCTTACAATGCAAAAGCTATTACACAAATGGCACCTCAAAGCGCTGCGGCTTTATTACAGCATGTGCCCGGTTTTTTGGTAGAAGCTTCCGGCGGTACGGTAGGCAACAACTTATTTGCGCGTGGTATTCCTGCTGCGGGCGGTTATCAGTTTGTACAGATACAGGAAGATGGAATGCCCGTATTCGAAGATGGCGAATTGCAGTTTGGCAATGCAGACAATTGGTTTAGAATAGATGAAACTACTGCGCGGATGGAAGCCGTTCGCGGCGGTTCAGGATCAATATTTGCAACGAATGCGCCCGGTGGTATTATCAACTTTATCAGTAAAACAGGAACCAACGATTTTTCCGGCGATGCAAAATTATCTGTCGGTACTTCCGGCTTATTCAGAACAGATTTTAATATCAGCGGCGCATTGATCAAGGATAAATTATTTTACGATATAGGCGGATTTTACAGAGTAGACAACGGAATTCGCAATCCGGGTTATAAAGCCGATAACGGCGGCCAGATAAGAATGAATTTTCAATACAATATAAATGGCGGATATGTAAAGCTGTATTACAAAAAGCTGAATGATAAAGATTTATTTTTATTGCCTATTCCGCTCACAAACGCAAAAAGCCCGAAAGGCTTCAATGGTTTTGATGCAAGCCACGGTACATTAGCTTCTCTTGATATGACTCACCTAAGTGTGCCGCAATACGATGGCGGCACGTTCGATGCCAATTTGCAAAACGGCGTTCATCCCGATGTAAATGTAATCGGTGCTGAAATCAAGAAAGATTTGGGCAGCGGATTTTATTTCAATAACAATACACGATACACCGATATTAATTTGGATTATAATGCCATTTTCTCCGGCGCAAATCCGCAAACTGCAGCAGATTTTGCAGCAACTTATACAACGTCAAACGGGCAAAGTTTTCCTGTATCAGATCCCGTTTATACTTATATGGACGGAAGCATAGCCAACCCGCAATATGTTGCAAAGGTAGGCTACTGGTATGTCGGTAAAAAAATGTACAATTTTGCAAACAATCTAAGCTTTGGATATAAAAATGATTTGATCAATCTGAATTTCGGCGCGTATTATTCCAACTGGCAAGATCATCAGTACTGGAACTGGAGCAATTATTTAATTGAAGTATCAGACCACGCAAAATTGCTCAATCTCGTAGACGGTTCATTAAATTCCGGCGATCCAAATTATTCACGCACGTACAATGGTATTTCAGATATGTCGTTCCTGATAAGAGATGCGCAAATGAAAGGCGATATTACTGCTTTGTTTGCCAATGCGACTATCAATGCCACAAAAGCGCTGACATTCGATCTTGGTGTTCGCTACGATATGGATCATTATTCAGGATATAATGATAATACAAATAGTGTGAATTTGAATAATGCCAACAATCCGAATGGTTATGATTTTAAAACCACTACGGCAGATGAATCAATGGTTGTATCTACCGGGCCATACTATTATTGGAAGTATAATATCAATCGCGCATCCGTGAGCGCTGCGGCAAATCTTAAACTTACCGATAATATGGCCGCCTATTTCAGGTACAGCAATGGTTTTCGTTCGCCGGATGAAGGCACATTACACGACAATGCACATGTAACAAACACTTTGAAGCCAATTACTTTAAATCAATATGAATTAGGATATAAATACCAGCAATCTGTTTTCGATGTATTTGCCAACTTTTTCTATTCAAGAATTAACGGCGTGAACTTTAATGATGTAGCTGCGGACGGCTCTACCGAAAACAAGTTTGCAAAATCTAAAACACTTGGCCTGGAATTGGAAGCAGATGTGCATTCCGGAGGTTTTGCATTGAACTTGTCGGGAACAATTCAAAATCCTACTTATACAGATTTTACAGGCAAGAATGCCGATGGAACTTCTTTTGATTACACACATAATCAGGTGCAACGCATTCCGAAATTTTACGGTACGCTTACGCCCAGCTATACATACAAAGGATTTTCTGTGTTTATAGAAGGCGATTATTTCGGAAAGAAATTTGCAGATAATTCCAACCTTGTTGTGTTGCCTCATTTTGCAACATTAAATGCAGGCGCATCCTACACCATCAAAAATGTACGCTTTGCCGTAAACGGAAGCAATCTAACAAATACGATTGGTTTAACAGAAGGCAATCCCAGGCTGGGCGATGGTACTTCTGTAGGAGATGTTTATTACGCAAGGCCGATACAAGGCGCATTCGGGCAGTTTTCTGTAACTGTACATTTTTAGAGTATTCAACTAAAAAAAATCCCCGTCAAAATTTTGACGGGGATTTTTTTATATGATATTGGCTTTGTAAAAATAAAATTTCTACAACTTGCTTTGTAAATAATCAATCTCAGTTTGTACGGATGTTTTATCTGAAGCTGTTGCTAATGAAGATTTTTTATTATCAATCACATTTCCTAAAAACCTATTTACTGCAACCTTGTATTGTGGATAAAAGGATGCAAATTTATCGCGTGTTTTTATGATTTCGTCAACCATCTTTTTAAAATGAGCGGTATCATTCAGATTATTCAGATAAGTTGCCATCAGAAATGTTTGCTCGCCTTTATCCTGTCCGTCAGGCAGAGAAGAATATTCATTATAAACTTCCTCGAAATCTTCATCTTTTTTTGAGCCTATTGTAAGTGCGAATAATGTACTTTTCAATTTACCGCGTGCATCTTTTTGCAATTCGGGCACAAGGCTCATAGCCGTTTGCCGGTCTATAGCTGCCAATGCTTGCAATGACGAACCGGCTACTGTATAAGATGAATCGCGAACGCCTGCAAGAAATAATTGCTTATAAAGAGTATCTCTTTTGATGCCTAATACATCTATAGCATTTGAGCGTACAATTCTGTCCGGATCAGACTTGGCTATTGTTTGTATTTTTTTCAAATCTTCATCCGTATAAGCAGACGGATCCAATTGCTGTAAGATGTCACTGCGAATGCCATGAAATTTATCATCTAAAGCTTTTATCAAAAATTCTTTTGCTCCGGATTCATTCACGTGGCTAATAGCATAATTAACAGCTTCTTCCCTGTCCACGTAATTTCCTGCGAGATTGTATTGGCTGATAAATTCCTGCAATGTTTTATGATCATTTTTTTCGGCTAATAATATTTTATCGCCATCAACATTTATCAGATCAGGTTTATTGCCGGCATCGAAAGTAAAGGACTGTTTTTGTTGAGTCATCCATACGCTATGGCGTTCTTTGTTTTTCCCGTGATAAATATCTATATCTATCGGCAACTGGAATATTTGCTCATTCTTCTGTGTTTGCACGATGGTTACAGTGGCTGTTTTTGTATCATAAGTATAATTTATATCCAGCACTGGATGTCCGCTTCCGTAATACCATTGATTCCAGTACCAGTTCATATCTTGGCCCGTTACTTCTTCGAATGCAAGGCGCAATTTATCGGCTTCGCCGGTTCCGTATTTATTGGCATTGAGATATACGTTTAAAGATTTAAAAAAAGCTGAATCACCTACATAATGCCGAAGCATGTTTAAGATTCTTCCGCCCTTGTTGTAGCTAACGGCATCGAACATATCTTCTTTGTCTTTATAATAATAGCGTACCAAATCTTTGCTCTGGCTGTTGCTTCCAAAATAGTCCTGCATGTCTTTATAACCTTGCGCCATGCCGGCATCTTTTCCAAATTTATATTCTTCCCAAAGTTGCTCGCTGTAGTTGGCGAAGCTTTCGTTTACGGTAAGATTGCTCCAGCTTTCAGTAGTAACCAAATCGCCGAACCAATGGTGGAATAATTCATGCGCAATCACATCTTCCCAAGCGTTTCCATCTGTTAATTGCCGTGCGTTTTGCTGTGCAGTTTCCTGGTGCAAAGTAGCAGACACATTTTCCATAGCACCGCTCACATAATCACGGCCTACAATTTGGTCGTACTTAGGCCAAACATAATCAATACCTAAAATTTTAGAATAAAAACCAATCATTTCGGGTGTATGTCCAAATATCTTACGTGCAACAGGTTCGTATTCGTGTTCTACATAATATTCAACAGGCTTCCCTTCGTAACTGTCTTTTACAATGGCATAATCTCCAACACCCATAAAGAAAAGATAAGGCGCAATCGGTTGGTCGAGCTTCCATTCATCTGTGCGTGTACCATCGGTATTGTTTTTTTGTTTTATCAATAAACCATTAGATAACGTTACGTATTTTGAAGAAACGGTCATGGAAATATCAAGCGTAGATTTTTGATCAGGCTTGTCAATAGTCGGGAACCAAACGCTGTTGCTTTCCGTTTCTCCCTGAGTCCATATTTGCGTAGGCTTGTCTTTTATTTCTCCTTTTGGATTAATGAAATATAAACCTTTATCATCTGTAATTGCTGCGCTGCCGTGCGATTTACGTTTATCCGGCATGGACACATAATTGATATACACTGTATATTTTTCGCCTGCTTTATATGTCTTGTCCAAATCAATATGTAGTTGCAAACTATCGTCATACGTGTATTTCAAAGGCTTTCGGGCATTGCCTTTTACCAAAGAAACTTCTTTTATATCCATTCCTTTGGAATCGAGCGTTAGAGAATCCGTAGGATAAAAATGCGGCTGTAATGTAATCAATGCTTTACCGTACATATAACTTTTATCATAGTCGAATTTTACATCCAGTTTGGTATTAATTATATCATTGATTTTTGTAGCGGCTGCGCGGTATTCATGCTTCCACGAAGTATCATTGTCTGTTTGAGCGTTGGCAATTATACCGGACAATAACAATAAAGAGAGAAATAATCTTTTCATGTATGACTAATTTTTATCAAGCGGCAAATGTAGTCTTTTTGGAAAAAAAACAAAACTTGCTTAATATAAAAGCCGCAAACACTTTATGAAGATTAACGAAGTGTTTGCGGCGCGGTAAAAAGTAATTGGTCAATTATGCCTGATCGTTATTATGTTTCAGCACTCTTGCTTCTACGTAAAATATGATTTCCTCGGCAATGTTTTTTGTCTGATCGCCGATGCGTTCTATCTTTCTGATTACTGAATAAATATATAAAATTTGTTCCAGTTCATCAGGATGCTCATTGATATATTGCATTGCAAATTCTGTAGAACTAAGGTTAATTTCATCCAGAAATTCATCTCTTTGAAATATGCTTCTGGCAAGTATGGTATTTTCATTTTCGAATGCGGCCAAGGCATCGTCAAGTACGGAAAAAGAAACATCGAGCATATCCAATACCTGAGATTCTTTAAGCAATTGCTTGGAAAATGAATGCTCTGTATTTAATATATATTTTGCAATACCTTCGGCAATATCGCCGATACGCTCAAGGTTGCTGTTGATTTTCAATACCGCGAGAACAAAGCGCAAATCCACTGCCACAGGCGTTCTCAGCGCAAATATATTTTCGCAGTCGCGGTCTATCTTTAGTTCATAACTGTTTACGCGTTTTTCTTTCACAATCACTTCGCGCGCCAAATCCCGGTCAAAATTTACAATTGCATTTTTTGCTTTTTGCAATTGGCTGCGCACCAATATCCACATATTGATGACCTCTTCTTTCAATTGCTGTACTTCGTATTCTATAGGAGCTGCCATATTTTTAAATTAAAAAGTAAAAATTTAAAAAGTAAAAGAACAAGCCAATGTTTTTTGATTCTTGCCTTTTGTTTTAACTGAATCTTCCTGTAATATAATTCTGCGTGCGTTCATCTTTCGGGCCTGTAAACATTTGCTTTGTTTCGTCATATTCCACCAATTCGCCCATGTAGAAAAATGCCGTTCTATCGCTTACGCGCGCTGCTTGCTGCATGTTGTGCGTTACGATGATTAATGTATAATTCTTTTTGAGATCAATAAACAATTCTTCTACCGTTGCAGTTGAAATAGGATCGAGCGCAGAAGTAGGCTCGTCGAATAATAATACTTCCGGCTGCATGGCAACAGCACGTGCAATGCACAAACGCTGCTGCTGACCGCCTGAAAGAAATGTGCCTTTTTTGGTTAAAGAATCTTTTACTTCTTTCCACAATGCAACTTTGGTAAGCGATTCTTCCACGATTCTGTCTCTTTCGTCCTTAGGTAATTTAATACCGTTCAATTTATACCCTGCTATTACATTATCATAAATACTCAGGTTAGGAAATGGATTCGGCCGCTGGAACACCATGCCGATTTTCAACCGTACAACAATCGGGTGCAATTCCATTACATCTTCGCCGTTGAGTAGAATTTGCCCGCTGGCATGTGCGCCGGCAGTCATTTCATGCATGCGGTTGATGCCGCGAAGGAAAGTTGTTTTTCCGCATCCGGAAGGCCCCATTACAGCAATTACATGATTTCTTGGAATTTCAATATTTACATTTTTTACAACGTGGTTTTCTCCGAAATAAGAATTATAATTGATAGTTTTTATAATTGTACTTTCCATCTGCGTGTGATAAGTTTAGTCAATAAGTTTAAGGCTAAAACAAAAATTAATAGTACAAGCGCTGCGCCCCATGCGAGATTCTGCCAATCGGTATATGGACTTGTGGCATAATTAAAAATCAATAGCGGCAAGGTTTGCATTGGCTGTGTCAAGCGCATTTCAACATAAGGATTTCCGAATGCAGTAAACAACAGTGGCGCCGTTTCTCCTGCAACGCGCGCTACGGAAAGCATTACGCCGGAAATAATACCACTGAAACCACACGGGATAATAACTTTCAGTATCACCCGCTGAAACGGCATTCCCAAAGCATAAGCGGCCTCCTTTAAAGAATCTGGTAACAGTTTTAATGTTTCTTCCGTTGAACGGATAATGATAGGCAACATCATTATTGCCAATACCACGCTTCCCGAGATAGCAGAATGCCCGCCAAAAGGCAATACGAGCCATAAGTATCCGATAATACCCATGACGATAGATGGAATGCCTTGCAATACATCTACGCATATACTTGCCCAGTAAGCAATTTTGCTTTTCTTATATTCATTCAAATAAATACCGCAGATAATACCAACCGGTACAGAAATTACTGTTGCGCACAGAATAATGATAGCCGTACCGATTAATGCATTGGCAATACCGCCGCCTGCTTCTCCCACAGGTTTAGGAATGCTTACCAAAAAGTTCCAGTTGATAGCGCCAATACCTGCTTTAATAATGTAAATCAAAATGAAAACTAAAGGCAATACACAAAGCGCTGACAATAAAATAATCAGCCAGTTCATGCCTTTGCTTTTTGCTATTCTGTAATTAAGTTTTGTCTCCATTGTTCAATACTTTTTTATCCGTTTTTGGAAAATCGCTTGATAACAGCTTTGCCGATCCAGTTAATAACAAAAGTTACCAGAAAAAGAAATAAACCCATTTCTACCAATGCTGAAATATAGACATGATCTGTTGCTGCACCGAATTCATTGGCTATTACGCTGGCCATTGTATTGCCGGTTGAGAAAATGCTTTTGGGAAGATCATTGGAATTTCCGATGACCATTGTTACCGCCATTGTTTCGCCGATAGCACGCCCGAGAGATAATAAAATTCCTGCGAATAATCCGGATTTGGAATAAGGCAAAATTACGCTGCGCAATACTTCCCAGCGGGTTGCGCCTAAAGCATAAGCGCCTTCTTTCAAAGCGGATGGAACCATTTTGATCATGGTTGTGCCGAGCGAAGCTGCATAAGGAATAATCATAATAGCCAACACCAATGCAGAAGAAAACAGGCCGAGACCGTTGGGAGATACACCAATTTTTATTTCAAAAATTCTTACCAGAGGAACTAATACAAAAAATCCCCAAAAGCCAAATATTACCGAAGGCACGGCGGCAATTAAATCTATCGTGCTGCGCATAAAATTTGAGAAACCTCCTTTAGGAAAATATTCTCCTAACAATATCGCAACAGCAATGGAAAACGGAATGCTGATGATCAACGCAAGAAAAGAAGTGATTAAAGTTCCCAAAAGAAATGGCAATGCGCCAAATACATTTGTAACAGGATTCCAGGTATCTGTCCAAAAGAATCTCAATCCTAAAGAGCGCAGCGCGGGCAAAGACTGCCAAACCAGCGTAATCAAAATGCCGCATACAACAAGTATCAGCAGTAAGCCTGCGAAATTGAGTAAGCCTTTGAATATTTTTTCGCCTTTAATGTGGTTGTTCGAGCGGTTTACCTGCTTTGTTTTTCTTGCAATTGTTGTCTCCTGAAGATTGACGAATCCGTTTGCACTCATAGTTTGCTCCATATTTGTGGTTTTGCCTCATCGCAAAAGTATTGTTCTAATATTACCAAATCATTAAGCCTTAATATAAATTAAAAAACGCAGATGAAAAGCATATTGCATTTGCACCGGCGTTTTTCTTTTTGAATATCAATCGGGATTTATTTCAAAATCGGTTGTCCTTTGTAAGTTGCTGATTTCAACAATGCCTCGCCTACGCTTACAGCAGCAGCAGACAAAGGAGCATAATGTAACGCAGCGCCATATTGCTGTCCGTTGTGTATCATCCAATTAATTAAGTTTACTAACTGAGCAGCTTGTTCTTGTGAACGATTGCCATAGCCTTGTTCCTGATATAATAACACCCAAGAGAAGCCGGAAATAGGATAACCATCCGCAGCATCTGTATTGGAAATCCAAATTTTACCATCGGCAGGAATATTGATATTTGCAGCGGCAGTAACGCTTTCAATAGTTGGAACAATGAAGTTGCCTGCTTTGTTCTGTACTTTCCCGTAAGCAATATTATTTTGAATTGCATAAGCTAATTCTGTATAGCCGATACCTCCGGGAGTTTGTTTCACTACCCCCGCAACACCTTCATTACCTTTGCCGCCAACGCCGGCAGGCCAGTTTACAGAAGAACTTGTACCCACTTTTGTATGCCATTCCGGACTTACTTTGTCAAGGAAAGAAGTAAAGATAGCAGTAGTGCCGCTTCCGTCTGATCTGTGCGCAACCAAGATAGCGGTTGCAGGAAGTTTAACGCCGGGATTAGCTGCAGCAATTGCAGGATCGTTCCATTTGGTTATTTTTCCTAAGAAAATGTTCGCCAAAACTTCAGGCGTAAACTTTAAAGTGTCTTTTACTTCAGGAAGATTATATGCTACAACCACAGCGCCTGCTGTAACAGGAATGTGTAATACAGTTGCTCCGGCGGCGGTATCTTGCTTTCCATTCATGGGAGCGTCTGAAGCGCCGAAATCAACAGTTTTTCCGGTTAATTGCGAAATGCCCGCACCTGAACCTACGGATTGATAATTTACTTCCACCTTGGCGGAATCGTGATATACCGCAAACATTTTTGAAAACAACGGGTTGTCGAAAGAACTGCCTGCGCCTGTGATAGCTTCATTTGAAGAAGAAGCGCTGTCTGAGCCGTTTGCAGAGCCATTTCCGCCTCCGCATGATGTTAATCCGATACTAAATGCCAAGGCAAATGCAGCAAGCGACCCGAATTTGAAGATATTTTTTTTCATTTGTTTATTTTTTGTTTGAATAGAAATTTTTTATTCCAAAAATTATTTACCGAACGTGTAATAGAATGTAATGCGATAAACCATGTCGTAATCTCCTTTTGCTTTACCTGCGAGCGAGCCATTTATCGTGTTGTTCAAATCGTCAGACAACTGTGTTTTATAATGATTGTACCAGATATTCGGCATGATGTGCACATTTTTATAAGGCGTAAAATCTAAACCTGCCGTGATGAAATTTTGTGAATAAGTTTGGTCATGATCGGCAGTATAGGTTTTGCCTGAAATGAATGTTTCATCATTGTAATTGCCCGTATTTTGCAAGTAATGGCTGTATTTATTATTATCAACGACACTAATGGGATTGTAATGATCATATCTGGCAAAAAAGCGTAATTTGTTTTTTACTATATCGCCGTGAATGTATGCCGAAATGCCTTTTGCCTTACTGCTTAAAACAGCACTGTCTCCACCACTTGCGGGAGTTTCTTTGTAGAAAGCATATACATCATTCTTTAAGTTGTTGATAAAACCTTCTACACCGATAGTTAATGGTGCAGTATTATATGCCAAATAACCTTTCAGCATTTGACGTGAATGATGCCATGTAGATGTCCAGTTTAATCTTTGGTAATCGCCGTATACATCCACTATAAATTTTTGATTAAAAAATTTGGCCCAAACATCCCCATAAAACCATTTATAATTGTCGTTCTCTGGTTTGGCGCTTGTGCCATTTGCAACTAATAAATTATATCCATAATTTTTTGTTTTTGGGTCAAAAGTTCCTTGCAAACCTACTCCCAAATCATAAGAAGGCGTACGGCGTATGTCTGCGATAGTTCTTTCTATGGAGCGGTAATTCCAAATTTTTTCAGATAAAAGAGGAAACGCCGGTGTAGCTTGTTGCCCTATTACCAAATCGGTTCCGTTCCATATATTTTTGATTCTCAAATCTGCAAGTTTTATATACAAAGAAAGCTTTTGATTACTGAGTTCATCGCCGGCTGCCGCTGTACTTACAGCTGATCCGCTTACTTGTCCCGTTGGAAAATTATCTTCTGCTGCCAATAAGAATTCCGTTGAGAACTTTTTATTAATATTAAAATCATAACCCAAATAAATCCGCCGGAATTGAAAAGCATTTCTGTCTTTCGGTATGCCGGTGTACTGGTTGGAACCGCCGCGATCCAAAGCATCAGCATGGCTTTTATAATAATAATCGCCGAACATGTAACCCCATAAATGCCCTGTCATTGGCGTTCCGGCATTAAATGCAGAATCCGATACATTTAAATATTGCGCTTTTGAAACCGACCTTGCCCCAAAAAAGGCAAGCGCAACCAAAAATGCGCTGCGTAGTTTTTTGTTCATTTTCATAATTAGAGGATAGATATTTTATGCAGCAAAATTGACAGTACTGTATTATCGGAATGTTATGCGCATATTAATTTAATATTAAGCATCTCTGAAATGCAGTGTTCATGCGTATTTCGGAGAAAATATTATTTATTGGCACATCCATGTTACTTTTGAAAAGAAAAAATACTATTCAATTGTCCGGCATTTATATACATATTCCTTATTGCAAAAAAGCTTGTCATTATTGCGATTTTCATTTCTCTACCACAAAATATAATTCGGCTGAAATGATGGATTGTATTAATAAGGAAATGTTATTGAGGAAAAATTATCTGCAAGATGAAATAGAAACAATTTATTTCGGTGGCGGCACGCCATCCCTTCTTAAAGCGGAAGAAATCAGGCGGGTAACAGAAACGATCCGAAACAATTTTACAGTAACTGAATTTCCCGAAATCACGTTGGAAGCCAATCCTGATGATATTGATGAAGAATCAATATTACAGTGGAAATTTGCAGGAATCAACAGATTGAGCATCGGTGTACAATCATTTCATCAAAAAGATCTGGAATGGATGAATCGTGCGCATGATGAAAAACAGGCATTGAATTGCGTTTTGCTTGCGCAAGATGCAGGAATAGAAAACATCAGCTGCGATTTGATCTATGGCACACCATTATTGACAGATGAAATGTGGAATGAGAATCTTAATAAAATTGCTTTTTTAAAAATTCCGCATCTTTCTGCGTATGCTCTAACTGTAGAGCCGAGAACAGCCTTGCATAAAATGATAGAGAAAAAGAAAGTTGAAAATATCAACATGAACAAACAAGCGCATCAATTCGATATGCTGATGCTTTGGGCGAAAGAGAATAATTTCGAACATTATGAAATTTCCAATTTTGCCAAGAATGGCCGGCGCAGCAAGCACAACAGCAGCTATTGGCTCGGGAAACATTATTTAGGTATTGGCCCGTCAGCGCATTCATTTAATGGAAATGCGCGGCGATTTAACATTGCGAACAACGCATTATATATTCAATCTTTAAAAAATAATGATTTACCTTTTGAAGAAGAAATACTTACGAAAGAAAATAAACTGAATGAATATATTATGATTTCATTGCGCACAATACAAGGAACGGATTTGAATAAAATCGAAAAAGAATTTGATATTTCGCAAAGAAAAAGAATTGAAGAGCTTGCCGGTAAATATATGTATCAAGGTATGATTATTGCATACAACAACTATCTTATTTTAACTGATAAAGGAAAGCATTATGCCGACAGAATTGCGGCAGATTTGTTTACTGTTTAAATACTTTAATGCAACACATTTTCCAATTTATGAAATGTATCTTCCGTAGAAAAATCATTCCATAAAATATTATACACAGTAGTCGCAATCGGAATATCGGCGTGTAATTTTTGGTTTATATTGTAAATACATTTGCTTGCATTATAACCTTCTGCTATCATATTAAGTTCAAGTTGCGCAGCTTTAACGGAATATCCCTTCCCTATCATTGCACCAAACATTCTGTTGCGTGAATACAATGAATAACAGGTTACCAGCAAATCTCCCAAATATACGGATGACGCATAGTTCGGCTCCAGTCTATCATCATTATGCAAAGAAAGCTTTGTTAAAAAAGACATCATTTCATCTGCGGCATTTGCAATAAATACGCTTAAAAAATTATCGCCATAGTCCAATCCATGTGCAATGCCCGCACCTAATGCATAAATGTTTTTCAACACGGCGGCATATTGTACACCTAACACGTCAGGATTTGTGCGCGTATTTAAATAATCTGTTTTGAATAAAGAAGCAATGTGTGCTGTTTCCTTTTCATCGATGCCCGAAAATGTAAGGTAAGAGAGTTTCTCCGCTGCAACTTCTTCTGCATGGCAAGGTCCAAGTACAGTAAAATAATTTTGTAAAGGCACATCGAAATTCCTTTTCAGATAATCATTGAGCAATTCGATCTTATCCGGTAAAATACCTTTTACAGCAGAGATAATTTTTTTATTTTTAAAAACATCGTTGTGTAAATTATCTATTGCGTCTTTCACAAAAGCCGATGGAGTAGCAATTAAAATAATATCTGAATTTTCTGCAACGAACTCAATGCTATCGCTGAAAGTAATATGTGAAGTATCAAAATGCAAGTGCGCAAGGTATTTGGGATTATGTTTATGTTTTTGAAAATAATCTGCCTGGTGTCTATGTCTGAACCACCAGTAAATAGTTTGATCGTTATCTGTCAATAACTTCGCCAAAGCCGTTGCCCAGCTGCCGCTTCCGATAATTCCGATTTTGTACATAAGTCAAAATTAATCATTAAAAATAAAACAGAAAGGCGCAACATTTTTTAGATATGTTGCGCCCTTTTACAGATCTTATTTCTAAGATGTAATCTATTCAAAGAAATAGTTTAGTGATGATGCCTGTCATCTCTTTGCTCTTTTGCGTTTGGAGATTGAGAATGGTATTTATTTTCCTTATTTACAAAATATTTTTTGTCGTGTGCATCTCTAATAACTTCTTGGTTATGATTCCCACCTTTATATTTTTCATACATACGTTTATCTTGATCATTATTTCTATAAGGACGTGACCGATTAACTACTACTTTATAGGAATTGTATAAATCATAATTATTATATCGAGTAGGTAAATTTCTTCCTGAAAGCCATCTACCATTGCTCAAATAAATAAACATATGTTTAGAAACATTATAATACACATTTATATCAGGTAGATAATAATACTGCACGTAATCATATCCAGTAGGTCCCCACGCAGGCTGGGTTCCAATATTAATGTTCACACTTACTTGAGCCTTTGCACTGTTCTGATAAAAAAAACATCCTCCAATTAATAATACGCACAATAATAACTTTTTCATAAAATATTTTTTAATTTTTAAACAATCTGAATTTGTTTTTATTTCTCAAATTCATTACACAAATATAGATTGCAAAGAACACAATAAGTTATATTGAATAGGGTAAAAAGAAGAATAATTTCGGTGAAATTAATAAAGAGTTTTTTTTTGCTAAAATGTGTGTTGATCCTTTCACAAAACATATTTGAGCTTTTGAGAAAACAAGCGCAATGATATATTTCCCAACTTTGCATTATAAAATGTATTACAAAATGAACAAAGTAGTTTTAATCACAGGCGCATCTTCCGGTATCGGAAAAGCAACCGCACAATTATTGGCGCAAAATGGTTACACGGTTTATGGCGCCGCACGCCGTTTAGACAAAATGAAAGATCTGGAAAATTTGGGCGTAAAAACATTTGTGCTCGATATTACTGACGATACATCTGTTACAAATGTGGTAAACAGAATTATTGATGCGGAGAATAAAATCGATATATTAATCAACAATGCAGGTTTCGGCTCTTACGGAGCAATAGAAGATGTGCCGATAGAAGATGCCAGATATCAGTTAGAAGTAAACGTATTCGGAGCCATGCGCATAACCCAACAGATATTGCCGTATATGCGCAAAAATGGATACGGAAAAATTGTGAATATATCTTCCATTGGCGGCAAAGTAGCTTTTCCTTTAGGCAGCTGGTATCATGCGAGTAAATTTGCACTGGAAGCCCTGAGCGATTCGCTGCGCAATGAAGTAAAACAATTCGGCATTGATGTAATTGTAATAGAGCCCGGTGGTATTAAAACCGAATGGGGCGGCATTGCAGCAGAAAGCGCAGCGCGCGTATCCGGACATACTGCTTACCGGGAAATGGTCAGTAAATTTTTAAATTCCTTTAAAAAAATCAACGAAAGTAAAGTGCCTGAACCTGTATTGATAGCAAAACTCATCAGGCAAAGTATTGAAGCAACGACACCTAAAACAAGGTATTCCGCAGGTTATATGGCCAGGCAAGTATTATGGGGAAGAAAATTTCTGTCCGATAAAGCAATGGATAAAATAATTGCTAAACAATTTAAATAAGATGTACAAATGACCGGGAATGCATTACAACATAATATTCTTTATTCCTGTTATTACAAACAAAAATTCGGGCATGAACAACTTGTTGAGGAACACAGTTTAGGAATTTTATTATCCGGCGAACTCAGGTTATTTTCCGATGAAGGCACACTCATTATAAAACCCGGAAATATTGGTTTGGCAAAAAGAAGCCAACTCGTAAAATCTTTAAAAATTCCCGGACCATCAGGCGAGGCGTGTAAAGCCATCAACATTATTATTCCGCAGGAATTACTAAGGAAATATGCCGCTGAAAATAATATTGAAAAACAATTACCTTATAAAGGCAAATCGTTTATAGATTTATCTCACGACAAATTCATAAAAAGTTTTTTCGATTCATTGCTTCCTTACTTTGATGAACCGAATAAACTTACTGATAAATTCGCCATTCTCAAAACATACGAAGCCATTGAATTACTCTTACAAGCAGACTCCTCACTAAAGAATCTGCTGTTCGATTTTCAGGAACCTTACAAAATAGATTTGGAAGCTTTCATGAATAAAAATTACAATTACAACGTTCCGCTTAAACACTTCGCAAAATTGACCGGCCGCAGCCCTGCGACATTTAAAAGAGATTTCAAAAAATTGTTTGAATTAACTCCCGAAAAATGGTTACAGAAAAAACGGCTGGAAAAGGCGCATTATCTTATTGCCCAAAAGCATCGCAAGCCATCGGATGTATATCTCGAAGTTGGTTTTGAAAATCTTTCGCATTTTTCCACTTCCTTCAAAAAAAAATATGGATACAATGCGAGTAGTTTGGCTTTGCAGAATTAAAATATTTCTGCCCAAAAGCGATTCTCCACTTTTATAGGTTTTATATTTATTTGAAAGTATTAATTTCGCGTGCAATATTTCAAATAAACTATTATCCTATCATGCAACGCGATACGCAAGTATTCAACCTTATCAATCAGGAATTACATCGCCAGAGAAGCGGCATAGAACTGATTGCTTCCGAAAATTTCACAAGCCTGCAGGTAATGCAAGCTATGGGAACTGTATTAACAAATAAATATGCAGAAGGTTATCCCGGAAGAAGGTATTATGCCGGTTGTGAAATTGTTGACCAAACAGAACAATTAGCCATAGATAGATTAAAACGAATTTTCGATATAGAATATGCCAATGTACAACCGCATAGCGGCGCGCAGGCAAATGCAGCCGTACATTTGGCCGTATTAAATCCGGGCGATAAAATATTAGGTTTGGATTTGAGCATGGGCGGTCATTTAACGCATGGCTCGCCGGTAAATTATTCCGGTAAACTATACGAAGCACATTTCTACGGCGTGAAGAAAGAAACAGGCTTGATAGATTATGAAATGCTGGAAGAAAAAGCAAGAACCATAAAGCCAAAGCTGATCATTTGCGGAGCCAGCGCTTATAGCCGCGATTGGGATTATGCACGTATCCGAAAAGTAGCAGATGAAACCGGTGCTTTGGTAATGGCGGATATTGCGCATCCCGCCGGATTGATTGCGAAAAAGTTATTGAACGATCCATTCGATCATTGTCATATCGTTACTTCTACAACGCACAAAACATTACGCGGGCCTCGCGGCGGTATTGTAATGATGCGGAAAGATTTTGAAAATCCTTTCGGGCTGAAAGATAATAAAGGCAACACCAGAACGATGAGCGCTTTGCTCGATCTGGCTGTGTTTCCGGGCATTCAAGGCGGCCCGTTGGAACATGTGATTGCAGCAAAAGCAGTAGCTTTCGGAGAAATATTATCCGATGAATATACTGATTATGCAAAGCAGATTTTAAAAAATGCGCAAGCATTAGCCAAAGCATTTGTAGATAAAGATTATAATATTATCAGCAACGGCACGGACAATCATTTGATGCTGATAGACCTTCGCAATAAAAATATTTCAGGGAAAAAAGCGGAACAGGCATTGGTAAAAGCAGAAATTACCGCCAATAAAAACATGGTTCCTTTTGATGATAAATCTGCCTTTATAACTTCAGGAGTTCGCTTTGGCGTTGCAGCTGTTACCACACGCGGAATGAAAGAAAACGACATGCAATTTATCGCCGATTCGGTAGATAAAATAATTATGAATGCAGAAGATGAAAATATTATTACTTCAGTAAAAAAATCGGTAAACGATTTTATGCTGCAATTTCCGTTGTACCCGGAATTAGGATAATCAAAAACACCTCTTTGATAATTCAATTTAAAGTTGTACCTTTGCCGTCCGAAATTTTCGGAAACTATTACTCGTATGGCTCAACAAGTGTTTCGCGCGTGTCGAAACCGCCGGCAGAGTGTAATCTTTAAGATTATTTTTTAAAATGCCAAAAGTAAAAACAAACTCAAGCGCAAAGAAGCGCTTTAAAGTAACAGCATCCGGCGAATTGATGCATCAAAAGCCTTTCAAACGTCACATTCTTACCAAAAAATCCACTAAACGCAAGCGTGCACTCCGTATCAAAGGTACAGTAGCGCCAAGCCACAAACCATTTGTGATGCGTTTATTACGTTTGAAATAATCAGTTTTTTGTAAACCAATTTTAATCATCGTCGGAAAAGAACTGTTCCGCTTAAAACATTATAATTATGCCACGTTCAGTAAATGCAGTTGCATCAAGAGCACGCAGAAAAAGAATATTAAATCAGGCCAAAGGATTTTACGGTAAACGTAAAAACGTATATACCGTTGCTAAAAACGTTGTAGAAAAAGGGATGACCTACAGCTATGTAGGCCGTAAATTAAAGAAACGCGAATACCGCCAGCTGTGGATAGCGCGTATCAATGCAGGTGTGCGTGAAGAAGGATTGACTTACAGCCGCTTCATTGATTTATTAACCAAAAAAGGCATAGAATTAAACAGAAAAGTTTTGGCCGATATGGCTATGAACGAACCGGAAGCTTTTAAAGCTTTGGTAGCTTCTGTTAAATAATATTCGTTTAAAGATTGATTTTTAAAGAGAGGTTTTCCAACTAAGGATTACCTCTCTTTTTTATATCGGTTTCGTATAAGAAAGACTATTTTGTTTAGATTACCTTTGCTTACAACATGCAAGATTACACGCTTAAAAAATCTCTCGGGCAGCATTTTTTGAAAGATGAGGATATATGCAAAAAAATTGTAGAAGCCTTGCGGCAATTGCATTTTACACAGTTGCTTGAAGTTGGCCCGGGCGCGGGCGCTCTTACCAAATATCTTTTGCAAATTCCCGATATTGAATTTAAAGCGGTAGAACTGGATAAAGAAAAAGTGGATTTTCTTGAGAAAAATTATCCCTCTGTCAAAGGAAAAATTATCCATGAAAGTATTCTCGAAACCGATATTCCGTTTGAGAATGAATTCACGGTTATCGGCAATTTTCCGTATAATATTTCTTCACAGATATTATTTAAAATATTGGAATGGAAACCGCAAGTGCCTTATGTAATCGGCATGTTTCAAAAAGAAGTGGCGCAAAGAGTTGCGGCAAATGCGGGCAAGAAAGATTATGGCATTTTAAGTATATTGATTCAATATTATTACGATGTAAAATATTTATTCGATGTGCCGCCGGAAGCTTTTAATCCGCCGCCAAAAGTGATGAGCGGCGTAATACAATTGACACGAAGAGAAAATAGTTACGAAATAAAAAGCGAAAAAAAATTATTCCTCTTGGTAAAAACGGCTTTTAATCAGCGCCGCAAAACCTTGAGAAACGCGGTTAAATCTTTGTTTAGCAAGGAACAATTGCAAGACGATATTTTTGATAAACGTGCTGAACAATTATCCGTCGAAAATTTTGCAAAATTGACATTTAAAATGAATTAATAATTTGTTATGAAGAAAGCACTAATTACCGCCAAAGCGCACAACATTCTTAAAGATACATTAGAAAAAAAAGGTTTTGAAGTATTGTATTTACCTGCAATTACTTATGCTGAATTGGAAAATATTATTCCAGAAATTGAAGGACTGATCATTACCACTCGTTTAAAAATAGATAAAAATATTTTGGACAAAGCTGCGAAAACTCAAATGGATCGGGCGTTTGGGAAGTGGTATGGAACTGATTGATGTGCCGTATGCCGAAAGCAAAAATATTCTTTGCATAAGCAGCCCCGAAGGAAACCGGAATGCAGTAGCGGAACATTCGATGGGCTTGATATTAAATTTATTAAACAAAATTTCATCTTCTTTTGATGAAGTAAAAAAACATCTATGGATTCGCGATGCCAATCGCGGCACGGAATTGAGCGGAAAAACTGTTGGTATTATCGGTTACGGAAACACGGGAAGCTCGCTTGCAAAATTGTTGCAACCTTTCAACGTAACGGTGCTGGCGCATGATAAATACAAATCTGGTTTTGCACATGATTATATCCGCGAAGCGCAGCCGGAACAAATATTCCGTTATGCAGATGTGATAAGTTTGAATATTCCACTAACCGAAGAAACTTTTCATTATGCCAACGATAATTTTTTCAATTCTTTTCAAACAAAACCTTTATTCATTACTGCTTGCCGCGGAAAAGTAACGGATGTAAACGCTTTGCTCCGCGCATTAGAATCAGGTAAAATTTCAGCCGCCGGAGTTGATGTATTGGAAAACGAAAAATTAGACATGTACTCCGATACGGAGTTTGCTTTATTGGATAAATTATCCGAGAAGCCTAATGTCATTATCACGCCGCACATAGCAGGCTACAGTCACGAAGCGTTTTATAAAATGAGTGAAGTGATTTTACAAAAACTCGGATTTTTACCCTGATTTTTTTATTTATTAACAAATGTTTTTTTAATTTCGTATAAATAATAAGATATTAATGTGCAGCGCCACAGCTCAGTTTGTGGCGTTGTATTTTTTTTCTGTAATCTAAAATATATTCCTATGAGTGAAGTAATGTATGTTTCAAAAGATAGTTTTGAAAAAATGAAACAGGAATTGCACCACATGATTACGGTGCTGCGCCCCGAAGCTTCCAGAGCCATTGCAGAGGCAAGAGAAAAAGGAGACTTGCGCGAAAATGCCGAATACGATGCCGCAAAAGAAGCCCAGGGAATTCTGGAAGCTAAAATTGCCAAACTTGAATCATTGGTTCACAGTTCCCGTATAGTTGATGAAAAAGAAATAGATACCAGCAAGGTTTCAGTATTGACAAAAGTTACCATTACCAATACTTCTACAAAAAAATCTGTAACGTATCAGTTAGTAGGAGAAAAAGAAGCCAATCTGAAAGAAGGGAAAATTTCTGTATCATCGCCCATTGGGCAAGGTTTGTTGGGCAAAAAAGTTGGCGAAGTTGCCGAAATAAAAGCGCCCACAGGCATGCTGAAATTCAAGGTGGAAAAGATTGCGATATAAGCTTTTCTACTACATTTTTGATGAAATAATGAGAGGGCATTTTTTGTTCTCTCATTGTTTTTTAAAATAGTTCCGTATTTTTTAAAACATTTTTTGGAAAAGATGTAAAAAATAGTACCTTTGCCGTCCGATAAAAAAAGTAAGTTATGGCAAGAGTATGTCAGGTAACAGGAAAAAGACCGATGGTAGGAAATAATGTTTCTCATTCAAACATTAAAACCAAGCGTCGTTTTTTACCTAATTTGCAAACAAAACGTTTCTTCTATGCAGAAGAAGACCGCTGGATCACGTTGAAATTATCTACAGACGCAATTCGTACAATCAATAAAAACGGTTTACATACTGTAGTAAAACAATTAAGAGCCGAAGGCACAAAAATCTAATATAATTTTTTAAAGATATTCTACAATGGCAAAGAAAGGAAACAGAGTACAGGTAATATTGGAATGTACCGAACATAAAGCAAGCGGTCAGCCTGGTACGAGCCGTTATATTACTCAAAAAAATAAGAAAAATACTGCTGAGCGTTTAGAGCTTAAAAAGTATAATCCTATTTTGAAAAAAGTAACGGTACATAAAGAAATTAAATAAATTTTCATTTGAATAAATTATTATTCAAGTTTTAAAATAATTGAATCATGGCAAAGGCAGCTTCCAAAAACGCAAAAGTAAAAGATTTAAAAGCTTCGGCAGAAGCAAAAAACTGGACGAAAGTTATTAAAACTGTTCGCAATCCTAAAACAGGCGCTTATACTTTTAAAGAAACAATTGTCCACAAAGACAATGTAAAAGATTTTTTGACTTCGAAATAAGCGTATTTACTTTTCGAAACTTAAAATTTGTTGAAGCCGCATTCGCGGCTTTTTTGTTGTTGATATCTGAACGAACCCCGGGAATGATAAATAAACTACGCCTAATAAATTTTGGTTCAAAATTTTTACTGTAACGATATTTTAATTTCCAACCCGGCATTGGTAACCGTTATTGGCGGCGCAGTAGAAATGTATGGAACAGTTCGCTGTTGCGTAAAGAAATAACCGCAAATTAATCCGGTTGTTCAATACATAATTGACAGAGGGAGAAAACATCCATACTTTTTGGCCCCCTGTGCTGTAATTACTTGTCTGGTCTAAAGTAGTATTGCTGGTAAACTGATTGGTCATAGACATATTAAGCCCGAAAGACAAATCGTTCCCGACACCTTTCGGCTGCCCTTTTTTGAGTTTGGGTTTTGGCGCAAAAGGCAGATTCACATTATGCTTTACAATATTAAATCCTAACTGGTAAGAAGTTTGGTCAGACTCACTTACCTGATAATCTATCAAGCTGAGCGATAAAGTTTTTGATTTTGAATATTGAAATTGAATGTTGCTTTGGTTTACCAACGTTAGATTCAATCCGATCAAGGGTTCAAAATTTTCGGAAATCGTAATATTGGGTATTAAAAAATAAGGAACATAATTGCCCGATGTGGAATCTATAAACGCGGGTTCTCCGCGCATTAAAGGATCCTGAAAATTGAGCGCACTCGTAAAACTGTTCATGGCAAGGCTTCCGTTATAAGCATTTGTAATAGTAATGCCCGAAAAAATATTAGACAAGTTTCCTAACCTGTTCAGTCCGGAATAATTAATAGTCCAGTTTGGTTTCGGAAAAATACTTCCTAAAGGATTTGTTTTTATATCAGGATTGTCTTCTTTTACCAATCCCACTTTATCCGGCGATTTACCTGTGTATGCTGCAATAAATGCCGGTATCAAAACATTCTGCGCATATCTCCCATAGCCGGTAGCGTATCCGTCGTCACTTGTAGTTCCATTATAATAAGAATTTTGTGCCGCCAGTCTTTTTGAAATTATTGTTCGGTAATCGGAGAAATTTTTAAATTCCGCAGATACCTTCCCCGACGAGGATTTAGAAAATAAGGATTTGAAAGATGCGTAAGAAACAGTAAAGCCTCCTGCCGAATACGGGCTTAAATGCTCGAAGTTACCTGTGCCGGCCGTATCTTTAAACAATTCAGAATAATTTTTATTAAATGATTTGGTAGCGGTAAGATCTATTATTAAATCTTTTACCGGTTCAAGTTCAGCGCTCAGATTTAAGCCTTCTGTATAGGTACGGCTGTAATAGTCGTTGAATTGAGGATCTTCCGAAATAATGTGCTGCCTCGCTTTTTGTTCCAGCCATTGCTCTGTCGGCATTTTACCAAAAATATATGCGAATCCCGGCTGGCGTGAACTAAGATTTTCTCCCAATAATTTCGTGCTGTCCATATAGCCAGGCAATCTACTGTTGTTGGTAAGCGAATAATTTATCGTGATACTTTTTACCAAAGTCAGCAATCTTATTCCTGCAACAGCAGCTCCGTTTGTTTCTTGCGGAAGTTTTGCATTCTGTTCTTTTATGGCGAGTTTAACGGCGCGTTTCAATTTTCGCCATTTTAATAAAGCAAGTTTTCTTTCCCTTCCTTTTAATCCTTTCACAACTTCGGATTTTTTCGGAATAGATTTTAGCAATGAATCTATAATATGTTTTGCACGCTGTTTGGAAACATTTTGAAGAATATTGTTTTTATTTTGTTGGGGGACTCTGATTAAAATTGTTTGATGGATTGAGTACGGATTTCAACAGTTTGGATTTGTTGTACAGATTTCTGAAATTAAATTGCCCATTGAAGTTAGACGTATTGCCATTTTCAATCACATTTCCCAAACTTACGGATTGTAAATTTGCCGCAATCCAATTGTAATTTGCCGAATAGCTGTATTGCGCATTAATCCAATCAAACATGGGAAATTTATTGAATGGTAATGTATAAGACATCGTAGCCGTTTGAGAATATTGCGTATTTCTTCCGCCTCGCCAAAAGCTGTGCCAAATAGAGTCTTTATCAGTTTTATTTAATCGCCTGTTCGGCACATCGACAACAGAAAGGTTGGTTGCTGTAAAATCAATATTAAGGCTCTTGGTTAAGTTCCAGTTCAAATTATAATTGCGCGTAAGATTAAAATAATTATCATAAATGGTTTGCGCGGTATCAATATCGGTATCTACATCGTAGGGATTGATAACACGCGGTGTATATACCGATGATTGCCGGTTGATTGTGTACCTGAAGCTTAATAAAGATGGCGTAGGGTTTATATTAAAATCTCTTATAAAAGAAAGCCAAGGGCTTTTGTTGTGAAACAATCTTTTGAAAGGTTGCCAAAATCTGGGCTGGCCGCTGAATGTATAACCGAAATTGCCGTTGTACTGATTGATTGTGTTCTGGGAAACCAACGGATTGGTTTGATTAATGGAGGTAAAAGTATATGAAAAATCAAAATTGCTGATACTCCATATTTTCGGATGTATGCTCGGTTTACCGAAGCGTACATTTGTAAAACTAATTGTTTTAGTCGTAGTGATATCGTCGGCTAAATTTTTTGCTGAATCTTTTTGCGATGCGGAATAATTTTTCAACTCGTCTTTAAAAATAATATCCTGGCTGTAAGGATCGTATTTCGGCGTTAAAATCGTTTTGTTCAGGCTCGCAAAAAACGGAATGCTGAAGCCGAATTTCTGAGGAAATAATTTACCGGCATCAATATTCAAAGACGCATCGTATTGTATCATCGAATTCATTTCCCGCTCGCTCACGTTTTGTTCTATTGTACCAAAGCCTGCGGAATAAGTATTTGCCGAAAGGCTTACACTTCCCAAATCGGCAAGCTGTACATCCACACGTCCTTGCGCCGCCCATCCGCCTTTTTCATTTATTTTAGAAAGAGATAATTCATCTGTCCACACAGTTGTGCTTACTGGTTGAGAATTCGCTGCATTTTCTATACCTATTAAATAACTTGTAACTGCAGCCAGGTTAGGATTTCCTTTCACGGCATAAGTTTCATTACCGAATTGCTCGCTGTAAATTTTGTTCAATGCAATTCGACTCGCGTTCCTTTCCATTTTTAAATTTACCAGATCCTGCAAAGCCACAAGCAACCGGTTGGAATCCGGCCATATTTCTTCCTGAGAAGCAGAAGCGTTGGGCAGTGTTACTTTTAAAGGAATTCTTATTTCGTAATAATTGCTAATATAATCCTGCCCCAATCTTATTACGGCCACCAGATCATTATTGTTTACAGGCGTTTGTCCTGGAACAGATTCCGCATGAATATACATAGACATCTGACCATATTGCCGCATATCCATATTCATACTTTTGATGACCGCGCGCGAATCGTTTTGTTTTAAGTTAGAAATGTTCAAGCTCATGGATTGTTCTTTCTCGATATAAGTCGAGCCGTTGCTTACACTGCCTGTACCCTGCAATGTTTGCAATTGCTGCACGCCCGGGGGCATTTTATAAGGAATGGGCGTGCGTAAACTATTATCTTGAGTATTGACTTGTGTGATGGTTATGGATGTATTGTCATTTGGCAGATTTGTATAATTGTCCGAAGTGTCTAACTTGAATGTGAAAGGGCGCCATGTGTTTCTGATAAGGCTCAACTCAGCAAAACGTACCGTTGCCGAATCCTGAAATCCGGTTAAATACATTCTCATAAAACGAATGGAATTGAAGCCCGCAATGTTGCCAATTTTATTTGTAAAATCCGTAATAGGAATGCGAAGTAAATACCAGTGCTCGTGCGTAATGCTGTCATTTGCAAGGCGAGGCTGCACATCGCGAACATCTGAAACGTACTTGTCTGTTAAAACCATGTTTGGTTTTAAATCAACTTCGTATTCATAATACTGCTCGTTTTGGTTCATCGTGTTATCAGCATTGAGGTCTTCATTATCCGGATAAGTTGTTGAAGCCGAAGATGAATTTGTTGCTACAGGAGAATTGCCCTGCGTTCCGTTATAATGTTTATATCTCGCCAAAATACCGTCGTTGCTTGTAAAATTTGGATCGCGATACCATTTGTAATTGTCATTCGAAGGATCATTATATGCAGCCTGATAAATGGGCGAATTTTCTCCGAAAGAGTTTTTTAAATCATTTAAATAATCCAGTCTTTTTCTTCTTTCTCCGTCATCGTTCAGTCCGTCAAAACCTACATCCTGATAATTTCTTTCATCCACATCATTGCTGAAAGCATTTACAAGTTGAATTGGGTTTGTGGGGACAGTTCCCCAAATGCTGGATGTACTGTCTTCTGCATTGCCGCTTTTTGACAATCCGTTTTCGTACATTCTCTTTCCGTCTTTCAATACATCTTCGCTTACATTTCCTAAATCAATCATTAACTTTCCGCCGATACTGTTCGGGGTTTTGATAAAAGGATCCTGCATCCATACTTCAATATATTCAACATTATCCGAAGTAAAATCTGTCTGATCCATTGAGCGCATAATACCGCCCCATCGTTTTTGCGGATTTAATAAATGTCCTTGCGCATCCATATTCGTTGGATCGTCTGTAAAATTATACGGGCCCCTTTCCGTAGGATAATAAGAAAGATCGAAAGTGGTAGTTTGCAAAGTTGCGGACAATGTACTTTGATTGGGAAATAATTCACTTGCATATATTGGCCGCACACGCGGATCGCTTAATTCCGATAAGTTTTTGAATAAAGGATTGCTTGTGCTGTTCTTATCTTGCAAAATAGGTTCTATCGTATACCACGATAGCTGCGCACGGTTTTTTCCGTAATCGAGGTTATTGTTTAAAGTTGCTTCAGGAAATAATCCGTTGCCCGCAGGCGTGGAAGCGAGCGACCATGAGGTAAAAGGCGTTCGTAAATCATACGCATTGCTCGAACTTTCGAAATCATCTATGTAAACTTTCCCGTTTTCTCCGGAACCGATTTGCTTCGGATGTCCCGGTTTTAAAACTGCAGCTTCGCCGTAAGCAGTAATATTGCTCGGCGCGGAAGATGAATAAAATGGAAGTTTATTCAGCCATTTCGTTAATTGCGGCCAATCGGAATGATAATTGAAATCAATTCCATACATGCTGTTATTGATAGGATCTTCGCCGTAATTAGTCCGGAAAGTATAAGGCTGCTCCGATAATTTTTCATACGTAGCGCCAATGGACAATTTTTTATTTACCGTATAATCAAATCTCAATCCCATAAAATTTCGCTGTGCTGTTCCGAGATTGGCATTGTTTTCAAACTGCACATTTACTGCTGTATTTCCGTCAAGTATTGTTTGGTTAATGATTTGAACTTGGCCTAAGCTGTAATTTACCGTATAATCAACGCCTTCTACAAGCGTTCTTCCTCCGGCAGTCACTATAACCGAACCTTGAGGAACATTTGCCGCACCGATATTGATGACCGAGTTTGACGAACCTTTGATAACTCCCTGTAAAATAAATTTATTTACATTGGCAAATGTATTTGCAATTACTTTTAAACTGTCGTATAATTGATAATAAACATATTTATTTTTTATATCCTGAGAAATGCCATTGTATGCCAAGGAATCCAGGTCTTTACCGAAAGGCTGCAATACCGGAAAAATGATTTTTCCTTGTGAGGGAATAACTGTGAATTTAGGAACATAATCAAATTGCCCGTCAGCGCCGGGATCATTCCTGTAATTCAATTTGTCTGCGCCTAATATAGAAATTATAGATTTACCTGAAACGGATTGCGCTGTTTGTGGAAGATAAGGATTTGTGCCGCCGCTCGGTTGCTGATAATAAACATTTAGATTAAAACTGCTCGAATCCATACCGAAAACGTTCAGTGAATAAACGTTTTTCATTTCCAGATTCCATAAAGGCAAATCCGTTCTTTGCTGTGAAGATTTCAGCAATTTTAAAAACAATACCTTTTGCGTTCCTTGCGAAGAATCCAAAGCTACATCGCTCGAAAATTCTCCTACCTGAAAAATCCGTCCGTTATAAGAATATTGATAAGCTATCGCCAAAACCTGATCTGGCTGCAATTGCTGGCTCAATGCAATAAAGCCGGCTTGCGGATTCAGTACATATTCCGTAGTGTCCAGCTTTCGTGCATAAGTTTGTTCATAATCGGCTGTTTGAATTAATCCGCGTGCATTCAATAATGTTGCTACGGTAGAAGAATTTCGTGCAGCAGGATTGGATTGCAAAGCAGCGTATAAATCGTTAGCGGAATTGGAGGGCAATCCGTTGAAAGAATTTAAAGAATGAATATTGGTATTATACGGATTATTTTCTCCTAAATCCATTAATCCTACCACGGTTCTTACACTTGTATCTGCTCCGCTTTTATTCGTTATCCATACTTCTGTTCTTAATATTTTTATCAAAGTATTGGCTCTCGGCAACGTAGTCATTGTTTCGTTGTAATGCCGGACAAAATAATTTCCCAATAAAAAATTCCTGTTTTCGTCATAATCACCCATGGAAATATTAATGTTCTGAGACAAACCGCCGCCTTGCGTCGTTACCGATTGTTTTTGTGAGCGGTCGTTGGCAATAACGCCGGTAACTATTAAATTTCCAAAATGCAGTTGCGCTTCTATGCCGAAAAGATTTTGCATACTTGCCATCAGAGAACCTTTGGTTTGAAAGGAAACATTTCCGGCCTGAACGGATTTCAGAATTTCATCGTCCGTACCTTGATAATTAAGTTTTAGTTGATTATTGAATTGAAAAAATCCATTGGTGTTGTAAGAAATAGGCAGCCGCAATTTGTTTCCTATTTGTGCAATCACACTCAGGTCTGCGGAAGCATTCATGTTGAAACTACCGGTTTTACGCGCCTGCTCTGAAAGTGTGGGATTCTGCACATTCTGCCCTTGATAGCCCAATTGCAGATCGATATTGCCGGACGAAGTAATATCCATTTTTTTCCCGTCGGGCGTCAAACCAAAAATACGGTTGAACAAACTTGAAAACACGCGCGGCTTCGGACGCGGCTGTTTATAATTGAGCATAGACAGGGAACGTGAAAGATTGTTGTAATAATCCGTTTCATCATTCAATCCCTGTACATTCAAAAAATCGCTGCGTGAAAAAGCAGCAGGATAACGGTATCGGATGCTGTCAAATTTTTCAATAATGTAATACGATTTTGTTACGGAATCATATATGATTGTTCTTTTAATAAGCGAGGTATCAATGTCAAAACGGTTATAGCTTTTCCAGGAAAACGGATCTCCATAACGGTCTTGCAGGCGATAAGGATATTGATTGGCAGAATCTTGCGCAGCAACATGCAGCCATGCAATTGAAGTTGCAATGGCCGCAATAAAAATCCTTAATAAATTTATACAAAACTTATTCAATTGCTTTCTCGCTAAAATTTTCGGCAAATGATTATTACCTGATTTTTAATAACGAAAAAAGGAGTGTTAAAGTATAATATCGCAATTATATATCAGAGGAAATGTCAGGATTCTGGCTACAAATTTTTCAGGGAATTTTTTATAAGTATCTCTAAGCTGTGCGTGTTTTCCGGCGTGCGCAAAGTTTTTTTGATGGCATTTTCCGCCATATTCCTGTTGATGCCCAATGCCATTAAAGCCTCCAGCGCATCCGATTCTATGGACGATATTGCAATAACAGGACTTGCCGTATTAATGTCGTGCGATTTTGCCAGTTTCTCTTTCAGTTCCACAATTAGCCTTTCCGCGGTTTTACGGCCAATGCCTTTTATTTTTTCCAGCTGCGGCGTATTACTTTGCACAATGGCTTTTATTATTTCATCGGGCTTCATTCCGGAAAGCATCATCCGCGCGGTAGAAGCGCCTACACCTGACACAGAAATTAATTGAATAAATAGATTTTTTTCGTTGATATCGGCAAAACCGTAGAGCGTATGCGCATTTTCCGTAATCTGCAAATAAGTGTAAAGCAATCCGTTTTTTAACTCGGCAATTGCAGAATAAGTATTCAGGCTGATGTTAACGTCATAGCCCACGCCGCCAACATTTACGATGACGTTTGCCGGCGTTTTATTGACAAATTCTCCTTGTAGAAATGCAATCATATTTAAGTTAAACTACTACTTTAATCCGAGAACGGCGGAAGTTTTTTCCCGCATTTGTAAATAAAATTCAGGATTTTCTTTTGCCGATATTCCGTAAGAAGGCACCATTTCTTTAATTTTTGCCTGCCATTCGGGAGATTGCATTTCTTTTTTAAAACAACGCTCCAACATATTCAGGATAATGGATACGCAAGTAGATGCGCCCGGTGAAGCGCCTAAAAGCGCTGCAATACTTCCATCCGAACAAGTTACCACTTCCGTTCCGAATTGCAATACGCCTCCTTTTTGTTTATCTTTTTTTATAACCTGAACACGCTGCCCTGCAATTTCCAATTTCCAGTCTTCGGGCTTGGCATCTAAAACAAATTTTCGCAAGGCATTTACCCTGTCGTTGTGATTTTGTTTGATTTGATTAATCAGATATTTCAGCAAAGCAAAATTCGTAAGGCCAACTTTTATCATCGGCCAAATATTGGAAAGATTGATGGAAAGCGGCAAATCCCAGAACGAACCGTTCTTCAAAAATTTTGTGGAAAATCCTGCAAACGGCCCGAATAGCAATGCTCGTTCGCCATCTATTATTCGCGTGTCTAAATGCGGATCGCTCATTGGCGGCGCACCTACTGCAGGTTTTCCGTACACTTTGGCAGCATGTTTTGCAATTATTGCAGGATTGGTGCAACGCAGCCATTGCCCGCTTACCGGAAATCCGCCGAAACCTTTGCCTTCAGGAATACCGGATTTTTCCAACAAATGTAAACTGCCGCCGCCCGCGCCGAGAAATACAAATTTTGTATTGATATATTTCTTCTCTTGCGTAATATTATTTTTAACTGAAAGCTGCCAGCCGCCGTCTTTCCTGCGCTTTAAATTTTTTACTTCATGAGAAGTGAAAATAGTAACATGCTCATCATTCTGCAAATGCTTAAAAATGGTGCGCGTAAGTGCTCCAAAATTAACGTCGGTTCCTGCATCCATTTTTGTAGCCGCTAAAGGCTGGGAAGATTTCCTGTTTTCCAGTATCAACGGAATCCATTGTTGCAATACCGCATGATCGTCCGAAAATTGCATATCGCGAAACAGAGGAGATTGCCGGAGCGTATCATACCTTTTTAGTAAGTATTCCACATTTTCTTTTTCCCATACAAAACTCATGTGTGGAACCGGCGAAATAAATGATGCAGGATTATCTACCAGATTTTTCTTTACCAGATGGCTCCAGAATTGTTTGGAAGTTTCAAACTGTTCCACAATATTCAATGCTTTTGAAGCGTCTATCGAACCGTCCGGCCTTTGTGGTGTATAATTCAATTCGCAAAACGCTGAATGACCCGTGCCGGCATTGTTCCATGCATCTGAACTTTCTATTGCAATTTCCGGCAGCCTTTCGTAAACATGAATGGTAGCCTGCGGCATCAGTTCTTTAAGCATAATACCCAAGGTTGCGCTCATGATGCCGGCGCCTATTAATACGATATCAAGGTTTTGTAATTCACTCATGGTAGGAGATTCACACATAGTTGCTTTGCGAACGCTTGCAAATTTAATACTCAAACCTTAAAAATTCTACCAATTTCTCAACTCTTTTATAAAGATTACATTTTTTATTTTCATCAATTTTTATATTTAAAAAAATGTAATGAATCGTGCTGAAGTGAATACTACTAGAGCGATTGTTCTTCTGATGGTTTTTTAAAACTGTATATCAAATAAAACAATGCAGGAAGAATAAAGATACTTCCCACAAGAAGCGCAATTGCGAGAGATTCAATGGCCTTTTGTTCGCCACTTTCATCTGTCAGGGAAAGATAGCCGCCATTTTTAAGTAAGATAATTTTAGGAAAATGCGGATAAGTAACCGCCAGTAAAATCATTGTAATTTGAAAGCCCGCTAATATCCGAAGCACTTTTGTTTTTCCTTTGGATAATAAATACCAAAACAATATTAACGATGCTAACGCAGCGATGATGGCACACAAACTTACAGCGTTGCCGAATATCCAAACCGCAAGCGGAATATGTTCGTATCGTGCAGATAAAAAAACCATTGCTCCGCTGATGACGGCAAACATATTGGAGCTCTTAGCTTTACTGATAAACCGAGTTCTGTCTTTATCATTATCAGCCTCGCCAATTAAAAATACGGCAGCCAAAAAAGCACATATCGAAATTGTAAAAAGCCCTACGGTAATATTAAATACCCGCAGCCAACTGAAAATATATGCATCCAAAAATCCGTGAGCATGTGTATCAATTGCTGAAGAAACGGTACTTGCAGCGATAATGCCCAAAAATAAAGGCGTTATAAAACTAGACCATGTAAAAATCCGGTTGTAAACCGTTTGCATATCATCTCGTATGGCATCGTAATGCCGGAAGGAAAAAGCAGTTCCTCTTGCAATAATGCCGAGCAGCATGATGACCAAAGGAATATGCAGGTACAAAGACATCACCGTATAAATATCCGGAAACCCTACAAACATGATTACAATAGCAATGATAAGCCACATGTGGTTGGCTTCCCAAATAGGACCTATAGCGCGATATGTAGTTTTTCTTGTGCGTACTCTATTTTTCTTTGTTGTAAAAAGTTCTAAAATGCCCGCGCCAAAATCCGCTCCGCCAAAAAGCAGATAGAGCAAAAGCGAAAGCCATAAATATGCAATTACAACATAGAGCATCAATGCATGTTTTTATCATTGGTTACATCATACAATACAGGCACCATTTTTATTTGCCGGTACAACATAAATATTACAATGAGCGACAAAGAAATATATACTGCCGTAAAAATGTAAAAGGAATAAATGATTCCGGGCATAGGTGTTACGGCATCTTTTGTACGCATAATGCCATAAATAATCCATGGCTGTCTTCCTGTTTCCGTAACTGTCCAGCCTGCTTCCACAGCCATAAAACCCATTGGCGTTGCGATGGCAAACAGCTTCAACAGCCAGCGTTTATTTTGCCAGCTTTTTTTCTTTATTAAAATAATTAAATACAAAATGGCTATCAACAGCATAAACATTCCCAAGGCTACCATTACTTGAAAAGAATAATGTGTAACGGCTACAGGCGGCCGGTCTGTAGCCGGTACCTGATCGAGCCCTTTTATTTCTGCATTAAAATTATCGTACGCTAAAAAACTCAAGAGATTCGGTAAACGTATCGCATATTTTACTTCTTGTGTGCTATCGTTCGGAATGCCGCCTATTAATAATGGAACACCTTTTTCCGTTTTATAAACAGCCTCCATGGCTGCAAGTTTTGGCGGTTGTAAGCGAGCAACATTTTTCGCAGAAATATCTCCGCTTAAAGGTTGTAAGATTGCAGCCACAATGGCAAAAAGAGCTGCAATTTTAAATGCTCTGTAATGAAACGATACATTTCTTTTTCTTAAAATCATCAATGCGTGTACACCGGCAACAGCAAAGCCCGTAGCCGCAAATGCAGCTATGCACATGTGCAATGCCTGAGAAAACCACGCTTTATTAAACATGGCTTTTATAGGATCTATATTAATATATTTTCCGTTGACATAATCAAACCCTGAAGGGCTGTTCATCCATGAATTTGCAGCAACCACCAATATGCCGGATACTAAACCGCTGATGCCGACTATTAATCCTGTGATCCAATGAAACCATTTATTAAATCTGCCCCAGCCGTATAGAAAAAATCCCAAAGCAATTGCTTCGATAAAAAACGCAGTTCCTTCCAGTGAAAACGGCATTCCAAAAATAGGGCCGGCGTGCTTCATAAATTCAGGCCAAAGTAATCCGAGTTCAAAAGACAATACAGTTCCCGATACGGCGCCCGTTGCAAAAAATATGGCAACTCCTTTGCTCCAAGCGCGTGTGATATTTTTATAAATAAGATTATCCGTCTTTATCCAAAGATAATGTGAAACTGCCATGAAAAACGGCATTACCATTCCGATGCAGGAAAATATGATGTGGAAAGCCAAAGACAAAGCCATCTGCGACCTTGCGGCCATAAAATTGTCCATAAACGGAGTGTTTTAGAAAGATTAAAAACCGTTTTTATTAAGACAGCGCAAAGGTATATCAGCCTTGGCAAATACGTGATTCTTTTAAGAAATAAATATTTCTTTTTTTCGCTTAACAAAGATTTTATTTAAAATGTATAATGGATAAAACGGTAAGTTTGCGAAAATTTTTTACAGTATATTATGAGCAAAGAGATTACTTCCCGTACACAGGATTATTCGCAATGGTACAATGACATCGTTATAAAAGCCGATCTGGCAGATTACAGCGCTGTGCGCGGTTGCATGGTCATAAAACCATACGGATTTGCTTTGTGGGAAAATATGCGCGATGCTTTGGATAAAATGTTTAAAGATACAGGACATGTAAATGCATATTTCCCGCTGTTTGTACCAAAGAGCTTATTTGAAGCGGAAGAAAAAAATGCGGAAGGTTTTGCAAAAGAATGCGCAGTAGTAACACATTATCGTTTAAAAAGCGATCCCGATAATAAAGGAAAATTAATTGTTGATCCTGAAGCAAAACTGGAAGAGGAACTAATTGTTCGCCCTACTTCTGAAGCCATCATTTGGAACACATATAAGAGTTGGATTCAATCTTACCGCGACTTACCGATTTTGATAAATCAATGGGCAAATGTAGTTCGTTGGGAAATGCGTACGCGCCTTTTTTTGCGTACTGCAGAATTTCTTTGGCAGGAAGGACATACGGCACATGCAACCAAAAATGAAGCAGTTGCAGAAGCAGAAAAAATGCTGGAAGTATATGCTGATTTTGTAGAAAACTACATGGCGCTTCCTGTTGTAAAAGGTGTTAAATCTCCCAACGAACGCTTTGCAGGCGCAGAAGATACATATTGCATTGAAGCCTTGATGCAGGACGGCAAAGCTTTGCAGGCTGGCACTTCGCATTTTCTCGGACAAAATTTTGCCAAAGCATTTGACGTAAAATTCAGCGATAAAGAAAACAAGCTCGACTATGTGTGGGCTACAAGTTGGGGCGTTTCCACCAGGTTGATTGGCGCGTTGGTAATGGCGCACAGTGATGATGAAGGATTGATATTGCCGCCAAAAATTGCACCGTTGCAAGTAGTCATTGTTCCGATTTATAAAGATGCAGAACAAAAGAAATTAATTGATGAAAAAGTAGATAATATTATTGCTTCATTAAAAGCAAAAAACATCCGCGTAAAATATGATGATAGTGATAATGCGCGCCCGGGCTGGAAATTTGCGGAGCATGAAAAGAAAGGCGTTCCCGTTCGTCTGGCAATTGGAGCGCGTGATTTGGAAAACAATGTAGTGGAAATTGCACGGAGAGATACCCGCGAAAAATCTGTACAATCATTGGAAGGTATAGCCGATCATGTCGAAAACTTACTTGACGGGATTCAGCAGAATATTTATAATCAGGCGAAAGGCTTTCGTGATGCGCATATTACAAAAGCCGATAACTGGGAAGATTTTATAAAAACGCTGGACGAAAAAACAGGATTTGTTTATGCACATTGGGACGGCACACCGGAAACAGAAGAAAAAATAAAAGAATTAAGTAAAGCTACAATACGTTGCATTCCGCTTGATAATCCGCAAGAAGAAGGCAAATGTATTTTAACTGGAAATCCAAGCACACAAAGAGTTTTGTTTGCGAGAGCGTATTGATATATGATTGGTACATTAAATTGTATCATTCCAAATTTTAAAATCAAACTCTTTTCCCTGCAGGATTTTTTTATAATAGTCTTTTTCATTTTGTTTAAAGTAATAAGCAAAGCCTTTATTCATCAGGCTTACAGCGAGGTATTCCTGTTCCGTTTGTCCCGGCGTGGGAATGAAGATTGCCTTCTTTTTCAAACAATATAAATCCATAACAGTCGAGTAGCCGGAACGCGCAATTACAAATTCACTTGCAGCAATCAGTTCTGAAAGTTCGTCCGTGTCGCAATAATTTTTGATAATGAAATTGTTTGTTGATGTTAATTCACCTTGTTCATTCGGCAATCCGCGCACAAGCAATACTTTTTCTTTGAATTGATTTTTTATTTGTAAAAACTTATTTTCCAAAATAGTCCGTTGCGGTTCCGGGCCGGAAAGAAGTATGAGAAAATCATATTTTTTTTCTGATTCTTTCTTGATCAACCTGCTTTTTGCGCCGATGTATTTTACAGGAACTGCCGGCATTTTTTCCGGGTGCGATAATTTGCCTGCGAGATTATTTTCTCCTTCAAAATCAGGAACCCAACATTCACTGAAACAATTAATGTACCGGTAATTTAACCGTTGAATTATTCTTTCCAAAAAAAGAAAAGGCGCAGCAATTTGTAATTGATGCGTAATAAAAACGGATTTTATTTTTTCATTAAAAAAACCGTATCTGTTGTCGGAAATTATCAAATCAATTTTGTATTTCTTGCACCAAATCGACACCATTTTTTTTTCATTTTTTATGGCCGCAATTATCTTTGGAATTTGCATCAGTATTTTCCATGCAAACAAATTTGAATGTTTTATATAACTGATTCCATAACCTTTTAGGGGTAAAAAAACGGCATTGGGGAATGCTTGTTTTAAAATTTTTTCGGAAGGGCTTTCCGGTTCGCAGGCAATATAAATTTTGGTATTGTTTTCTTTTATTTTATTCAATATAGAAATGCTTCTTGTAGTATGGCCTAAACCCCAATCAAGCGCAGAATACAAAAACATTTGTGTAGATGTCGGATTATTCAATTTTAAATTTAAATAAATGCGTAAATTTACATTTATTATATCAATAAACACATTGAATAAAGTATATTTGATTCCAAATTTTCTGTAACATTTACTTTTCATATTATAATTAAAATGCAGAGAGATTTACTTATATTGACCAAAGTATTGGAGCCTGATATGGAATTTGTAGAAAGGCAAATCAGAAATATAAGTTCATTGTTGGTATATGTAGAAAGCGTAGAAGCGTTCTGCATTGCCAACGAAATAATTGATATAAATAATTACCGCATTATCAATGCGCCTTACCTTATTCGTAAAATTGTCGCTGACGGAGACAATCCTTTTGTTTTCTTTTTTAATAAAAATTGATTGCTTTTGAATCTATTTCGATACTTCGTTATTTACAAACCTTATCAAGTACTTACACAATTTTCCCCGCAAGAAAATAAGCAAACCTTAAAAGATTTTTTTGCTGTTCCTAAAGATGTTTATCCGATGGGCCGGCTTGACTACGACAGTGAAGGTTTATTAATTTTGACTAATGACAAACAATTAAATCATCGGTTGCTTAATCCGGAATTTGCGCATGAGCGCGAATATTGGGTGCAGGTAGATGGTGCGATTACACAAAGTGCGGTCGAACAATTACAAAAAGGAGTAGATATTAATATTGACGGGAAATTATATCGCACCAAGAAGTGTTTTGCCGAAATTTTTGAAGAAGACCCGATTGTTCCGGAAAGAAATCCGCCGATTCGTTTTAGAAAAAGTATTCCCGCGCCTTGGGTAAAAATTATTTTGCGCGAAGGGAAAAACCATCAGGTTCGCAAAATGTTGGCAGCCGTAGGTTTTCCTGTATTAAGATTGATAAGAACGAGAATAGAACATATTGAAATAAAAAACCTATTACCGGGAGAATTTTTAGAAATGAATAAAGAAATTTTGTATAAAAAATTGTTTGATGGAGAATAATACGAAATACAACTTGATGAATGTTTACTAAATACTGCTAAACAAAAGTTAGATACAAGCCTTATTCCTTAATATTTATTAAAAGAAATCTTATTGGGCAAAAAATATTCTGTTCAGAAAAAAACTTCGAAAGAAACATGAGAAAGTGAAATTTTGCATTATATAAAACTGAATGAGTAAATTTTCTTAGCAAAAATTTTATTGAATATCAATAACTTACAGACAAGTTATAAAAATACATGCTGTATTTTTTGTCTGTTTCATATAATAATCCCACCTTTGCAATCCAAATTTTTCAAATCCCGACGGGATAGCGCCGGGCAAATATTTTAAACAAATGAGCAAATTACATTTCACCACCAAGCATGCAAATGCGGCTACCGTACAACGCAATTGGTACGTTGTGGACGGTACTAATCAAACCGTGGGTCGCATCAGCGCAAGAATTGCTGCAATTCTGCGTGGTAAGAACAAAACTTCTTACACGCCGCACGTTGATACAGGCGATTACGTTATCATTATTAATGCCGACAAAGTTACTTTTACAGGTAATAAGTTAGAGCAAAAAAACTATATCAACTTTTCCGGATATCCCGGCGGTAAAAAAGAAGAAGTTGCTAAAGATCTATTAAAACGCCGTCCTGAAGTTGTATTGGAAAGAGCTATCAAAGGCATGCTTCCTAAAAACAAACTGGGCCGCAAAATGATCGGCAAATTGTTTGTGTATGCAGGCGAAACTCATCCTCATACTGCCCAACAACCAAAAGAATTAAAATTTTAAAACATTTCCTCAAGTAATATAAAATGGAAAAACAAAAAAATGCAGTTGGTCGCCGTAAAGAAGCCGTTACCCGTGTATTTATTACGCGCGGTTCCGGAAAAATCAGCGTAAACGGTAAAGACTATAAGCAATATTTTACATTGCCGTATTTGCAAAATCAAGTCGAATTGCCTTTAAAAACAGTTGAGGCATTAGATAAATATGATATAACAATTAACGCAACCGGCGGTGGCATCAAAGGCCAAGCAGAAGCAGCCAAATTGGGCATTGCTCGTGTTTTGATAGAATTAGATGCAGAATATCGTCCGGCATTAAAAGAGCAGAGCTTATTTACCCGTAATTCCAAAAGCGTTGAGCGTAAGAAATTCGGTAAAAAGAAAGCACGCCGCAGCTTCCAGTTCAGCAAACGTTAATATTCAATTTGATAATTTGATAATTCGGAAATGTGTTTATGATTATTTTCAATTCGGCAATTCCATTTTTTTCAAATTTTCAAATTCACCAATTTTCAAATTTTCAAATTAATAAATAAATGGAACAAAATACTTCTTTACAACAGCAGTTGCTCGAAGCAGGCGTTCACTTTGGACATCTTAAAAAGAAGTGGAACCCGAAAATGTTGCCTTACATCTTTGCAGAAAAGAAAGGTATTCATATCATAGACCTCAACAAAACAGTTGATCATTTACAAGAAGCTGCTGCAGCCTTAAAACAAATTGCAAAAAGCGGAAAGAAAATAATGTTCGTTGCCACTAAGAAACAAGCTAAAGAAATTGTTTCCGACTGTGCAAAAAAAGTAAATATGCCATTTGCAACAGAACGCTGGTTGGGCGGTATGTTGACAAACTTCAATACCGTTCGCAAGAGCGTAAAGAAAATGCAAAGCATCGAGAAATTATTGAATGATGTAAATGCAGAAAGCCTTACTAAAAAAGAACGTTTGACTTTGTCTCGCGATAAAGAAAAAATGGAAAAAGTATTGGGCGGTATTGCTCAAATGAGCCGTTTGCCCGCAGCTTTATTTTTGGTAGATATTGGGCACGAACACATTGCATTAGCAGAAGCAAAACGCTTAGGCATTACAACTTTCGGAATGGTTGATACCAATAGTGATCCGAATAAAGTAGATTTTTCCATTCCGTCTAACGATGATGCAACTAAATCCGTAGCCATCATTACCAATTATATCACCGCTGCAATAGCAGAAGGTTTGGCAGAACGTCAGGCATCAAAAGATGATGATGAAGATGTTACGGAAAATAATGAAAACGAGGCTAAAGCAGCTCGTATTCAGGCAGAAGCGGAAGCAGAAAGCGCAGGTCGCGGACGTGGCCGCTCATCAGAAGGCAGCAATAATGCAGGCGCAAGACGCAGAACAACACCGGGTGGCAGAAGCAGGACACAAGCACCGGGTGGCAGAAAATAATAATATATTTTTGCATACAGAATATTTTAAATAATTATTAATTATGGAAGCCTGTAAATTTTTTGCAGGCTTCTTATATATTTTTATCAATATAAATTTTGGAGGAATTAAATCATGTCAACTGTAACTATTACAGCTCAGGAAATAAATAAACTGCGTCAGGCAACCGGCGCAGGTATGATGGATTGTCGTAAAGCTCTTACGGAAACAAACGGAGACTTTGAAGCAGCCATTGATTGGTTACGTAAACAAGGACAAAAAGTAGCTGCAAAACGCAGCGACCGGGAAGCAAAAGAAGGCCTTGTAATTGCTCAGACAAACAGCGATAATACAAAAGGATATGTGGTAACGATTTCGTGTGAAACTGATTTCGTATCCAAAAATGCAGACTTTATTGCATTCGCAAAAAGCATTGCAGATGCTGCAGTGGCAAACGATGTAAACTCTGCTGAAGAATTAAATGAAGTAATAATCGATGGTAACAAAGTTGCTGATTTGATTAATGATAAATTAGCTGCAATCGGTGAAAAGATTGGCGTTGCGCGGTTTGAAAAATTAGAAGCCCCTTACGTTGCTTCATACATTCACGGCGCATATCGATTAGGTGTTTTAGTTGGGCTAAACAAAGAAAATGCAGAAGCAGGGAAAGATATTGCTATGCAAATCGCAGCCTTGAATCCATTAGCAGTTGATCCAAACAGCATAGCACCGGAAACGGTAGAACGCGAAAGAAGCATCATCATCGATACGATGAAAGCCGATCCTAAAATGGAAGGCAAGCCCGATGAAATGATTGCCAAAATTGCTGAAGGAAAGCTAAATGCATTCTTCAAAGAAAATACTTTATTGGCTCAGCCTTTTGTAAAAGATAATAGTAAATCTGTAGCAGATTATTTAGGAAAAGAATTGAAAGTTACAAGCTTTCAGCGTGTGGCTTTAGGATAATTGTTTCTTAATAATGAATAATAAAAGCCCATGATTAAATTCGTGGGCTTTTTGTATTATGCGCGTTTTTGGGATAATTCTCTTGTTAATTATTCGGTAATATTAGAAGGTTATATTTGCCCAAAGGCAGCTTTGTTTATGATTTATGTTATTATTATTGGAGTATTTCAATCGTTTATCGGGTTGTTATTGTTTCTTGACAATAGAAAGAAAAAATCTGCCTACGATTTGCTGATGTGGATATTGATTTGTATCGGCGCGCATCTGTCCATCAAGTTTATTATTTACGTGCTTATTCAATACCATGAGCTGCAAAAAGAATTTACCACATTTCTAAATCTCACTTACGGACCACTGCTTTATTTATATACGCGTAAGCTTACCAATGCAGAAGTTCCATTAAATCGTCGTTGGCTCCATTTATTGCCCGCATGGACAGGCGGCATTTTTTACGTGTACATCGCAATTGACATTTGTGTCCAAAAGCGTTTACCGGTTGATATACTTAATATATATAACCATACGTTGCGGAGCACTGTTTATTTTTCATGGGTTATTTATTCCGTATTCAGTTTGTTGCAAATGCGAAAATTAGACAAGACCAATTTTGTAAAAGAGAAAAGATTAATAAAATTTATCGCTTACAGTCTTTGCTTTCTTAGTGCAATGCTGCTTGGCGTGCTTATTACGGCCAGATTTGGCAATATTCCCAATTCGGAACTATATATAAAACATATACGCACCGCTGGGTATGCAATTTTATTTTTAATAGCATTTTCGATTCCGGTATATTATTACAAAGTTAGAACGAGCAATGCTATTGTATTTTCAGATATTCCTGCGCCGCCGCAACTCCAAATCGAAGAAGATAATAATACCAAAGATAATAAGCGAAATATCGTATTGGGAGAAGTGCAGCAAACTCAAATTATTCGCAAGCTTACTACGCTGATGGAAGACAAGAAGATTTATCTTGATATGGATTTGACACTTGATAAACTTGCTGGCGAATCAGGCACATCGCGTCATCACATATCCGAATCACTGAATAATTATTTACAAAAATCTTTTTACACGTTTGTCAATGAATATAGAATCGGTTGGATAACGAAACATTTAGACAAATGTTTGCAAAATGATACTGTTCCCAATATGCTTACACTTGCGTATGAAGCTGGGTTCAAATCTAAATCTTCCTTCAACCAATATTTTAAAAAAATACATGGTTGCACGCCATCGGAATATATGAAAGTAAAAGCTCACGCATAAAGTCCCCATTCGCAATGATGTCAATCATTACTCATTGATTACGACGAACAAGGCAATCTTGAAATAATAATCGTGTTAGACAGTTTTTATATCAAGAGTAGTCTGATATGAAAAGCCGTTTTAATGTTTCACATTACTCCGTACTTGTCTCGGGGTAGTTTGTAATGAAACGCCGAAATACATTTCACCATGACGTGAATTTTTTATGACCATTTATGATTTATAAATAGCGTCACTATTGTTAGTTAAATATTTTCATCAAGTCTTTTTCCAAGGCAGCAACAGACATCCATTTTGATGATATCCAAATACTACATACAAGATCTGTGTAATCAAAAAAGAGAAAAGGTTTCTTAAAAATGCCTTTGCAAAAAATCTGATAAAATTCTTAACCTTAACTTAATAAGAATAAATGATTGATTATCAATATGTATCTGTTTTAATTGAACCATTTGTACTCGTACGAGTGCAGTTGGAACGGTTTAGTCGTAAGGACATGAGGGTTGAGTGAATATTTGCAAAAAATTCTATTATGCATCAATTTTTCACTCAACTGTTACGAGATGGCAAAATTCTTAACAAGGGGTTTTTACGCAGAAAAATAATTAACTTAAAAAATCGAAAAGTTTTTTTACTGACTTGCATAAATATTTTATTTGCTGTATTATCTGCAAATGCACAGCAAAAAATTATCGTATCGGGAAATGTTACAGATGAAAATAATGCGCCTGTCAAAGGTGCTGCTGTAATGGTTAAAAATGCAAAAGGTGGTGTGCTTACCGATGTCAACGGCCATTATATTATCAAGAATGTTGAATCGAATGCGGTACTTCAATTTTCGTATGTGAACTATGCAGTTCAGTCTGTGAATATAAACGGTAGCGAAGTTATCAATGTTTCTTTGGTTAGAAGCTCGGACAACCTGCAAGACATAGTCATTACTGCCTATAATGTAAGAAAAGAAAATCGAGACATCGGTTATTCCGTACAGACGGTTAAAGGAGCGGAGCTTATCGTAGCACGCGAGCCGAGCGCTTTTGCAGGCTTGACCGGAAAAGTATCCGGCATGTCTGTTGGTCCTTCCGCAGAAATGATTGGCAAGCCTCAGGTAGTATTACGCGGCAACAGAGATATTATGTATGTGGTAGATGGTGTTCCTGTTAATTCCGACGGATGGAATGTAAGCCCGGATGATGTGGAATCTTATTCCATACTGAAAGGCCCCAATGCTGCGGCATTATATGGATTTCGCGGACAAAACGGTGCTATCGTAATTACTACGAGAAAGGGAACAAAAAATCCTCGCGGATGGGAAATAAATTTCAATACTAGCGATGTAATTGAAAACGGATTTATTGCCAGGCCTCATGCGCAAACAGAATATGGACGCGGTAACAACTATTTATATGAATTTGCTTCCGGATATTCTTATAGCAACCTTGCCGGCACAGATTTACTTTATGATAATGGACAGCGGTTGGCGATTTGGGGTCCTAAGATGGACGGACAATTGGTAAAACAATATAATAGCCCTTACGATATTACAACAGGCGTGAGAACAGCTACACCCTACACGGTAAAAAATAAAGATAACCTAAGTACATTTTTAGAAGCGGGCCTTTTATCTACCTCCAACATATCAGCTTCCGCAAGTGGCGATAATTATGATGCGCGTATATCTTATTCGCACTTATATCAAAAAGGCATGATTCCAAATACTAAACTAAATATAGATAATTTGAATCTGATGCTGGGGTATAAGTTCAGTAAAAAATTAAGTGCAGAGGCAAATATTAATCTCGATGTACAATATACGCCAAACATTCCGGATGTTACATACGGGCCAAACAGTATTGAATACGAATTTGGCGTATATGGCAACGCGGCTTATGATGTAAGAGATTTGAAGGATTACTGGAAAGGCCCAGAAGGCGTTAAAGGTTTAATGCAATATTCCGAAAACTACGGACGAGACAATAACCCTTATTTTCAGGCATATAACTGGTTGCGCGGCCATTACAAAACGGATGTTTACGGTTATATCAAATTGAATTACCAGTTTAATGACGCCCTTAACCTGAGTATAAGAACACAGGTAAGTACATGGAATCAGGACAGAACAGAAAAAGTACCGGTATCTACCGTATTGAATACTTATCTGCCTTGGTATGTATTCGGAAGCTATAACGGAGATTATCGCGAAGACAAACGTACTTCCATAGAAAATAATACGGATTTATTGGTAACTTATAACAAGCAATTGGGCGATTGGAAATTGTCTGCTTTGGCAGGCGGCGGTTGGCGTTCGTTCAAGTTTAATTCCACATGGGAAACTACGCAGAATCTTTCCATTCCATGGGTATATGATTTCCAAAACTCAAAAGGCTCGGTTTTGGCGTATACATTCAATTCCAACATGATGGTATATAGCGGTTATTACAGTGTTGATTTAGGATACAAAAAATATTTCACGGTATCTACCACAGGTCGTGTGGATCATTTGTCCACATTATCTCCTGGAAACAGAACGTTTTTCTATCCTTCCGTATCATTAAGTTCTGTATTATCGGATTATATCAAATTACCGCAGGCAATATCTTATCTTAAACTGCGTGCTTCTTATGCCGATGTAAAAAATGGTTTAACACAGGCTACAATTCCTACGGCATATTATATGGCAACGGGCAGAACTACGAATGCCGGGCTGATTGGTTATGGCGATGAATTATATACATCTTACGATGGGCCTTCTTATGCCAATCAAACCGGATATTCGGCTACAAGTTATTATAATGGAACACCATCTGTCAATTATTCTTCAACCATAGCAAATCCTGCATTAAAGCCGGCTGATAATAAATCTTATGAAGGCGGCCTTGACATTCGGTTCCTGCACAACCGTATCGGGCTGAGTGCTACTTATTTTGTAAGTGATGCGGGCCCACAGATATTTGCATTACCGGTTGCTATTTCTACAGGCTATACCAATGGGCAAAATGTAAACGGCGTTACCACAGAGAAAAAAGGGTGGGAATTGGAGTTAGATGCCTCACCGGTAAAAAATCCGGATGGGTTTAATTGGGACATTGCTATCAACTGGTCAACTTACAAAGAAACATTGAAAAAAATATATCCCGGACAAACAGTATTGGAGTTGGCGAATAATAATAGCGGGAACAGCGCTGTAAGCCCGCTGCACGATTATAAAGTCGGAGATCGTATGGATGCTTATTATGGTTCAGGTTTTGTGCGCACTACTAGCGGACAGATAGTATATACTTCAGCAGGCCTTCCTATGCAAGGCGGGACTTCTAAAGACAGCAAGAAATTTTTGGGGTATATGAATCCCGATTTTGGTTTCGGCATCAACAACAATTTCAGCTATAAAGGATTCAATTTTAGCTTTCAGTTTGATGGGCGCATAGGTGGTAAAATTTTCGACCGCGTATATCTTCAAATGGTCAATGGTGGTACCGCACCGGAATCTGTGGAAGGTGCACTTGGCGCAGCCCGCCTGAAAGAATGGCAAAGTACCAACAATGGTACAGTGGCTCCGACTCCGGCTTATGTGGGCGATGGTGTTGTAGCTAATACTACTAATGGAATGAATATAGTAAATGGCGTTATTGTCAATTCATCTGATTATACATTCACGGCAAATAAGACAGCCGTTACAGTTCAAAACTATATGTCCAACGGACTTTCCGGCGGTGGTACCATTGATGAAAATTATATGATTAGCCGCAGCTACGCGAAATTGCGCGAAGTAAGCATTGGTTATACATTCCCTGCTTCTTTGGTAGGAAGAAAGGGATTTATAAAGAAAGCTTCTGTTTCATTGGTTGGCCGTAATCTTTTGTATTTCGCGGCCCGCAAAGATTTTGATATAGACCAGTATGCGAGCGGTTACAATTTTGCAGATAACTCATTACAAGGCACAGCCGTTACAGGGTTGCAAAGCCCTACTGCGAGAAGATATGGTTTCAACATTAATCTTACATTCTAATTTATAACATTTATAGCATAGAAAATGAAAATCAAAAATATTATAACAGGAATATCCTTATCAGCGGCAGCGTTAACAGGTTGCCAGAAAGGCGACCTTACATCCAATCCTAATGTTGGAAGCAGCGCTTCTGCAACACTGTTGTTAAATGCAATCTCCGTTCGGTTAGCGGGTGGCGGCGGTTCAATCATAAGCGGCAACAGCGTTTTGTCCACCGAGTCCGGCAACGTGCCGGAAACACTCACCGGTGGCATATATAAGTACGATCAGTATATCTTGTCTAATTATTCTTATTATCAGGGCACAAATACCTACAATTGGTCATATACCGCTACACAATACGACATGTTGAAATACGTGGTGTTGCTGGAAAAGCAGGCTGCGGTGCAATATCCTTCTGCGCCAAATGCTAATATTTATGCGGCTTTGGCAAAATTTTACCGTGCTTATGCATATATATGGTTTACACAGCGTGTGGGAGATATTCCTGCTTCAGAAGCAGGCGATATCAGCACGCCTCAACCCAAATACGATACGCAGAAAGACGTTTATAAAGAAAGCCTGAACCTGTTGGATACTGCTAATACAATTATTGGTGCGCTTATTTCTGGCGGAAGTATCAGTGGCAGCAGCGTTGTTGATGCTTCGGGCGATATTTTCGGATTAACTTATCTGCAATGGCAAAAAATTATCAATGCATATAAAATCAGAACTTTAATTTCTTTAAGCAAAAGAGCAATCGATAATTCCGATTTGCAAATACAGGCACAATTTGCAGCGATTGTTGGTAATCCCACAAAATATCCTTTGCCGACTTCTAATTCAGACAATCTTGTATTTAAGTACAACTCGGCAAATGCATATCCTCTTTATGCAAATGCGTATAATGTGTATTTGAACATAAGTAAAACTTATCTAGATTTGATCACAGCCAATAAAGATCCGCGCACATTTGCAGTAGCTACACCCGCTCCGGCACAAATTACCGCAGGAAAAACTGTTTCTGATTTTTCAGCTTATGTAGGTGCTGATCCTAATGTAGGTATAGGATCTTTAAGTACTAATTCAGGCAATGGTCTTTATTCTTTCCTGAATTATAATCGTTATTATACTTCTCTTACGGGAGCAAACGCAGAGCCTTATATTTTGGTTGGCTATCCTGAATTGTGCTTTAACATTGCGGAAGGCATCAATCGCGGATGGGCCTCCGGCGATGCAGGCAGCTGGTACAATAACGGTATTGACGCATCTTTAACTTTGTACGGATTATCGAATGGAAAGCAGCTAACAGTTGCAGACCGTTCGGGTGCAACGATTGGAACTGTTACGGTAGATGTTACTACGTTCAAGAACAATGTTGCATATCAAGGTGGCAGTGCAGGACTTACTCAAATACTTCAACAAAAATATATAGCCTTATTCCTCAATTCAAACTGGGAAGCATTTTACAACTGGCGCCGTACAGGTATTCCTGCATTTTCACAAGGCGGAGATGGCATTGGTACAGACGGAAACAAAATTCCCCGCCGTTGGCAATATCCCAGTTCTGAACAAACAGAAAATGCGATTAAATATAACGCCTCCCTTCAATCTCAGTTCGGCGGTAAAGATGATTTGACACAAGATACATGGCTGACTAAATAATTATAAGATTGAAACAAAAATAAAAAAGATGAAAAAATATTTAATTATATTAATTGCTGCATTTCCTTTTTTCGGGTCGGCGCAAATTACCGACAGCGCAAAGCGTGAAGTGAAGTTGCAGGGCGCGGTAAATTTCCGCGACTTGGGCGGCTATCAAACAAAGGATGGAAAGCACGTGAAGTGGGGGAAAATATATCGCTCCGCGGCGTTGAACAATTTGACGGAAGAAGATTTGCAAACTTTGGAAAATCTTAAAATCGCCGTGGATGCGGATTTTCGCGGCCCTTATGAAGTTTCTCTTGCACCCGACCGCATTCCCGGAAATGTACACAGAATTTCTTTGCCGGCGGGCAGTAAAGATGCCGGCAAACCATCCAATTTAAAACAAATGCTATCTGCCAAAGACAAGGATTCCGGAATAATAGCTTTTTATTCCAATACAAGTATTCTCCGTGACCGCTATAAGCCTGTTTTTGACAGTCTGCTGTCTATTTCGCCGGATAGCGCTTTGCTATTCCATTGTTCAGCCGGTAAAGACAGAACGGGCATCGGAGCAGCACTGGTGTTATATGTTTTGGGTGTGCAGCAGGAAACGATTTGGAATGATTATCTCGCCAGCAACTATTATCGCAGAAATACCATTATAAAAGATTCTGCCCAAATGGTAAATGTGTTTCATATAAGCCCTGATCAGGCAAAAAATTTAGCTGGAGTAAAAAGAGAATATTTGCAGGCAACTTATGACGCAATCAATAAACAATACGGCAGCCTTGATAATTTTCTTAAACAAGATTTAGGATTGAATAACAGTAAAATAAAAGAATTGCGCAGAAAGTATTTAGAATAGAAATAAGATTCAGCATTTTTTATGTATATAGGATAGATAGATATGTTAACCGCCTTTTCTAAGGCGGTTTTTTGTTGAATAATTTGAATGACATACTCTTTAGTAAATTACATCCAGATTTTTCAACAAATCTTAAGATTTAAAATAGTTATCTTGATATTTGTAATAATGTAATTATCGTGAAAACGTTTGCATAAATAAACATACATGTGTTTTTATTGCTTATCTTCACGAAAGAAATCTAATACTTTAAACTGCTTTTATGACTACTTTTACAATGCAAATTGCTATTGGCATTCTTACTATATGGGTGCTAAAGGACAAGAAAGAAAAAAAAGAATCAAATAGTATAGAGATGGATTAATGACGGGAAAAAGTTTTTGATTTTTTAATCACATATTTTTAGATATTCCGGCTATTAATTTCAATATGCCTGTACCTATTGCTACACCAATAGTATTTGTCATTATATCATGGATATCGGCCATTCCTATTTTAAATATATATTGAATAATCTCTATGCATACGCTGGAGATAAGGCCTGCAGCAAAAATTGCATATAGATTTCTGACACAAAACAGCTGTTGAAAACAATAAGGGAAAGGCACAAACATCAATACATTGAAATACCAATCAATATTGGAAATTATTTTCATCAATTGCTTTAATGTATGCACGTTCCTGTACCTTTCGAATAGCTGCAGATTGAAGCCATAATGCGTATGAAAGCCGTCTATATTCATTTTCGGGTATATTCTTATACCGAATACGATATAAAATAAAAGCAAAAAATATATAATGGAAATTATCTGTTTTGTATTCATTACACTATCCTTTCCAGTTCCTGCCCGAAATTATGAAGGATATGTTCTTTTGCAAGAAATTTCTCGGCATATTCCCTTGCATTTTTTTTAACCTGTAAAAAATTTTGAGGATTACCAACGGCTTGCGCAATGCCTTCTTTCAATGAATATACAGATTCGGGTTCTATGATCGCGCCTGCTTGATAAGTATCAATCACTTCATACAAAGAAGTTCCTTTTTCCGCAGCTACCAATGCATAGCCGCCTGCTGCTAAAATGCCGGTCAGCTTGGAAGGCATTACAAGATCGGCTGCAGATTTTTTTTGTAATACTAAATGGATATCTGCCACAGCCAGCAGTGCAGAAAGTTTTTCATAAGGCTGCAAAGGCAGAAAGCGTATATTTTGTAATCCCGCATCATTTGCCAACTGCATCAATTTTTCTTTACCGCCGCCCGATCCACAAATGAGGAATAATATATCCTTATTATTCAGGTATTCCTTTGCCGCTTCAATTATTATTTCAAGTCCTTGCTTTTCACCAAGATTTCCGGAATATAAAATCACTTTTGTTTCCATATCAATATTCAGCTCTCTTCTTAAAGAGTCTTCTTTGGAAAGCGGATATACAACGGCATCATCTACCCAATTCGGAAAGAATATTATTTTGCTGTCAGGTATGCCTTTCGCTTTAATTTTTTTAATCATCCCGTTACTGATGGAAGATACTTTAGTGCTTTTTTTCATCAGCCATTTTTCCATACCAAACATCAGGTTTAAAAAAGCGCGGTTATTGATCATGCCAAGATCCTTTGCTGCATCTACCTGTAAATCCTGTATATGATAAATAAGGCGGCTGCGCCTGAAAAATTTATAAAAAACAGGATTGTATCCCAGATGAAAAGGCGGCGCTATGCAGAAAACAATATCGAATTTTTTACCGAATAAAAATTTCATCCAATAAACACTTGTGGATAATACAAACGAAAATTCATGAATAATTCTTTTCTTACTGTTTACTTCCGCAGGCACATACATCGGGCAACGGTGAACATGCACGTCATTCAACACTTCTGTGAACCATTTTTTCCCTTTATATTTTTCATGGACTTTCCATTCGGGGTAATATGGCATTGCAGTAATTACATGTACTTCATGGCCTTTCTTCGCCAGCCATTCCGCCATTTCGCCTGTATATTTTCCTATACCGGTCAACTCAGGCGCATAATTAATTCCATAAATAAGTATTCGCACGCGATTATTTTATTAAAATAAAAACTATAAAAACAATTTATTGATAAACGGATATGCCTTTTTCTAAGCCGGACTCTTTTGCCTGAATATTTGAAGTCTTTCCTTTGATTACCGGCAACTGTAACCTGAAAGATTCTTTCTCATTGTTGTAAATCAAAGCCGGTTTTATGCGATTTACATTCATCATAAAAGTTATATCTGCCGAGTCGGAAACAGACCGGTTTTTATTAATGACGACTCCAGAAATTGCGCCATTATAATTTGACCGAACAATCATGCCCATTTTATCTTTTGGCGATAAAACAGTATTTCCCGTAAATTCATTGGACGATATGGAAATGTTTTGTAAGGGCACACAGGAACACATGTAAATGGCGCTATGCAGCATAATACCTAATGAACTGCTCAGATGATTGTAGGATATTTCTCCATTCAATACATTGCCATAAAACTGTAAGCGGCCGGAATTATAAACATTATTGTGAATAATCTGAACATTCTTTTGAGAAAGTGTAATGCTTATGGCAGAAGAGCTATCCGGCATTACCTGCCAAGGCTCATCTACAGTAATAGTATTTCCTTCTTCTGATTGTATATATCTATATTGTCCAACTCCTTTGCCGGCAATTATGGTAGCGATATAATTGCCCGGTGTAAATGATTGTTTGCGAAAAGACCAACTTGGCGTACTCAGAAGTGAGACAGTTTTACTATCTGCAAATTTTACCATTCCTAAGTAAGTGCCGGCTGAAAAATCTGTTGTAATGGATTCACGGTTATTGCCTGTAATATTTACAAAATCATTGTCAAGTATAAGAATATTGCGGCTGTAATCCAATATAGTACTAATTCCAATAGAAAACCCGCATGCGGCGCCCGGGTTTTTTGTTTCTCCGGTAATTGCATTTTTTTCAACAAGCGTATTTTGGTAGCCTATAATATACATTGCTAAACCCCAATCTCCCAGTTCAAATCTATTATTCTTGATAAGAGATCCGTTTAGAGGATAAACTCTTACTGCAACATTATCTGTATATTTCGGAAATGGGCGTGAAGATTTTCTTTGTACATTATTAAAAACACAATTAACGATAATGATATTTTTGCCTGCAACTCTCATCAGATTTGTTGATGCAACTTTTGTATTGAAGGAGTCGCTGTGAGAAGAACAAATTAAACTTGCATTTTTTATTACAACATCTTCCAAGGGCAATAAAGAAGATTTATCAGCGGCATCCTCATAATTGCTGATAAGTGAACCTTTTACAGGTGCTTCGATGGTCAATTGCATTAATCCGAAATGGCTGCTTGCTTTGATCCATTCATCGGGAACTAAAGCATCCGGAGCACCTGCTTTTAAAATTGTCTTTTTCTGTCCGGTTCCAACTAAATACTGATTGGGTTGTAGTATCAGTTGTTTACTGAAAAGAAAAGTTCCTTCAGGAATCTCAAAATAAAGGCGGTATTGAGCTGAGGTTTCTTTCAGATAATCCTGCAATAATGCTATATTGTCTGTAATGCCGTTTCCGATAAGTTTTGAGCATACAATTTTTTTTATGGGTAAAGATTTATTTAGTACTATACCTATACCATAATTTTCAGAAGCTGCAGCGTTAAGTGTTTTCTGTGTACAAACTTGTAAAGAACATTTTTGCGCAGTTATAGAGGATGGGATATTTATTGTAATTTTTTTCCCGAAAGCTTCAGCAGTATAAGGTATTGTCAAATGATTTTTTCCTTTCAATAAAACATATCCTTTATCGGGAAAATTTGTGCCGACAATTACTAATGAGTCGCCGGGTGCGACTTCATCGGGCGCAACTTTTTCTCCTATACTTTCTGTCCAATAAATAACGGGTTTATTAATCGTCCCTATAAGTTTGTTATTACGGCCTATTCTGAAAATGTAAACGCCCTTTGGCAGTACTTTTGGTATTTCGAAACTAATACCGGTAGAACCCATCGATACGGCGTCTGCTGTAATTGCTCCGGAAAATTTCCGGTCATTCTCATTTTGCAGCAATTCAATTTCTACTTGTTTTCCCGTCTCTGTAAATGCGCCTTTTACCAGAACTTTGTCTCCGGGCGCGGCCGATGGGGATACCCAAAAAATGCTTTCATCTTTTGTAGTATATACCGGATCGGAAGGAATATCTTTTGCTGTTTTTAAAAAAATCGTTGCCGGGCACGGATCTTTTTTTACAGGAGCCGCAGTCGTTTTTTTTACTATGGTTTTAGCTTGCCCGAAGCAAGCCGAATAACTTACAAAAAATAATACCCATAATGAAGTGCAGATTTTTTTTAGCATATTCAACAGATTAAAATCATTACAAAAAAGAGACTTTGTAATTTCATATTTGCTGGCACTCAAATTTTTCCGGCTTATAAAAGGAAATTAAATATTTATCTGATAATTCTTTTTTATATATTCTTTCATTTTTGCCGCATCTCCATTGGAAGCTTTTTTAATTTCAAAAATCTTTGCATCCACGAGCGTACGATACCACCACCCTTGCAAAAAATGCCACAGAAAACCCTCTTTGCCTTCAGTAAATCCGAGTTTGAATACATATCTGTATACAAAAAAATAAAAGCAACGCCAGAACAATGGCATGTTTGCATACCGTTGTTTCTTTTTTCTTTTCTCATCGGCGTCCTTAGACATTTCTCCTGTTATTTGCTTATCGCTTTCCGGCAGGAAATGATATTCGAGATTAAGTATATCAATCGCTTCCCTGATAGAATATCCATTGTGCTTTTGTATCCACCATCCCAACGGATTAATATTGTCATCGACAAAATATCCGCTCCACATAATGCTTTCTCCTTCCGTTAAAACAATATGTTCATCCATCCACCTTTCTTCACAAAACCCTTTTTTGTAGCGGAATAAACGCAACATGTTCCATTTCACATTTCCTTTATTAATCATGCGGCCGAGGAAGACCATTTTGCGTTCAAATACTATGCCTGAAACATTGTCTGATATAATTGGAAGCCTCCGATTTATTTCTTCTATAAGTTCATCGCTCAGATATTCATCTGCATCAAGACGAAAAACCCATTCTGTATGAATTGGTAAATTTTCCAATCCCCAGTTTAATTGTTTGGCATAATTATTTTCCCATTTATTCTGAAAAACTTTTGCACCTAACCTCTTCGCAATCTCTACTGTTTTATCAGTGGAAAAAGAATCCACCAGAAAAATTTCTTTGGAAAATTTCTGCGCATTTCGGATGCACCTTTCAATATGCAATTCTTCGTTGTACGTAAGAATAATAATAGAAATATCAGGCATAATAGATTTATTATTTAAATATTCTTTTCTTTAAGAATTGAGCAGGATTGCCACCTATTATATCAAACGGGCTAGAATCTTTTATTACAACAGAACCGGCTGCCACTACTGTAAATTCTTCAATTGTTATTCCCGGCATAATGTAAACCCCTGTAGTAATCCAACTGCCGTCTTTAATAATAATAGGTTTGGTTATTTGTTCAAAATGCTTATCCGATATACCATGACTTCCGGTTATTAAATAACAATCTTTTCCAATAGTACATTTTTGCCCAATAAGTATTTTATCCAAACAATAAATCCATGAATATTCTCCTACACTTGATAAATTTCCCATGGTTAAATTCCAAGGATGTTCAATATTGGCATTTCTGTGAATAAAAACTGTATTAGCCAGATTTGCGCCAAAGATTTTAAGCATCCAAATTCGAGGTTTACGTATTTGATTTGGGATAATACGAAAAATTGTTTTATTGACTAATTTCCATGCATAAATTTTTAATTTATGCTTTGCAGAATATGGCGTAGTCTGTACTGGAAAAAAATCGTTAATAGTCATATACTTCTCTTTTTTTAATAAATTTTGCCGGATTTCCCCCAACAACTGTCCACGGTTCTACATTTTTAAAAACGGCGGCTCGTGCGCCAACAATTGCGCCTTCTCCAATAGTAATATTTGACATAATAAATGCTTCTGCTGCAACCCAGGCAAAATCTTTAACTATTATAGTTCCGGCAGCAAAAGGCGTATTAATTGAATTTATTTCGTGTGTAGCACTGCATAAATAACTGCGCTGCGATATAGTAACTTTATTTCCTAAAATTGTTTTTCCTATGTGTAATTTCACTTCAGGACCTATTGCTGTTTTTTCTCCAATTATTAAATTCCATGGAGCAGGAATATAAGCTGAAGCATGAACAATACAACCTTTGCCGATGACAGCCCCAAAACATCGTAAAAGAAATATCCGCCATTTATGAAAAATCGGCAGGGCGAAAGGGCGAAAAAGCAAGAAAGAAACGATCTGCCATATAAAGCGCTTTATCTTGTCGGATGCAGGAATGTTATCAATATATTTCGGGATTTCAGCAGGAGGCATAGAACTTAAATTATATAATTTCTTATATACAAAAATGTTATTAAAATTAACTACCGATTTGCGAACTAGTAAAGATATAAATGGTCTGTTCAAAAATAATTCTTTTTTAATTGTTATTACTATTATATAATAATTATTTACAAGAAAAAATATCATAGAATGCTGTATAAATCCTTGAATTTATTTTGGGGAAAAATTCCTTTCCTACTTTAACACAGGTCATATTCACATTAAAACCCCGGATTAATTTTTTTTACTATTTTCTATAACGCATTCTTCAATATATTTTTCTATTTTCACACTCCTTAGATTACAGTTTGAAATTGTAGTAATATCTGAAACAAAAAAACTATATGAATAAATTTTTGGTCTCTTCTAATGTTGTTTTGATAATTGCGGTTATTATATTATTTGTTTTACATTTCAATAAGCATGCTTCTACTTCAGCGATTCCGGAAACAGGCGTAAAAAGTAATAGCGTAATTAATGGCGGTTTTAAAATGGGCTATTTCGAAACCGATTCTTTGGATAATAATTATAAATACGAACAAGATGTAAAAAATGAATTAATTACTGCCGATAAAAATCTTGAAAAACAACTCAATCAATTACAGCAAGAACTGCGAGATAGGTATATTGAAATTCAAAAAAAAGGTCCGAATATGTCGCAGGCAGAGCAAGTTCAATATAGCAACGAACTGGATCAAATGCAAAAAGCTAATCAGGAAAAAGCCCAGCGGTTACAACAATCCATGAGTATAGAACATGATACAAAAATGCGCCAGGTAAAACAATCTATTCAAAATTATTTAAAAAGCTATGCGCACGAAAACGGATATAATTATATAGTTGGCACGAATGAAGACGACTTTTTTTACTACAAAGATTCTGCACAGGATATCACATCACAATTGGTACAAAAACTAAATCAGATTTATACCGATAGCCTGAAGAACGCAGGAAAATAAATTATCTTATTATAAATTCATGCATCGCAAAGAAATCTTCTTTGCGATTTTTTTTGACAGATAAAAAAATAATCCTACTTTACTTAAAAGATTCCAAGACCGATTATCAGTATAAAATTTAATCCTTAAATTACAGTGCACGAAGTTTATCACAAATGGTATTCACCGGTTATTAGCCGCGATATGGAAATGCTTGTTTTCGGATATTCCGGAAGGCCGGTAATACTTTTCCCTTCATCTATGGGAAAATATTACGAAGCCAAAGACAGAGGCCTTATTCAATCTGCCGAATGGTTTATCAACAATGGATTTGTAAAGATTTATTGCGTAGACAGTATAGATGCTTACAGTTGGTACAACAAAGGAGTGCATCCCGGTACGCGCGCATACAACCATACTTTATATGACCGGTATATTAACGAAGAAGTAATGGGATTAGCACTCCACGAAACAGGTTGGAATACGGTTACAACATCCGGCTGCAGCTTCGGTGGTTATCATGCTGCAAACTTTGCATTTCGCCATCCCGAAAGAGTTCATGCGATGGTTTCCATGAGCGGAGCATTTGATATAAAATCACAGGTAGACGGCTATTACGACGATAATGTTTATTACAACAACCCTGTCGATTATCTGCCCAATGATAATAATGAAACCCTGTGGAAACTGCGCATAATTCTCGGCACTTCCCGGCCGGATATATGTTTGTCGCAGAATGAAAAACTGGCGCAGATATTATCACAAAAAAATATTCCTTACTGGCTGGATATACGCGGAGATATGCCGCATGATTGGCCCGCATGGATTCAAATGTTTCCGCATTATTTATCCGTTTTATAAAAAAATAAATATGGCAACCAATAAAAAAATAGGAATTTTATTCGGGAAAGAAAATACTTTTCCGCAAGCATTTGTTGATAAAACGAACGAACTGGCAGATGGTAAATTCAAAGCGGAAGCTGTATTGATTGATAAAGTTGTACAAGGCGCCGCAACAGAATATGCTGTAATCATTGACCGCATTTCGCAGGATGTGCCATTCTACCGATCTTATTTGAAGAATGCCGCTTTAAACGGAACGGCTGTTATCAACAATCCGTTTTGGTGGAGTGCGGACGAAAAGTTTTTCAATAATTGTTTGGCAACAAAGATCGGTGTGGAAGTGCCGAAAACAGTGCTTTTGCCGTCTTATGAATTACCGGATGATACTTCCGGCGAGTCGTTTCGTAATTTGAAGTATCCGCTGGACTGGAGTGGAATGTTTGAATATATCGGATTTCCGGCTTATATGAAACCCTTTGCCGGAGGCGGCTGGAAATCGGTTTACCGCTTGGAAAATCAGGATGATTTTATGGACAAGCATAAAGAAACAAACCAACTCGTAATGCTTTTACAGGAAGAAATTGTTTTTGAAGAATATTATCGCTGCTATTGTATAGGCGGAAAGTACGTGAAGATAATGCCTTATGAACCGCGCAATCCGCACCATCTGCGTTATGCAGCAGACTTTAAACCGTCGGAAGAATTATATAAAAGAATGGAAAGCGATGTATTGAAGCTGAATCAATATTTGGGATATGATTTTAATACTGTTGAACTCGCTGTACGCAATGGTGTTCCTTATGCAATAGATTTCTGTAATCCTGCACCGGACGCAGACAGAGCTTCGGTTGGCGAAGAAAATTTTGCATGGGTTGTTGAACATGCGGCAAAGTTTGCAATAGAAAAGGCCGAAAGTTTTGTAGCCGGAAAAGATAATCTTACTTGGGGAAAATATATTCAATCTTCCGTAACAAAGAAGAGTTTGTAATAAAGCTTTTATTAGCTCGGAGGTTGCAATTATCTTGTAAGAAGATATGATCGCTGCTTTCGCTGGAATGATAGTTTAGGTGTTCTTATTATTCCGTGTGAAAATTTTTTATATAAATTTAAGAATATGTTTAAGCTAATTATGTTTTTATCTTTAAACCGCAAAGCATACAAAGTTTTACACGAAGTTCGCTAAGATTACTTTGGTTTCTTTGCGAGATACTTTGAGTTTAAAAAAAATTTCATAATCATTATTTTACAATTA
>JAPWKH010000003.1 GCA_028283605.1 Arachidicoccus sp. | reverse complement strand
GCGCGCCGAACGAGGTCTTCGTGACCGCGCGTCAGCGGGTCAAAGGTACCCGGGTACACGGCGACTACCATGAGACTTCTCCTCTCTTCAGACAAATGGGCACGTCAAAGCGTCCGCGTGACGCATTTGGCACCGACCGCACGCGTGACGGTAACCGTCCGCGGCTTGTTTTGGAACGCGCATTATTCCTTATTTTCGCGCTGCAGCAAATGAAAGTGGACAGCGCCCGCTTTGCCTTGCCGCACGATTTCCCAGCCGGCTAGCGTCTCGTTGCCTTCGAGTTCGAGCGCTTCGCCCGTTTCCACGTACAGGAAACCTTCGGCGCTGATCAACGGCACGGCCAGCGCGAGCGCCTTGTCGAGCAGACCGGCGTCGAATGGCGGATCGAGGAAAACCACGTCGAACGATCCGGGCGCGAGACTCGCCGCGAGGCGCAGGCCGTCGGCTTCGGCGATTTCGATCGCACGCGCTGCGAGGCGCTCCTGGTTCGCGCGCAGCTGGCTGGCGGCCCGCGCATTGCGCTCCACCATCAACACCCGCGCCGCGCCGCGCGAGGCCGCTTCGAAGCCGAGTGCGCCGCTACCGGCGAACAGATCGAGGCAGCGCTGGCCGTCCAGATCCTGGCCGAGCCAGTTGAACAGCGTTTCGCGCACGCGGTCGGGCGTGGGGCGCAGGCCGTCGAGGTCGAGCACGGGCAGCGGCGTGCGCTTCCAGTCGCCGCCGATGATACGGATGGCGTGCGGCTTGCCGCCTTTGGACGAAGCGCCGTGAGCGCGTGAAGATGAAGAACGGGGCATGCAGTTTCAATGACGTGATGTGGGCGCCCGCCACGCCGATGCGTGAGGGCCGGAGCGCCAACGTTACCACAGGGGCGCGCCGCGTCCAGCCTGGCCGTTCGGCCGATACGACGGGCGGCGGCGCGCCTGATAAAATGTGCGGCTTCCAGCGCCTTGCATCCCGCATCGCAACGCTGCCTGCCGCTCCCACCGGTCTTGTGCCGGCTGCGCGCATCGGCGCGCGCTCTCACCACGCCAGATCATGTTCAGCTTTTTCAAACGATTCAAGGGTTCGAAAGAGTCCGATAACGCGCCAGAAGAATCGCAGACGGCGCCGGAAGCCCTGGCGCCCGAACCTGCCGTAGAGGCGCCGCAGCGCCCGTCGCGCCGACCGCGCCGCGCCCGGCCGCGGCTCCGGTTCGCGTCGAGACGCCGCCCGTAGCCGCTCCGTCGGCAATCGAACCCGAGCCGGAAGCATTCGCGCTCGACGAAACCATCGAAGTCGTCCCGCCGCCCCTGCAGGACGCAGGCGCGAAGCGCTCGTGGCTAACACGCCTGAAGACCGGCCTGTCGAAAACGAGTTCGAGCCTGACCGGCATTTTCGTCGGCACGAAGATCGACGAGGACCTGTACGAAGAGCTCGAAACCGCGCTGCTGATGTCGGACGCGGGCGTCGATGCCACCGAATTCCTGCTCGAAGCGCTGCGCGAAAAAGTGCGCGCCGAGCGCCTCACCGATCCCCAGCAGGTCAAAACGGCGCTGCGCACGCTGCTGATCGACCTGCTCAAGCCGCTGGAAAAATCGCTGATGCTCGGCCGCGCGCAGCCGCTCGTGATGATGATCGCCGGCGTCAACGGCGCGGGTAAGACCACCAGCATCGGCAAGCTGGCAAAGCATCTGCAAAGCTTCAATCAGTCAGTGCTGCTCGCCGCCGGCGACACGTTCCGCGCTGCCGCGCGCGAACAGCTCGCCATCTGGGGCGAACGCAACAACGTCACGGTCGTTTCGCAGGAAAGCGGCGATCCGGCTGCGGTGATCTTCGACGCGGTCGGCGCAGCGCGCGCGCGAAAAATCGACGTGCTGATGGCGGACACGGCAGGCCGTTTGCCCACGCAACTGCATCTGATGGAAGAGTTGCGCAAGGTGAAGCGCGTGATCGGCAAGGCCATGGACAGCGCGCCGCACGAAGTGCTGCTCGTCATTGACGCCAACACCGGCCAGAATGCGCTCTCGCAAGTGAAGGCATTCGACGACGCGCTGGGTCTCACCGGCCTCATCGTCACCAAACTGGATGGCACGGCCAAGGGCGGCATTCTCGCGGCAATTGCGCGGCAGCGGCCCATTCCTGTCTATTTCATCGGAGTCGGCGAAAAGGTCGAAGACCTGCAGCCGTTCAGCGCCGAGGAGTTTTCGGACGCACTGCTGGGCACCGGGCGCCGCGCGCGCAAACGCGTCGAGTTGCATCGCATGATCATAGATGCGCTGAATGGTCGGAAACTTCGCTGTGTCGACCTTGAAGCGCTGCGCGTTGAACACTTGCGGAATCAGACAGGTGTCCGCGATGGTCGGCGTATCGCCGAAACACAGCTTGCCGGTGCGCGGGTCGCCGGCCAGATGCGTCTCCAGCGTCGCGAAACCCGCCTCGACCCAATGCTTGTACCACGCGTCTTTCGCATCTTCGTCCACGCATAGCGTGTGCTTCAGATACTTCAGCACGCGCAGATTGTTCAGCGGATGAATCTCGCACGCCACCTGCAACGCCACCGCCCGCACATACGCGCGATCGGCCGGCGCCTTCGGCAACAGCGGCGGCTCGGGATGCATCTCTTCCAGATACTCGATGATCGCGAGCGACTGCGGCATCACGTCATTGCCGTCGACAAAGGTCGGCACGATCCCGTCCGCGTTCACCTTGCGGTATTCGGGCTTCAACTGCTCGCCGCCGTCGCGCACAAGATGCACCGGCACGTAGTCGTACGGCAGATTTTTCACGTTCAGCGCAATGCGCACGCGATACGACGCCGAGCTACGGAAATAGCTGTAGAGCTTCATGTTGTCTGTCTCCTCCAACCGGCCGTCAGACGACGCGCACGCTGAGCTCGCCGAGCCCGTCCACGCCGCCCTTCATCAGATCGCCCTGCACCACTGCGCCGACGCCTTCCGGCGTGCCCGTGAAAATCAGATCGCCGGGTTGCAGTTCGAACAGAGTGGACAGATACGCGATCGTCTCGGCCACCGACCAGATCAGTTGCGACACGTCCGAGCTTTGCTTTTCCTCGCCGTTCACCGACAACCAGATCGCGCCCTTGTCGACATGGCCGACCGTCGCCGCCGGATGAATCGGGCCCAGCGGCGCCGAGTGGTCGAAGCCCTTCGCGGTATCCCAGGGACGGCCCAGCTTTTTGGCTTCGGCCTGCAGATCGCGGCGCGTCATGTCGAGACCGAGCGCGTAACCGTAGACGTGGTCGAGCGCGCTCTCGACCGGAATGTTCTTGCCGCTTTGCCGATCGCCGCCACCATTTCCATCTCGAAGTGGACGTTTTTCGACAGCGACGGATACGGAAACTCGCCGGTGGCGCCGGGTGCCACGTACAGCACGGCATCGGCCGGCTTGGCGAAGAAGAACGGCGGTTCGCGGTCGGGATCGTGTCCCATCTCGCGCGCGTGCGCCTCGTAGTTACGGCCCACACAGTAGATGCGACGCACCGCGAAGTGCTCGCTGGATCCCACGACCGGCACCGCGACCACCGGTGCGGGTGCAAATACGTAACTCATCCCGTTCTCCGTTATTTCATGTGTGCCGCCAGCGCGGCGATAAAACATCGAGTGTAACGCGCGACAAAGCGACGCGCGCACCAGTTCGGCATGTACCGGCAAGGCCGGCGCCGCGGGCGTCGCGTCTCGCGGGATCGCCATAGATGCGATACTCACACTCGACAGCGTCCCTTGAATATTGTGGCCAACCGCTTTGCGCGGCACGCCAACACGTCCCACTGCGCCCGATGACCGACTCCGCCGAAACCGCCAATCCCTTCCCCTGCGCCCGCTTCATCAAGGAAATCGGCCGCGGCCCGAACGGCGCCCGCGCGCTGACCGCCGACGACACGCGCTCGCTCTACACCGCGATGCTCGATGGCCGCGTGGCCGAGCTCGAACTCGGCGCGGTGCTGCTTGCGTACCGCGTGAAGGGCGAAACCGCCGATGAACTCGCCGCGATGCTGGCCGGCGCGCATGCGTCGTTCGAGCCGATTCATCTGCCGCACGGCGAGTTCCGGCCGGTGTCGATCCCGAGCTACAACGGCGCGCGCAAGCAGCCGAACCTGGTGCCGCTGCTCGCGCTGCTGCTCGCGCGCGAAGGCGTGCCGGTGCTGGTGCACGGCGTCACCGAAGATCCGGGTCGCGTGACGAGCGCGGAAATCTTCACGCATCTGCAGATTCCGCACGCGCGATCGCACGCCGATATCGAAGACGGTCTCGCCGAGCGCCGCCTTGCGTTTGCTCCAATCGACGTGCTCGCGCCGAAGCTCGCGCGCCTGCTTGCGCTGCGCCGGCGCATGGGCGTGCGCAACTCGACGCACACGCTGGTGAAAATCCTGCAGCCGTTCGCGCCCGCGGGTTTGCGCCTCGTGAACTATACGCACCCGCCGTATCGCGACAGCCTCACGCAACTGTTCAACACACATCCGGACGCGGCCGCCGGCGGCGCGCTGCTTGCGCGTGGCACTGAAGGCGAAGCGGTGGCCGATACGCGGCGTCAGGTGCAGGTCGACTGGTTGCACGACGGTGTCTGCGAAACGCGCGTGCCGCACGAGCGCTCGTCGCCCGATGCGCCGGAAGTGGACTTGCCCGAAGCCAAAGACGCGCCCACGACGGCCGCCTGGATCAGCGCCGTATTGCGCGGTGAAGCGTTGCCGCTTTGATTCAGCCAGACCTGGATGAATATGCTTGATGAAACAAGCGAGTTGCCAAAGATTGAAATAATCGGGCAGCCGAATGTAGGCAAGTCTTCTTTATTGAACGCATTGACAGGGCAAGACCGCACTATTGTAAGCAATATCGCAGGAACCACGAGAGATACCATTCATACGCGTTATAAATTGTTTCAGAAAAAGATTTTATGCTGATTGATACAGCCGGAATTCGTAAGAAAAACAAAGAGAAGGACGATCTTGAATTTTACTCTGTAATACGCGCCATTAAAGCGATGGACGAAGCGGATACTTGCCTGTTGGTTTTGGATGCGGAAAAAGGAATCACTGCACAGGATATTAATATTTTCAGTCTTGCCGTACGAAAGGGAAAAGGAATTGTTTTGTTGGTAAATAAATGGGATCTTGTTGCTGATAAATCAACCAACACTGCACGCGATTATGAAAACGAATTGAAGAAAAGAATAGCGCCTTTTACAGATGTACCTGTAATTTTTATTTCAGCGAAAGAAAAAACGCGCATTCACAAAGCGATTGAAATAGCATTGGATGTTTGCGAATGTAAGAAGCGGCGCATTGCTACCAGTAAATTAAATGAAGTAATGCTCAAAGCTGTAGAGTCTTATCATGCGCCGGTTGTACGCGGCCATTCCATTAAAATTAAATATGTAATGCAGCTGCCAACGCACGTGCCGTCATTTGCTTTCTTTGCCAATTTTCCCGACGATATTAAAACGCCGTACAGAAATTATTTGGAAAACCAGCTGCGCGCCAATTTTGATTTTAAAGGCGTGCCTATAAGAATTTTCTTCAGAAAGAAATAATATTTACAGACTCGCCAAACTTTCTTTAATTGTTTTGATCCTTGCTTCCGCATCGGATTGTTTCTTTTTTTCTATTGCAACAATTTCAGGTTTTGCATTTTGTACAAAGCGTTCGTTGCTTAATTTTTTCAAAACTGAATCAAGAAATTTTTGCTGATATTCCAAGTCTTTTAGTAAATCATTTTTCAATGCTTCTTTATCGATTTGTTGATTTAACTGAATAAAGAATTTATCTTTCTCTAAATTTACAACAACATTATTATCTATCGAAACATCTGTAAATCCAATACTTTCAGCGTTTATTTGTTTTTGTAAAATAGATAAAATACTTATGTAAGAATTTTTGTTTTCCGTTTGAATTTGCAAAACAATTGTTTCTTTCGGCTTTACATTGTTCTTGTTGCGAACATCGCGAATGGAAGAAATAATTGTCTTTAACAACTCGCCTTGTTGCAAAATCTTCTTATCTGAATTGCCGATTGAATCAAATTGTTTTACGCATAAATCTTCTTTTTGTTCTTTTAATAAATGATAAATTTCTTCTGTAATAAACGGCATATAAGGATGCAAGAGTTGGAGCAATTCTTCAAAGAAGAAAACTGTTTTATCGAAAATTTCTTTCGAAATATTTTCTCCGAAATTTGGCTTTACCCATTCCAGATACCATGAACAAAAATCATCCCAGATCAAGGAATAAATAGTCTTTAAACCTTCGCTCAGCCTGAATTGCGCGTGTAATTGAGCAACTTCGTTTTTAACTTCGTTTAGTCTGCTTTCAAACCATGTAATGGAAAAATCATTTTCAATTTTCAATTGTCCATTGTCGATTTTTTCTTCCCACATTTTTACCAATTTCAATGCATTCCAAAGCTTATTATTGAAATTTCTTCCTTGCTCCAAAGCAGCTTCATCAAATAATAAATCATTACCGGCAGGCGAAGAAATCATAATGCCGAAACGCACAGCATCAGCGCCGTAGGTGTCAATCAGGTTTAATAAATCCGGAGAATTGCCGAGCGATTTGGACATCTTTCTTCCTTGCTTATCTCGCACCATTCCGGTAAAATATACATCATGGAAAGGAATTGTTTTTTCATATTCCAATCCTGCCATTACCATACGTGCAACCCAAAAGAAAATAATATCCTGCCCGGTTACAAGGACAGAAGTGGGATAATAATATTTCAGTTCTTCATTATTCGGATTGGAAATCCCGTTAAACACTTCCATCGGCCAAAGCCAGGATGAAAACCAAGTGTCGAGAACGTCGTTGTCGCGAGTGAGTTTGGCGTTATTATTTGTTAATTGGGAATTGACAATTGACAATTGTAAAGCTTCTTCTTCTGTTTCTGCAACGAATACATTTCCTTTATCATCATACCAAGCGGGAATTTGTTGTCCCCACCAAAGCTGTCTCGAAATACACCAGTCTTTTACATTTTCCAGCCAATGTTTATAGGTCGCTAAAAATTTATCGCCGGGATGAATTTTAATGTTTCCTTCGGTTACAGCCTTTAGCGCAGGTTCAGCCAGCTCCTGCATTTTTAAAAACCATTGTGTGGAAATTCTCGGCTCTACAACTGCGCCCGAACGCTGTGAATAGCCTAAGCGCGTAGGATATTCTTCTTCTTTGATTAGCAGATTTTCTTTCGCTAATTCTTCTACAATTTTCTTTCGTGCTGCGAAACGATCCATGCCAACAAAGATTTGCGCTGCTTCGCTCAAAGTGCCATTGGGATTAAGTGTATCAATGATTTCAAGATTGTGTTTCAGCCCAATATTGTAATCGTTAATGTCGTGCGCCGGCGTTACTTTCAGTACGCCGGTCCCGAAACTTATATCAATATATTCGTCGAAGATGACGGGAATTTCGCGGTTGATTAATGGTACAATCACTTTCTTTCCGTGAAGATGTTTATATCTTTCATCAGTTGGATTTACGCATAATGCAACATCTCCCATAATGGTTTCCGGGCGTGAGGTAGCGACAGTTAAATAATTATCGCTATCAACAATCTTATATTTTACATGATACAGTTTGCCTTGTATGTCTTTATATTCTACTTCCTCATCGCTCAAAGCTGTTTGTGCTGCCGGATCCCAATGAATCATACGAGCGCCGCGATAAACCAATCCTTTCTTATATAAATCCACAAAGACTTTTATTACCGCTTTGTAATAATGATCATCCATCGTGAAAGTAACCCTGTCCCAGTCTACGCTGCACCCTAATCTTTCGATTTGATTATAAATGATTCCGCCATATTTTTCTTTCCATTCAAAAGCATATTTTAGAAATTCTTCTCGTGACAAAGTATTTTTATCAATGCCCTTTTCTTTCAGCATTTGCACCACTTTGGCTTCAGTGGCAATAGACGCATGGTCGCTGCCGGGAACCCAACATGCATTGAAGCCGCTCATTCGTGCACGACGAACTAAAATATCCTGAACCGTTTCATTTAAAGTATGGCCCATGTGCAAAACGCCTGTAACATTGGGCGGTGGTATCACAACTGTAAATGCCTTGCGGCTATCAGGGTTGCTGTTGAAATATTTTTTTCCTTTCCAAATTGAAGTCCACTTATTCTCTGCTTCTGAAGGGACAAAATTTTTGCTTAATTCCATTTTGCAAATATAATAGCTTGAATGATAATTTATATTTAGAAAATCAGCGGTTAAATAATTTTTATTCTATTTTTTTAAATTAATCACTATCTTTATAGTTATAAAATAATTTACATGCATGCAAGAATAAAAACGCTGATTATATACATCATTTTATTTTATCCTATCTATTTAAATGCTCAAACTGTAATAATTGGGGATATGGAATATAAAATAAAAAATCCTCGTAAGCTTGAAGGAAAAGCGTTTTATGATTTTGTATATTTAAAAGATACTACGCAGCCTCAGCATTTATATAAAGAAATTTATGAGTTGGATTTCGGAAAAAATGAAAGTATTTTTTTTAGTTATTCCAAAAAACTGAGTGATTCTATGATGTATGCAGATTTGAACAGACAAGTACAAACTGCTACAGATCCTAATCATTTAAATCTTACTCTTCGAGGTAATGCTTTTGTTTCAAGTGATATGTATTACACGAATTTTACAGATTCTTCAGTTGGGACATTAAAATCAATAACATCTGCTTTGTTTTGTGTAAAAGATACTACTCCAGGCATTGATTGGCAAATATTGGATTCTACTAAAAATATTCAAGGATATACATGTCAAAAAGCGGTTGGAGAAAGCCATGGAAGAATATATACTGCTTGGTTTTCCACAGATATTCCCTTTTCTTTTGGCCCACGAAAATTAAATGGCTTGCCCGGGTTAATATTACAAGTTTTTGATGCTAAGCGACAGGTTTTGTATGATATAAAGAAAATTTCTATTCCATCCGCAGGCGTAATTGGCATTCCCAACGATGCTATATCGGCTACTGAAGAACAATATAATAAGGCAATGGCTGCTTATCGAAAAAATCCAGCAGCCTTTAATAGCGGGCTGCAAGGACAATCTTCAGGATTGAAAATGAATAGTCCTCTTAACAAAATAACTCCAACAAGTATAAAAAGCCTTTCCGTGGTTAAAGAAAGTCCTTATGGCAATAATGTGCATTTAGTCGAAAATAATCCTATTGATTTAAAATAAAAAAATTATGAAAACAAAAATTTCTTTTCTTATTGCAATATGCATATCACTTTTTTCAAAATATTCTGTTGCACAAACAAATGTGCAAGTAAAATTCAATAACACTAATACAGAGCTGACCGATACGCAACAAGTCGTTTGTAAAGTTGTATACAATATGCAATTTGTGCCCGACACAACAAGAAAGGACAGTATGGTTAATGAATTATTCGAACTGGATTTGGCAAAAACCTCAAGCATGTTTACCAGTTTTACAAAGCATTTGAGGGATTCTGCTATGCAAAATGAAATAAAGGAGCAAATGAAACAATATATCGGTGCAGACGGAAAATTCAATACTGACGGTAAGCCAGTAAAATTTGATTTTTCAAATTTGTCGGCTAAATTTCCCTCCATAACTTCTGATAAATTATTTACTACATCAAATAATGGAGGTGCAGTATTAAGTTTACAGACATTAGCGGAAAGCAACTTTTTAATAAAAGATACTGTAGAGAAAATCAATTGGCAAATTCAAGATTCTACAAAAACTATTCAAGGTAATCTTTGCCAGAAAGCAGTTGGTGAAAGTCATGGAAGAATTTATACAGTTTGGTTTTGTAGTGATATTCCTTATTCTTTTGGCCCAAGGAGATTATATGGTTTGCCGGGATTGATTCTTGAAGCGAGAGATAATAAAAATGAAGTAATATATACGTTGCAAAGCATTAATAATTCAGTTTTAAACGAGAAAATAGGATTACCTAAAGATGGGATATATACGACTCCGCAGGAATTTAATAAGGCCAAAGATGCTTATGATAAAAATCCCGAAGCGTTTATGCAAAGCCATAACACTAATCCGAATGTCAAAGTTTTTAAGGTTGTTTCCGGACGTCCGGCACCTGGTGCTAAAGTAAGTGGATTGATAATTAAGAAAGCGAACAATAAAATTGATTTGAAATAATACAATGTTATTTATGCCGAAACTGCTTCTATTTGTCTTCTTATTTTTTTTATATATTTTCTCTGACGGACAAAGCAACTCCCATGAAAAAGTCTTAGGAATTGTAATCGATTCTTTGCACCAACCTGTAAAAATGCAAGTATCAGCATTATAAAACGCAGCAATGGTGCTGGAATCGTATTCGGAAGATCGGACAAGAACGGCAATTTTTCTTTAACGCTTCCGCAAGGTTTTCATAAGGATAGTTTTTCTTTAAAGATAAACAGCATTGGATTTGAAAAGTACCTAAAAAATGATTTTTCGATTAATGAAAAAAATATTGTTCAACTGCATTCTTCCGAAAACACATTGCCGGATGTGGTTGTAAAAGACAATCGAGCTATTGTTCAAAAAGGCGATACACTTAGTTATAATGCAGACAATTTCACAAGTAAAAGTGATCGTTACCTAGGGGATATTATCAAGAAGCTACCGGGAATTACAGTGGATGATAACGGTACAATTAAATATCAGGGTAAACCTATTAATAAATTTTATCTTGGCGGAGATGATCTACTTGGTAGTAATTACAATGTTGCTACAGATAATATTCCTTCAGGAGAAGTAGATAAAGTGCAGGTAATAGAACATAATCAGCATGTGAAAATGTTGAATGGAATTGTGCCATCAGACCAAGCCGGAATCAACATTACTTTTAAAAATAAAAATAAATTTCATTTTATTGATAATGCCGAATTGGAAGGCGGATCGCCGGGGAAATGGAATGGAACAATTCATAATATGTCTTTCAACGAAAAGTTTAAAGCCATTAATGAAATCAAAACAAATAATATCGGCAATGATTACTCCAGAGAAACAGGTGTTTCAGGATTAAGTGGAGCACCTGTCGGCAACGGGCTTTTCAACAAAGCGGAAATGTTGAATATAAATGATCTTTATAAATTCAATAAATACACCGGTTTGAAAATAAACGGCTTTTATGTTCACGATCAGCAATCTACAATATCGTCTTCCTCAACTACCTATTTTTTGCCCGGCAATGATACGGTAAGTTATACTGAAAAAGATGATAATCACTTACCTTTAAATGCATTGAACCTTCAGCTTGATTTCAATATCAATGGCACAAAAACATATTTGGATGATGCAGTTACTTTTAGCCGCTCGAGTCTTTCGCCTCTTGCAAATATTATATCAAACGGACAAAATATTTCTCAGAAAACAGAAAATAAAAAAACCGCTTTCAGCAATGCGTTGGAAGGTTATTTTTTGTTTCATAAAAAACATGTAATCAATTATAGTTCCGTATTTCAATATTCAGAAAACCCTGCTACGCTCGTCATTACGCCCGGAGTTTTACAAGATTATCTGAATGATAGTATTGCATATTTAAATACTTATCAATATCGGCATTCTCCATCTTATTTTACGGATAATCATATTGGCTACAGCCATATTTTCGGGCATTGGCTTTTTGGAACAAATGCAGGGTTTAATTATCAGAACCAACAATTTCGCAGCAATGTGCAATTGGTGCAGAATAGTTATTCCATTACTGAACCTGACGGTTTTAAAAATGGGTTACATTGGAAAAAATCTCAAGTATATTTTACCCCTCAGATAACGTTTAAAGGATATTCTGATCAGCTAAATATCTCCGCTCCATTTAATTTCACACATATCAAATACAATAATGATTCCATAGAAAATAATATGGATAAACTGAACCATTTATTCATCAATCCAAGTATCAGTTGGCAACACAAGGTTGGGAAAAGAAAATCAAACCACATTCAGCTATAACTTCAATCAGCAAGTTGCAAATATCATGCAGGTCTTTGGTGGCCAGGTATTGAGCGGATACAGAAATTATTCTGCTTATCAAACACCATTATTAACCGGAAATAGCCAAACATGGGATGCAGGTTTTGATTTTAAAAAAACATTATGGGCTTTGTTTGCAAATATTGATTTGTCTTATTCCCGCAATAAAAATTATTTTATGGATTCATCTGTTATTTCAAAAAACACAACGACAGTAATAGCTGTTCCAATTGATAATTATAGCGATAATATTTCTTTAGGCGGCAATGCAAGTAAATATTTTTATTCATTAAATACTACATTGGCAATTGGTGCCAATTTTACGAGAAGCGGTGCACAGCAAATGCAGAATGCACAACTATTCAGTACACATAATAACGTGATGAAATATTCGGCAAGCATTACGCCAACGATTTTTGACTGGTTAGATATAAAATTTTCCGGCTCATACACAAAGAATACGAGTTCTTCAAACGCCGAAGGTTATATAAAACAATTCAACAGCCAATGGAATGAAAATTCCTCCATCATTTTTTATCCGTTAAAAAATTTAATTATAGATATTGATAACCAGTATTTGAAATCCATTCATCAAGGGGAAAATCTTTCATCGGCGTTTTTAATGAACGGATATATTCGATATAACTTTCAAAACCCTAAATTGCATAAACTGCAATTACAATTGAGTTGTAATAATTTAAAGAATGTGCGTAATTACGAAATTATTAATGTAAGCAGTAATATTACAAGTGTAAACCGATATTTGTTGCAACCTCGAATGCTGCTTTTGTCCGCTCATTTTGATTTATAGAAATGATCTTTGCCTTACCGCTTCATACAGAGAAATTCCCGCTGCCACAGAAACGTTGAGCGAGTCAAAATCTGTTTTCATTGGTATGGAAAATTTTTCATCGGCTGCTTTGGAAATGTATGATTGAATACCGTTTTCTTCACTGCCCATAACGATACAGCAAGGTTCGGTCATATCTAATTCAAACAATTTCTTCTCGGCATTCATTTCACTCGTGAAAATTTTAATGCCGTTCAAATGCAAATCATCAACAGATTTCAAAAGACTGTTTACACGGCAAATCTGAATTTTTTCTAATGCGCCTGCGCTGCTTTTAACTGCATCTTCATGCAAAGCACCAACGCCTTTGTCCGGAATAATAATTGCGTGAACTCCGGTGCAGAGCGCGCTTCTTGCAATAGCTCCGATGTTACGCACATCTGTAACGCCATCCAGCATCAGGAATAATGCAGTTTCTCCTTTGTCATTTATCCAGTCAATTACTTGCTGCAAATCCTGATAAACAACGGCCGATTTATAAGCAATAACACCTTGATGATTGATGTTTGTAAGTTGATTTAGTTTTTCATTGGGAACATATTGAACGGGAATATTTAACTGTTTGGCTTGATTGCGTATCTCATTAATTGCATCTCCGGAAGCATTTTTAAATAATAATATTTTATCGATATTATCATTGTTTTTCAAAGCTTCAAGCAAAGGATTTCGCCCGACAATTATATTTTTTTTGGATTGATATTGATTCGTACTCTTTTTGTAAAAAGGCATAAGTATTTTAATAATTCATTTCAAAATGTTCTTCCGCTTTTGCAACGCTTCCGTATTTCAATAATAGTTCTTTAGCTTTTGTATAATCATCAATCTTTAAATTGTTCATAAGCATACGAGTGCCACGATCTACAAGTTTGGAATTGGTCAATTGCATATTTACCATTTGATTGTCATGTACTTTGTTTAGGCGAATCATTGCAACGGTAGAGATCATGTTCAGCACCAGCTTCTGTGCAGTGCCGCTTTTCATGCGTGTGCTTCCTGTAAGAAATTCGGGGCCTACAATTACTTCAACAGGATAATCCGAAATTTGTGCTGCATAAGAATCTTCGTTGCAAGTAATGCAACCGGTGAGAATATTATGTTGCTTGCAATATTCCAATGCTCCTAAAACATAAGGCGCTCCACCGCTTGCAGACAAACCTATTACAAAATCTTTATCGTTTATGTTTTTTTCCTGTAAGTCTTTCCGCCCTTGTTCTTCATTGTCTTCTGCATTCTCCACAGGATGGCGAAGCGCTACATCGCCTCCGGCAATGATTCCAACAATAAGATCTTCGCTTACTCCGAAAGTTGGCGGGCATTCGCTGGCATCAAGCACACCCAATCTTCCGCTTGTGCCTGCGCCTATATAAAACAATCTGCCGCCATTTTGCAATTTTTCCACAACAGCGTTTATCAGGGCTTCTATCTGCGGCAACGCTTTTTGAACAGCTTGCGGTACGGAAAAATCTTCTTGATTAATTCCGGTAATTAATTCCCGGACAGACATTTTTTCCAAGTGATGGTATGCAGAGGGTTGCTCGGTTGTTTTCAAATAATCTTTCATGCCTTCGTATCGATTATATGTTCGTAATGAAATTGCGCAAAATCTGTTCGCCTGTTCCTGCGCTTTTTTCCGGATGAAATTGCACGCCGTAAAAATTATTTTTATGCAAGCCGGTGCTGTATTCTTTGCCGTAATTAGTTTTACAAATGGTTTGCTTTCCTAAATCGGCATAATAGCTGTGGACAGAATAAATATAGCTGTTTTCTTCTACATCTTTGAACAACGGAGATTGTAAATCATATATATTATTCCAGCCGATTTGAGGAATTTTTAAATTTCCTGCATCGAATTTTTTTACGTCTTCCTCAAAAATATTCATGCATTGCGTATCGCCTTCTTCGCTATAATTACACATCAATTGCATACCAAGACAAATTCCTAAAACCGGTTGAGTAAGGTTTTTTATAACTGCATCAAGATTTCTTTCGCGTAAATATTTCATCGCGCTGCTGGCTTCTCCCACACCGGGAAATATTACCTTGTCCGCTTTGTTTATTTCTTCAAAATTATCCGTTACAGTTGCTTCATATCCAATTCTTTCCAAAGCATACAATACGGATTGTATATTTCCGGCGTTATATTTTATAATAGCAATATTCAAAATATTTATTTTAAAAATAGTTTTGAGCTAATCTTATGATGTTGCAAATTTATAATAAAACAAGGATAGCGCTTGTGTTTTTAAATCTTTTATATTACCCGTTGCGTTTTTTGAAAATTATAATTCTTATATTTAATTTATCAATTATTATTCAATGATGAAGAAACCGGTTGTTTTGTTATTACTTATATTTTCTTTTCGATACGTATTATCTCAGCATATTGCAAGTAAGGATACATCCGATTTTATTGCTGTAAAATCAAAGGTTTATACTAACGGCGCTGTTTCGTGCGCACATCCTTTAGCGGCTGAAGTAGGTGCAAATATTTTGAAAAAAGGCGGTAATGCTTTCGATGCTGCAATTGCGACTCAATTGGCATTAGCAGTAGTTTATCCGCAAGCTGGCAATATTGGCGGTGGCGGTTTTTTAACTGCGAGAAATAAAGACGGTAAACTGATAGCGCTTGATTACAGAGAAAAAGCGCCGTCCGAAGCTACACGCGATATGTATTTGGATAGCAACGGCATTGCCGATACGCATTTATCTCAAGACGGACATTTATCTGCGGGCGTACCCGGATCGGTGGCAGGTTTTTTTGCGATATATAAATATGCCAGACTTCCTTTTAAAGAATTGATTCAGCCGGCAATAGATTTAGCCCGAAATGGATTTGCGATTACTGCATTCGAAGCGGCTCTGCTCAACAGATTCAAAGATGATTTTATTACATATAACGGAAACAATAAAGTTTCTTTTGTAAAAGATTCTCTTTGGAAGGCCGGCGATTTATTGATACAGCCGGAACTTGCAAAAACACTGGAATTGATCCGTGACAAAGGAAAGAAGGGATTTTACGAAGGAGAAACAGCAAAATTAATTGCCGATGAAATGCAACGCGGCCATGGCATTATCTCATTGAAAGATTTGAAGAATTACGAAGCGAAAGATCGTGTGCCTTTACAATTCGATTATGAGGGTTATAAAATCATCAGCTTTCCGCCACCGAGCAGCGGTGGCTTATTGCTTGAACAAATGATGAAAATGACAGCGCTTTTTGATTTAAAAAAATTAGGCTTTCATACGGCGGCATCTATCCATGTAATGGCGGAAGCGGAGCGGCGTGCATTTGCCGACAGAGCAAAATTTATGGGAGATCCGGATTTTTGGAAAGTGCCCGACAGCGCTTTGATTAATGATAATTATTTAAAGCAACGCATGCGTTCTTTCGATCCGAACAAAGCAACTCCGAGCGATAGTATTGGCGCGGGCAATCCTTACGAAAGCCACCAGACCACACATATTTGTATCGCGGATAAAGAAGGTAATTTGGTATCGGTTACCACAACCTTAAACGGATTATATGGCAGCAGGGTAGTGGTTAAGGGTGCAGGTTTTTTATTAAATGATGAAATGGACGATTTCAGTGTAAAGCCCGGTGTGCCGAATATGTTCGGCGCGGTGGGCGGGGAAGCGAACGCTATTGCGCCGAATAAAAGAATGCTGAGCTCCATGTGCCCGACTTTGGTATTGAGAGATAACCGGCCTTTCATGATTGTAGGAACGCCCGGTGGCACCACCATTCCTACAAGTGTATTTCAAAGTATTGTAAACGTAATTGATTTCGGAATGGGGCCTGCGGAAGCGGTAAATGCACCTAAATTTCATCATCAATGGTTGCCGGATGAAATAATTATGGAAGAAGGATTTGACGATAAAGTAATCAATTCCCTTAATGCTATGAATTATAAAATCGATATAGTCGACGGCATCGGAAGAAACGAAATGATTTTATTTGAAAAAGGTAAGTTACATGCCGTTGCAGATATTCGCGGAAATGACGGAGTTGATGGATATTAGTGTTATAACGTTTTTAGAATTTCAGATATTTCTATTTTTCTGATTGATTAATTGTGTGTAATGTTATTTTTGCCTGATGAATCATACAACCCTTGTTTACATTATTTTCGGTATTGTCCTTCTTGTTGCCTTAGCACTCGATTTAGGTTTGGTCAATAAAAAAGGAAAAGAAATAAGTATCAAAACTGCAACCATTCAAACTGGATTTTGGATAGCGCTTTCCATTGCGTTCTGGTTGTTTGTCTGGTACGAAAACGGTTCGGTTGCCGCAACAAAATATATCAGCGCATACTTGATGGAATGGAGTTTAAGCATCGATAATATTTTTGTATTTATACTAATTTTCGCTTCTTTCAAAATAAAGAAAAAAGATATCGGGTTTACGCTTCTTATAGGTATTTTATTAGCAATTGTTTTCCGTATTATTTTCATTGCGGTTGGCATCGGGCTTATAGAGCGCTTCCATTGGATAATGTATATTTTCGGTGTATTTCTTTTATACACTGGCGCCAAATTATTTTTTCAAAAAAACGCGCACGATAAAAATCCCGGAGACGGAAAATTTTTTCAATGGGTAAAAAAGCATTTGCCTTTTACTGATGAAGAGCCGAACAGTAAATTCGTAATCCGTAAAGATGGAAAAAAATTATATACCGTTCTTGCACTTGTTGTGATTGTACTTGCGGGCACGGATATTGCGTTTGCGCTGGACAGCATTCCTACTGTTGTTTCTTTGGTAAAAGAAAGCCCGACTGCTCCATTTTCCAGTTCCGATATTTTAATCATTTATTCAAGCAATATTTTCGCCATTCTTGGTTTGAGAAGTTTATTCTTTTTATTGCAAGGCGCAGCCAACAAATTCAAATATCTGCAACAGGGAATTGCGGTAATTTTAATTTTCATCGGTGCAAAAATGTTGATAGAAATTTTGCATATTACTATTCCGGTAGTTATATCGCTCGGCGTAATTATTTTATGTATCGGAGTAAGTATTTTGGTATCAGTTATCTACGAAAAAAAGTTACAACAGAATCGCCATTAATGCCTGATTAGTCTACAATATTTATTTTTTTAAAATAAAAAATACCGCAGCAATCAATAATGCAAACAGATTAAATGATTGCTCGTAAAACTGCTTCAACGAAATATTATGAAAGTCATACACAATTATTTTATAAGTTTGACTATAAAAATAAAAATGTAGTGCTAAAGGGCAAAAAAATATTAATCGGTATTACAGGCAGCATTGCCGCTTACAAAATTATTTATCTTACTAGGCTTTTGGTTAAAAATGGAGCGGAAGTACAGATTGTGATGACGGAAGCAGCAACAAAATTTGTATCGCCGCTTGTATTATCTACTTTGTCTAAAAATAAAGTACTCATTAATTTGTTTGATGATGATGTGTGGGCAAATCATGTTGCATTGGGCAGATGGGCTGATGCGATGATAATTGCTCCGCTGAGCTGCAATACGCTGGCAAAAATGGCGCACGGTTTATGTGATAATTTGTTGTTGGCAGTTTATCTTTCTGCTACCTGTAAAGTTTTGTTTGCGCCGGCAATGGATGAAGATATGTGGCATCATCCTGCAACGCAAAAAAATGTTGATGCTTTAATTAAAAACGGAAATATTTTGTTAGGTGTGGATAGCGGCGAGCTGGCAAGCGGACTAACAGGAGAGGGAAGAATGATGGAGCCGGAAAAGATGCTGATTGAACTGAAGAAAATTTTCAGAAAAGATGATCTCAAAGGGCAGATAGTATTAATCACTTCCGGGCCAACTTATGAACTGCTCGATCCTGTTCGCTTTATTGCAAATCATTCTACAGGAAAAATGGGCACAGCGCTCGCAGAAGCATTTTACGAAAATGGAGCGGACGTAATTTTTATTAGCGGACCATCTGTCTATTTACCTGAATATGAAGATATTAAAATTATTAAAGTAATTTCAGCAGATGAAATGTATGAGCAGGCAATTGCTGTTTTTCCGCAAACAACAATTGCAATTTTGGCCGCCGCCGTTGCAGATTATACGCCCATTGAAAAATCTGAAATCAAAATCAAGAAAAATGAAAATGAATTTACTTTAACCTTAAAAAAAACGAAAGATATTTTAAAAAAATTGGGTAAATTAAAAGAAAATCAATTAGTTATAGGATTTGCCTTAGAAACAAACAATGAAATAGAATATGCCAATAAGAAATTAAAAGAAAAGAACGCCGATTTTATTATTCTTAATTCATTAAACAGTAAAAATGAACCTTTTGGAAGTGATAACAATAAGGTTACAATTTTATCAAATAAAGGAGTTGAATTTGAATCTGATTTATTGAAAAAGAGTAAGATAGCAAATTTAGTTATAGAAAAAATAAAGGAAAAAATATTGCCAAATGCGTAAAAAAATTTTACTGTGCTGTTTTTTGCTTTTCCTTTTTTCAGTTTCTATGTATGCGCAGGAATTAAATGCAACAGTAATTATAAATAATTCACAATTAGGAACTTCTGTTGATCAATCAATATTTACTACTCTTCAGAAACAAATTACGGATTTCCTTAACAACAGAAAATGGACGGGAGATGTTTTTCAATCCAACGAAAAAATTTTATGCAATTTCACATTAACGGTCACTTCAATTAAAAGCCAAAATGAGTATAGTGCTCAATTAATTGTGCAAGCTGCCAGGCCGGTATATAATTCTTCATATCAAACAGCTTTGGTTAATTATCAGGATCAGCAAATTACTTTTAAATACGCGCCCGGCCAACAATTGAATTTTAATCCCAATCAAATTGCCGGTAGCGATCCGTTAGTTTCTAATCTTACCGCGGTGCTGGCATACTATGCAAATATTATTCTGGGAATGAATTATGATTCTTTCGGGATGAATGGTGGCAAATTATATTTTGCTCAGGCTATGAATATTGTTACCGCTGCCCCGCAAAATGCTGATATAAAAGGTTGGCAATTATTTGACGGGCAAAGAAACCGCTATTGGCTGGCAAATAACTTAACTGATTCTAAATTCGGGAATATCCATCAGGTTTTTTACACTTATTTTCATCAAGGTTTAGACAGTTTGTATGATAATGAGATCCATGCAAAGAACAATATTTTTGATGCGCTGAAAATACTACAGCAATTAAATGACGCTAATCCAAACTCCATGGGCAAACAATTTTTTACTGAAAACAGAAATGCGGAATTCATTGGTATTTTCAAACAGGCATGGCCCGGAATAAAACAGCAGGCATTGCAGACACTGGTAGCAATTGACCCACAGAGTACCGACAAATATAATACTGAACTGAAATAACCAAGAATGGCACGTATATCCGAAACGAAAATAATTATTCCATGCTTGCTTTTTATACTTTTATTCGTGAGCTGTTCGCATGATAGGGTTCCAAAAGGAATTTTACAGCTTGATAAAATGCGCAAAGTTTTATGGGAAATGGCAATTGCCGATCAAATAATTGCGTCGGATACATCGGCACTTGTACGCCAACATTTGAAAGACAGCACCACATTTTTGTATCAACGTATTTTAAAAGACAATAAAATCAACGAAGCTGATTATAAAAAAAGTTTGATTTATTATCAATCCAAACCGGAGTTAATGAGACTTTTGATTGATACAACATATAATTTGGGAAAAGGCTTAACTGATACTTTTCAGAAACATTACAAACCGAAGCATCAGGTAATTACACCTAAAAAAGCAGACAGCATTCATCCATTGCCGCCAGTACCGATAAAACCATTTAATAACCGATTTCCTCACAAAGAATTTAAACCAAATCCGGGACAATTTAGGCCGTTTAAAAAGTAGTCTTTCGGAATTTTGCTCTGCTTTATGAATGGGAGCGGCGGAGCTTGCTTTTTTTCTTGCCGTAAATAAAATAAATTATCAATCCCAAACTCATCCAAGCAAAAAAGACTAACCAGCTTTTTGCGGGAATAGAAATCATCAGGTACAAACAGCACAATGCACCGAAAACAGGAATCAAAGAATAATTTTTTATAAAACTTAATACGGCAGCCACAATCAGTACCAATATAAAAACAAGAAACAAAATTTCTTCATAATTTTCATTACTTATATTGCCGAAAGCCGCTTGTATTCTGTCTTTTGATAAGAATACAAAAATAATCATTAATAAAGGAACAAGCCATTTCCCATTGATATAAGGTATCTGGAATTTATCTTTTTCTTTTTTTATTTTAGGCAAAGCCAATACGCCACTGCATACCAAAACGAATGCAAACAATGTACCGATGCTCGTTAAATCTGTCATCAAAACATCATCAATAAACAGCACCGGAATACCCACCAAGAAACCTGTAATAATCGTAGCGAAAGATGGTGTTTTAAATCTTTTGCTTACACGAGAAAATGGTTTCGGCATCAATCCGTCGCGGCTCATGCTCATCCATATTCTCGGTTGGCCAATTTGAAAAACCAATAATACGCTTGTGCTTGCAACTACTGCGCTTACCGCAATGATGATTCCGATTTTTTGCATATTTATTTTTGCAAATACATACGCCAGCGGATCGGCAACGCCTTCAAACTCTTTGTAATTGACAAGCCCGGTAATTACCAACGCAACCAAAATATAAATCACTGTGCATATCATTAAAGAATATAACATGCCGCGCGGCATATCTCTTCGGGGATTGGAACATTCTTCCGCCGTTGTTGAAATCGCGTCAAAACCAATGTAGGCAAAGAACACAGACGACACACCTTTTAATACGCCATTCATTCCATTCGGTAAAAAAGGAATCCAATTAGTTGTTGTATGATTGGAAAATATCAGATAAAAACCAAGTACTACAACAAATGCAAGTACAATCAATTTTAAGCCTACCATAAAATTTGCGCTTTTCTTACTTTCCGAAATACCGATGTATGCAAGTATCGTAATTAATATTACAATAACAAAAGCCGGTAAATTTATAATGAATTTAATACCTGCAATCATTGGCGCATGCGTATAAATTAAATCGTTGATAGATTGATGCGCCTGCAAAGCCGCGTCGTATTTGATTTTCGCAGTTTGATAACCGATGGTTAGCCAATCCGGCAGATGAATGCCAAAGCCTTCCAGCAAATGATTGAAGTATGCGCTCCACGAAATTGCTACAACAATATTTCCAATGGCATATTCCAGAATCAGCGCCCAACCTATAATCCACGCGATCAGCTCGCCAAATGTAACGTATGAATAAGTATAAGCGCTTCCGCTTACCGGCACACGCGATGCAAACTCTGCATAACACAAAGCCGTGAATCCGCAAGTAACAGCCGTAATTATAAATAGAAAAATAACGCCGGGTCCGCCCTGAAACGCAGCCGTTCCAATAGTTGAGAAAATACCTGCGCCAATAACCGCAGCAATACCCATGAAAGTGAGATCACGCACGCCTAAGACTTTTTTCAAGCCCATTGCATGACCATCTTCCAAGCCTTTCTCATAATCGCGCTGAATAATTTCGATGGATTTTTTCCGGAATAATGAATTGGGCATAAGCAGTTTTATTGTTTATGAAGCAATATGATGTATCGAATATTTATTGAATTCTTCAGTATGAATTGCAAATGAAGAACGGCATTTTTTAATTTCGGTTAGCATAATTTTCTAAATGATTATTATGTACTCATACTTTCATCAAACTCCGGACAATTACAAAAACTTTACTTTAAATCCCGGTTCTTTTGATAATGAAAGAAACTCATCATCGCCGGTAACTAAAGTTGCCTTCGTTTTAATGGTAAGTGCAGCCGCAAACGCATCTGCATAAGAAATGCTGTAATGGGCTTTTAATTTTGCAGCGTTCGCAACAAACTCCATTTCAATATCTATAATCTTTATCGGAAATTGTTGCATGGCTTTCCATACAAATTCCGCTTTGTCTTTACTGTCTTTTCGCACAGTCATGTAATAGACTTCGCCCGCATTAATGCAGCTTATATACAAGGTGTGTTTATTTGCCGTGGCATCTTTCAGCAGCTGTTGCACTTTATCGGCGCCTTCTTCATTCCGAAAGAAAGACAACAAAGCATAACTGTCCAGTACATAATTAGCCATCAGCTTTTTTACTTTTTCGTTTTAGATAACGAGCGTATTTTCTTTTCTTCAAGACGTTTTTCCTCGTTCTTCATTTGTCGTATTTCTTCTTTCAGTTTTCCCGTAGATTTTAATACACCTTTAAAAGATTCGAAATAACGGTCATTCATTGGACGAATGATAACGCCATCTTCAGTTTCTTCAAAAACGATTTTCGAGCCTGTTACCATTCCATATTTATTTCTAATACGTTTAGGAATTAATAATTGGCCCTTAACTGTTAAAGATGAAGTATCCATATCTTATTTTTGTATTTCAAAATTACAAAAGTATTACTATACAAAAAAGTAATACTCTATTGGTAAATTCCTACTTACGAGTGAAAGACGCACTTGTATCAATCCCTCTTATTTTCCTAAAAATCAGACATCAAAATCCTAAATCACAGATCTCAAGATTCCCTTTGCAACAAATATTCCGCGAACTCTTTCAAATATTTTTTGCGTGCGCTTACAACTACAATATCATCTAAATGTTTAAATGCGCGATCGGCATATTGCTGTTCCAATTCTTTCGCCCATTTATCTACGTTAAGCTCTTTGTAAAGTGATAAAATTTTTTCTACTTTATCTTCTTCATTATTTCCTAAAAGCCGTTCCAGTTCAGCTTTTTGTGCGCCTTTCGCTGTTTCCAGCGCTTTAATCAGTAAGAATGTTTTTTTGTTTCTGCGAATATCGCCGCCTACTATTTTGCCAAACTTTTCAGGGTCGCCGAAGCAATCGAGATAATCATCTTGTATCTGAAAAGCAATTCCTAAATTTCTTCCGAAGCCATATACATGGTTGCAATTATTTTTAGTTGCGCCGCCTACAAGCGCGCCCAGTTCCAGACTTGCCGCTAATAAAACAGATGTTTTCAGCTTAATCATTTTGATATATTCTTCAAGCGATACATATTTCGCGTTTTCAAAATCCATATCAAGCTGTTGCCCTTCGCATACTTCACGCGCCGTTTTGTTGAACAATCCCAAAACAGGCTGCAACAGTTCAGGATTTATTCCATTCAAACACTCATAAGCGCATATCAGCATTACATCGCCGCTCAGAATAGCCGTATTGGCGCCATTCCGCGCATATACTGTTTGCTTGCCGCGCCGCAAAGATGCATCGTCCATAATATCGTCGTGCATCAATGTGAAATTATGGAACAGTTCGATGGCATCCGCTAATTTCCAAGTATCTGCTTCAATCTCTCCAAACAATTCGTTGCCCATCAAACAAAATACCGGACGGATTCTTTTTCCTCCTAAGCTTAAAAAATATTCCGCAGGCTCGTATAAATTTTCAGGTTGGTCGGGAAAATGCGGCACATCAAATTTTGATGTGTATAATTTTAATAATTCTTCGAATGAATGCATTTTTTTTATTAAACATTAATAATTGACAATTGACAATTATTGAAACAAAAAATATCAATTTTTCATTTTTCATCGTCAAATGATTTACCAGATTCTTACTCTTGCGCTATCCGCAATATACATTTTATCGCCGGGTTTTATATTGTAAGTTTGATAGAATGCATCTACATTTTCAAACGGCCCTATAACGCGATATTTTGCTGGCGAGTGTACATCTGTCATTAATTGTCGTGCAAGTACTTCAGGCCTTTCTTTATAGAGCCAACCCAATGCATATCCTAAAAAGTAACGTTGTGCAGGCGTTAACCCTGCAATGGTTTTATTGTCTTTATAAGTTTGTGTTTTTGTGAAAGCATCCCAGCCCAACAGCACGCCACCGAGGTCTGCAATATTTTCGCCGGTTGTAGCAGCGCCGTTGATGTGTAGTGTATCCACAGGATTAAAGCCGTTGAATTGCCTGATGATGAAATCAGCACGCTTGTTGAATTGGGCTTCATCTTCTTTTGTCCACCAGCTTTTAAGGTTGCCTGCGGCATCATATTGCCTGCCTTGGTCGTCGAAGCCATGCGTCATTTCATGTCCGATGGTGGAGGCGCCTGCGTAGCCGAATACCAAAGCATCGTCTAATTCTTCATCACGGAATCCGGGAACTGTAAATATGCCTGCAGGCAAAACAATCTCGTTGTTGGAAGAGTTGTAATACGCATTATATGTTTGCGGCGTCATGTTCCATTCGTCGCGGTCAACAGGTTTGCCGAGTTTGTTGATATCATAATTGTGCCACCAGATGTTTGCTGCAATAATGTTTTTTACGAAAGGCTGTTCTTTAATATCCATCGCAGAAAAATCTTTCCATTTGTCGGGATAGCCTACTTTCTTTTTCATTTTGCTTAATTTGTACAAAGCTTTTTGTTTGGTGGAATCGCTCATCCAGTCGAGCTTTTCGATTCTTTCTTTGAGCGCTGCACGAATATTTTCCACCATATCGGAATAGCGTTTCTTTGCCGTTTCATTAAAATATTCTTTCACAAAAAGCTGTCCGAGCGCTTCGCCAACAGAGCCTTCTTCCCAATCCAAAACACGCTTCCATCGTGGCTTTTGGCTTGTCAAACCATTGATGATTTTTCCGCTGAAATCAAAATTTTCTTTATCAAATTTTGTATTTACAAAAGTGCCCAAGCTGCTGAATAAATGGTATTTCAAATATTCTTTCCAAACATTCAGAGATATTGAGGCTAATTCTTTATTGAGAGAAGTAAAAAATTCCGGCTGACCTACAATTAATGAATCGAGATGATTGATACCGGTAATTTGCAACCACGTATTCCAATCAATCTGCGGCGTTTTTTTTGAAAAATCATTCACGGAAAATTTATTGTAATTCTTATACGGATCGCGCAAATCCGCAAGTTTTCTACTCGAAGCGGCAAGTTGTTTTTCCAAATCAAAAATCTGTTGTGCATTATTTTTTGCAGCAACTGAATCTTCTCCTCCAATTGTTAATATTTTTTGAATATGCGGAATGTACGCGTTGCGGATTTTTGTAGTACGCGCATCGGTATTGAAATAATAATCGCGGTTGGGCAAACCAAGTCCGCCCTGATAAAGGCCGAATGCTTCGGCATCGCTGTTTTTATCATCCTGCCCAACGTAAGAACCGAATAAATTGCCTACACCTATTTTATCCAAAGCGGCAGAAGCGCTTAATAAAGTTTTTACATCTTTTATTGAGTCGATCAAATCGAGTTGCGGCTGTAATATTGATGTAGTCTGGGTTTCAAGCGATGCAGTATCCATTCCTGTCTTCCAGAAGGCAGCAATTTTTTTTGCAATATCGCTCTGCGGATTTTTAACTGCATTTTCGTTGATAGTTCTTTTTCGTTCATACAATTCGCTATCCGCTAAATTGCCGATCCCCCAAATAGTTTCATCGCCGGGAATTTCATTTTTCTTCAGCCATGCGCCGTTGGCGTAATCAAAAAAATCGTCTTGCGGACGAACCGTAGAATCGATGTCTGCAGCCAAAATATCAGTTTTTACTTTTTGATTACTTTTACAGCCGGCATACACTGCGGCAAAAATTATAAAGAGAAATATTATTTTTTTCATCGGAATGTTTTTATCTTTTTCAAGAATTATTTATCAATTTTTTTTAAATAGTCTTGTATTTTTTATCATAAATAAGTATTACCTTTTTTAAAAAAATTTAAACAAGATTGCAGTTAAAAATAATCAACTTTTCAAAACTTCTGTTGCACAAATTTATTTATCGCCAAAAAATTCAATTGTAACTTTGCCGGCAATTTAAAAACACAACGAATAATAAATGAACTATCCGGCAGATCAATTGAAAAAGGCTATCCTTCCTTTGAGAGAAAAAATTATTAACCATAAAGTTTACAGCGCTATTAAAGACCTTGAAGATGTAAGAATTTTTATGCAATACCATGTGTTTGCAGTTTGGGATTTCATGTCTTTACTAAAAATACTGCAAATCAATCTTACCTGTGTTTCTGTGCCTTGGTTTCCGAAAGGCTTGGCAGATACAAGATACCTCATCAATGAAATTGTTGCAGGCGAAGAATCTGATATAGACAGCAACAGCGCAAGAAAAAGCCACTTTGAACTTTATCTTGAAGCTATGGAACAGTGCGGAGCAGATACTTCCCAAATCGTACATTTTACGGAAACACTAAAAAATACGGGCAATTTTAATTCGGCTTATACACAGGCGAATGTACCGCATGAAGCCCGCAGTTTTGTGGATGCAACATTCAGGATTATTAATTCCGGAAAAGATTATCTGCAATCTGCTGTTTTTACTTTTGGAAGGGAAGATTTAATTCCTGGCATGTTTGTTTCTTTGATAAAAGATATTCATGCAAAATTTCCGGACAGCATTTCTATTTTCAAATATTATCTCGAAAGGCATATAGAAGTTGATGGCGATCATCATAGCCATCTTGCATTGCAAATGACAACCAATCTATGTGGAACGAAAGATGATTTTTGGGAAGAAGCCGGGCAGGCAGTAATTGAATCTTTGGAAAAACGTATTGAACTTTGGGATGGCGCGTATAATGGAATAGTAAAAAGAAATTTTACTGTAATAATGTAGTAGTCCGAATAAGCTTTAATTTTTGAATTAAACAGAAAAATTTAAATACCAATTTAAACTACGGCTATATTTGCAATCAATTTTTTTAATAATAACTTTCAAATTCAATAATATATCAGTCAATGAAAATAATGAAATTCGGCGGCACAAGTGTTGGTAAGCCGGAAAGAATGCATCAGGTTGCAGAGTTGATAACTAAAGATGAGGAATCGAAAATAGTTGTTTTAAGTGCGTTGAGTGGAACTACTAATACATTGGTAAACATCAGCGATGCATTAGCCGAAGGAGATAAAAAGAAGGCGAAAAAACTGATCGATGATCTGGAAAATCATTATACATCTTTTATCGGCGAACTCTTAAAAAAGGATGAATTAAAATCGAAAGCCGTAAAAATAATTGCAGAACATTTTGAATTCCTCAATATTATTTTACGCATCTCTTTCAGTGATGCGCTGAATAAAGATATTTTGGCGCAGGGCGAACTGATGAGCACGAAATTATTTTCTATATATCTGGAAGAAATTAATGTAGATCATTTGTTGTTGCCCGCACTTGAATTCATGCGTATCGATGGGAATGACGAGCCTGATCTGAAGTCAATAAAATCAAGCCTCGCCACGTTATTAAAAAAGAATTCGAATAAAAAGATATTCGTAACGCAAGGTTACATTTGTAAAAATAAACGCGGCGAAGTAGACAACCTCAAACGCGGCGGAAGCGATTACACCGCTTCGTTGATTGCAGCAGCGGCAAATGCGAGCGTGTGTGAGATTTGGACGGATATTGACGGTATGCATAATAACGACCCGCGCATAGTAAAAAAGACCAAACCCATTGAAATATTGAGCTTTGACGAAGCGGCGGAATTAGCATATTTCGGTGCAAAAATTTTGCATCCTACTTGTATCTGGCCGGCACAGCAATCGCACGTTCCGGTGAAATTGCTGAATACAATGCAGCCCGAAGCAAAAGGCACAACCATTCAGGATAATGTGGAAACAACAGGCGCTAAAGCCGTTGCTGCAAAAGACGGAATTGTGGCCATCAAAATCAAGAGCAGCCGCATGTTGCTGGCATACGGTTTTTTAAGAAAAGTATTTGAAGTATTCGAAAAATACCGCACGCCGATTGATATGATCACGACTTCGGAAGTCGCTGTCTCTTTAACGATTGACGATACCAATCATCTTAAAAACATTATTAAAGAACTGGAACCATTCGGAACCGTTGAGGTGGATAAAGACCAGACCATTGTTTCTATTGTGGGCAATTTGATCGCTGAAGAAAAAGATATGCTTAATAAAATATTTAAAAGCATAAAAGACATTCCTGTTCGCATGATCAGTTACGGCGGCAGCAGGCATAATGTTTCTTTTCTTATTCAGGATAAATACAAAAACGAAATGTTGCTGGCAGTGAACAAAGGCGTTTTCGGAATGTGACGATAAATTTACTGTTCAATATTTATGGTGAACACGATGGATTGAGTGCGCATAATATCCAAAGGCGCAGAATAGGGATTATCAGCATCGCGAATATGACTGTTGCCGAGTGTTCTGCTGAATTTTATTTCCGGGGAAATAACACTGAACGGCATATAAAAATTGAATCCCAATCCGCCTTCGTAAGCAAAGTCGCCCGAGCGGAATTGCGGCGGCGGATTTTCCCCCAATTGCTTGGCCTGGCGGTATTCGGCAGAATTTGCCGATAAATTTTTATCATATCTCATGCCTCCAAACATATAAACACGAAAGTTGTGTATCCGATCCGATTTTAATTTCAAATCAAGCGGAAAGCTTAAAATATTGGTTGGCAGTTTTATATTTTCGACAGCTTCTTTTCCCGGGTTCGCTTGCAGATAAGCATCCGTAAAATAATAACTCAAATATTTTTGGCCGCCCAATACGAGTTTGGGTGCAAAGCGAAGATCCAATCTGTTGGACAATCTTGCCGTTGCACTGAAGCCCATTTCAATTCCCTGGCTACTGTGCGGTTCTATTCTGTTTATACTCGCCTGCTGAAGAAATGCTTCGTTGCGTGTTGTCAATAAAGTAGAACTATTGTAGCCTACGCTTATCCCGAAATAAAAGGCATTCATATCGTGGCTTATTCTGTTTAAATTTCCTTCTTGCCCGTATCCGTGAATATCCGACAATATTGTACAACCAATCAGTAAAATTCTTTTTATATACTTCATTCGTATTTTAAATTCATAAACAACAAATATCTTCAAAATAAATTAACTGATATTATAAACGCTTTTAAGAGGCAATAAATTATGTGTATAAAATCATCTTCAAGATTTCTTTAAAATTCATGTTTAGGTTTGTGTAATAATTTTTAAATAAAATAATTCATCATGGAATATAGACAATTAGGTGCATCAGGATTGCAAGTACCGGTATTAAGTTTCGGAACGGCGACTTTCGGTGGGGGAAATGAATTTTTCAAAGCTTGGGGAAATACCCAGCAGGAAGATGCAAATGAATTGATTAAACTGTGTTTGGATGCGGGAATTAATTTTTTCGATACGGCGAATGTTTATTCAAACGGCTTGTCGGAAGAAATTTTGGGTAAAGCTATCAAAGGCATTCGCGAGCAATTAATTATTTCTACCAAAGCAACTTTCCCGATGGGTAAAGGGGCAAATGATTTTGGGTCTTCCCGTTTTCATTTAATAAAACAATGCGAAGACAGTTTGCGCCGACTCCAGACAGATCATATAGATATTTATCACATGCACGGCTTCGATGGTCGTACGCCTGTTGAAGAAACATTACGTTCACTGGATGATTTAATCAGTTCCGGTAAAGTACGATATATTGCATGTTCCAATTTTTCGGGCTGGGCTTTAATGAAATCGCTGACGGTTTCTGAACGATATGGCTGGGCGCGCTATATTGCCCACCAGGCATATTACAACGTGCTCGAGAGGGAATTTGAATGGGAACTGATGCCCGCAGGAATTGATCAGCATGTAGGAACAATAGTGTGGAGCCCGCTGGCATCCGGAAGACTGGGCGGAAGATTCAAAAGAAACAATCCTGTTCCGGAAGATAACAGAATAAGTAAAGGCGGCGCGCACGGGCCTGCAACAGACTTTGAAAGATTGTACAATATCGTGGATGTTTTGGAAGAAATTGGAAATGAAATTGACAAAAGTATTCCGCAAGTCGCAATTAATTGGCTGTTGCAACGACCGACTGTCTCTAACGTAATTATCGGTGCGAGAAATGCAGAACAACTGAAGCAAAACATCGGCGCAACAGGCTGGCAACTCACGACTGAGCAAATAAAAAAACTGGATGATGTGAGCGCACTTACACCTATTTATCCTTACTGGCATCAAAGGCAAAACACAGTGCTGAACCCATTGCCTAAATTTTATTAATGTAAAGTCTGCCAAATAAAAAAATCTTGTTCAATTACGGACAAGATTTTTTTATTCATTTGTTGTAAAATTTCATCATCTTCTTTTCATAATACAGGAAAGAATTTGCGTAGCATGAACTCTGGAATTTTCGATAAACCACTTATGCGTATTGAGTCCGCCGCAAACAACGCCGGCGAGAAAAAGCCCTTCTACGTTCGTTTCCATCGTTTCCCATTTATGCATGGGTGTGAAACCATTTGTTTCGTCTAATTCAATCCCGAATTTTCTCAGCATTCCAAAATCCGGATGATAACCTGTCATGGCAAGTACAAAATCATTTTCAAGCTCGATCAATTTCCGGTCTTCATTTTCAATAATAACAGAATGAAGTTTTATTTCAATCAATTTCGATTTGAAATACGCTTTAATGCTTCCTTCTTTTATCCTGTTTTCGATGTCCGGTTTTACCCAGTATTTTACACGTTCACCGATTTTATCGTCGCGTATAAGCATGGTTACATCTCCGCCTTTTCTCCATATTTCCAGTGCGGCATCTACGGCAGAATTGTTGGCGCCTATTACCAAAACTTTTTGCATTACATACTCATGCGCTTCTTTGTAATAATGACGAACTTTAGATAATTCTTCTCCCGGCGTATTCATGTAAACAGGAATATCATAAAATCCTGTTGCCACAATTACATTCCTTGCAAGATAATTTTGTTTGGAAGTCTTTACCAAAAAAATATTGTCCGATTGTTTGCTTACTTCTTCAACTCTTTCATAAAGATGCACATTCAATTCTTTATTTCTTGCAACGCTTCTGTAATACTCCAAAGCCTCTTGTCGTCCGGGTTTAGGAGCAAGGCACATGAAAGGGATGTTGCCGATTTCCAATCTGTCGGCTGTTGAAAAAAACGTCATGAATAATGGATAATGGTACAGGCTATTGATAAGGGCGCCTTTCTCCACGATCAAATAATTAAGCCCATTATTCTTTGCTTCTATGCCGCATGCAAGCCCGATCGGGCCTGCGCCAATAGTTAAAATATCTAAGGTTTCCAATGAGAAATATATTTAATGCTTTTTAAAAATTATCATGAATGTATAAAAACATTATCTTCAAAGTTAATGCTGATTAATAAAACAGGATTATTCATCTTTATCATCATTAAAGAGAATGTTTTCGATGCTGTCTTCGATATCTATTTTATTATCGTTTATTTCATTTTCTATTTGCTGTTGTGTTTCCGGAGCCGGTAATTCCTGCACTTTTCGTAACTGTCTTTCTATTGCCCGGCTTCGCATTCCTGCCTGATCAATTGTATTGGTTGCTTCCTGCAATTTCTTTTTTGTTTTTTCCAATACGGTTCCAAATTTTCCGAATTCTGTTTTTACTGCTCCCAATAAATCCCATACTTCACTGCTGCGTTTTTCTATTGCAAGTGTTCTGAATCCCATTTGCAGACTGCTCAGCAATGCACTCAAAGTAGTCGGACCGGTGATGGTAATTTTATAATCTCTTTGTATTTGCTCGAATAGCCCTGCCGTTCTTAAGACTTCCGCATATAAACTTTCAAAAGGTAAAAACATGATGCCATATTCTGTTGTATTCGGCGGATCAATATATTTTTCTTTTATGTCTTTTGCATTTTTGATTATTGCTGCTTTAAAACTTTTTTTCAATTCTTCTATTTTTTCAGGATTGCCTTCATCATATGCATCCACAAGAGCTTCATAATCTTCTTTCGGGAATTTGGAATCGATTGGCAGCCAAAGCGTTTTTTCAAGGTTATTATTATTCGGCAATTTTATCGCAAATTCAACAATGGCGCCGCTTCCGGCCTTTGTTTTTACATTTTTTTCATATTGTTCATTTGTAAGTAAATCTTCCAATATATTGGCGAGCTGGTATTCGCCTAATATACCTCTCGATTTCACGTTTGCCATTACTTTTTTAATATCTCCTACGCTGCTTGCAAGCACCTGCATTTCGCCTAATCCTTTATGAACTGATTCAAGCCTTTCGCTAATGAGTTTGAAAGAATCATTAAATCTTTTCTCCAGTGTGGCATTTAATTTTTCATCAACTGTAGCTCTCATTTCTTCGAGCTTTTTGCTGTTATCTTCCTGAAGAGATTTTAATTTATTCTCCACGGTTTCGCGGATTTTTTCAAGCTTGGCTTCCGTATCGTTTTTAATTTGATCTTGCTTATTTGCCAGGTCATAAAATTTCTGCCTTTGCAATTCATTAAAGTCTTTTACATTGGCCGTAAATTTTTCTTCGAAAGATTTTAAGCCGGTTGTTACTTCCTGCCTGTTATCTTTTAAAGTAGTTACCAACTCTGTAATTCTTTGCGTAAGCAGATCGGAAAAATTCTTCAGAGAAACACTTAATTCCTGCCGTGAATCTTTTAAACTATTTTGAATTTCGTATCTGTTGTTCGAAAATTCCGCTCTGACCAAAGGATCTATTTTTGAAATATCCAATGCTGCTTTGGCAATTTCAGATTTTATTTCATTTGTATTAATAACCGGTTTTTTGAAAACCGTTATCAAAATATTTATAATTAATAATAGCAGCGCAATTATCAAAAGTATTTCTACCAATGTCATACTTTTTACTTTTAATTTCAGGATAAATGAAAAATCCGCTGCAACTATACAACGGATCTTAATAGCTTTTTATTAAACTTACTTTTTCTGTTTCATTACAAAAGCAAAGCAGCCAACAGGTAATCTGCCAGTAAAATGGTAATGCAACTTACCACTACAGATTTTGTGCTTGCGCGCCCGATTTCCAAAGAACCGCCTTTTACAAAATAGCCGAAATATGCAGAAATACTGCTGATTAAAAACGCGAAAGTATAAGACTTAATGAGCGCAAATGTAACGCTGAAAGAACTGAAATTCTGCCGCGCTCCCTGATCAAATATATTGGGAGATATAATTCCTGAAAGACTGCCGGCAACTCTTCCTCCCCAAATACCAACTACGGCGGATATTATAACCAAACAAGGAATCACTACGATTGAAGCTGCAATTTTTGGAAATACAAGATAAGCCGTAGAATTTATACCCATGATTTCCAATGCATCTATCTGTTCGGATACGCGCATATTGCCCAGCTCGGAAGCAATCTTGCTTCCTACAACGCCGGCCAGTACAATACTTAAAACTGTTGGCGATAATTCCAGCAACATACTTTCCCGCACAATTTGTGCAATAGTAGATTGCGGTACCAGTGGACTTACCAACTGATATGCCGTCTGGATTGTAGTAACTGCGCCGAGAAATATGGAGATGATTAAAACAATTGGTAAAGAACCATATCCAATTTCATAACACTGGCTCATTAATTCTTTCCAATACATTTTAAAATTTTCAGGTTTAGTAAACATTGATTTCAACATCAACAGATACGTACCCAAACTTGTTAGAAACTTTGAAAACATATTCTTTAATATAATTGCAATTTAAACTATTTCAATTAAAAAGCCGTAATCGCGTTTAAATGATTACGGCTTAAGAAAATATTATAAAATAAGATTAATCGTTATTCGGCGCCAATACCTTATAGATAATACCGCCAATTGCTCCGCCGATAATAGGCGCTACCCAAAACAACCAAACTTGCCCTAAAGCCCAATCGCCCTGAAATACAGCAACAGCAAGGCTTCTGGCAGGATTTACCGAAGTATTGGTTATAGGAATGCTTATCAAATGAATCAGCGTAAGCGCCAAGCCAATCGCTATTCCTGCAAATTTGCTATTGGCATTTTTGTGCGTTGATCCCATGATGACAATTAAGAACACAGCAGTAAGTACTATTTCGGTTACCGCACAGGCTCCTAATGAATAGCCCCCGGGCGAATGAGATCCGTATCCGTTGCTTGCAAAACCACCCAATCCGGCAAACGTAGCTTGCCCCGATAATACATAATCTAATATGCCAGCTGCAGCAATGCCGCCAAGCACTTGTGCAATGATATAAGGAATTAAATCTTTTCCGCTGAATCTGCCGCCGACCCAAAGCCCTACACTTACCGCCGGATTGAAATGCCCTCCGGAAATATGCCCTAATGCATAAGCGCCTGTAAGCACCGTTAATCCGAACGCTAAAGCAACTCCTAAAAAGCCTACACCGGTTTCAGGGAAAGTGGCAGCAAAAACTGCTGTGCCGCAACCTCCAAGCACAAGCCAGAATGTGCCGATAAATTCTGCAATATACTTTTTCATCTGTTAATTTTTAATTGGTTTTAATAATAAGATGGAATCTGCCTAAAATAATTATTGCTTTGTATTTGCAACATTCTTATGGCATATTGCATCTAATTTTTGTTTGATTAAGTAATTGTTTATAAGGACGAAAATATAAAAATATTATATATAATTATTTTCACAAAACATAATTAAAAACATAATAATTCTTTAATCGTCTAAACGTTAAATATATCAATTTATTTTCCGGCAGGAAAATATTTCTATGAATATTTCTGTTTTGCAAGAATAAAAAATAATTAAATAGGCGATCGCGCAGTATGTGATCGCCTATTTAATTTTATGAAGAAAGTGTTTTAATTAGATGCCGTAGTTTTTTTCTCTACTACATTCCCTTCAATTTTTAATAAAACCGGCTTTTGATTATTTGCAAATTTTACAGTTACCATTTTTGTGAAATTGCCTGTTGCAACTGCATTGTAAGTTACTTTTATTTCTCCTGTTTTTCCTGCAAGAACCGGAGTTTTGGGATATTCCGGTGTAGTGCAACCGCATGAAGCCGTAGCAGTTTCTATTACCAAAGGCGTATTGCCTATATTTTTATAAGTAAAAACCGTAGTTGCGGGCACGCCTTGCGGAATATTGCCGAATGCATGTGAAACTTCTTTAAATTTTGCACCAGGCACGGGGTTATTGTCTTGCGCTGTAGTTGCAATAGTTCCCACTATTAAAAAAATGAATGCGAAAATCAGTTTTTTCATTGTGTAAGGTTTAATTGTTTGGTTCGATTTTTATTGATTGAAAAAGTTTAATTGCTAACTTTATTTTGTACGATTCCGGTTCCCTGAAAACGTAATATTTTAACGATCTGCCCGTCTTTATTATCCTCCAAAAGCACACTCAAGGTTTTTTTCAAAAGACCATCGTTGCGGCCATTATACGCAATGGTTAAATCTATATCAGATCCGGGAGCATAAGCGCCTTTTTTGTAATGCGGTGTAGTACAACCGCAACTTACAATAATATTAGTAAGAAACAGTGTGTCTTTGCTTATGTTTTTCATCTTCACGGAATAGCTGAGCGGCGTGCCAAAAACAAAATTTCCAAAATCATGATTATCGTCGCTTACTTCTATATATTTTGCAGCATCCAGCGGCGCTGCAGGCCTTGTATTCTGGGCATTTATTTTACTAGTAATAACAACAAAATTCAATAAGAGAAAAAATTTATACATACTTTGCCAAAGATTTGCGTTTGTAGTAATATTGTGCAAATGTAATCGACATTCTCTACAGAATATTAAAAAAAAATTTATATCAATCGAAATTAACTTTGCTTTTATGAAATGGCTTATAGTTAAGCAAAAAGAATCTTTAAGTGAATATTCTTACGCAACATATATATATAATATGATTGCCGATGATTTTTTTTATAAAGGCATTCCAATTATTGAATTGATAGAAGAAGAAAAATTTGACCCTGTAAATGAAACGAGCGATGTATTATATGTGATTAATGCGCCTGATGGAAATGAGTTGCAATTAAAAATTTGGTATTCTTTGACAATCCCGAAAATACTTAAACGGCTTCAAATCGAAAAAGCAATTTACTTAAATGGAATGATCGGGTCGTATAAGCTGATAAGACAGCCACAAATAATGCTGTTGTTTGGTACTGAATATTTTGTTCAGCCCAAACATGTTTCACATTGGCAACAGGTAAGTTTCAAAAAAATTGCAAAAAACGTTTCACATGCCAGTATGTGCTTCACGTATTCCTCTGCGGCTGTGGATATTTTGTCAAATATATTGAGCGAACACATTGCCTGCCATATACGCACATTGCCACCGGCTCCACGCTCGATTTTCAGAATGCTGACATGGGAGGAAAAACAAGAAGCTAAAAAGAAATACGCATCCGGCTGTGAATATTATTTATTAAAAGCCGGAGAAAAAACAATCGATGAAGTTGTCAGTTACTTAAAAGCATTTTCTTATTTCAAGAAATGGCAAAATTCTTCCATGAAACTCGTTATAATGATTAACAATAAAATAGTACAGAGCGAAAAATTTAAAACATTATTTTCTACTTACTATTTTAGAGACGACGTGCTGTTTATAGGTGAAATGCAACGGGAAGATTTTCATTTATTACTTGGCGCGGCTTATGCATTTCTAATGCTTACAGGCTTCGATAGTGATTTGCTGTATATTGTAGAAGCCATACAGTGCGGCACTCCTGTGATAACATTAGAGTCTCCGTCTTTGCACGAAATTGCAAAAGATGCGCCGTATTATCTTTTGGGTACAACATCGGATAATATTGCACAAAGCATGATGGCTATGTACAAATCTGAAAGAATGCGTACCACGCATATTGAAAAGGGACTTGAAATAGCGCTGCATTTTAATTATGAAGCGACCAAAGCACAATTAATGTCATGGCTGCATAACGTGTAATTGCTACAGTTTTTCGTATTTATTTTTATAAGCAATCAGCCATGCTGTAACATTGCTGTAGGTTTCTATTCCCTGTGGCTGTTGATTTGCTTTTAAATATTGACTATACAATTTTGAAGTAATTTTTTCTATAGGATTTTCATATTTCATTCCGAAGGATTTGTATTCATGCAAATCGATTTTTACCAAAGTATCCAGCATCGCATAATTTTTCTTAGCAGCAGAAGAATCTCTAAAGAATAATTCACGATTGGCAAAGAGATACAAATCCAAATACACCGAATATTTAAACAAAGGATCAAAAGAGCTGGAGGCCGATAAATAACCGGCAAAATTTGCTTCATCTTCCGCCGCATAGCCCAGCTGGTGCGCCATTTCGTGGCACACAACATAAGGCAACGTAAACTTTGGCAGCATTGTATTTACCTGCGCTTCTCCGGTAAAAGGATTGTAATAGCCAGATGTACCAAGATAGGTTACCGGCAAGTTGAATATAGATGATTTAATACTTGGCGTTTGATATTGCAAGAAGGGATATATATTTTCCGCATTTCTATAGGATTGTACTGCTTCGTTATACAACGTTTTATTATTGGGAAAAAATATTTTACGGCCCAATAAAAGCCTGTTGGCATTGGCTTTTACAATTAAATCTTTTGCAAGGGAATCAAGTTCCTTTGTAGAATATCTTTTTGAAATTGTAAGTTTTAGTTGATGAGCAATTCCCAAACGGTTATAATTAATTCCCCAAAGCATATTGAACAAAAAATAAACAAATAATATCAGAAATGCAATTGTATAAAAACACTTCGATAAATATTTTTTATCGGTTTTTCGCTTGAATAATTTACGGAAAAAACGAATAATCCTGAATAATAAAAAAACAATAAGAACTGCATATAAAATATCGCCAAGGCTAAATGGCAATCTGCCAAATGCTTCTCTCAGCGCTTTACTGATTGTAATGTAAATGCCTGAAGTATAATACGCTTCTACAAAATATGCGCTGCGCGAAACGAGATTGATAATAATGCAAAGCCCCAATAAAATAAACAAGACAATATTTTTTCTTTTACTGAAAAAGCCTTTCATGCGTAATTTTTTTGTAAGATAATTGTTTATGTATTCGGACAATATTAAATACAGTTAAGAATATAATTTTATTAAATTATTTTTGTCTATAAAACAAATAGACAAAGTGATTATACTTTATACTTGAAAATATGTTTATAAAGTATCGTCCGTAAAAATTATACACACATGAAGAAAATATATTTGTCCCTTATCATAGTTTCGCTGTCAGTTAGTTCCTTCGCGCAACACGCATTAAAGAACACTTCCTGGCGGGCAGCAATTATTCGTCCGGACGGAAAGCAAATCTTTTTTAACCTGCATACGGCAACAGAAAAAAATAAAACCGTATTCTATCTGGACAATGCATCCGAGTCAATAAAAATTTCTGATGTTTCGTTCAATGATGATTCTGTCATCATCAATATGCCTGTATTTGAATCCGGTTTCCGTGCAAAAATTATTTCTCCGGATAGCCTTAACGGTTCATGGATTCGCGCAAGCATCGGAAAAAATATTGTATTGCCTTTTACGGCAACCACAAAAAATGCAGCTCGTTTTCCAACAAAATATGGGAATGCCTCAAGAAACTTGTCAGGTAAATTTGCCATTACATTTACGAAAAGCAATGAGCCTGCTATTGGAAATTTTATTCAAAAAGGAAATAAAATACAAGGTTCTATTCTTACGCCAACCGGCGATGACAGATATTTGGAAGGTATCTTAAGCGCTGATTCTGTCTGGCTTTCAGGCTTTGACGGTATTCATTCTTTGTTATACGAAGCCAAAATTTCCGGTAACAATATTTCCGGTACATCATATAGCGGCGCTATATCAAAAGAAGATTTTATTGGTGAAAAAAAAGATAGTCCAACCTTGCCGAATAGCGCAGCGATGTATGTAAAAGATAGCGCAGACGGGCATTTGAATTTTAAGTTTAAAGATCTGAACGAAGAAGAAATTTCCATCAATGATAATCGTTTCAAGAATAAGGTAGTGATACTCGACATCATGGGTTCATGGTGCCCGAATTGTATGGATGAAACTGCTTTCTTGAGCAATTATTATAAGAAAAATAAAGAGCGCGGCGTAGAGATCATCGGCCTTTGCTATGAATTGACAACCGACTTTAACCGTTCCAAAAAAAGTATTGAAAAATTTCAAAAACAATTTGATGTGAAGTATCCTTTATTGATTACCGGCGTGAGTGTAGCAGATCCGCTTCGCACAGAAAAAACGCTGCCGCAATTAACTGATATAAAAATGTTTCCTACAACGATTATCTTAGATAAAACCGGAAAAATCCGCAAGATTGATACAGGCTTTGAAGGACCTGCAACCGGCGATTATTATATCAACTATGTAAATGAATTCAATACTTTGATAGATAAATTATTGAAGGAATAAAATATTTATGCATATAGCTTTTATTTTTTTTCATCTGTTCCGATTGCTTAATTGCATTGTATAAATTGCTTTAGTAAGCAGAACTATATGCGATACGAAATACATAACGGTTGAATAACCTCCACAGCAAGACAATCAAACGATCAATTTATTATCATACATACTAATTCTTGTTAAATATCAGATGAACGATTGCCTAAACGCCAACGGAGTATGACTGGTTTTTCTTTTGAATAGTTTACTGAACGACTGCGGATGTTCGAAGCCCAATTCGTATGCGATTTCACTGACGGATTTATCAGTAGTTGATAATAGTTCTTTGGCTTTTTCAATCAGTCTGTTATGTATATGTTGTTGTGCGGTTTGCCCTGTCAATGATTTTAATGTGTCGCCTAAATAATGCGGTGATAAATTCAGTTTGTTGGCAAGATGTTGAACCGTTGGCAGACCTTGTTGCTGTACATCATTCCTATCGAAATAATTGGACAATACTTTTTCCACTTTTGAAAGTAAATCGTTTCCTTTCTTTTTGGCTTCCAATGCCTGCCTTTTGTAAAAACGATTGGCATAATTAAGCAATGTTTCTAAATGGGAAATAATGATGTCCCGGCTGAACGAGTCGTTGTTTTCATATTCCTCGGATATGCTTTTCATTAAAGCGACTATTTTATTTTCTTCTTCATCAGAAACATACAGCGCCTGATTTACAGAATAGGAGAAAAAGTCAAATTTATGGATGTTTTTTGCCAGAGGGAAATTCTGAATAAAATCAGGATGAAAAGCGAGAGCCCAACCGCCTGTAAATTGGTGGTCGTAAACAGATACTACTTGTTTGGGAGCCTGAAATGTAACAGACCCATTGCCAAAATTGAAAAATTGCTGCCCATATCCCAGTTTGCCGCGTGGGTTCTTCTTTATCCATACAGAATAAAAATCGAAAACCAATTTGTGGGAACTTGCGTGAGCCAAACATAATTTTCCGCATAAATTTATTACAGTAATTAACGGATGTTTGGGCTTTGGCAAAAAGAAAAGCCCGTGCAATTCTCCTATCGTATTGACTGCGTATGGTAAACTCTTTTTCACGTCAACAAAACTAATCATTTTTTAGTTTGTAAAACTTACACACTTCACCGAAAAAAGGAAGTGTGTAAGCTGGATTTTAAATGGATTGAATCGCTCTTATTCTGTCAAGTATTGCCCTTTGGGCTATGGAAGAACCGGGGGCGATGAATTCAAAGGCGTGCGGCGTACCCGGATGGAGATGAAATTCGACCGGAACGCCCGCTTTGGACAGCTTATGAGCATAAGTGAGTGTTTCGTCCCTGAAAATATCCAGAAAACCGACTTCAAGGTATGCCGGCGCGAGGTTTTCAAAATCGGTGAGGTAAGCGGGGACGGCAACAGGGGAAATAGAAGCGTTGTCTGCTTTCCCGCCCAAAGTCGCTTTCCAATCGGTATAGTTAAGATTATAGTCCACCAATACAAAAGGAAGCAACCGTTCATCCGGATTTATATTTCTGCTGTCCAGCATCGGATAAATTAAAATCTGCCGGGCAAGCGCTATGTTTTGATCGCGGGCTAATATCGCTGCACCTGCGGCAATACCGCCACCGCCACTATCGCCCATTATCGCAATGCGATCGGGGTCTATTCCCAATTCCTCGGAATGTTCTTTCAGCCAAAGCAATCCCGCAAAAGCATCTTCTGCCTGTGCCGTGCCTTTTACTTCCGGTGCCAACCTGTAACCCGCGGCAAGAAAAGAAACGCCTGAAAGATGAACGTAGTTTTCGATTAACGGCTTGTATAAATCGATGGAACCGGCAATGCGTCCACCACCGTGAACATATACCACAGCGGATTTTGACTTTTTATTTTCAGGCGTGTACCAATGAAGATGAATTGCAGCACCATCCCAGGAATGTGTTGTAAATTGTTGAACCGAAACGTCTTCAAGGCTTGAAAATATGCCAAGCAAATTTTTCATTAACGTGTCCACATTTTCTCTGGTCGTCTTCCAATCTCCTTTTTCCGGTTGAGTATTTGGCGGATATTTTGCCAGGAAATCATTGAGCCCGGCTTCTATTTCGGGGTCAAAGGCATAATTTGTCGTCATATTTTTTTGTTTTAATATTATGACTACAAAATTATCTATTGCTCATACATAGAATGAAGCCGGAATGCTGACAGTTGTAGCCGAAATGCTGTTCTTCTTTTACCTAAATGTCTCAAAACTACATAAATATTCCAAAAATTGAAACACCTTAAACAAGGAGACATGAAGTTTAAATAGCGTTTTTGGAAAAAATAATCATTGTTTTACTTTGAAATTTCACGCCGTAGTTAGTGTCCGTACACGCCACAGCGAGAAGAATAATTTAAAAAAGATTTAAAAGAAAATACATTCGATAAACAATTTTGGTTTTGCTATGTTTGTGAACATTCTATAAAAGAGTATATTGTTATGAAAAAATATTTTACAATTCTTGTGTTGCTCATTTTTACTGCACAAATCTCTTTTTCTCAAATCAAAAAACTATTCAACGAAACGCCGCAACAAAAAGCAGAGCGCCTGAAATGGTGGACTGACGCGCGTTTCGGAATGTTTATTCATTGGGGTTTGTATTCTCTGCCAGCGCGGCATGAATGGGTTAAAAGCCATGAAAGATTGACCGATTCGGCATATCAAAAATATTTCGACAATTTTAATCCCGATGAATTTGACCCGAAAAAGTGGGCAAAAGAAGCCAAAGCCGCAGGTATGAAATACGCGGTGCTTACCACAAAACATCACGAAGGATTTTGTTTGTTCGATTCAAAATATACCGATTACAAAGCAACCAACACCAAAGCGCACCGCGACCTTGTACGTGAGTTTGTGGATGCTTTTCGCGCAGAAGGAATTAAAGTCGGTTTTTATTATTCCTTATTAGATTGGCATCATCCCGATTATACAATGGACGATGTGCATCCGCAACGTCCTGCGGACGGCTTAACCAATGTGCAGAAAGATTCGGCTTACGAGCGTTTTAATAAAGGTCATGATATGAAAAAGTATCAGCAATATTTAAAAAATCAAATAACGGAACTGTTAACCAATTATGGGAAAATAGATATTCTTTGGCTCGACTGGACTTGGGGAAAAAATGATAAATATGGCAAGCATCCCGAAGATTGGGATGCTGTTAATCTCATCAGATTGGTTCGAAAATTACAACCTGGAATTATTGTAAACAATCGCTTAGGGCTTGATCAGGATGGCTACTCCGACGGCGGCGATTTTCAAACACCTGAACAAGTATCATCCAAAGAATTGCTTCCTTACAAAGGTAAATATTGGGAAACCTGTCAAACATTTTCCGGCTCTTGGGGATATTACCGCGATGAAAATACATGGAAAAACCAACGTGAATTACTTGACTTGCTGATTACTTCAACCGCAAACGGCGGTAATCTTATTTTGAACGTCGGGCCTACTGCGCGTGGTGAGTTTGATTATCGTGCAACAAGAGCTTTGGATAGTCTTGCTTACTGGATGCACGAGAATAATCAATCGATTTACAACGCTACTTTTCCGCCTGCGCAGTATGATTTACCGGATTCTTTGAATGAGCGATTGACTTATAATCCCACAACAAAAAAATTGTATTTGCATTTGCTGAATTATCCGACAAGCGGCGAATTAATTCTTCCGAAGTATAACGGAAAAATTTCTTATGCACAATTTTTAAACGATCATTCTGAAGTGCCGTTCAAAGTTGCAGACAATGGAAAGGATTTGGTCTTGAAACTTCCGAAAGCAAAACCGCCTTATGTAGTGCCTGTTATTGAATTTAGTTTATAGCAAATACTCAATCATTAAAAAATCTCTCTTTCACATGTTTTTTTAATCGCATAATCCGCAAGTCCTGTGCGGGTTTTAATGTTCAGCTTTTCGCAAAGCGCATTGCGGTAGCTTTCTGCTGAGCGCGGATTTACACACATTTGGGAGGCAATTTCGCCATAGCTTTTTTCGGAACATAAGAGCTTTTATGCTGTGGTTCCATGTCCGCACGCGCGCCGACGAGAATATTTTTTTTTGGCTACCAAATTAACTGCCAAAAAAAAATGTCAATTGGAACAATTACACAACAATTGTAGAATAGTAGAATTTCTATTCATCCCAACTAACTGGGATATAAAGCAATTAATTATCATTGATCACAAAAACTTTTCATACAGGATAACTAAAAAGAGTTTTGGCCACAAACAAAATATTATTTTGCCAGTAGACCCATTGGAATATGCCCATCCGCAGTCGGAAATGAAAAGCCTAATAATTTGGCAACAAGCGGAGCAATATCTTTCAAGCTCATCACAGGAACTATTGCACCTTTTTTTATGCCGGGACCAACGGCTATAAAGCCTGTTTGTATCGCATGAAAATCCGGGAAATAGCCATGCGTGCCACCTTTTCCCTGCTTTATCGCTTCTCCGTTCAATGCGCCGTTGAAAGCCGTTCCATCTAAACCGGATAATGCTAAAAGCACATCTGGGTCTGCACCTACGGAATCAATTTGTTTTTTGCTTATCACACGGAACAATGCTTTTTGTTCAGCAGGAAGATTGTTGAGCAATTGTTTTACTTTATTCAAAGTGGCTACATCATTTTTATCTTTCAAATAAAGAAAAGCCGATCCGCCTTCTGTAAGAAACTGAGCTTTCCATTGTCCGCGATTTTTATCGGTTATCAAGCCTGCATTAGTAAGCCATACATTTGGCGCAATATTTTTTTTAACTGTGCAAAAACCGTGATCACCTGTAATAATCAAAACTGTTTCATTCCAGATGCCCGCATCTTTCAACGCTTTTTCAATAATCGCAATACCACTGTCGGCGTCCAAAACCGCTTGCTTTACTAAATCGCCTTCGCGGCCGATTTTATGTTGGGCGCCGTCGGTTGCGAAGAAGTGAACCGTCATTAAGTTTGGCTGGTCTTTTTGAATCACATAAGCGGCAATTTTTGCGATGTTTACATTCTTTCCGTATTCGATTTTTTCTGCATTATCAAATATATTCTTTTTTACAGCATCAACAAATCCTTCTGGTTTGGAATATTGCTCACGCACATTTTCGCCAAGCGAACCAATATCGGGAATATTATATAACACAGGCGCATCGCCGGTTACAGGCCACAGCAGGCTCGCCGTTTTCAAGCCATGTTCATCCGCAACAGACCAAAGCGTGGGAACCTTGATGGAACTGTAATTCCAATATATTTTTCCCGTCAAGCTGTCTGGCTCGAACATGCCGTTGTAATAAACGCCGTGCTTAGCAGGCGCAACGCCTGTAACAATTGCTGTGTGCGACGGGTAAGTAATAGACGGAAACATACTATTTACCCCTTTGGCATACGCACCTTGCATCATCAGCGCGCGCATATTGTATGCATGCCATGAAGAGTCTAAATAGAAATCGGGGCGACCACCGTCCACTGTTATAATGATTACATGCTTTGCTATTTGTGCATGTGTCGTACATATTATAAACAAGAGGAGGCTTAATAGAAATGATATTTTCCTTTTCATAAATTTTATTTTTGAATTCATAAGAAATAGTTTCTCATAATGGGAGAAAGATTGTATAAAAACATAATCAATTATTTCCACCCGGTATTTTGTTCAAGCTTTGGATTGAGCTGTAAATCGTTGAACGGAATTGGGTACAGATACATATAATCTGCCCAAGTTCTTTGAATATTATCCAACCAATTCAGGTTGCCATAGGTACCTTTGTCGAGTTTTTGCGGGTCAGCCGAAACATTAATATAGTTTACGCCTGAAATTTGATTTGCAGGAGTGGAACCAGTGTAAAAATAAACATCTGACACACCATCACCATTCAAATCCATCGGCGTATTCAGTTTGGGTACATACATACCGTTCCATGTATTGAGCAAAAGGTCGCCTCTTTTCCATCTTGTCAAATCGGCAAAACGTAATCCTTCCAAAGCCAGCTCAATTCCGCGCTCGCGACGTATTTCCAAAATAACCGGGTCGGTAATGTCGGGGAAATAATGTGTTTGCAAATATTTGTCTACTGTTGTCGGCAATAAAGTCAATCCGCCCGTGATGCCTGCACGCGCTCTTAATGCGCCAATCGTCATTGTCCAATCCTGATTGGTTATCGTTCCTAATTCTGCTTTTGCTTCAGCATAGTTCAGCAATATTTCTGCATAACGCATTAAGCTGATAGAGTTAGTATTTGTTGCGCCGTTGTCGTAAGTTGTTCCGTCTAAACACCATTTGATTGGCTGATAACCTGTGTAGGTATTGGAAAATACAGGCGGGGCAGGAGAGGTTGAACCATTGCTGTTTACTCTCGTGTAGCCCGGCGTGCGGATGGTTTGCTGCAAACGCCAGTCGCGTTTTTGAGTTTCGTTGATAAATGTTATGGTATCATAACCCGGCTTGTCGGTAAATGGTGTTCCGTCACGATTAAGATAGGTATTTATGAATGTTTTGATAAAACTGAAACGGGGTCCGTAAGTAGCGCTTGTGAAATACCAGTTGGCATCGTTATACACAGCAAGGGAAACGCTGGAAACATTCGCCAGCATTATCTCACTAGCAATGGGCGCTGTGCTTATAAACAAATTACGGTATGCTATGCTGTCGCCGGCTGTGTTCAGGCTGTATGTTTTACTTTCCATAACGGAATCTGCCGCATCAGCAGCCATTTTCAGGTAATCATTTGCCGATGATTGCAGGTTGTAAGAAGTTTGATATTTACGGAAAGTTCCTTCAAACAAACACACCCTTGACTTGAAGCCGAATATTACTCCTTTACTGATGGTGCTACGTGTATTATCATTATTGGAAGCAATATGTGCAGCGGCATAATCTAAATCCGCTACGATAGAATCCATAATCAACACGCGGGAGTCTCTTCCTTTGTACAACAATGCCGTATCATTCACACTTAACGGTGTATTATACCAGGGCACATCGCCGAAGCGCTGTACTTTTGCATAGTAAAAATAAGCCCTGAAAAATTTTGCCTGTGCCATGTAATTTTCCTTTACGGATTCCGACACAGGCGATGCTGCGAGGCCAGCAATAAAATAATTGATGTTTCTTAAATCAGTCCATGTCCAGCCACTGCTTTGTACCGAAGTGTAAGCTCCCGGCACAATAAAACTTGGGACAGAGCTAACCGCTCCGTAATCCGAAAGACTTGGGTCTGTTTTATAAATATCCGATATGCCGGGCAATATGTTGTAAAAAGAATTGGCATACAACTGAAGCCCGTCCTGGCTGCCAAATATTGCTGTTTTATCCGCCTGGCTTACAGGAGCTTGGTTAAGTTCTTTGGTGCAAGCATAAAACATACAAGCTACCATATAAAGAATAACAATATTTCGATTCGTTTTAATTTGTAACATACCTATTAATAAATTTTGTTTTAAAAATTAACTAATACACCTACCGTGTAGCTTTTAAGGATAGGATAGTTGTTGCCGTTGCCGTTATTGGAACTTCCGGTGAGTACAACATCCGATTTCCCTATATTTTCTACATCCAGCGCTTTTGTGTGTTTATAAAAAGGAGACGCTGTCCATAAGTTATCACCCGATACATACAAGCGGGCGTTGCTGATAGGAATTTTCTTGAAGAAGCTCTTAGGGAAATTGTAACCGACTTGTATATTTTTTAATCTGATGTAGCGAACGCTTTGCAAATATTTCGTTTGATTTACAGCCAGTTCGCCGCTTCCGTTTTGTGCCACATATCCACTGTATCTTGGAAAATAAGCATCCGTGTTTGTCGGCGACCAGATGTTGCCTAATTGAGATTTCATCAAGTAGTTATACGGTCTGTTATATTGTCCCCAAAAAGCATCTGCTTCCGAACCTGGATACCAGTTTTGTTTCAGCACACCTTGAAAGAAAGCGCTTATAAAAAAATTATCCCAGTCACCGCCCAAATTGAAGCCGAACTGATATCTCGGCGTTGAATTACCGATTATCTTAGTATCTCCGTGGTCGCTTAATGTATTGGAACCGTTGTTAATAACTCCGTCGCCATTCAGGTCTTTAAACTTAATATCGCCAGGCAGCCATGTACCGTTATTGGTAGATTTTACCAAAGGCTGAAATGCTTTAGCCTGTGCTACATTATCTGCTGTCCAGTATCCGTCATCCACATAACCCCATATTTCGCCCAATTTTTCACCCGGATAATAATCACTTAGTAAGCCAGTAGAATTACCGATATATTTTGTAATGGTTGATATATAATCAGACATCCAGAAACCGATATTATAATGGAATGCCTTATTGGAGAGACTGAACTGGTCTTTCCAACTGATATTTGCTTCCCAGCCGTTTGTACGCATACCGGCAAAGTTGCCTTTCGGCGAGCCTGTACCCAATACTGCAGGATATGTTGGACCCACTACATACATATTGCTTGTTTTACGACGGTAAATATCTCCAGTAAAATCAAGACGATTGGACAACATTGAAAGGTCTAACCCTATATCTGCGGTGGTAGCAGTTTCCCACGTCAATCCGTCGGGAATTAATCCCGGTACGCTTGTATATTGAGGCTGTGTTCCGTTCAGCACACGACTGGATTTGGAGATAGAGAAAAGTTCTTCATATTGGTAAGATGAAATATTACCGTTGCCCAAAGAACCGTAAGAGCCTCTGATTTTTAGATTAGAAATAAACTTTGGAGACACGTGCCAGAATGCTTCTTTTGATATGTTCCAGCCGGCGGATGCAGATGGGAAAAATCCATAAGTCTGGTCATGCGGAAATTTAGATGATCCATCATAACGCGCATCCAGTTCCAGCAAATATTTATCCCTGAACGCATAGTTGATTCTGCCAAAGCCGCCCAAGATTGCCCATTTTTCATAGCCGCCGGAAGTAGATATATTGTTGCCTGTTGCAAGGCTCAAATCCTTTGCATCGCCATACACTAAGCCGTTTCTGGTAACGGAAATATTGTTGTACACAGATTGCTCATAATTATAACCAAGCAATATTTTGAAATAATGGTCTTTTTCGAAAGTATGGTCATAATCTGCATACAAATTGGTCGCGAGGTAATTGGTCGTTTGCCTTGTCGCTGAAATATCGTTATAATTTGTACCCAGATAAGAAATAACGCCCGGCGCAAGACTATATGGAAGCTGCACACGAATCTGGTCTTGATTTAAGCGCAGATTCTGAAAAGTCAAATCGCCTTTGATATGAAAATGGTCGTTTAAAAATGTTGCCGTAAAAGCTGATGTATTTTTGATTTCCTGTGTTCTCATATCTATACCATTCTTTCCATACCAAAAATCGCCAACGCCGTATGCAGCCGAAGCAGTAAGGGTTCCATCGGGGTTAAACATCACAGAACTTGGTTGTGAATTGTCCGCCATGTTGCGCCAAATACCGCCGCCTTCGCCTACGTTCAACGGATTGTGATAAAACCTGCTGTCGAACCATGTGCTGTTGGTAATTAATAACCACGGCGTAGCCTGTACAGATCCCTTCGCTGTGAGGTTGTACATGTTGTAATTGTCGGAGTTGTAACGAAAAAGACCTTTTTGATTATAATACCTTCCGCTTACATAATAACTTGCTTTATCGGTACTTCCCGAAACAGACAAGTTTTGACTCATTGCACCAAGATTCTTTTTGTACAGCAAATCATACCAATTGGTATTGCCGTAATACACATAGTTTCCGGTGGTTGGGTCTACAGCAGCTTTCGGCAAACTCGGGTCATCATTATGCTGCTTCAATGCTGCCAAATAAGCCATTGAGAAAGGTTGCGTTTTATTGATATTCTGAGGGATTTGTCCGTTATTCCATGATGACCATGCAGAATCGAACATCAGCGCATACTGATAGCCATTGCTTACAATGTCCGGCACCACAGTTGGTTTTTTGGAAGCATAGTCCGAAGAATATGTAATGGATGCAGATCCTTTCTTTGGTGATTTGGTGGTAATCAATACCACACCATACGCTGCACGCGCCCCATAAACCGCAGCAGAAGAAGCATCTTTCAACACAGTAACGGAAGCAATGTCGTTTGGATTCAACAAGCTCGGGTCGCCCTGTACACCATCAATCAACACCAATGCATTACCTCCTTGCCCGATGGATGGATTTCCGCGTACGTTATACACGGGCGACTGAATTGGTTTGCCATCGCCCATTATCAGGTTCAGGTTCGGAATCATGCCCTGTAAGCCTTGTGTAACGTTAGGCAAAGATTTGTTTTCTAAAACTTCACCGCCTACTTGCGTTACTGCACCCGTAAGATTAATTTTCTTTTGTGTGCCATAACCAACAATAACAACGTCTTCCATTTGATTAACCTTTTGCGTCATTTTTACCAAAAGGCTGTTATTGTTGTCTGCATTTACCATATAATCCTTTACTATGTATATTTCGTAACCTGTATACGTAAATGTAAAATCATATTTATGCCCGGCTACTAGATTGTTAAATACGAATAATCCATTTACATCAGTCATTGTGTGCTGTTCTGCATTGCTCCCCTGCTCATGCGCCGTAACGGCTACTTTTATTAGCAACTCACCTGTTTCATCGGTGGTAACTGCCCCCTTTATTTTTGCAACGCTTTGCGCATGCGTAATAATACCTGACGCCACAAAAAAAATAAATGAGAGTAACCTTTTCCATTGTTTAAACTTGTAGTACATAGATTTTTATGCTTTATTAAAAATTTTGGACAATACATTGACACCCCACACTTCTGTGGCATTTTTGGTTTCGTATAAAAGTTTATTTTATTTATTTGTAAATAAAGATGCTGCCGGCGCTATCCTTACAATTCAAATCGTTTGTGCTGCATATCACTTTTAATATTGTTCGCATAGAATCCGAACGATTGATTGTACCCGAAAACGACATGGTTTTAACTTGTTTTATGTTATAATTGATTTGTCTGTTATACATATTGCTCATCTTGTCAAACACTTCAGCCAAGGATGTTTGATTGAAAATAAAGCTGTCCCTATGTTCAGGCAAAAACGGTTGAACAGGTACAGCTTTTATGATTTTGTCTTTTACGACCTTGTTATCTGTATTTTCCCTGAAATCGGAAATAGTAAGTTTTCCTTGTACCGACAAATCAAACTGTTCGCCCGGCTTCAGATAAGTATCTTTCATTGCCAATTCTTTACACGAAGAATGAATCATGACTTTTCCTTTAAACAACTTTACCTGCACTTTATGACAGAAAGAATTTACGGAAAATACCGTTCCCAAATCCGTAATTATAATGCCGTTTGCACGTACTGTAAAAGGGTGTTTTTCATCGTGCATAACGTGAAATTCTGCTAATCCTTCCAATAAAACAGCACGTGTTACAGTATCGGAAGACGAATTATATGCAATGGAACTTTTCGGTGACAATGAAACCTTTGTACCATCTTCCAAAACGGTTGTCATTATCGCGTTTCCATCGTTCGAAATGCGTTTTAACCATATCGGCTTTGATTTGTCTGTCTTTATCGAAACGATATGATTCTTTCCTGTTTTTTTACTGGTATAAACTGTATTTAACCCCCATAGAAAAAGAATGCCGGCACAGGCTGCGGCCACCCATTTATATACCTTTCTTTTTCTCAGAATGTGAATTTTTTTTTCAGGTTCCTGAGATGTATTGTCAAGTATTTTTTTAAAAATTTTTTTAGATTTGTTGTCACTTAACAACCTTTCATTGTCGCCCAATGTCTTGTCAAATTCTGTTTGCAGCCATTCGCGCAAAGTATTTTCGTCCATGTCCAATTTATCTAAAAGCGTTCTTTTCTCAGCTGTTGTTGCAATACCCTTTTGGTATCTTTCAAGAAGAAATTTTAAATTTTCCATCTATAATATAAAATGTAGTATTATTGAAAAGGGGGGTGGTAAATGCTATTAAGGAATTATTACCTTGTTTCACTAAATCAAAAAAAAACTGATTAAACAATAAAGCGTAAAAGCCGATACCGGCGAAACTGCCTGTATTGAAGCATAATGCTTTAAAAATTTTGCAGAATCTTTGACATATCCCTTGATTGTTTCTGCAGATAAACCCATCTGGTCTGCAGCTTCCTCATAGGATTTTCCATAAATGCGACAAAGTGTAAAGGCAGATTTTTTTTGCGGGGAAAGTTGTTCAATTCCATTATTGAGAATAGCAAGTCGTTCTTCATAAACCATTTCGGTATCGGGAATTGTATTGGTATCGATTCCTATATCAAATTTATTGTTTTCAAATTCCAAAATACTCCGCTTAACAGACTTTCTCAAAAATTCCAATGATTTATAATAGCTTGCCGAAAACAACCAACCTGCTATTTTGTGTCGCTCCGTAAATTTCAAACGATTATTCCAAAGCAATACAAAAACGTCCTGAAGTATATCTTCCGCATCGGTTTTGTTCCCTACAAGTTTGAGGATATTAGCATAAACTGCATTGTGGTATTTTTCATAGACATATGCAAAAGCACGCTCATCATCTTCTTGTAATTGATGAATGATATTTGTATCTGTATATATTTCCATAAGTTTACTCGTTCTTAATTGGGGGCAAAAATAAATTTCCATTAGCCGGAATGCCTTTGCAAAAGATTAAGAAAATATTATTTCTCAATTTTGTCACTATTGGCATTATCAACTATCGGGTATTTTAAATACGGAAACATCTGTTTTTCTTTGGCAAACTACAATTCTCTCTTCAAGGAGGATTGTTTGCCAGAGTGTATAAGGAAGGTCAAATTAAAATAGGGAACTTAAATTATATCTTATCGGAGAAACGGTAAGATTTAACGTACCGTCAATTGTGGTTATTCAAATGTTCCTCGCGAAGGATGAGACAATATCCTGTTGCTTTGTGGAAAAGGTTCTTTGTTATGATGTTTAAAAAATAATGATAACTATTTGATAAAACATCAACATAAAAAGTATAACAAATTTTATAAGTTGAACAATCTACATAGCAAATCGGATACATCAATTTCAAACTACCAATTAGGCGTATTTTAGCACGTTGTGAAACTTTTATTACAACACAATAATGCGCATGTATTATCTTTATTCGAGTTCTAATTGAAAAATTAAATATTATGAAACGTTTTTTTCTGAGTTTATTTACATTGAGCATTGTTTGGGTTAATGCGCAAAAGCCCGAAGATACAGAAGTTTACACGCCTGTGCCACCGATAGTTACGCCCGGAATCCATTTCGGCGATGCACCTTCCGATGCCATTATTTTATTTGATGGGAAAAATCTTGACCAATGGGTTTTGGCAGACCATCCTGAACAACCTGCCGATTGGATTGTGAAAGACGGAATACTTACCGTAAATAAAAAAAGCGGTAACATTCAAACAAAACAAGCTTTTAAAAACTATCAGTTGCACATTGAATGGAAAGAACCTTTGGACATTCAAGGCGAAGGTCAGGCGCGCGGCAACAGCGGCATTTTCCTTGCATCCACGGGTGCAGGCGACGATGGGTATGAATTGCAAGTGTTGGATTCTTACAACAATAAAACATACACCAACGGGCAGGCAGGCGCTATTTACAAACAATCTGTTCCTTTGGCAAATCCTGCAAAGAAACCTGGTGAATGGCAATCGTATGACGTTATTTGGATTGCGCCTACATTTGATGCAAACGGCGCATTGCTCACGCCGGCTTATGTTACCGTATTTTTCAACGGCGTATTGGTGCAAAATCATTTTGAACTGAAAGGGCAAACATTGTATATCGGCAAACCGTTTTATAAAGCGCACGGCGCATCGACCATTAAATTACAGGCGCACGGCGATAAAAGCAAACCTATCAGCTTTAGAAATATTTGGGTAAGAGAACTTAATTAACTGAGAATTTATATCAAATGAAAAGCGGAAGAATTTTCTTCCGCTTTTTTATATTAGTTCTCGTTTTATGTAATCATAATCGGCTTTCGCTGCACCCATAATATCTGGCTGATAATTACTTTCCTGTTCTACATAAAAATGTTTCAAGCCTGACTTTTTTGCACTGGCAAAAATCGTTTTAAAATCGATACTTCCTTTGCCGACTTCGGTATTTTCTTCTCGGTTATTTTTATCCATGTCTTTCACATGCCACATTGGGAAACGACCGGGAAACTGATTGAACAAAGCAACCGGGTCTTTCCCGGCATTTATCAACCAATAAATATCCATTTCAAAATTAACGAGCGCAGGATCCGTTTCTTTCAAAAACACTTCGTAGCCATAAGTATCGCCGAATTGTTTAAACTCGATGTTGTGATTGTGATACGCGAGTTTCAATCCTTCTTTTTTACAAAATTCACCCAACTTGTTGAACTTTTCTGCTGTTGCTTTGCAGGCGTCCAATGTATTTTTAAATTTATCATTAATGCTTGGAATGGTAATGTATTCGTTGTCTAAAGCATGCGCTATATCTATAGACAAATGCACTTCATCGAGATTACCATTGTTAAAATACTTTCCGAAAATATAATGCCCGCTTGAAGATTTTAAACCGGTTGCATCCAATAATTTTTTAAATTCATTTCCACTTAATCCCCAAAGCTTGTGGTCAGAAGAATAAAAGAAAATCTCGACATCCTTATAACCGTCTTCCGCGATTTGTCGAATAGTTCCTTTTACATCTTTGTCAATGACATCACGCACAGTCCATAGTTGAATGCCTATGTTTTTAGTCGAGCGTTTGGTTACAAGCGAGGGCAGCAACCATGCTCCTGCGACAACAGCTCCGGTTTGTTTTATAAAGTGTCTTCTTGTATTCATAATTTTCAATTTTTATATATCACAAATTTCAATAGCCCTTCTTAGCGAAGTCAATTTATTGGGATTCTTTGGCACAAATTCCTGCGCCACATAACCTTTAAAACCTGTCGCTGCAATCGCGCGCATAATTGCAGGATAATACAGCTCCTGCGTATCGTCAATTTCATTGCGTCCCGGAACGCCGCCCGTGTGATAATGCGCAATATATTCATGATTATCGGTAATGGTGCGGATAACATCGCCTTCATCAATCTGCATGTGATAGATGTCGTACAGCAACTTAAAATTTTCAGAACCCAAACGCTTGCACAGCTCCACGCCCCAAGCCGTGTGGTCGCACTGATAATCTTTGTGGTCGATTTTGCTGTTGAGCAATTCCATTACCAAAACCACTTTGTGTTTTTCCGCCAATGGCAATAATTGTTTTAACCCTTCCACACAGTTTTTCCAACCTTCTTCATCACTGATACCGCGCCGCGCGCCGCTGAAACAAATGAGATTTGTATAGCCGTTCTTTGCCACCAAAGGAATCATGTCGGAATATTGTTGAACGAGTTTCGCATGAAATTTTTTATCGTTAAAGCCGTTGTACAATCCTAATTCCGCGCCGTTGCACATGGGCGAATCCAAGCCATATTTTTTTAGCGTTTCCCAGTCTTTCGGTCCGCATAAATCAATGCCTTTGATACCTATGCTTTTGGAAAATTTGCAAAGTTCGTCCAGCGAAATTCCTTTGTAACACCAGCCGCAAACGGAATGATTGATATTGCCTTTCAATGTTGAAAACAATTTCTTTTCTTCGGATAATTTTTTTGAAAATGCGGGCAGCAATGCCGATGCGCCTATTGCTGCCGCGCTTGCTACCGTATTTTTTATCATGGTTCTTCTATTCTGCATAAGTTGGAATTTCGCCGGATGAAATATTTTTTCTCTCTCTGAAAAAAATTAAAAACAATACTAAAACCGCAGCCGCAATCACGGCAGGAATTGTCCATACTCGTTTCCAATCGGTAACGTTGTTTATAGTGCAAGCGTCTTTAATTAATCCCGCAATATAAAACCCCACCAACATTCCAACGCCGTAAGTTGCAAGTGTTATCAAGCCTTGCGCGGCGCTTTTGTATTTTTCGCCCGCTTTGTTATCGGTATAAATTTGTCCTGTAACAAAGAAGAAATCGTAACATAATCCATGCAACGCAATGCCGATGATGAGCATGAAAGAAAATTCATTCGCATTGCCGTGTGCAAATAATAAATAACGCAACACCCAACAAAGCATTGCCAAAGCCAATGTTTTTTTTAATCCGAATTTGGAAAAAAATACAGGCAAAAGTAACATGAAAAGCAACTCGGACATTTGCCCGAAAGTCATTTTTCCTGTGGCATTGTTCAAGCCTGTTTCCACCAAGAACGGATTGGCATATTGGTAGTAAAATGCAAGAGGAACGCATATCAATACCGAAGCTAAAAAAAAGATGATATAGTTTTTATCTTTCAATAATTTCAACGCATCCAAACCTAAGACAGAACTCAATTTTACCTTTTCTTCCTTATTGATTTTCGGCGGTGTTTTCGGCAATAAAAAACTAAACAATCCTAAAACCAATGATGCAATAGAAGTCATTAAGAAAGTATTTTTCAACAATCCTTCTTTCAAACTTGCTTCCGAATCCCAATGAAACGCATAGCTGATTAATAAGCCTGCAACAATCCAGCCAAGCGTACCAAATGCGCGTATGAAACCAAATTCTTTTTCGGGGTTTTTCATTTGATTGAACGCAACTGAATTGACTAAAGCGAGCGTAGGCATATAGACAATCATGTAGATAAACACATAAGGATAAAACGCCGTAAAATCTGATGAACAGTACATTTGATACATCAACACTACGCCTGACAAATGCAGAATGCCCAATATTTTTTCGGCATTAAAATATCTGTCAGCAATCAATCCGATGATAAACGGCGCGATGATTGCACCGAAAGATTGCGTGGAAAACGCTGAACCTATTTGCAAATTGTTTGCATGAAGATTATTTCCCAAGAATGTCCCCAACGTTACAAACCATGCGCCCCAAACAAAAAATTCGAGGAACATCATGACGGATAATTTAAAACGGATGGCAGCGTTCATTATGAATAATTTTTAAACTGAAAAAATCTATAATTCTTTAATTTCAATATTTCTGTACCACACTTCATGCCCGTGGTCTTGCAGCGCAATGTGTCCTGTTTTGAAAGTTGCAAAGTCAGCCCAGCCGTTGAATTTGCTTCCTGCAATCAATTTGTTCCAGTCATCATTCCATAGCGTTGTAGAAACAACTGTTGTTTTGTTCAATATCAATTTAAGATTCCGGTTGTTCAGAATAATTTCCGCTTTGTTCCATTCGCCGACCGGTCCTGGTTTTGAATCAGCCGCCGTTCCAATCAAGTCATACAACGAACCCGCCAGATGATTTTCCTTTTTATTATCATCTGCTTTGACATTGTCCAATACTTGCATTTCTAATCCTGTGCTGTATGTTTGCGAATACTTTGCAGGGTCTTCATGTACTAAGAAAATAACGCCGCTGTTACCTTCTGGTGAGATTTTCCATTCCAATTTTAAATCGAAATTGGTGTACTCTTTATCAGTAATCAAATCGCCTCGACCGTCTTTTGTTTGCGGATTCAAATGCAACGCACCGTCTTCTACATCCCAAGCTGTGCCTGCATCTTGCTTGCTGTAAGTATGCCAGCCACTTTTCGTTTTTCCGTCAAAAAGTTTCGTCCAACCTTTGGCTTTCATCTTTTTACTGTAATGCAGCGATGCGCTCTTCCAGCTTAATAAAGCAATAGCCGCGATTATTGCGACAGAAAGAAATGATTTCATTTTAATCAGTTTATTTTTTTATAATCTTCGTGCAGAACTTCTGTAATTTAAAATTCCTAAAACAAGTTCAGATAGCCCGAATCTGAATTTTGAAAATTCCTTAATTCCACATTGTATTTAAATCTATAACTAAACTAATTTGAACAAATCAAGATTGTTTGCCCGACGCAATTCCTTTAAGCTATCGGTTACCTCCTAAACTTCCCCAACCCTCCCGATATGTGCGTTTTACAAACTGATTTACATCGTCAATATTTGTAACTTTCATTGCTTCATTATCCCAAAGAAGTTTCACATAACGTGCAGGAAAAGTAGCTTTGCCATCGACTGTGCGTTGCACATCAAATCCGCGAATTGCAAGGTTTGCCATTAATAATGCTTCAGTCAATGGACCTGCTTTGTCGAACGAAGAACTCGTTTCCATATTTCCGTAACCTGCAATTGCAGCTTCCACCCATTGCGCATAATGCCCATCGGCTTGTCCCGGAACACGCTTGTATTTTTCAGGAACATGAATATTTGAATTTTTGCTCAACGGCAGCAAACGCGGATTGTCGCTGTATGTACTGCTCATCAGTTTACCTCTTGTGCCGATGAATAATGTTCCGTTTCCGCCATCGCCGAACATTTCGCCTGCGCCTAATTCTTCGGGTCTTTCAGGCTGAATGCCGCCGTCCATCCAATGAAGAATCACATCGTTTTTCATTCTTCCCGTTTTCGGGAATTTCAAGGTTACATGACTCGAAGGCGGGCAACTTTCAGGGAAATATCCGCGCTGAAATTCATCTACATACACCGATCCTACGCTACATTCTACTTCGCTTGCATATTGCAAACCCAACACAGTAAACGGCGCTTCTACTAAATGACAACCCATATCACCCAACGCGCCTGTACCGTAATCCCACCAACCACGCCAGTTGAAAGGAACAAGTTTATCTACATAATCTTTGTAGGGTGCAGTTCCGAGCCATAAATCCCAATTCAATTCTTTCGGCACTGGCGGCTTTTCGGTAGACCAAGGAATTCCCTGAGGCCAAACAGGGCGATTTGTCCATGCGTAAACGGTATGCACGTCGCCGATTAATCCTGCTTCGTACCATTCGCGCATTTTACGCGGACCATCATTGGATGAGCCCTGATTGCCCATTTGTGTAATTACTTTATATTTTTGTGCCGCGTGCGTCAATGTTCTGGCTTCAAACAAATCATGCGTCAATGGTTTTTGCACATACACATGCTTGCCAAGCTGCATGGCGTTTAGTGCAATAATTGCATGATTATGGTCGGGCGTGGAAACCGAAACAGCATCAAAGTTTTTGGATTCTTTTTCGAATAATTCGCGCCAGTCTTTATAATATTTTGCCTGCGGAAATGCCTTGACAGAATTGGCAGCGCTGCGGTCATCCACATCGCAAAGAAAAACAATATCTGCTTTGCCGCTCCTTGCAAACATAGCCACATCCGATTCGCCTTTGCCGCCAACTCCAACACTAGCAACACGCAACTTATCGCTCGGTGCAATGAAACCTTTACCGCCCAAAACGTGGCGCGGTACAATCCAGAAACCTGAAGCAGTTATCCCTGTATTGCGAATAAAATTTCTGCGCGATACATTGTTTTTTTCTGACATAGAAAAATTTTTATAGTTGAAAAATGAATTATTCCAATCCCAAAAATTCCCTGTTGAATTTTTCGCTCACACCCGAAGCCGCAAAATCGTCAAATGCTTTTTCCGTTGTTTTGATAATGTGCTGCGCAATAAATTCCGCGCCTTCTTTCGCGCCTTGCTGTGCATCTTTTAAAGAATCTTCCCATTCCAAAACTGCCCAACCTTTATAATCATATTGTGTGAACTTGCTGAAGATGCTTTTAAAATCGACCTGTCCGTCGCCGAGCGAACGGAAACGTCCCGCACGATTAATCCAGCTTTGAAATCCGCCGTAAACGCCTTGTTTTCCTGTCGGATTAAACTCGGCATCTTTTACATGAAACATCTTTACTTTTTCATGATAAAAATCGATGAACTGCAAATAATCCAGACATTGAATGACGAAGTGCGATGGGTCATACAACAAATTCGCGCGCGGATGATTATTTACTTTTTCCAAAAACATTTCGTAAGTAACGCCATCGTGCAAATCTTCGCCGGGATGAATTTCGTAACAAAGGTCAATACCGTTTTCATCAAAGGCATTTAATATCGGTAGCCAGCGTTTTGCCAATTCTCCGAATCCTTCATCCACAATGCCGGCAGGACGCTGCGGCCAGGGATACATTAAAGGCCATAACAAACTTCCACTGAAAGTAACGTGTGCATTTAATCCTAAATTCTGAGAAGCTTTTGCCGCATAATGCAATTGCTGAATTGCCCACTCGGTGCGGGCTTTCGGATTTTTATGAAGTTCTTTAGGTGCGAATCCGTCAAATAAATCATTATAAACAGGATGCACGGCAACCAATTGCCCTTGTAAATGCGTAGAGAGTTCGGATATTTCCAAACCGTGTGCCGCAATTTTTCCTTTCAGTTCATCGGCATACATTTTACTTTCGGCAGCAAGTTGTAAATCAATAAAACGCTTGTCGAGCGTTGGCAACTGAACTGCTTTAAAACCCAATGAAGCCGCCCATTCACAAATACAGTCCAACCTGTCGAAAGGCGTTTCGTTGCCGATGAATTGTGATATAAAAATTGCGGGGCCTTTAATTGTTTGCATAAAAAAAATTAAACAATAAAATCAAACCATTTCTTTTCGGACAAACCCGAAGCGATTACATTATCAATGAATGCCATGCCGCGAACACCGTCATCAACTGTTGGAAAATCAAGCATTTCAGGTGTTGGGATTTCGTTATTAATTTTTGAATTTAATGTCAATGCAAAATTTCGGTAGATGTTGGCAAATGCTTCAATATAACCTTCGGGATGCCCGCCCGGCGTGCGCGTGTTGTGCTTCGCAACGTCAGACAAATAACCATTACCTGCTCGATAAGTTTGAGCAGGCGCATCTTTCCATTTTACCAATAAAGTATTCGGTTCTTGCTGATGCCATTCCAGTCCGCCTTTTTCGCCGTAAATGCGGATGCTTAAAGGATTTTCTTCTCCTGCTGCAACCTGCGTTGCAATTAAAACACCACTTGCACCGGTGTCGAATTTTAATAATACTGCTCCATCGTCGTCCAACGCACGACCTTCCACAACCGTATTGATATCCGCACAGGTTTTTGTAATCTTTAATCCCGAAATATATTCTGCCAGATGCGCGGCATGTGTGCCTATATCGCCCATTGCACCTGCTTTTCCGCTTTTGGTCGGGTCGGTTCGCCAGGCGGCTTGTTTGTTATTTTCTTTTTCGGAAAGTTCGCTTAACCAGCCTTGCGGATATTCCACGTAAATTTTTCTTATTTTACCAAAAACATTTTCTTTGACCATTTGCCTTGCCTGCTTTACCATTGGATAGCCGGAATATGTGTGTGCCAAGCCAAGCAACAATCCTGTTTCATCCACTTTCTTTTTTAATTCTTTTGCTTCGTCCAAGGAGAAGGTCATAGGCTTTTCCGATCATTACATGAAAGCCGTTTTCCAAAGCCAGCATAGCTGGCGCAAAGTGTGCATGATTGGGCGTTACAATAGAAACAAATTGCATTCTTTCATCGGCGGACAAAGCACTTTCTTTTTGTATCATTTCTTCGAAAGAAGCATAAATTCTATTTTCGGGTAAACCGAGTGAAATGCCCGATTCTATTGAGGTTTTCGCATTGGAGCTGAATGCGCCACAGACCAATTCAATCAATCCGTCCATGTTTGCCGCCGCACGATGAACAGCACCGATAAAAGCATTTTTACCGCCGCCAATCATGCCCATTCTTAATTTCTTTGTTGTCATTAAATATTTTGTTTCTTCAATTCGTTTACCGCATAATCGCAGGCTCTTGCAGTAAATGCCATATAAGTCAATGACGGATTCTGACAAGCGGTGGAGTTCATAAAAGAACCATCGGTAACGAAGACATTTTTTACTTCGTGCAATTGGTTCCATTTATTCAGCACGGATGTTTTTGGGTCGTTGCCCATACAAGCCGTGCCCATTTCGTGAATAGCCATGCCGGGCGTACATCCGGCGTCGAAAGTCGAAACGTTTTTAAGTCCTGCTATTTCAAGCATCTCCGCCGCATCATCCATCATGGCTTTACGCATTTTTGCTTCATTATCGCCGTAAGTACAATCGACTGCCAAAACAGGTTGTCCCCATTTATCTTTTTTAGAATTATCTATATAAACACGGTTATCAAAATTGGGCAGCATTTCTCCGAATCCCCCAAGCGACATGCTCCATTTTCCCGGTGTGCCTATAGCTTCTTTAAAATCAGCACCGAAAGCATATTCTGCCACTTTCTCAAGGCCGCCCATGTTACCGCGTCCGCCACCCCCCTGATAGCCAAAACCCCGAAGAAAATCGCGCTTGTCACCGCCGATATTCTGATAACGTGGCACATACACACCATTGGGACGGCGACCATAAACATATTTATCCTGAAAATCATCCGACTCGCCGCGTGCGCCGCAACGAAAATGATGATCCATAAGATTTCGACCTACACGGCCACTTTCATTATTCCCCAAACCATTTGGAAATTCGGGAGATGTGGAATTGAGCAAAATGAAAGCTGTACCTAAAGTTGAAGCATTTACAAAAATTATTTTAGCATAAAACTCCATTGTTTTGTTAGTTTCTGCATCAATCACGAAAACGCCTGTGGCTTTCTTTGAATCTTTGTCGTAAATAATATGATTGACTATTGAGAACGGACGTAAAGTGAGATTACCTGTTTTTACTGCCGCCGGCAATGTTGCGGATTGCGTGCTGAAATATGCACCGAAAGGGCAGCCCCGGCTGCATCTGTCACGGTATTGGCATTGCGTGCGACCGTTATGGTCTTGTGTAAGATTTGCAGACCGGCCAATAGTTATTATGCGCGTTCTTTTATAGTGCTCTTCCACATGCTGCTTTACCGTTTTTTCTATAAAATTCAGTTCCATTGGCGGCAGAAATTTACCATCCGGGAGTGTAGGCCAATTTTCTGCCTGGCCATTAACACCGGCAAAAGTTTCTGCATAATCGTACCAGGGGGCAACTTCTTTATAACGTACAGGCCAGTCCACACCGTGACCATCTTTAAGATTATCTTCAAAATTTATATCGCTGAAACGATAGCTCTGTCTGCCCCACATAAGCGACCGACCTCCTACATGATAACCACGAAACCAATCAAATGGCTTAATTTCTGTATATGGACATTCTATATCGTTTACCCACCACGTTTCATTCGCTTCCTGATAAGGGTAATCGCGCGATTGTACAGGATGAGCTTTTCGTTGCTCTTCTGTAAGATTATTTCTATGTTTCAACTGCCAAGGTGCAAGTGTTGCTTTTGTATAATCTTTGATATGTTCTATATTTTGCCCGCGTTCAAGCATCAATACTTTCATTCCTTTTTCTGTAAGCTCTTTTGCTGCCCAGCCACCGCTAATGCCTGAACCAATCACAATGGCATCATACGTGTTTTGTTTATCTGCTTCCGTATTTAAGTTCATAATAAATTTTATTATACAAGTTAGTTCAAAATCGATTTCAGTTAATCTTAGGATTTTAAGGCATTATCTGTTCCCCAGCCGCTATCAGGCGCCCATGCTTTTTGCCCGGGTTTCATGTCGGCAGAACCGTCATAACGCCCAGGAACAGCAACATAAGCCATAGCTTGTGTTGCACCGATTTCGGAAGTGAAATATCCGAGTATGGTAAGATCGCGCGCAATCGGGAAAAAGTGTTTGCTCTTTTTTGCATTCGGATCTTTATCGCCGGCTTTTTGATCAGCTATTGTTTTGTTGCTTAACTGTGTTACGGCTGCAATTTTATCTTGAGAAGAAAGGGAAAGAAAATCTTTGGAATATTGTTTTTTTACCGATGCGGAAAAACCTTCAAGCCCTGCTGCAAAATCTTTTTGCACATCTTCCGGATAACAATCATTCAACATCATTGTAATGAATTCTCCTACTCCCGCCGCTTTCGCTCCCGGACTGGAAGTCGCAGGAATGATTACATCGGCCAATTCTGTAATAATCATTTGTTCTTCATCTGAAAACAGTTGTCCATTACTTTTCGGGGCAGATAGATTGCAACTGTTCAGGATACTTATTGTTGTTCCTGAAAGCAGTCCGCCACCGGCCAGCAATGCAAAGTTCCTTAATGCTTCACGCCTTTGCATAATCAATTGGTTTTGCTGAATGAATAAAATCGAGCCTTGAAAATAGTGAAAAAAAGACAAATAGCAAGTGCTTGTTAATTACGATTCTTAACATATTGTCTGTAATTGTTTTGCTGCTTCAATTCTTAGTGGCGATTATTCCTTACTTTTTTCTCCGATGTGTATATTGTGTATGGTTAAATATAATTGAACAATATACTTGTTATTGACCTTATTTCAATTGCTTTTATTCGTATTTGCTGTGATAATATTAGCATCAATTTGTTCAGAAAAGGCATGCAGCATTTTTATGAATCGGAGATGGTGATTATTATTATCATTATCCCGGATGTCTCAGATGAGAGTGCACACAAAACTTACCTTCCTATAACTTAATCTGTTACAAGATCTACGACAACTTCATTGTGATTAGACGAATTATTTACCTCAATAATATGAATATCTGTAGAAGTGTCAGAATGAATAATTCCATTTTTTGCATGTAATTTATTCTTTGAATAAACTTGCAGTATTACGTTTTTTTCATTGTTTGCAAACAATACTTTTATATGCAGCATATCCAAGGTAATGATTATTTTGGCGAAACGGAGTTCGGCGAAGCCAATTTCATCTGACAATTAAAAAAAATAAAAATAAACAGATGAAAAATCAGGATAAATGATAGTGATTCCTACAAGAATATTAAACTGTTTTTTTAATCTAAATTATAAATTGTTATCAACATAAAAGCAATCAGAAAAGTCAGCATAAAAAACAGGTTGATAAAGAATAATGCAAATCCTTTTAATCTTGAAATAGCCTTCGGCTCTTTATATATTCGGCTGTGTGACCGGAAAAAATAGAAAAACATATATCCTAAACCAAACAAATAAAGCAGTAAAATGATAATTTCCGTAACATGATTCTCAAATTTGTCAAGAATAATTGTGAGCAAGTAAAGTATAGTGGTTACAGATAATAAGAAAGAGAAATAATGCAACGAAAAAATTCCATGATCGAAATAGTACCACTTCTTTTTATTGTGAAACAACCAAAGCCAAAATGCAAAAAATGGCAAATAAAAAAATATCGCTTTCGGAATATTATGAAATATTGTTTCCCGAAATTTTTCGAAAATCTGATTATTAGAATATCCTTCTTCTTGCAAATACATATATTTCCGTTTTAGAAAATATTTTATCCAAGAAGGCTTCTTGTTTTTAGGTAAAGTTTTTTGTAATGAATCTAATTCTTCTACGGTTTTTACATTATGATAAGCGCCAAATCCTATGACTTCTGTATTTGAATTTCCTTTACCATCTCTTATTGCTGCCGCTTCTTTTGGAAACGATTCTCTTTGAGATTTACTAAACGTTATACTGTCATTAGCGATGCTGTTTAATGTATGAATGGCTGCAATATTATCAAGAGAATCCTTAGTGCTGGAATGGTTTCCTATATTGATGTGAGGCTTTGTAGAAAAAATTGCCATTAAGAAGAAAGTAATAAAACTAATAAACACAAACAATCTTACAGGCTGCACATAACTCATTCTTTTGCCGGCCAGATATTCTATGGTTAATTTCCCGGGACGAAATAATAGGTATTTTAATGTTTTCCAAAAGTTGCTGTCGTAGTGCGTTACATCTTCCAAAAAATGTGAAAACAGATAATGAAACGGATGCCTTGTTTCAATATTTTCTTGGCCGCAATGAGGACAAAATCTATCGTTTACTTCTGCTCCGCAATTGAGGCAAGTTTTGTCTGTTCTTATTTTGTGATATGCCATTCAAAGGATTTGTTTTCAAAAATAAGTATTCAAATTATTATTACAAATTGTATTTAGCACGGTTAAAAATTTGATTTTTTGGAGAATTTATTCTGAGAATTACTGAATGATTTGGAATAAATAAAAATATTTGGAAAATATATTATATTTTTTATTTTACATTTATAAAAATGGCTCAGCAAATTTTGTTTTACTATTTTGCTTGACCAACTTATTTTAAAAAACTAAATGCTTATTATGCAATTGACCAAAAGTTTTGCTTTTATTTGCTTAGCTTGTAGCTTGTTCCTCTCGGGTTGTTTAACATCAAAAAAGATGGATAAATTTATTGCTGCAAAATACAATGACCAACTCCCTGTGCTTACGAATAACAATGATGAAATTAAAGTGATTTCATCGATACCGGCAAATAATTCGCAGATTTCAAAGACGGTGCATATAACCGATAATTTTTTACCATTAATTGTTTATTGGAAATACGACCATCATCAAAATTGCGCTCTCAATCCTTCGATTGCCGTAATCAATTTTACCAATGCAATCAATACATTAGCGCCTAATACATTAATGCAAAAATTGAATGGCAGAAAATTAGAATTAACTGTAGACCAGGCGCCAACAGCCTTTTCAATTGTTATGAAAGAAAATATGGTATGGTTAGTGTATGCTGTCAGCTGGTCTAAAATTTATATAGAACCGGACATGGACGACTTAATCGTTTCTTATAAAGTAAGTGGCGGCGATAACTCAAAATCGGGAAAAATTATCGTAAAAAGTACAGATAAAAACAAAAATTTCCGGATTTTCCAGTCATGGAAATCTGCTACATCTGAATACCTGACCAATTACAACACAAACCTTACAACGATGACTCAGGCTTTTGTAAATCAGCTTAGCAATGAGTTATAGCATCGATCTTTGTAATGGAAAATATACATCAGCTTTTATTGTTTTTTGTTATCTGTTCAGCCAATTTAACTGCATTGTATAAGTTGGCAATTCCGCCTGCCACACACAGTGATTTCATTGTAACCGTTTCTCCTGTTGCAGGATTTATTACCGGGAAATCAATCGGCGTTACAGATTGCATAATGATCTTTTTAATTTGTGCAGCTTTCAATGCCGGAAAATAGGAGCGGAGCACAGCGGCCATGCCGGCCACAACAGGAGATGCCATACTTGTGCCGCTAAGCGGGCCGTATTCGCTCTTTCCAGGAAGCGTAGAATAAATTTCCACACCCGGCGCAAACACATCTACCGAATTCGGGCTGAAGTTGGAAAAATAAGCAACCAGCATGGGCTCAATAGGCCCACTTGCGCCTACTGTAATCATATTGTCGAAACTTTTAGTACTGTCTTTCATGAAATATTGTGTAGGAAAATCAATTGGCTGCGATACATCTTTGCCATCGTTTCCTGCAGCATGTACAAGCAACACATCATGCTGCTGAGCATATTTAAATGCATCTTCCACCCACTTGCGCTGAGGAGATAAAGGTTTGCCAAAACTCATATTGATAACTTTTGCACCATGATCAACCGCAAAACGTACAGCTTCCGCAATATCTTTATCATGCTCATCGCCATCTGGTACAGCGCGTAGTTCCATTAAGGATACGTTATCGGCAATCCCATTTATTCCTAAGCCATTATTGCGTTCCGCGCCGATTATTCCGGAAACATGCGTGCCATGCATTACATCACCGGCAGATATATTTTTGTTGCCATAAAATTTATCTTTAAAGTCCTGATAATTATCTTTCACAACTCTTGCCCTAAAATCAATAGGCGCTGTATCTGGCAATACGCTTGCTTTTTTTAAGCTGTCAATAGTTGTATTGATTGCATTTGGCAATTGAATGTTTGTTGTACCTGCAGGAGCACGGTTAAATAAAGTGGAATATAATTGTTTGATAGCGCCGGATCTTTGATCGGCCGGCAGATAAGTATTTACATCTGTAAGCGTAAATGTATCTTTGGACAAAAGCTGAGAAAAATCCTGTACTTTGGGTAAGAAGCTCAATGCTTGCTGTAAGTCTTTAGCATCTTTTGCTTGTGGAGATTGTTCATTGAGTTCAATATCTTTTGCGCGAAGCCATTCTTTGTAATCGTCAAGATCTTTCGGTTTTACTTCACTTATATTTTTTATGTTTTGAAATTTATCCTTGAAACGGAAATAAACACGGTCAACAACATAAGAATCTTTTGTAACATTCGAAGTGTCGCTTTTTCCGCCAAGAAAATTCCATCCGTAATAATCATCTTTGTATCCGTCATTATCATTATCCAAACCGTCTCCCGGCTTTTCTTTAGGATTATGCCATAAAACATTTTTCAAATCTTCCTGCGTTGTATCGGCGCCCGCATCGATAACAGCTACGATAATTTTTTGTGATGTTTTACCTTTTAATAATGAATCATAGGCTTTATCAGCGCTTATGCCATAAACACTGTCTTTTGAATAATCGAGCATGTGCCAGTTTTGCATTGCGCTTTCTTGAGCTATAGCTGCTTTTGAAATCAACAATATTGATAATAACGGAAAGACGATTTTTTTCATCTGTTTTTTCTTTTTTTAATTCTCGCCTGCAATGCCCTTAAGCATTACCGGCGAATTTTTATAGATAATTACAATTTGTTTTTTCAGAAAATAAAGCTTGCAAGATAAAAACTACATTGAATGTAAAAAGATAAAATTTACAAAAATTGTTTATCTGTAATTTCGTTATCCAATAACAGCAACAATAATTCTATGCTAATATTATCATTTTAAGAAACATTTTGTTTATAAAATAAAGTATGTGGCTAACTTTATAAAAAAAGATGATGATAGCATATTTAGGTACAGGATTGCTCGGCAGTAATTTTGTTCGGGCAATGTTAAAAAGAGATATTCAAGTACAAGTTTGGAACCGCACTTATGAAAAAGCAAAAGCTTTAGAACAATATGGAGCAATTGCTTTTGAAGATATAAAAAAAGCTGTTGCTAATGTATCCGTGATTCATTTAACTTTAAAAGACGATGCCTCTGTAGATGAAGTTTTGGATAAAATTGCAGATACCATTCTGCCCGGAACTATTATTATTGACCATACTACTACCTCTGCAAAAGGCGCTGTGAAAAGAACTGCAGATTGGGCAAATAAAGGATTTTTTTATCAACATGCGCCTGTATTTATGGGGCCGAAAAATGCTTTGGAGAGTACAGGATTTATGCTTGTATCAGGCAATCAGGATTTGATTGCACGTTTGCGAACAGACTTATCTTTAATGACAGGAAAGCTATTAAATTTTGGAGAAGAAGTTGGTAAAGCGGCTGCTTTAAAATTAGTAGGTAATTCATTTTTAGTTGCGTTTACAGTTGGCTTGTCGGATGCATATACATTAGCGCAATCGCATGATGTTTCTGTAGAAGAGATGCTTACTTTGTTTGGGAGCTGGAATCCTGCAGCAACAACTATTACAGATAGATTAAATAAGATAAGTGAACATAATTTTAACCCTCCGTCATGGGAATTAAATATGGCGAGAAAAGATACTCAATTGTTTATGAACGCTGTAAGCGATGCCGGTAAGGAATTAACTGTTATTCCAACAATTGCAAAAAGAATGGATAAGTTTATTGCAGCAGGCCATGGGAATGAAGATTGGACTATAATAAGCTCTGAAATATAACAGCAGCATTATGTTTACAATAATATCCTGAATGCAAAAAGCTTTTAATTAACAATGCCCAACCATTTAATCAAAGAAACAAGTCCGTACTTATTACAGCATGCGCATAATCCTGTAAACTGGTATCCCTGGGGAGAAGAAGCATTGCAAAAAGCGAAATCGGAAAACAAACCGATTCTCGTAAGCATTGGGTATTCGGCTTGTCATTGGTGCCATGTAATGGAAAAGGAAAGTTTTGAAGACGCAGAAACAGCTGCTTTGATGAATGAATATTTCATCAATATAAAAGTCGATAGAGAAGAACGTCCTGATATTGATCATATATATATGGATGCGTTGCAAGCCATTTCCGGGCAAGGCGGATGGCCCTTGAATATGTTTCTTACGCCGGATGCAAAACCTTTTTACGGAGGTACTTATTTTTCCTCCAAAAGCGTATGCAAACAGGCCTTCGTGGAAAGATGTTTTGTATAGTATTCATGAATCTTTCAACGAAAAAAAAGAAGATATTTATTTGCAAGCCGAACATTTAATAGAGCATTTACAAAATGCCAACAGCTTTGGTTTTAGTAAGAAAGAAGATGAATTATTTTCAGAGAAAGCATTGCATCAGATTACTGAAAATATTTTACAACAAGCCGATACAGATTGGGGAGGTTTTGGCAAAGCTCCTAAATTTCCTCAAACATTTTCCATACAATTTTTATTAAGGGATTATTATTTTACGAAAAATAAAAATGCTTTGGATCAGGCGTTGCTTAGCCTTGATAAAATGATTCTTGGCGGCATCTATGATCAGATCGGCGGCGGTTTTGCACGATACAGTACGGATAGAAAATGGTTGGCGCCGCACTTCGAAAAAATGTTATATGATAATGCGTTGCTTATTGCGGTTTTATCTGATGCGTATGCCATTACCAAACGCGGTTTATATAAAAAAGCAATAGAAGAAACAGTGCAATTTTTAGAAAGGGAAATGCGTGATGTTTACGGCGGGTTTTATTCGGCCCTGGATGCCGACAGTGAAGGTATTGAAGGAAAATTTTATACATGGCATAAAGATGAAATAGTAAAAATATTAGGAAATGATGCAGCTATATTTTGCGCAACTTATGATGTAAGCGAACAAGGTAATTGGGAACATTCAAATATTTTATGGCTGCCGAATGACATGAATGAAATCGCTAAACAATTTTCTGTTTCACTGGAAGTGTTGGAAAATATTTTGGAATTATGCAGAGAAAAATTATTAAATGAAAGAAAGAAAAGAGTTCGCCCGAATACTGACGATAAAGTTTTGCTAAGTTGGAATGCAATGCTGATAACCGCTCTGTGCAAGGGTTTTAGCGTGTTAGGTAATTCAAATTATATAGCATTAGCTGAAGAATGTTATTCTTTTTTGGGTAATAATATGTTTGACAAAGAGCGAAATGTATGGCTGCATACATGGAAAAATAATAAAGGGAAAATTGAAGCATTTCTGGATGATTATGCTTGTTTAATTGAAGCGTGTATCCATTTGCAGGAAGTAACGGGCAATCTGAATTATTTCCACAATGCCAAAACAATTGCAGAGTTTACCATCGAAAATTTTAGTGATGAAACCGCTACTTTCTTTTATTTTACAAACAAAAAACAAAACGATATTATTGTACGCAAGAAAGAAATATATGACGGCGCCACGCCATCGGGCAATAGCTTAATGGCAAATAATTTATTATATCTGTCCGTTGTTTTTGACAAAGCAGATTGGCGGGAAAGAGCTATTGCCATGTTGCAATCTTTGGGGAATACAATTATACGTTATCCAACTTCATTTGGCGTCTGGTGCAATGCGTTACAAAAATTTGTGCGCGGCATAAATGAAATAGTTGTTGTAGGCAATGATGCGAAAGCCTTATCTCATCAGGTGTTGAGTACATTTATTCCGAATAAAATTCTGATGCTTTCTGAAAAAGAAAATAACGAATATCCTTTGTTGGCAAATAAAAATGTTCCCCTAAATAAGACATTTATTTATTTGTGTAAAGACTATGCTTGTCGCCAGCCTTTTGAAAACATTGATGAGTTAATGAATCAAGTATCCTACGAATAATTACTTTAAAATTCTAAAACGGATTTAAAAAACACAAAAGATTGCCACAAAGGGAAATGCTGTTTTGTGAATATTAATTAAGATATTCGCGAAGATTATAAAATCCGGATTTTAATATATGAAGCAAAATAAATTGCAATTATGGCTGCCTTTGCTATTGTCTGTAGTAATGATTATAGGCATGGTGATTGGTTATAAATTAAGGAAAGATACGGTAGGAGATAACACGTTACTGAATAATTATAATAACACTACTATTTCCCAAGTGCTTACCCTTATTAAAAAAAATTATGTAGACAATATCAATACAGACTCATTACAGTTAAATGCGGTTAATAATTTATTGCTTCATCTTGATCCTTATTCCGTATATATTCCACCTACAAAAAGGTCTGAAATAAATGATGAAAAGAATGGTTCGTTTTTAGGTCTTGGTATCGGTTTTGAAGTGATTAATGATTCAGTTTATATAACTGACGTAACTAAAGGAAGTCCTGCCTATATTGCTGGCGTTCGTCAAGGTGATATTTTCCTGGACTTTAATGATTCAATAAAGTTATCAGGTCCGCAGAAAACAACAAAAGGCGTTGCCAATCTTATAAAAGAACTGAAAAGCCCTTTAAAAATTTCAATATACAGAGCGCAAAAATCTTTTACAGTAAATGTAAAAAAAGAAGTATTACCTATTCATTCAGTAGATGCTGCATATATGCTGGATAACAAAACAGCATATATACGTTTAAACACGTTTTCGGAAACTACTTACAAAGAATGTATGTATGCGCTCGAAATGCTCAAGAAGAAAGGAATGCAGCAACTAATAATAGATCTACGCGGCAATACCGGTGGCGTAATGACTTCCGCAATTGAGATAGCAAATGAATTTCTGCAGGATCAACAATTAATCGTGTATACACAAGGTGCAAAAACCGGCAAGAAAGAATATAGATGCAAAAGAGACGGATTGTACACCGATCTAAAATTGTCTGTACTGATTGATGAAACCACAGCTTCCGCAAGCGAAATACTAGCAGGAGCTCTCCAGGATTGGGACAGGGCAACGATTATCGGTCGCAGGAGTTTTGGTAAAGGGTTTGTGGAGAACCAATATAAACTTAATAATGGCGCTGCGCTACGCCTTACTGTGGCAAGGTATTACACGCCGTTGGGAAGAAATATTCAAAAATCATACAAAAGTATAGAGACATATAAAAAAGAACTTGCTACGCGATTCCATAATGGTGAAACACTGTTAGGAGATACAGCTTCGCCAAAAGGGAAGCAATTTAAAACGCCGAAAGGACGTATTGTATACGGCGGTGGTGGCATTACTCCTGACGTATCTATTCCTTATGATACAACTATTATTTCTCCTCTCATAGCACCCTTATTTTTGAAAGGTACGTTGATGAAATTTGCTTTCATTTATTATATAAATAATGTAAATTCTTTTGCAGCAGTGCATTCATCTGCTGAATTGAATAGTATATTGACGCCTCAAAAAGAAATAATATGGCAATCGTTAAATACGTATGCATCTGCAGATTCTATCTCGCTTGCCAATGTTAACAGTAAAACAAAGGAGAACATTTTAGAAAAGTTTATTGCTTTTATAAGTAAGAATAAATTTGGCACAAGTGGTTATTATGAAATAAACAATCAGCATGATGAAATAATAAATGAAACGATGAAATTATTTAATAAAGCATCTAAGTAAATTTGATTTCTGTAAAAAAATTATTCTCATAATTTTTACTTACAAACTTTGTAATTAGCAGGAAAATAGTATTTTTGCACTCCCAAAAGGCTTCGTAGCTCAATTGAATAGAGCATCTGACTACGGATCAGAAGGTTTCAGGTTTGAATCCTGACGAGGTCACAATGATAATCAAAGAGTTACAGAGATGTAGCTCTTTTCTGTTTTTATCATTCTAACACATTTCTGACACAAAACGAAAATAAGGGCGGATTTTAGCTTTAATATTTAATATTTTATTCATTTGAAGGTAGAGTTTCTGCCTGTTTTTCAAAAAAACCTAATCAGCACTTAAAAAGCATATTAAATATATTGCTATCATTCAAGCTACATCTTTCCAGTATACATAAATATTTCTTCAATTCAGGCCGTCCTGTATCGAAAATGCTCGAACAAAAATTTAGGAAATATGAAAAACGAATGTACTTTTCAGGTACAATAAATGATGCATGTAAATGAAAATCTTAAATGTTTGGTTTATCTTTCTGACAACAATAATGTTTGTATCATTATCTTGGAAACAAGATAGAAATTCTCTTATAATTAAGCATGTACCAACTTCTTCGCTCCATAATGTCAATAAATTTTATATTAATAACAAAGCGCCACTGTTGCCGCAGCATTTCATCAAGCTGCCTGTAGGAAGTATTGAACCGCATGGATGGCTGAAAAAAATGTTGGAATTGCAAAGAGCCGGATTAACAGGCCATCTCGATGAAATAAGTATTTGGCTGGGCAAGAAAGACAATGCATGGCTAAATAAAAATGGAGAAGGGAAATATGGTTGGGAAGAATTACCGTACTGGCTGAAAGGTTTCGGAGAAATAGCTTATACTTTGAAAGATTCTGCTATGATTAATAAAGTAAAATTTTGGATAGATGCAGTTCTTTCAAGTCAGCGTACAGACGGGGATTTTGGGCCGAAAAGAATGATAAATGGCAACAGGGATTTATGGGCTAATATGCCGATGCTCTGGTGTTTACAATCTTGGTATGAATATTCAAACGATCCGCGCGTTATCTTCTTTATGTCAAAATATTTTAAATATGAAATGTCTGTTTCCGATAATAAATTTTTAAAAGATTATTGGGAAAACAGTCGGGGAGGAGATAACCTTATAAGTGTTTACTGGCTGTATAACAGAACCGGAGATAGTCAATTATTGGAATTGGCAAAAAAAATACATCGTAATACGGCAAACTGGAAACAAGAAAATAATTTGCCCGACTGGCACAATGTAAATATTGCTGAAGGTTTCCGCGAGCCCGCCGAATTTTATTTTCAAACCAAAGATTCTTCAGATTTAAATGCCTCGTATAATGATTTTCATTTAGTCCGAAATATGTATGGTCAAGTGCCGGGCGGCATGTTCGGCGCAGATGAAAATGCAAGAAAAGGTTATGTAGATCCGAGACAAGCGGTAGAAACATGCGGAATGGTAGAGCAAATGACTTCAGATCAAATGCTGCTGAATATTACAGGCGATGGCATGTGGGCAGATAATTGCGAAGATGTTGCTTTTAATATGTTTCCTGCCGCTTTCATGCCCGACTATCGTTCGCTGCGTTACCTTACCGCGCCGAACATGGTTCTGAGCGATAATAAAAATCATCATCCCGGTATCGACAATTCTGGCCCGTTTTTAATGATGAATCCTTTCAGCAGCAGATGTTGCCAGCACAATCATTCCGCAGGTTGGGTTTATTTTATTGAAAATTCATGGTCGGCAACAAATGACAACGGGCTTGCAGTGCAATTGTATTCTGACAATACAGTACATGCTTTAGTAGGTAACGGAACCAAAGTAGAAATTAGCGAAAGCACCAATTACCCGTTTGATGATAAAATTATATTTACAATACATGCCGGACATAGTGCTTCATTTCCGCTGTATTTGCGCATACCTGATTGGTGCGACAAAGCAAATGTTGTCATAAACGGTCGGTCGAATAATAATCTTTCCGTGAATAAAGGCTATTTAAAATTGTACAAGCAATGGAACGATGGCGACAAAATCGAATTGCAATTGCCGATGAAACTATTTGTAAGAACTTGGAACAAAAATAAAAACAGTATAAGCATCAATTACGGTCCGCTTACCTTCTCTTTAAAAATAAAAGAAAATTATATTAAAAAAGACAGCAGGATAACCGCCATGGAAGATTCTAAATGGCAGGATAATGCCGATCCCGGACAATGGCCTGCTTATCAAATAGAGCCTGCATCGGATTGGAATTATGGATTATCGATTAACGAAAACAATCTTGAAAAATCGATAAAAATTATTCATAAAATATGGCCGAAAGACAATAATCCTTTTACGGTTGAAAACGTTCCGATAGAACTGTCTGTGCGAGGCAAGCAAATACCGCAATGGAAGATTGATAAATACGGCTTGTGCGATACGCTGCCGCAAAGTCCTGTCAGCATAAATGCGGCTTCGCAGAATTTGATACTTGTGCCGATGGGTGCTGCAAGATTAAGAATTTCTGCATTTCCGGTAACGGATTAAGTCTAATATTTCTGAGAATTAGAAATGAATGATATTGAAAAGACATAAAGTGGATTTAGATAATGCCGAATAATAAAGCCTTGTGTTTCCGCAAGGCTTTATTAAAATCTTAATTGTTCTTAATCAGTTCAATAAAATCATCAAACAAATAACGGCTGTCATGCGGGCCCGGCGTGGCTTCCGGATGGTATTGTACGCTAAATACCGGTTTGTTTTTCATGCGGAATCCTTCAATGCTTTCGTCGTTTAAGTTTACATGCGTAATTTCTAAATTCGCATCTTCTTTCAGCTTTTCGGGATCTACTGCGAAGCCATGGTTTTGTGTAGATATTTCGCTTTTGCCGGTAATCACATTTTTTACCGGATGATTCAATCCGCGATGTCCGTGGTGCATTTTAAAAGTAGGAATATTGTTTGCCAATGCGAGCAATTGATGCCCGAGGCAAATACCAAAAACAGGCTTATCTTCCGCAATTATTTCTTTTACCGTGCTAATGGCATAGCTCATTGCAGAAGGATCGCCCGGACCGTTAGATAAGAAATATCCATTCGGATTAAATTCCTTCAAACGTTGCAAAGAAGTTTTTGCAGGATGCACGCGTACATGTGCGCCGCGCGCTACCAGATTATCGAGAATATTTTTCTTAATGCCGAAATCCAATACAGAAATTTTAATATCGGAATTAACATCGCCCAGTTCATATTCTTCTTTAGTAGTTACTTCGTTTGCCAAATCAAGACCTTCCATTGCAGGTATATCGGAAAGAATTTGCTGCAGTTTCTCAATCTCAAAAATTTCAGAAGAGATGATGCAGTTCATCGCGCCTTTATTGCGGATATGCGTTACCAGCGCGCGGGTATCTATTTCTGCGATCGATACAATATTATTTTGAATAAGATAATCGTTTAAAGATTCATCTGCCTGATAGCGGGAATATTTTTCTTCTAAATTTCTTCCTATCAGCCCTTTTATTTTTACTGTTTCGCTTTCAACATCCGTTTTCTTTGTGCCATAGTTGCCGATGTGTACATTATTGGTAATTAATATCTGGCCATAATAACTCGGATCGGTAAATACTTCCTGATAACCGGTCATGCCTGTGTTAAAGCAAATTTCGCCTGCGGCGGTTCCTGTTTTGCCAAAGGCTTTTCCGTGGAAAATGCTTCCGTCTGCTAACAATAAAATTGCGGGATTTGAAAAGTCGGACATGTGCTGTAAGAATTTCGTTGTGCAAAAAAAATATATTTTGACGAATAATCAACACATTATTAAAAACAATCTTTGGCAATCTGAAATTTTCAGATAAATTTATTATATCCCGCCTTGAAAAGCATCTTTCTGTAATAGTTAAATTAAAACTTAATTCCTTCTTTGCCGGTTTTTAAAATTCGGATTGATGTAACTTTGAAAGAGTATATGATAAAGCATTTATGTATTTCTTTTTGTATTTGCAGCATTGCTGAATGTTGTGGCATAAAAGGTTACGATTATCACATTAGGGGGAATTAAACAATCACATTGATAAAGGGAAATATACAACTTATGTAGTAAATTTCTGGGCTACCTGATGCGCGCCGTGTATGAAAGAGTTGCCGAATTTTGAACAACTTGGACGCAATAAAGAAAACCAACCTTTTAAAGTGCTGCTGGCAAGTATGGATTTTAAATCTCAAATGCAAACCGGCGTTATTCCTTTCGTAAAATAGAATGCACTTAAGAATGATGTTGTTCTGATGGATGTACCGGATCAGCAAAGTTTCATCAACGCTGTTGATACAAGTTGGAGCGGATCAATCCCGGCAACACTTATTGTGAGTAAAAGCAAACAGGTGCATTCTTTTTTTGAAAGAACATTTACTTACAATCAACTTGAGCAAACAATCCCATCAATCCTGACGCATCGCCGGAAGATTCGCAGGAAAAAATTATAGTTAAGGCAAAGGACAATAAATTTTTCTTTTCCTTATTTGTATGATAAAGGGCAAGTCGTTACGCATGTTTTTGGTACACAATGTACACTTCAGGTTTTTGTAGTGCGGAAAACACCGGGCGGATGGAATGTAGCGTACATTGGCGCAATTGGCAATGATAATGATACGTAAGAAAAGAATCCCGGCAGAATAAATTATGTACAGGATCCGGCAACCAACCGGCAGTAACTATTACGAAAGCCATAGGCTCACAGTAGAATCTAAGACTTAACAGTATTTTAAATTATTATACAAGCTGTTCTTTGATATAAACTTTAAAATATCCCCAGCAAAAATTAACTTCGCAATCCGAAAAAAAAAATTAAATGTATTCTCTTTTGAAAATAAAAGCATTTTTTGTAGATTACATTTTTATAACCGGAATTATAAATGGCAAATAACACAAAAACGAAGGCTGTCAAGAGTCTTCCGAAAACGAAAGAAAAAATATCAGTAAAGAAATCTCATTCGCACGATATTGATACCAGATTGCAAAGCCACTTCGGATTTAATAAATTCAAAGGTCGGCAGGAAGAAGCCATTCACAGTTTGCTGAATGGACACGATACTTTTGTAATAATGCCGACAGGCGGCGGCAAAAGCTTGTGCTATCAGCTTCCGGCAATGATATTGGAAGGATGTGCGATCGTTGTAAGCCCTTTGATTGCATTAATGAAAAATCAGGTAGATCTGGTGCGCGGCTATAGCGAAGATGACAATGTAGCGCACTTCCTTAATTCATCTTTAAACAAAGGACAAATTAAAGCTGTACGCGAAGATGTGACAAGCGGTAAAACAAAATTGCTATATGTAGCGCCGGAAACATTAACCAAACAAGAAAATATCGACTTCTTTAAAAGCGTGAAAATCTCTTTTTTTGCAGTAGATGAAGCACATTGTATTTCTGAATGGGGACATGATTTCCGCCCGGAATACCGCCGCTTGCGCGAGATGATGGATGAAATAAATAAAGAACTTCCCGTAATCGCATTAACGGCAACTGCAACGCCAAAAGTACAAAGCGATATTGTAAAAAACCTTGGTTTGCGTGAGCCTAATATATTCATTTCTTCATTCAATAGAGATAATCTGTATTACGAGATACAGCCGAAAATTAAAGTTGATCAGACTATAAAAAGCATCGTCAAGTTTATATCGCAAAACAAAGGAAAGAGCGGGATCATTTACACACTGAATAGAAAAACTACTGAAGAATTAGCTGAAATATTAATAGCCAACAATATTAAAGCTGTAGCTTATCATGCGGGGTTGGATTCCAAACTACGTGCAGACCGGCAAGATGGTTTTCTGAATGAAGATGTACAGGTAATTGTAGCTACGATTGCATTTGGTATGGGCATTGATAAGCCTGATATAAGATTTGTGATTCATTATAACATGCCCAAATCTATTGAGAATTATTATCAGGAAACCGGGCGTGCAGGCCGAGACGGATTGGAAGGGAAATGTATCTTATATTATTCTCACAAAGATGTTTCCAAACTCGAACATCTGATGCGCGATAAGCCGCTGAGCGAAAGAGAAGTAGGAGCGCAGTTGATTAGTGAAACACTGTCATTCGTAGAAACTTCTGTTTGTCGCCGTAAGGTTCTCATGCACTATTTCGGGGAAGAATGGGATCTGGAAAATTGTGGCAAATGTGATAATTGCCTTCACCCTAAAGAAAAAACAGAAGCTAAAGAAGAAGCTGTAAAAGTGCTGAAAGTAGTGAAAGCTTTGGACGGGCGTTTTAATCTCGAATACACCATTAATATTTTGTGTGGAAGACAAACGCCTTCTATCGTCATGTATCGTCATGAAAAACTGCCGGAATTCGGTATAGGAAAAGAAAGAGATGTTCACTTTTGGAATAGTCTCATCCGTCAAATGCTTTTGGAAGATTTATTAAGAAAAGATATTGAGGAATATGGTTTAATAAAATTTACTCCGAAAGGAGAGAAGTATTTAAAGAAACCTACATCATTCCAAATTGTTTTAAACAATTTATTTGAAGGCGCTGATGCGGACGACGAAGAATCTGCAGCAGCAAATAACACCGGAAGCGCTACGGATGAAGTATTGTTTGAAATGCTGAAAGAGTTAAGGCAGAAGCAAGCTAAAAAATTAGGCTTGCCTCCGTTTGTGATTTTTCTTGAAACATCGCTGAATGATATGGCAACATTGTATCCTACCACATTGCTGGAATTGGAAAAATGCCAGGGTGTAGGAAAAGGTAAAGCCTTAAAATACGGAAAACCTTTTGCAGAGCTAATTGCAAAATATGTTGAAGATAATGACATAGAAAAACCGGATGATTTTGTGATGAAAAGCGTGGTAAATAAAGGAAATAATAAAGTTTACATTATTCAAAATGTAGATAAGAAAATTCCTTTGGATACAATTGCCAAAAACAAAGATCTGCGCCTCGATCAATTACTCGAAGAAATGGAATCGATCGTTGCAAGCGGTACAAGGCTTAACTTAAATTATGCCATCGACGATATGCTTGATGAGAATGAACAGGATGATATTATCGATTATTTCCGTGGTTGCGAAACTTCTTCATTGGATGTGGCGCGCGAAGAACTGGCAGAATTTGATTTTAACTGGGAGCAATTGAAGATAATGCGCATTAAGTTTCTGTGCGAATATGGAAACTGATAAAGTAAAAATTCAAAAATAAAAATTCAAAAATGTAAAAGCGAAAGGTCAACTTTTTACTTTTACATTTTTACTTTTAACTACTTTCGATGGGCATCGTCCGCAAGCAAAGCACATATTCAACTCTTCTGACCTATATCGGTTTTTTAATTGGTGCTTTAAATACTTTGTGGCTGTTGCCACATTATGTTTCGCAAGATGCTTTCGGCCTTACGCGTTTGATGATTGATTTTGCATTGTTTTTTTCCGCACTTTCCACTTTAGGAAGCCTGAATGGTTTATATAAATTCAATCCGTTTTATCGCGCCTATTTACCGCCCGATGATAATGATTTACCTTTTCTAACGCTTTTAGCTTGTCTCTCGGGAAGCATTTTGTTTATTATCGCATCATTGATTTTTAAAGATTTTCTTGCCAGAAAATTCGGTAATAATTCTCCTTTATTTGTTGCAAATTATAAGTTAGTAATACCCTTTACTGTATCTTATACCTGTATCATGCTGCTGGAAGCGTATTGCTGGATCATTAAAAAAACCGTTATATCCAATTTTGTAAAGGAGTTGTTTTTTCGTTTAACCACAACCATTCTTATATTATTATATGCATGTCATGTAATTTCTTTAGAAAGGTTTTTTGCATTGTTTTCATTATCTTATATTCCTTCGATTATAATATTGGCATATTTGATTTTTACAAATAATAATATTATTTTATGTACCAAAATCAGCAGTGTAACAAAGCGATTGTATAAAAGAATTCTGGTATTCATCAGCTTTCATTTTTCAGGAATGCTGATAGCGATTTTGCCCAATACAATAGATGGTATTTTTATTGCCGGCCTTTCTGCCAACGGGCTTGAAAGCCTTGCCGTTTACAGCATCCCGAAATATTTGATAGCAACATTGGAAGTGCCCCAGCGAAGCATGATGGGCATTTCTGTTGCCCTCATTTCCGAAGCATGGAAGAACAGGGATAAAAATAAAATAGCCGAATTGTACAGGAAAACCTCTTTGAATTTACTGGTTATAGGCATAGTGCTGTTTGGATTGATTTATGTAAACATAGACAATCTGGTTCGGTTTTTAGGAAAGGACTATGTGCTGATAAAACAGATATGTTTAATTGCCGGTATTGCAAAAATTATTGATATGGGCATGGGCATGAATGCGCAAATATTATCCTTATCAAAGTACTGGCGTTTTGATTTTTATACAAGTGCATCATTCATAATAGTGAATATCATTCTTGATATTTTTCTTATAAAAATGTACGGGCCTATTGGCGCAGCTTACGCGGGAGCAATTGCTTTGATATTTTATAATTTAATCCGCTTTTTTTATTTGTGGAAATTCTTCAAAATGCAACCCTTTACTTCAAAATCGTTATTAGCCGTCATATTGGGATTAGTTGCATTTTTCGCAACGTATTTTATTCCTTACTTAAATAACATTTTTACAGATACTGTTGTAAGAACTATCGTCTTTTGTTTATTGTATATTCCGGGAGTTCTATTCTTCAGAATTTCGGAAGACATCAATGCGTCGTATCGTATTTTGATAAATAAATTATTTCACAGAAAATAAAAGACAAAACTATTTGTTTATATTGCTACATAACCGGAAATCCGTTTTCGGGGAAAATTAATTTTAAATATATTTTTTATGGGCATAAAGCTACGATTGACAATAATGAATTTTTTGCAGCTCTTTATTTGGGGTGCATGGCTCATTACCATAAGCGTTTATTGGTTCAATACCAATCAATGGTCAGGAGAAACGTTTGGTGCGGTATTTGCCACGCTGGGATTTTCTTCTATCATCATGCCGCCATTGACAGGAATAATTGCCGACAGATGGATAAATGCCGAAAAGCTTTATGGAATTTTACAAATATTATACGGCATATCTATTTATTTTGTTTCCCGCTGTTCGGATGCGCATAGTTTCTATAGTTGGATGTTTCTTGCAATGCTTTTTTATATGCCGACTATTTCTTTGAATAATGCTATCTCTTATTATATTTTAAAGAACTATACAAAGTATGACGTAGTAAAAGTTTTTCCCAACATACGTGTATGGGGAACAATCGGTTTTATTTTAGCAATGTGGGTTACTAACTTATCGGGAAATAAAGGAACTCCCAATCAATTCATCATTGCATCTGTTGCAGCCATCGTTTTAGGGCTGTATTCATTCACATTACCAAAATGTCCACCGCAAAATCTTACCCAAAAAAATGCTTCCGTAATAGATATGCTGGGACTGAACGCATTCAAACTTTTTCTGCAAAAAAAAATGGCTTTGTTCTTTTTCTTTTCTATGTTTCTCGGAGCAGCGTTACAGCTTACGAATATGTATGGCGATACTTTTCTTTCGGACTTTGGTAAAGATCCGCGCTACGCCAATTCATTTGTAATAAGATACTCTACAATCATTATGTCCATATCGCAGATATCGGAAACATTATTTATTTTGACTATTCCTTTTTTCCTGAAAAAATTCGGAATAAAAAACGTAATGCTGATAAGCATGCTTGCGTGGGTTTTGCGTTTCGGATTATTTGCATTTGGCGATCCGGCAAGCGGTCTTTGGATGATTGTTTTATCCTGCGTTGTATATGGAATGGCGTTTGATTTTTTCAATATTTCGGGTTCGTTATTTATTGAAACAAATACCGATTATTCTATACGATCTTCCGCACAAGGATTGTTTATGATGATGACCAATGGTTTTGGCGCAGTTGCAGGGTCATATATAAGCGGTTATCTTATACAAAAATATTTTATTTTGCCGGGCGGCAATAAAGACTGGCATCATATATGGCTGATATTTGCAGGGTATGCTTTGGTTGTAGCTGTTTTATTTTCAGTCTCTTTCCGATATAAACATGATAATCTTGTTACAGAAAATCTCCAGCATTGATATCTGCTTTTTACTTCGATATTAAACATTTGTGATGGATGTGTTTTTGTATGGATTACAAATTCGATTTTAATTAGATTTATTTAAATTTTTAAACCATAAAAATGAAAAATTATTTACTAACTATTATTATTGTGATGATTGTTGTATATGCCAACGCATTTCCAAACAATGACACTACTTATAGTTACTTAGATGCTCATTGGCAAAATACCAATGAGCAAAATGCTACATTTAAAATGATAGTTTTTAAAACCGGAAATCTGTGGCACAAGGAAATCTTTAACCTTACAGATAAGAAGTTGAAATATGATGATGTTTATTCCGATAAAGCATTGAAGAAAAGAGAAGATACTTCAAGAAATTATAACCAATCAAATGACGGCGTGCTTGAAAGTATTTATAAAATTTAAGGAAAAATTACGAAAGACTTGTTGGTAGGCAAAGATGCGAGAGTTGAAGGTTATAGAGCTTTTAACGATAAGGGTGATATTATTGAACAAAAAGGCTATGACGAAAATGGAAATGAAATACCGAATTATATTTTTATGCAGGAGGCAAGTTTTCCCGGCGGCATAAAGCTTTGGCAAATGTATTTAATTGGAAATCTTAATCAAAACATTCCCGTTAAAAATGGTGCTCCGGTTAGAACATATAGAGTAGTCGTTTCTTTTTTGGTAAATAAGGAAGGTAACGTTACAGAAGCGAAAGCTGAAAATGACCCAGGATTTGGAATGGCAGAGGAAGCTGTAAGGGTAATTAGCAAGTCGCCACAATGGAATCCTGCATTTATGTACAATAAAGCAGTTACTTATCGGCAAAAGCAAGGTGTCGTTTTTAACGTAACAAAATAGCAACAACAAATTTTTTGCTACATGTAACTTATTACAGAAAATATCCAACATTGATATATGCTTTTTACTACTATATTAAATATTTGTAATAGATGTGTTGTTGTACGGATTACAAATCCGCTGGTATGGCTTCGGAATTGCAAATTCCTTGAGCCGGCAAATTGCAAACACCAAAGAGCATACAGAGCCGGTATTGTAAATACTGAGCAGCTATTTTGATTTTAGCCTATTACCTTTTCACTATATTTGCGCTCTAATTCTGAATTCATGTTTAACAAAAGAACGAAGATTAAGCAATTGCTTAACGAAGCAAGCATAGGAAAAGAAACAACGGTAATGGGTTGGGTGCGCACATTTCGCAACAACCAGTTTATAGCATTAAACGATGGCAGCACAAATAATAATTTACAGATAGTAGTAGAGTTGGGGCTTGCAGATGAAGCAACGCTTAAACGCATCACTACCGGTGCATCAATAAAAGCAACAGGTGTTTTGGTTGAGTCTTTAGGCAAAGGGCAGAAAGTAGAATTGAAAGCTACTGCCATAGAAATACTTGGCGATTGCGATCCTGAAAAATATCCATTGCAACCGAAGAAACACAGCCTTGAATTTTTGCGTGAGATAGCGCATCTTCGCTTTAGAACGAATACTTTCGGTGCGGTGTTCCGCGTGCGCCATGCACTTGCATTTGCTGTACACCAATTTTTTAATCAAAAAGGTTTTGTGTATTTGCATACGCCTATCATCACAGCGAGCGATGCAGAAGGCGCGGGAGAAATGTTTCAAGTTACCACTTTGCCATTAAATAATCTTCCTAAACAAAGCAATGGAACTATTGATTTCTCTGATGATTTCTTCGGCAAAGCAACGAATCTTACTGTTTCCGGACAATTGGAAGGAGAGTTGGGGGCAACGGCTTTTAGTGAAATTTATACTTTCGGGCCTACATTCCGTGCAGAAAATTCCAATACGGCGAGGCATCTTGCGGAGTTCTGGATGATTGAGCCCGAGATGGCATTTAACGATCTTGAAGATAATATGAACCTTGCCGAAGAATTTATAAAATATATCATTGGTTACGCATTAAAAAACAATAGCGAAGACATTGAATTTTTGGATGCCCGATTGAAAGAAGAAGAAAAATCTTTGCCGCAGGATAAGCGAAGCGAATTTGGATTGATAGAAAAACTGGAGTTTGTTTTGAACAATGCATTTGAAAGAATTACTTACACCGAAGCAATTGATATTTTATTAAATTCTTCTCATTACAAAAAGAAAAAATTTAAATATGAAGTTTCTTGGGGCATAGATATGCAAAGCGAACATGAAAGATATTTGGTGGAAAAACATTTCAAAAGACCTGTGATTGTTACCGATTATCCGAAAGACATTAAAGCGTTTTATATGCGCCAGAACGATGACGGAAAAACCGTTGCGGCGATGGATATTCTTGCGCCGGGAATCGGCGAAATCGTTGGCGGTTCGCAGCGAGAAGAACGTTTGGAAAAATTGGAAACGCGCATGAAAGAAATGCATATTCCTGCAGAAGAAATGAACTGGTATCTAGATACGCGTCGTTTCGGAAGTGTGCCGCATGCAGGTTTCGGCTTGGGCTTTGAGCGTATGGTTTTGTTCGTTACTGGCATGACAAACATTCGCGATGTGATTCCGTTTGCAAGAACACCGAAAAATTGCGAGTTTTAGTTGCAAAGAATATTATCGGTTTGATCTTTCTTATAGAGAAAATCGAGATCTGGTAACTATAAAAATTTGTTCATGAAAAATTTATGTTTAATTTTTATTGTTCTTCCTACTTATTTATTTGCACAAACAAAAGGAATTCGGTTTGCGCACGATTTGTCTTGGGAAGCAGGTAAAGGCTAAGGCAAAAACTGAAAATAAATACATATTTGTGGATTGTTATACAACGTGGTGTGGTTGGTGTAAATTTATGGATACAACCGTTTATTCTACGGACACCATTGGGAATATTGCTAATTCAAAATTTATTTCTGTTCGCATACAATTCGATTCAACTGCTCGTGATAATGAGAAGGTAAGAAGTTGGTTGCCCATTGCTCATGAATTGGAGAAACAATATCAGGTAAAAGCTTATCCCACTTATTTGTTTTTTAATTCCGATGGGGAGATTGTTGATAAATACACCGGTGTAAATACACAAAACCCTGTTGCAAGTTTTGCAGAAATACTTTATGCCATACAGGATTCGACACGTCAGTATTATTTGCTCAAAAGAAAATATGATAATAGCAATAAAAGCCCTGAACTTCTAAAAAAATTTGCAATTGTATCAATGGAGCATCATGATGCAGAAACTGCACAAAAAGTTTCTAAAGAATATTTATCTACCCAAAAGAATCTTACTTCCGATGACAATCTGAAATTTCTTGCACAGCTTACGCAAAGCAGCAAGGATACAGGCTTTTATATTCTTTTGCAAAATCAAAAAAGAACAGATGTCTTATTAAGAAAAGGCGTTACTGATAGTCTGATAGAAAGTATAATTTTCGACGAAGATGTATTTCCTTCACTCTTTTCTTCAGATAGAAATACAGGAAATTCTAAAGATTTTCAAGAACCGAACTGGGCTGGCATCCAAACAAAGCTCCAACAATATCCTCTGCTGAGAGATAAAATATTAGCTTATACAAAAGTACTTTTTTATAATGCTAAAAAAGAAAAGGACAGTTGTGTACAGGCTGCTATATTTTATTTGAAATTATATGGAGATGTATCTCAACTCTTTGAGTTATACGGATGTGCAGCCAATATTTTCTCATATAGTTCCGATACGGCAGAATTAAATGAAGCACTTAAATGGAGCAGAAAATCGTTTGAGGAAAATAATAACCCGGTGTATATCGAGACTTATGCCAATATCTTATACAAACTGAACAAAAAGAACGATGCAGTCACTTGGGAACAAAAAGCATTGGATGCTGCGGATAACGATAGAAAAGAAAAGTATCAAACTATACTTGATAAAATGAAGAAAGGCGAGCAGGTGCAGAATTAACAAAAGCATACCGCACGCAAGTTTCAGCTTGGGTTTTGAACGCATGGTTTTGTTTGTAACTGGCATGACAAATATTCGAGATGTAATTCCGTTTGCAAGAACGCCGAAAAATTGCGAGTTTTAAACAGCTATGGTTTTGATAATATCTATGCGCCCAATTTGATGATTGGGCTTTTTTATTATTCTATTAGTAAAAATAGAGCTGTTAAATCTTCAAAATTGTAAAGCCGGCGTTATTATTCAAAATATTGTAATAAATTGAGCATACAAATAAATTACAAGAATCTTGTTATGCAAACACATATAATAATATTTGGAAAAAATTCAGAGAAGTCTAAAGAGGTTTTTGAAGTATTAAAAGATTTTCAAAACTGGGAAGTAGCTGAGATTACGGATGTGGAAGCAGCGCTGGAAAAAATGCATCTTCAGAAAATAAATATGGTAATATTTACAAGAGGCATTCAAATGACGGAAGAAAATAAACTAAGAAAAATAGGAACAATTTTGAATGATGAAATCATATTTTTACATTATACTATGCAACCTTCATTTAGAAAAGAAATTGTTGCAATGCTTAATAAACAGCGGCTTTCCCGCGAACCGAATGTTACCATATTTGATTCGGGATTGAGAAAAATAAATATTAATTTGAATTAAATTATAATTCTAAAATTTACTGTGTCTTATTGCGCCTTTAATCTCAAGATAGAAACTGAATAAGGCGGTAACATTATGGAAAAATGTTTTGATGCATTAGAAATCATTGTATTTACAGGCAAATACTTTTCGGGCTCGTCGAAAGAGTTTCCTGCTTCACCGCTTCGAGCATTTAAAGTTGTAAGTGTTGCTTCTCGTTTAATTTTATTCACGTTCAGCATTTGAATATTTATTTTATAGAATTATATTCCTATATTTTAGCTAACGTAAATTATATTTTAACAAATAAAATATACGTTTTGAATGTTTATTGCTTGGTAGTTTATACTATAATTATTAGGGGAAAAGGAATATTGATTATTATCTTACTCAATAGTATACTATTTCGCCAAAATAGACAAACCAAGTTGGGAAACGGTTAAAATCTTGTCATTCGGGATGATTGCTTAGAATTAATTTCGGGATATATAGTCTTTACCTGATTCCGATAAATTATTATTTTATGCAAAAGGAAAAAATTATTCCCTATAATTTAAAATGTTATTATATCCTTGTCATATTTTTTTTAATGTGTAATTGTTCGCATGCGCAGGTCAGTAATGATTACGTTCCTTGCCAGGTAATGCCACAGATAATGACGGAATATAAAGCCGATTTTCAAGGGCATCAATAGTTTTTATACTCCAACCGTAGGCGATTATTTTTTTAAATATGGCAACGAAGATGATCCGGGCGCTTCGCCGGAAAAAAGAGAAAGATTAAAACAGTTGTATAACGAATATTTGCAAAAACTTTCTGCTGTGGATTTTGACGGACTTACGCAGGAATGTAAAGCCGATTATATATTGTTCAAACGTGATCTGAATGAAGATTTAAGAAAACTCGCTATACAAGAAACTGCATATAATAAAATAAAACAATGGCTTCCTTTTGCAGATAGTATTTATGCACTTGAAAGCCTGCGCAGGCGCGGCATTCGCCTGGATGCACAAAAGGTTGCACATGACTGGTATATGATTCAGCAAAGCATTTTTTCTTTGGAGGATGAAGCAAAATCTGCTAATAATTTAAGCGCTAACGACATCTATATTCTTCAAAGCAATTTAAAAAATATAAAGCAATCGCTGACAAGCATATTCACTTTTTATAACGGTTACGATCCGTTGTTTACGTGGTGGGTTCCCGTAACCTATGCTTCCTTAGACAGTACGCTAACAGTCTATTCTAAAGTCTTTGATAATAAATTAAAATCAATTATTCCTCCGGATAAAAGCGGCATTATCGGGCAGCCCGTTGGCCGCGATGAATTGATAAAACAGTTACATTACGAATTAATTCCTTATACGCCGGAAGAACTCATTGATATTGCCAATCAGGAATTCGGCTGGTGCGAAAGAGAAATAAAAAAAGCTTCAGGAGAGATGGGCTTTGGTGACAACTGGAAGGCAGCTCTTGAAAAAGTAAAAAATACTTATGTCCCGGCAGGAGAGCAGCCGGCCCTTATTCTAAAACTGTATAACGAATCAATTGATTTTCTTGAGAAGAACAATCTTGTAACTATTCCGCCACTTGCAAAAGAAACTTGGGGAATGATTATGATGTCGCCGGAAAGACAATTAGTCAATCCTTTTTTTACAGGAGGCAGGGAAATCTCTATCTCATATCCGACCAATACCATGAGCGAAGAAGATAAGCTGATGAGCATGCGCGGCAACAATCCGCATTTTTCAAGAGCTACCGTGCATCACGAACTGCTTGCCGGGCATACGCTTGAATTTTTCATGAACAGCCGTTACAGAACGTATAGGGATTTTGATACGCCTTTCTGGATTGAAGGATGGTCATTGTATTGGGAACTTTTGTTGTATGATATGAATTTTCCGCAAAGCCCGGAAGACCGAATCGGTATGTTGTTCTGGCACATGCACCGTTGTGCAAGAATTATTTTTTCCCTTAATTATCACATGGGAAAATGGACACCGGAGCAATGTATAGATTTCCTTGTAGATAAAGTAGGCCATGAAAAAGCAAATGCTGCCGGCGAAGTGCGCCGGTCGTTTGAAGGGCACTATTCACCTTTATATCAAGTGGCATATCTTACAGGTGGAAGGCAATTTTATGCTTTAAAGAAAGAATTGGTAGATACGAAGAAGATGACGTATAAACAATTTCATGATGCTGTAATGCACCTTAACGAAATGCCGGTGGAAATGGTAAGAGCTATCCTTACCAATCAGCCGCTTTCCACAAATTATCAACCGCACTGGAAGTTCTATGATGAAAGTGGTGTGAAATAATAAAGTACGCTGATAAAGAAAAAAGAGATGGCTTATAAAACATCTCTTTTTATTTATACATGTGCCTTACTTAGAGGCTGTTTAAGTTAATTGTAAAATAATGATTATGAAATTTTTTTTAACCACAAAGTACTCAAAGTATTTCGCAAAGAAACCAAAGTAATCTTAGCGAACTTCATGTAAAACTTTGTATGCTTTGCGGTTTAAAGACAAAAACATAATTAACTTAAACAGATTCTTATTAACAAAGAATATTTTTAGCTTTCGTATTTTTGAAAACTTATTAACCTAAAAAGAATAAATATGTTGTCTGCGACAAAAAAAAAATTATTCCTTATTATTGGTTTGTCTTTTTCCATAATTATTTCAAAAGCGCAAAAAAATTATTCGCTTTCTTCTCCCGACAAGCATTTGCGTTTGAATATTACTGTTACAGACAGCGTGCGATGGGAATTATACAATGGCGATGAAAAGGTAATACAAAATGCCGTCTCAGGTTTAAAGATTGTAGATAAACCATTTATAGGATTGAATGAAAAAGTCAAAAACACTGAAAAAAAATTCGTAAACGAAACGATTGTTGCGCCAGTAGCAATAAGAAGCGAAAAAATATCGAACACTTATAACGAGTTAAGTATTCTTTTTAAAAGCGGCAACAAGATTATTTTCCGCGCTTTTGATAATGGCATTGCCTATCGCTGGGCGAGCAATTACAAAGATTCCGTTGAAGTTGAACATGAAGTAGCAGATTTTACGTTTACAAAAGATGACCAGGTTTTTTGGGGAAGTGATAAAGAAAACGACCAGTATCAATCCCATTACGAGCAACAATTTAAAGATACCGTTCTATCCGCTTACAAAGCAAAGCAATTTTGTACGCTGCCATTATATATTTCTTCTAGTAAAACGAAGATGTTAATATCAGAAGCCGATTTGCTCGATTATCCAAATTTGTTCTTACATGGTACTGGCTCTACTTCGCTTACATCGGGCTTTCCGAAAGTTATTACCATTTCAAAGCAAATAGGAGACAGGGGAATTAAAGTATTGGAAAATGCACCGTATATTGCTAAAACTTCGGGCACGCGTACCTTTCCTTGGCGCGTTGTAATGGCGGTTGATGAAGATAAAAAATTGATTGAAAACAACCTTATTTATCAATTAGCATCTCCCGATAAATTGTCAGAAACAAATTGGATTAGACCGGGAAAAGTTGCATGGGATTGGTGGAATGATAACAATATTTACGGTGTAAATTTTAAATCAGGAATTAATAACGAAACGTATAAATACTATATTGATTTTGCCGCGAAGTTTGGCTTGCAATACATCATACTTGATGAAGGTTGGTCGAAAACCACTTGGGATTTAACACATCCTGCAAAAGATATTGATATTCCTGAATTGGTGCAATACGGAAAAACAAAAGGTATCGGCGTGATTTTGTGGACGTTGTGGCTGCCGATGGATAAAGATATGAATGCTATTCTTGATACGTATGTACAGTGGGGAGTAAAAGGCGTAAAGGTAGATTTTATGACACGTGCCGATCAATACATGGTAAACTTTTACGAGCGTCTGGCAAAAGCCGCAGCAGCAAGAAAAATAATGGTTGATTTGCATGGCGCATACAAGCCTGTGGGCTTAAACAGAACTTATCCAAATATTATTTCTTATGAGGGTGTCAAAGGGTTGGAAAATTATAAATTGACGGATGAAGAAGCCAATCCGCCGCATGATGTTACAATTCCCTTCACGCGTATGGTAGTCGGCCCGATGGATTATACGCCCGGCGCCATGCGCAACGCTACAAAAAAAGATTTTCGTGCGTTGTATGATGCGCCCATGAGTGAAGGTACGCGTGCGCATCAGGTAGCCATGTATTCCATATATGAAAGCCCTTTGCAAATGTTGGCGGATAATCCTTCCAACTATTTAAAAGATACGGTTACTACAAATTTTATTGCAGCCATACCAACTACTTGGGATACTACAATTGCACTTGATGGGAAGATAAATGAATACGTTGCGGTTGCCCGTAAAAACGGTAATAAATGGTATATAGGCGCAATGTCGAATTGGACTCCACGAACATTGACTTTGCACTTAAATTTTTTAACGCCCGGAAAGCATTATACACTTTCTTATTTTGCTGATGGCATAAATGCCGACCGCTTTGCAGAAGATTATACGACCGGCGAAAAAGATATAAATGCAGGAGAAGATTATACAATAGCTATGCAGCCAGGAGGAGGTTGGGCAGCAGTGATTACAGAGAAATAAATTATCGCAAACTTGGTTTGCATCTCACAAACAATATTGCAATTATGGTTCGTGTCTTTCACGAACCATTTTATTTTCGGAATGCATTGCGAACGAAATTGAAGCAATCTTAATTAAAATTGCTTCAATTCATATTATTACAAATCTAATTTTATATTCAATTCATTTAATTGCTTTTCTTCAATTTCACTTGGCGCATCAATCATCACATCTCTCCCTGAATTATTTTTAGGAAATGCAATAAAATCACGAATGCTTTCGCTGCCGCCGAGTAAGGCGCACAAGCGGTCGAAACCAAATGCCAGTCCGCCGTGCGGAGGAGCGCCGTATTCAAATGCACCTAATAAGAAACCGAATTTTTCTTTCGCTTCTTCATCACTCATGCCAAGCGCGGAAAACATTTTTTGCTGTAATTCTTTTTGGAAAATTCTGATAGAACCACCGCCGATTTCATTTCCGTTCAGCACCATGTCATAAGCATTTGCTTTGATGTTGGCATAAGGATGTTCCAGATATTTTTCAGGATTTTCAATCTTTGGATTGTTGTTAATCATTATATCAATATCGCTCGGCTTCGGCGATGTAAACGGATGATGACGCGCCACCCAACGATTCTCTTCTTCTGCATATTCAAACAACGGAAAATCCAATACCCACAAGAGTTTGAACTCGTTTTCTTTTCGCAGGCCAAGCCGTTTTCCCATTTCCAGGCGCAGTTCGCTGATGGCTTTGCGGGTGCGTTCTTCCTTGCCGGCGAGAATCAAAATCAAATCATTTGGTTTTGCATCTGCAACATCGGCAATAAGTTTTAATTTTTCTTCGCTGAAGAATTTATCCACGCTGCTTTTCAAAGTTCCGTCTGCATTGTATTTAATATTGACCAAGCCCAGCATTCCTATTTGCGGGCGTTTTACCCATTCTGTGAGTTCATCAATTTGCTTACGCGTATATTCTGCTGCGTCAGGAACAGCAATAGCCACGACGGTTTCAGCTTCATTGAATACTTTGAAATCAATACCTTCAAATATTTCCGTATGATTTTTCTTTGCCGGAAAAGTGTGTTGTGGAAATTTCAGATTTGCAATCTTCATTCCAAAACGAATGTCGGGTTTATCGTTGCCGTAATTCCACATCGCATCTTCCCAAGTCATGCGTTCGATGGTTTCGCTGTAATCGATTTGCTTTACATCTTTGAACACGCGCTTTACCAAGCCTTCGAACATTTGTAAAATATCTTCCTGTTCTACGAACGACATTTCACAATCTATCTGCGTAAATTCCGGCTGCCTGTCTGCTCGCAAATCCTCATCGCGAAAGCATTTCACGATTTGATAATAACGGTCGTAACCGCTTATCATCAACAGTTGCTTGAACGTTTGTGGCGATTGCGGCAACGCATAAAATTGCCCTGCATTCATGCGAGAAGGCACAACAAAATCGCGAGCGCCTTCCGGCGTGGATTTAATAAGAAAAGGCGTTTCGATGTCCATGAAATTATTTTCGTGCAAATAATTTCTTACGGAACGATTGACCGCATAACGCAATTCAATATTTTTTTTCACGGCATTTCTGCGCAAGTCGAGATAGCGATATTTCATGCGTAAATCTTCGCCGCCATCCGTGTCGTCCTGTATTGTAAACGGCGGCACATTAGATTTATTCAGAATAGAAAAAGGAAGAAACCAATATCTCAATTTCACCTGTCGGAATGTTTTTATTTTTGTTGCTTCTTTCGTTTACTTTACCTTTTACTTGCAGCACGAACTCGCGTCCAAGCGGAGTTTCATCCAATTGTTTGTTTAATTCTTCGCCGAATAATAATTGCGTAATACCATAGCGGTCGCGCAAATCCACAAAGGTAATAGAACCGAATTTGCGTATGGTTTGTACCCAACCGGCAAGCGTTACTTCTTTGTTTACATCACTGATATTTAATTCACCGCAAGTATGCGAACGATACATAATTCTAAATTTTTGGATTGCGAAGATAAAAAGTCTGAACGAGGAATTGGAAAGATTTTGTGGATTTACGACTTATGAATGCGTTGAAAATAGATTAATATTAATGCATGAGAGGAATGATGAAAAATTTCTTATTCATTCATTGTGTTTTTCTGCACACATAAATTCTGTTGTCATCGTAATTGGCCGGACCAATTTTTGCTACAATATTTTCGGGTAATTTTTCTCCATCAATAATTTCAACGGAAAAACAAGCGCTGCGGATGATTTCCTCAACATCGTTTCCGAAAATGCGCATATGGTCTATCTGCCCAAATTTTTCGATTCTTTCATTTACAGAAAGTTCTCCGGTATTTTCAATCGTATGAGAAAAGCTTTTATCCGTAGGTACAGAAATTTCCAATATGCCGTCTTGGCTTAGTATTCTGTATAATTCTTTCAAGGCAACTTTTACATTCGGAACATGCTCCAACACATGATTGCAGATAATTAATGACTGACTGTTATTGTCAAATGGCATATTTTGTATATCGGCTTTTATATCGGCTGTCTTGTCAAATAAATCGGTTGTGATAAAATTTATTTGATTGTCCCTGAACCATTTTTCTATGGAATATTCAGCGCCAATCATTAAAGCAGTTACATTATTTTTCTTCAGTTTTTCTTTTATGTGATTTAAGGAAAAACATACGATTCGATGGCGAGGATGCGAATAACAATATGGACAATCAATATTTTTATAAGTATCCTTAAAACGCTTGCTGTTGGTGAGTTCAAGGCTGTATTTGAAATCTGCGAAATGAGAAAAATGTTTATTGCAACAAGGGCAATAAACTTCATCTCCTTTGTATGCTTTGCTTTTAATAATTCCTCTCAGAGTTCGGTAGGTGTTCTTCGCTGCTTTAAGTACACTGCCGGGAAGGAACTTTTCTGCAAAAAGTTTTAGTTGCATCATAAAACAAATTTTTATGGTGTCTTGCTTAGTATTTTTCTCAAGCCTTCCGGCGAAATATTTCTTGCGATAATTTTTCCTGAAGTATCCAGTAACAAATTTTTCGGTATTATATGAACGGCGTAATTCCTTGCCACATCATCATTCCAGGCATTTCCGTCAAACAAATTGTGCCAACCGGTTTTGTCTTGACGAACAGCACGCAACCAATTTTGTTTGTTTGTGTCCATCGATACGGCGAGAACATCGAAATTTTTATTTTTAAATTGGCTATAAACTTCCGATAAGCGCGGAATCTCTGCGCGGCAAGGAATGCACCAGCTTGCCCAAAATAAAATTAAAGTATATTTTCCTTTCATGTCATCGGAAGAAATCGTATTGTTGTTGATGTCGGCCATAGAAAAAGGAATGAACATTTTTCCGGCTTCATCGTTTTTTCTTCCTTGTATTTCCTGAAAAAAATAATTGGCATATTTATTCTGTAAACCTTGTCCGATAAGTATTTCAGCTATTGAATACAGCGTATCCATATTCACATCGATACCTCGAAAGCAAGTAATAATTAATGCTTTTGCAGCAGAATCGTCCGTTGAATGTAGTTGCACGAAATTTTTCAACTGATTACGAAAAATAAATAGTTGCCTGTTGTAGGAGGCAAAAGAAATTTTTCTTTCAGCGGGCGTTTGCGGTAATTTTAATTTAGCGGAATAATATTCAACGCTATCTTCGAATGGCTTGAAAATTTTATTATACCAATCGGTATTTTCTTGATTATTTAATTCTGCATCCATGTTTTGTGAAAAACAAAAAACAGGAATTAATAAGAAAAAATATGAAAGAAATTTTAACTTCATTTAGCTTCGTGCCTTTTCTTTAAAACATCAATTACGTTTTGTAACGCAAAGCCTTTAGCATTTAACAGAATTAAATAATGGAATAACAGATCGGCGCTTTCGTTGAGAAATAAATCATTATTATTATCCTTAGCTTCAATCACTACTTCCACGGCTTCTTCCCCTACTTTCTGTGCAATTTTATTGATTCCTTTTGCGAAAAGGCTTGCTACATAAGAGTTTGATGGATTTTCTGATTCTTTTCTTTGCTGTATAATCTGCTCGAGTTGGGGAAGAAAATCGTCGCTGATATTTTTTTTATTTTCTTCATTAAAACAAGTATCCGCGCCTGTATGGCAAACAGGGCCTAAAGGAACGGCTTTGATCAAAATTGTATCGCTGTCACAATCTGTTCTGATATCTTTTACTACTAAAAAATTTCCGCTTTCTTCGCCTTTTGTCCAAAGGCGTTTTTTGGTGCGGCTGTAGAATGTAACGCTTTTAATGGTTTGCGTTTTTTGAAGCGCATCTTCGTTCATGAAACCCAGCATCAGCACTTTATCCGTTTCCGCATCCTGAACGATTGCGGGAACCAACCCGTCTGCATATTTTGAATAATCTATTTGCATCATAAAAAATTGAGACGCAAAGGTAAAATATTATTATTAGTCGAAAGCTATATAACATTTAATCTAACTTTTTCTAACTTTTTCTCAACGCCCATTTCATCAACTCTTTCCATGTTGTTTTTTTGCCGTACATTAAAATACCTGTACGATAAATTTTTCCGGCAAACCATGTGGTAAACAAAAATGTTGCGAATAAAAGTACAATGCTGATAATTAATTCCGGATAAGAAACAGCATCGGGAATGCCTTGTGTAACGCGCGCAATCATGACGACAGGTGAGGTAAGCGGAAATATACTTCCAAACACGGATAAGCCGCTTGTAGGATTGTTGATGGCTTGTGTCATGATAACGAATCCGAAGATAATGGGTAATGTTACCGGCAATTGCAAGCCTTGTAAATCCTGCTGTCCGTCACTTACCGTACTGCCGATAGCGGCAAATAAAGAGGCATACAAAAAATATCCACCAAGAAAATAAATTAAAAATACCGGGATTATCAAAGCGAAATTTATATCGCTGATAGCGGACATTGCAGAATGTATTGATGCAGCTGCGCCGGAATCGGATTTAGCGAAAAACATGGGTACGAGCACTTTTAAAAATATGGTAAGTACAATCCAGATTAAAAATTGCAGCAAGCCAACCAATCCTATTCCGATAATTTTTCCCATCATTAACTGAAAAGGTTTTACGCTGCTGATAATCACTTCGGCGATCCGGTTTACTTTTTCTTCCATTACTCCGCGCAAAACCATCATACCGTAGACGAGCAAAACTATATAAATTAAAAAGCCTGAAGCGAATCCGACACCTGTTGCAATATCAGATTTGTCTTCTGTGTTTTTTACACCGTCTTTAGTATCGGTATAATTGACGAAAGAAACTTTTGCAGGGCTTTGCAATTGATGTAAAATAGCTGTATCTGTAACGATTGAAGCGAGTTTCATTTGCTTCAATCGTGCTTCTAAGGCAGAGCGTACTTTTTCTTTATCTACGTATCCTATTTTCTTGCTCAACATTATTTCAACACCATCTTTTAAAATATCTGCATTCTGCTGTATTACAATGAGACCTGTATTTTCGCTGTTTTTGCTTAATGTTTCTGCCGAATCAATAGGTTGATTTTTGGCAAATACAAAAGAAATATTTTCATCATTCGAAGGCAAGCTGTCTCTAAAAAAATGTGCATTATCTGCAACGTTGATGACTATTTTATTATTGCTTTTAACGGCGAAATAAATAATCAACGCGTATAATCCACCAATTAAAACCGGCAATCCTATCGTTAACAAAAGGAACGAACGTTTTTGTACGCGACTGAGAAATTCTCTTTTTATTATTAATAATATTTTATTCATGCGGGCAAGAAATTAATTGTTTTGAAAACTGCGTGTAACGGAATTTGTACCATGTACGAGCTGTATGAAAATATCGTTGAGAGACGGCAATATTTCGCTGAAATGTTCTATCTCAATATTTCTGTCAATAAAATATTTCAGCACATCGTTATTGGAATAGTTTTCTTTTATTTTTAAAATAATTTTTTCCGGTGTCTTGTTTTGAATATCGAAAATATCGGTGTTGCCGATCGCTTCAATATTATCTTTTAGGCTAAGATTGTACAGGTTTTCTTTATGCAGTTGCTTTACATCTTTAACGCTTCCGTCTAGAATTTTTTTACCGAGATTTATCAGTACAATATGATCGCATATTTCTTCCACCTGTTCCATTCTGTGTGTGGAAAAAATAATGGTGCTTCCGCTTTTTGAAAGGTTGTATATTTCATCTTTAATCAGATTGGCATTTACCGGATCGAGCCCGCTGAAAGGTTCATCGAGGATAATGAGTTTGGGCTGATGCAATACAGTTGTTACAAATTGCAGTTTTTGTCCCATGCCTTTGCTAAGGTCTTCCACTTTCTTATTCCACCAGGATTGCATGTCCAATCGCTCAAACCAATACTTTATTTTTTGCATAGCATCATTGCGCGATAAGCCTTTCAATTGTGCCAAATACAAAGCCTGTTCGCCGATTTTCATTTTCTTATACAACCCTCTTTCTTCGGGCATATAACCGATTTTTTGAATATCGTTCAGCGGATCGAATTTTTTTCCGTCTAAAATCACTTCGCCTTCGTCGGGATAAAAAATACCGGTAATCATGCGAAGCAAAGTTGTTTTTCCTGCGCCGTTCGGGCCGAGCAATCCAAAAATATTTCCTTCGTTGATTTGAAAACTGATGTCATCTACCGCTTTATGACTATCATAATATTTTTTAAGATGCACTAATTCAAGTAAAGGCATACAGAAGATTTATAATCAAATATAAATAATGTTTGCCGCCAGTATTATTTTTTTTGATGAGCGGCAAATATTGGCTTGAGGTTAATAATCTGCTGTTCAAATTATCTATAACTTTAAACAAGACTTACATCTCTGCATTGTTTCTATTTATTTTGATATTGTGAATCGGCTCTAATAATTTATTAAACTAAAAGTATTTCTGTCTATGAAGTGCAGAAGAATGGGCATTGCTATTGTATTATCAAACTTCTGTTTATCAAGTTTATGTGCCCAAACCAATAAGCTTTTTACAGATTCAGTTCATATATTAGATACGGTAAAAGTTACAGCGTTCGATTTGCAAGTACATCGAGAAGACGCGCCGGCAGCGGTTTCTGTGATTAACAAGCAACAGTTGCAGTTGCTGGATAACACAACGCTTGTGCCTATATTTAATACAATTCCCGGAGTAAGAATGGAAGAACGATCGCCGGGAAGTTATCGTTTATCATTGCGCGGAAGTTTGTTGCGTTCGCCTTATGGCGTACGTAATGTAAAAATGTACTGGAATGATATTCCTTTCACCGATGCCGGCGGCAATACTTATTTGCAATTGGTGGATGCGTCTCAGCTCCAATCGGCAGAAATAATAAAAGGGCCTGCAAGCAGTTTGTATGGCGCTAATACAGGCGGCGCGGTTATTCTGCATTCCGGCCGCGTTTCTACAGCACATACAAATGATTTTAATTTGGGAATGGGCACAGGTTCTTATAACTTATTTGATGAGCACGCAGCATGGACATATACTGATAAAAATTTTCAAAGCAATCTGCAACAATCACACTTGCAAAATAATGGTTGCAGACAACAATCTGCACTGAGAAAAAACATTATAAAATGGGATGGCTCTACCAATATTTCCACTCATGAAAAACTGAATTACATTTTCTTTTATTCCGATATATTTTATCAAACTCCGGGTGGTTTAACTTTACATCAATTAGAAACAGATACCTCAGCTTATCCTTTGGCTGTGACACAACATGCGGCAGTATATAACAAAACATTTTTTAGCGGTATCAGCTTGGAATCAGCTCTGGGAAAAGATTTGGACAATACAACTTCTTTAATGTTCAATCATACATCATTCAAAAATCCATTTACAAATAATTATGAAATAAGGCATGAATGGAATTATGGAGGAAGAACAAATTTTGATTATCATATCAAAAGATCGTCGATAAGATTTGATGTATCTGCCGGAGTTGAATGGTTGCAGAATCATTCTTATATAACTGATAACGGCAACAAAGGTGGCCAAATTGATACGCTGCAATTTAAAGATGAACTGTATGCTACGCAATACTTTGGTTTTGTGCAGACCACGTTACAAATAAATGATACCTGGATTTTACAAGCAGGATTGAGTGAGAACCAGCAAAAGGTTCGTTATCGCCGCCCGTCTGATATGCTGCAACAAAGCTTTGTAAACGGAAACACCAAAAAAATGCCTGCACCATGTGTAAGTGTATTATATAAAATCACTAAAAATATTCATGTATATGCTTTAGCAGCTAAAGGCTTTTCTCCGCCCGCACTGGCAGAATTGCATCCATCCAATGGTACATTTAATGATTCATTACAGCCTGAATTTGGCTGGAATTTTGAAACCGGATTTAAGGGAAATGCAATAGGCAATCGCTTGCAATTTGATGCCTCAATTTATAATTTCAGCTTGCATGATGCTATTGTGTCGAGAGGAGCAACAAATGATGCTGCATATTACGTAAACGCAGGAAGCACGCAGCAACGAGGATTTGAACTATGGTTGAGCGGAATTATTATTCATAATGAAAGATCTTTTTTATCTGATTTACAGCTCAGCAATAGCTTTAGTTATCAGCCGTTTAAATTTAAAAATTATACAGAAGGTTCCAGTGTTTATAGCGGTAATCGCTTAACAGGTGTACCAAAATTTATCAATGCAACTACCGTATCTGCAAATACGCGTAAAGGATTCTTTCTAAATATTCTTTTGAATAATACTTCTTCACTTCCTTTAGATGATGCGAATGATGCTTTTGCCAAACCGTATCATTTATTGCAAAGTAAAATCGGATTTCATTTTATGGCTAATAAAATAACGTATGAAATATTTATGATGCTGGATAATTGTTTAAACGAAACGTATAGCTTAGGAAACGATCTCAATGCATACGGAGGAAGGTTTTATAATCCGGCACCCAAAAGAAATTATAGTGTCGGCGGCAATATTTCTTTATAGTTTTGGTAGATGTTTTGTGTGTTTCAAATTTCGGTCTGTGAGACACCAACCGATAGAGTATATCTACAAAAAAGGGCTTGCCGTAGCAAACCCTTTTGTTTTATTCTATTCAATGCGAATTAATTTCCGTCGTCATCGTCATCATCATCGCCGTTATTAGGCGTGTTGTTATTGTCGCCGTTGCTATTTCCCAAATCCAGACGATAGCCATAGATATGTTCTCCGTTCGGATAAATACCGTGAATAAAAACAGAACCATTAGACGACTGAATAAGTTTATTCAATTGGTCAGCCGTTTTAATCATTGTATTGTTCGCATCAATAATGATGAATCCTTCTTTTACACCTGCTTTTTGGAATGCGCCACCTTGAATGCCTGTAACTTTTACACCTCCCCGCAATCCGTTTTGTGAGGCTTCCTGTGGAGAAATAGTTGTAAGATTTGCGCCTAAAGATTTATTGGCTAAATCTTTTGCCGTAAGTGAACTTAAGTCGCCCAGGCTGTTTTTCAATGTTATTGTAGATGTATTTTCTTTGCCTGCACGCAAATAAGTAACAGATAATTTATCTCCGGGTTTTTTATCTCCCATTACAGATGATAATTCTCCTGAGCTTAATATTGATAAGCCATTTATTTTGGTAATGATATCTCCGGATTTTATACCTGCGGCAGCAGCTGCTCCGTCTTTGGCAACATCCGTAACATACAGTCCTGAATTGTAATCTTTAACGTTGTATTGGCTTTTGTATTTATTAGTCGCAATTGACAGATCCATAAAACTTAGTCCCATATAGCCGCGCTGAACCGCGCCGTATTTGATAATATCTGCGGCTACCTTTTTTACAATATTTACAGGAATGGCAAATGAGTATCCGCTGTAAGAGCCGGTAGGAGATGCTATTGCACTATTAATGCCGATTAATTCTCCGTTTGTATTTATCAATGCGCCACCGCTATTGCCGGGATTTACAGCAGCGTCTGTTTGAAGATAAGATTCAATGATGGAGTTCGATGAATTACCTTGGGCATTTTGCCTTCCTATGCCTATGTCACGTGCTTTGGCACTTACGATGCCGGCAGTAACTGTTACATCCAAAGTAAAGGGATACCCGATTGCCAAAACCCATTGGCCCAATTTTACATTGTCACTATTGCCATAAACCAAATAAGGCAAGCCTTTTGTATCAATTTTAATAACAGCTAAATCGCTACCGGGGTCAGTTCCTATAACACGAGCAGTATAAACTTTTTTATCACTTGTAGTTACTGTAATTTTATCTGCGTCCTGTACCACATGGTTGTTGGTAACAATGTATCCGTCATCAGTTACAATAACACCGCTTCCGCTGGCTCTTTGACTGGGAATTTGATATGTTTTCGGTTGATTAAACAATTGTCCAAATAATTGCCCGAAAGGATCGCTATCATCATCTCCGTTATAATTTGGATTTTGAACTGTTTTTGCTTTAGTTTGAATTTTAATATGAACTACTGCAGGTGTAGCAGAAGATGCAGCAGAAGTAAAATCTATCGAATTGTCGGCAGCATTTTGCTTGCCATAAAAACTTGCATAATTTACCGGCAATTTACCTTCTTCTTGTACACCGGCATATTTGTATTCTTCATATTTGGCAAAGCACCACACACTTCCTAAAGCAGTAGCTGCACTAATGAAAACAACTAAAAGAGCACTTTTAAATTTCATTTCAAAACGGTTTTAAATTTTAATTAATCAGTTTTTGTGTTCAGTTTTTGTTTTGCTTTCTGACGATAAAAATACATTGTGGTTGAATTGATATATCAGAACAAATTACAAATTAACAAAATATTTTAGGCGTCTATATTTCTTATGAAAAAACATTCATATCAATATAGCATAAATACCGGCAGCGTTTATTATTTTCGCGTCTTATAAAATTTTTATAATAAATGCAATTATCTCACGATCAATTATCTGCTGTTGCAAAAGAATTTGGGACGCCTGTATATATATATCATGCGGAAAAAATTGAAGAACAATATAATAAGCTAAAGACTGCTTTCAACAAAACTGATACACGTTTTTTCTATGCCTGCAAAGCTTTGACCAATATCAACATTCTCAAGCTGATGAAGCAATTGGGTACAGATTTGGATTGTGTAAGCATTAACGAAGTGAAGCTGGGATTAAAGGCCGGCTTTGAGCCGAACCAGATTATGTTTACGCCGAACAGTGTAGATTTTTCCGAACTGGAAGAAGGAAAAAAATTGGGTGTGAATATTAATATAGATAATATTTCTTTTTTGGAAAGATTCGGCAATAAATATGGAAACAGTTATCCGATAAGCATTCGTTTAAATCCGCACATTATGGCGGGAGGCAATTACAAAATTTCTACAGGGCATGTGGACAGCAAATTCGGCATTTCAATTCATCAAATGCGCCATATAGAAAGAATTATCAAGCTAACGAAATTGCATGTAAGAGGATTGCATATTCATACCGGCAGCGAAATAAAAGACATCAATCTTTTTTTAAGCGCATTAGATGTAATGCTTGATTTGGCGAGACATTTCGAGCAACTGGAGTTTATAGATTTGGGCAGCGGATTCAAAGTCCCTTACGAAGAAACAGATATTGAAACAGATGTAGAAACGCTTGGTAAAAAAGTAGGCGAAGCATTTGAAAAATTTGAAAAAGAAATCGGCAAAAAATTGCAGATATGGTTTGAACCGGGAAAATACCTTGTAAGCGAAGCAGGCTATTTTGTAGTGCGTGCAAATGTGATTAAGCAAACAACGGCAACTGTTTTTATTGGCGTTGATTCCGGATTTAATCATCTTATCCGACCTATGTTTTACGATGCTTATCATCGTGTGGAAAATATTTCCAATCCCGAAGGAGCGGAAAGAATTTACACTGTTGTCGGCAATATTTGCGAAACCGACACATTTGCCTGGGACAGAAAAATAGCAGAAACACGTGAGGGAGATTTTCTATGTTTTTATAATGCCGGCGCGTACGGCTTTGAAATGAGCAGCAATTTTAATTCCCGCCTTAAGCCTGCAGAAGTATTGTTCATCAACAACGAAGCGAAGCTGATAAGGAAAAGGGATGTGTTTGATGATTTATTGCACAACCAAATTGAAGTGTTGTAATTTCGTCGTAACGGCGCGATAAATTGATCTCAGATTATTAGATTATGATAGAATTAAAAAACGTAAAAAAAAGTTTCGGCGATAAAGACATTATCAAAGGTGTTTCTATGGTAATGGAAACCGGGAAATGCAATCTTATCATCGGTACAAGCGGTAGCGGTAAAACAGTATTGACAAAATGTATGGTTGGGCTTTTTCGTCCGGAAGAAGGTGAAATTCTTTATGAAGGGCAAGACATGCTTACGATGGATAAACATGAGATAAAGACATTGCGCCAAAAGATAGGAATGCTTTTTCAAGGTTCTGCATTATTTGATTCAATGACAGTAGAACAGAATATAATGTTTCCTTTGGATATGTTCTCCAATATGTCTTATAGTGAAAAAAAGAAACGTGCAGATGAGGTATTGAACAGAGTAAATTTAAAAGATGCTCATAATAAATATCCTGCAGAAATAAGCGGCGGTATGAAAAAGCGTGTGGGCATTGCACGTGCAATTGTATTAAATCCCGAATATCTTTTTTGCGACGAACCTAATTCCGGGCTTGATCCGCAGACCTCCTTATTAATCGATCAATTGATCAAAGAAATTACGGAAGAATATAAAATGACGACTATTGTGATTACCCATGATATGAACAGTGTAATGGAAATAGGCGATCATATCATTTATATGTACGATGGGTTGAAGCGATGGGAAGGCTCTAATAAAGATATTATTTTCAGTAAGGATGAAATGCTGAACAAATTTATATTCGCTTCACAATTCCTGCAAGATGTAAAACAAATGCGCATGGAAGAAGCTGAAGGAAAAAAATAAACCTTACTTCGGCAATCCGAAAACAGAATGCAGCACCCAATACACCAATGCGGCAAATCCTGCGCTTACGGGAATCGTCAAAATCCAAGCCCATACAAGATTGATTGTAACGCCCCACCTTACAGCAGATAAACGTTTTGTTGCGCCAACACCCATAATAGCGCCCGTAACAGTATGTGTAGTGCTTACGGGAATGCCAAATGCTTCGGTTAATATCAGCGTAGAAGCAGCGGCAGTCTCAGCCGCCACACCTTCGATAGGAGTTACTTTTGTAATGCGTGTTCCCATTGTTTTTACAATTCGCCAGCCGCCCGTCATTGTTCCCAATCCTATTGCGGTATAACATGCCAGCGGAATCCAATTATTTTGCAGCATGGTTTGCAAAATCGGTGCATTCTCCGATAAATGTTGGCCGCCGCTTTTATCAAGCAATAAGGCAACCGTAATCAGTCCCATTACTTTTTGCGCATCATTGCCTCCATGCCCCAAACTAAAAGCTGCAGACGATACTAATTGCAATCGTTTAAACCATTGCTCTGCCTTATATGGACGGGATTTTCTGGCGAGCCAGTTTATAATAATGGTAATGATAAAAGATAATATCATACCTATGATTGGAGAAAGAAAAATAAAAAGTACAGTTACGGAAAGATTCTGCATTTCTATTACATCCAACCGGCCTGTCTTTGCCAATGCCGCACCAATAAAACCGCCGATTAAAGTATGCGATGAACTCGAAGGAATGCCAAACCACCAGGTAAGCAAGTTCCAGAAAATAGCAGCCGCCAAGCCAGCCAATATAACGGTTAAGGAAACAAATTCAGGGTGAATCGTTTTCGCAACGGTATTGGCAACTTTGTGTTCTTTAAAAATAAAATAGGCAACAAAATTCCACAGAGCAGCCCATAATACAGCCTGAAACGGCGTTAATACTTTAGTAGAAACTATCGTTGCAATTGAATTTGCAGAATCATGAAAACCGTTGATGTAATCAAACACAAGAGCCATCGATATAATTATAATCAACAGGGTGGAGTATCCGAACATCCGTATTTTTTTGGTTAAAAATTAGGGCAAAGCGAACTTAAGAATATTTGATAATAATTGATTCTACTGTATTTGCGGCATCTTCCATTTTGTCTACCACTTTTTCCATTATCTGGTAAACCTCTCTTTTTTTAATCAGTGCTTTCACATCTTGCTCCATTTCAAATAATTTTTCTATACTCAAATCGTAAATATCATCTGCCTGATTTTCTATGCTGTTAATACGGATCAAGGCTTCGGACATTCGGCGCAAGTTTTTCATATCGCGAAGGCCATCGACGGCGTTTTTTAATTCATCAGTTCCCATTTCTATCAGTTCGGCCATACGCTGTATTACTGAGTCATTTAAATCTACATTGTAAAATTGAATCTTTTTGGTAGAAGCATATATACAATCTGCCACATCATCCAAAGACATAGCCAGTGCATGAATATCTTCCCTGTCAAATGGCGTAATAAAATTTCTGCTTAATTCAGTCATTATACGATGAGTGCGTTCATCATTCTTGTGTTCAAAATCTTCCATTTGAGACATCGCGGAAGACCGTTTGCTTTTTTCGGGTTCGTTTACAAGTTTTTTCAGCAATTGTCCCATAGCGTGCAGCGTTTCGGCAACTCCTTCGAAAATTTCGTAAAAGATTTTGTTTTTAGGCATGAATAATTTGCCGAAATTGTTTATTCCCATTAGGATACATAATTTGAGGCAAAAATAAGGCAAGTGTTTTAAAACATAATAATTAATTAATCCGGAAAAAGATGATTTTATAATATTTTTCCTTATTATCTCTTGCCTGGAAATAATATTGATGAATAATAACCACCGTGGGCGAATGCCGGTAATAATCTGTTTATATACACGAATGTATTCTTCCAAAAATTTCTTTAACTTGACTATCTTCGCCGGGCTGATTAAATGTAAAAATATATGCCTAAAGTTTTAGTGATCGATGATGAAAAAGCAATCAGAAATACGCTTAAAGAAATTTTGACTTTTGAAGGTTATCAGGTAGATGAAGCCGTAGACGGAGAAAACGGCTGGAAATTATTTTCCGAAGAAAATTACGATGTAGTGCTTTGTGATATTAAAATGCCCAAGATGGATGGCATAGAATTTCTGACGAAAGCTACAGAGCTTAACGGCGATGTGCCGGTGATCATGGTAAGCGGCCACGGCAATATTGAGTCTGCGGTTGAGGCAGTTAAAAAAGGAGCTTTTGATTTTATCTCTAAACCGCCCGATCTTAACAGAATGCTGATCACTATTCGCAATGCAACCGATAAAAATACATTGAGCAAAGAAACCCGCACGCTAAAGAAAAAAGTTTATAAAGTGCAGGAAATGATTGGCACGTCAAAAGAAATTAATAAAATAAAATCAACGATTGATAAGGTTGCCGCAACCGAAGCGCGCGTATTGATAACCGGTGAAAACGGCGTAGGTAAAGAATTGGTAGCGCGTTGGATACATGCAAAAAGCAATCGCGCCAATAAGCCTTTAATAGAAGTAAACTGTGCAGCTATTCCGCAGGAACTGATCGAAAGTGAATTATTCGGCCACGAAAAAGGTTCTTTTACATCTGCTATGAAACAACATATCGGAAAATTTGAACAGGCAAACGGCGGTACATTGTTTCTGGATGAAGTAGGAGATATGAGCTTAAGCTCGCAAGCCAAAGTATTGCGTGCTTTGCAGGAAGGAAAAATACAGCGCGTAGGCGGCGAAAAAGAAATCAGCGTGGATGTTCGTGTAATTGCCGCTACGAATAAAGACTTGTTGAAAGAAGTAGAAGATAAAAATTTTCGTCTCGATCTATATCATCGCCTGAGTGTGATATTGATTCATACACCCTCGCTCAATAATAGGAGAGAAGATATACCATTATTGGTTGATTATTTTTTAAACGAAATTGCAAAGGATTACGGCCAGCCTGTGAAAAACATAAGCCCGAAAGCGCTTAAAGCGTTACAGGAACATAACTGGCGCGGCAATATTCGTGAGCTTAGAAATGTGGTAGAACGTTTGGTAATACTCTCCGGAAATACGATTGAATTGTCGGATGTTGAGGATTATGTAACGAAGAAATAATTTTTTTGAAAAAAAAGAATACACTTATCATTATTTCCGGACCAACTGCAGTTGGCAAAACAGCATTGTCTGTTGAAATAGCGCAATATTTTAATACGGAAATTCTATCTGCCGATTCGCGGCAATGTTTCAAAGAATTGAACATCGGTGTTGCCAAACCAAACGATGAACAACTTAAACTCGTACATCATTATTTTATTAATTCACATTCTATTTTTAATGAAGTAAATGCAGGTATTTATGAGCAATATGCTTTGGAGAGCCTCGCCGGAATATTTTCCAAAAACAAGATTGCAATAGCTGTCGGAGGTACGGGTTTATACATCAAAGCATTATGCGAAGGTGTGGATGAAATGCCCGCCATATCATCCACTACGAGAAATTTTATTATAAAAAATTATGAAGAGAAAGGATTGGAATGGCTGCAGAACGAATTGCAAATAAAAGATCCTTTGTTTTGGAAAAATGCAGAACAGCAAAACCCGCAGCGATTAATGCGCGCTTTGGAAGTGATTGAACAAACGGGAAAATCTATTCTTGCTTTTAGAAAAGGAAATAAAGCCGAAAGAGATTTTAATATTATAAAGGTTGCCTTGGATTCGCCGCGCGAAGAATTATATAATACAATCAATAAGCGTGTGGACTTAATGATAAGCGAAGATTTGGAAGAAGAAGCAAAAGGCTTATATATTTACAGAACCCTGAATGCCTTGCAAACAGTGGGCTACAGCGAATGGTTCGATTATTTTGATAATAAAATTTCTTATCAGGAAGCGGTAGATAAAATAAAAATAAACACAAGGCATTATGCCAAAAGACAATTAACATGGTTTAGAAAAGATAAAGATTTTCATTGGTTTCAACCATACGAAAAAGAAAATATATTATCTTTCCTTAAATCTTCTGTTGAATGAATACGTTTACCTATCAATTATTTTTGGCTTCCTATATTTTTGGTATTCGCATTGCATCATTGTTCAATAAAAAAGCTCAGTTATGGCTGAAAGGCCGCCAAAATATATTTGATACAATTCATCAGGCTTTCAGTCAAAATACTTCGCCGGTAATTTGGTTGCATTGCGCATCTCTCGGGGAATTTGAACAGGGAAGGCCATTGATTGAAAAGCTGAAAAAAGATTACCCGCATTATAAAATATTACTCACTTTTTTTTCGCCGTCCGGGTATGAAGTACAGCAACATTATGCGTTGGCAGATTATGTTTTTTATCTACCGCTGGACGGAAAGAAAAGTGCAAAATTATTTTTAGATGAAGTAAATCCAAAGCTCGTCATCTTTGTTAAGTATGAATATTGGTATTATTATTTAAAAGAAATCAATAGCAGGCAAATTCCATTATTGCTTATCTCTGCTATATTTCGCAAATCGCAGCCTTTTTTTCAGCCGTACGGTAAACTGTACCGAAATATGTTACAGTTTTACACACAAATTTTTATCCAGGATTTTGATTCGAAAAAATTATTGTCAAACATTGGTATAAGAAATATAACTGTTTGCGGAGATACGCGTGTGGACAGGGTTTTATCGGTAGCACAGCTTTGGAAACCTGTAGAAAAAATAGAGAAATTTTGTCATCATCACAAAGTAATTGTATGTGGAAGTACGTGGGAAGAAGATGATGAAGAACTCAATCATTATGTCAATAAGAATATGGATATAAGATTTATCATTGCGCCGCATGAAATTGATGAAGACAGACTGAGAGAATGCCTTTCTTTTTATAAACATTCAATCTTATATTCGGAATATTTAAAAACGGATTCGATAGAAAATATTAATACAATTATTATAGACAATATTGGGTTGCTGAAACGGTTGTATAATTATGCAACGATATGCTTTATCGGCGGCGGCTTTGGTGGCGATGGAGTACATAATGTATTAGAAGCTGCTGTTTATCAGAAGCCGCTTGTGTTTGGCCCTGTGTATGAGAAATATCTGGAAGCGGTAGAACTTGAAGAACAAGGAGCTGCTTTTCCGGCTGAAAACACTTTGGAATTGGAAGAAATATTTAATCAATTGTTTGCCGACAAAGTATTGTATCAAAAGGCTGCTGCGGCATCTGAAAGATATATTAAAAATAAGTCGGGGGCAACACTGCAAATAGAAAATTATATAAGGGAGCATATTCTAAAATAAAATATATGGAAGAAAAAAAATCGCTCAAAGCATCGCTTGGCCTGATGGATGCGACAATGGTTGTATCGGGAAGTATGATTGGTTCCGGTATCTTCATCGTAGCCGCAGACATGTTAAGAAATGTAGGAAGCTCCGGCTGGCTGATTTTAACATGGGTAATTACCGGCTTCATGACGATAGCAGCAGCAGTGAGTTATGGCGAGCTTAGCGCTATGTTTCCAAAAGCGGGCGGACAATATGTATATCTCAAAGAGGCGTACAATCCTTTAGTCGGTTTTTTATATGGATGGAGTTTTTTTGCAGTGATTCAGACAGGAACGATAGCCGCAGTAGGTGTGGCTTTCAGCAAATTTTCAGCTTATATTTTTCCGCAGGTAAGTGAAGATATAACTTTGCTTTCCTTTGGTAATTTTCATGTAAGCCCGGCACAGATTTTATCAATTATATTAATTGTATTGCTCACGCTGTTCAATACCAAAGGCATTAAAAACGGAAAAATATTGCAGACCTTTTTTACGATTATAAAACTATTAAGTTTATTCGGGCTAATACTCTTTGGCATATTCGCATTCAAGGCAGATGTGTGGCATGCCAACTGGCAAAATGCCTGGCATATTCAACAGTACAATGAAGACGGCAGTTTCTCGCAATACTTATCATTAGCTGCTTGCGGCGCTGTTGCTGCTGCAATGGTCGGTTCTGTTTTCAGCAGTGTGGCTTGGGAAAATGTTACATTTATTGCGGGAGAAATTAAAAATCCTAAGCGCAATGTTGGCTTAAGTTTATTATTTAGGCTCTGGTGGGTGCCTTCCTCGACGATGCGGCCGTGATCGAGCACCAGGATGCGGTCGGCCTTCAGCACGGTCGCCAGGCGATGGGCGATGACGATGGTGGTGCGGGCCTGCATCAGGTCGTCGAGCGCCTTCTGCACCAGCATCTCGCTCTCGGCATCGAGCGCCGAGGTGGCTTCGTCGAGCAGCAGGATCGGGGCGTTCTTCAACACGGCGCGGGCAATGGCGATGCGCTGGCGCTGGCCGCCCGACAGGGTGATGCCGCGCTCGCCGGTCGGCGTGTCGTAGCCTTCGTCAAGGCGGGTGATGAACTCGTCGGCCTGGGCGGCGATCGCCGCCGCCCGCACCTCTTCGCGCGTGGCGCCGGGGCGGCTGAAGGCGATGTTGTCGTGGATCGACGCGGCAAAGATCGTCACGTCCTGCGGCACGATGGCGATGTGCTGGCGCAGCACATCCGGCGACAGGTCGCGGGCATCGACGCCGTCGATCGACACCGCGCCGAGCTGCGGATCGTAGAAGCGCAGGATCAGCGAGAAGATCGTGCTCTTGCCGGCGCCGGAGGGGCCGACGATGGCGACTGTCTCGCCCGGCTTGACGGCCAGCGACAGGCCATGCAACGCCGATTTGCCGGGACGCGACGGATAGGCGAAGTGAACGTCGGAAAATTCGACGCGGCCGACCGGCGGCTGCGGCAAGGGCAGGGGGTCGGCAGGGGCGGCGATCGGCGACG
>JAPWKH010000035.1 GCA_028283605.1 Arachidicoccus sp. | reverse complement strand
TTTCTTCGCCAATCAGTAATAGAATCTCCCTGAAATAAAATGATATTATCTTTTGAAAGTTTTAGCGGTTTTATTGCATGGGCTGCAAATGCGGCAGAAACAATTTGGGGAATAGCAACAGCAGCTACACTTGTTATTCCTATTTTTTTAACAAAGTCTCTTCTTGAATTATTCTGATCCATAGATATTGATTTTTATTTTGTAAAATATATCGCCTTAATATTTTAAAGATTGTGCCAAATCCGATAATTTATTTTCAACTGTAACCTCTATCGGTTTTATATAAAAACTATATTTATAATGTTTTGCGGGAACACGATATTTTTCAACCGGTTCGCCTATTTCGCTCCAGCTATCATTACCACCTAAACCCATTTGAATCAAATCGATATTCAGCGTAAGGAATCCGGCATCTTTCAAATCAATCGTATTCTTTGCATTATTGACATTTTCTTCGGTATAAGCCCACGAACTCATACTCAACAAACTGTCTGCAACAATCATTAATCCTTTCTTTTTTATAGAATCGGACAACAATATCCAGCGTACATCTGTTCTGTTGCCGTTCTCTTTTTCGGTGTACTACATAAGGTTCCATAAATTTATCAATCGGCAACTGATAAATGCCGGCAAAAAATCCGGTCTTTCTGTCGCTATAATTTTCTAACAATCCTCTTCCATACCAGGTAATGTTATCATAATTTCTTCGAATAGCTGTCTGCATACCTACTTTCGGCAAATCCGGCAATGAATCCTTGGGTAATATTTCTTCCGTAACTTTTATAACACCATCGCCAATAATATCGTAAGTTACCGAAACATTTACGCATACCCTCAATTATTGAATAAGTGCTTTTTATTTTTATAATACTATCCGTCGTAATTTCTTTTACATTCATCAACTTCAAATGCGCATTATACCAGTGGAGCAAGTTTTATATTTGCTTTCCAACCGCGTCTGTCATTATCTGTAAGCGGGCGTGTAAAATGTGGCAACAATGGTTGCAAAAGCTGCTCCTCTCCTTTCCACAAATAAGAAGTAAGCGCTCCGTTTTGCTTGCTGATTTTAACAACAAAATCTTTTACTTTTATTATATAAGAATTATTATCAGTTTCGCTTTTAATAGATGATTTTTTTTCTTTTTGCTGATTGAAATAATTTGCCAAACCTGTTAATGCAAATTGATCGGATGCAACTTCAAATCCTTTATTTGCCCAAGCTTTATCTTTTGAAAGAATAAAATGAATATCAGCTAAATATTCATGCCCGTTTTCTAATTTCAGGAGATGCTTCAACAAACTGATAACGAGGTATCTTTTCCTGCTTCTAACGGAATATGTGGTAATGCTTTTTCGGAAATAATATTTCCATCCATGCGTATAATCAACTTTTACATCATAGCTACTCAAAGAAAAATCAGCATGCCGATTTTTAATTTTTATGAGTACTTTATTTGTATCGATTAAATTACAAGTTACCGGTTGAAAAGCATGCTTACATTCATAAATTGCAGCTTTCGGACTACCGTCAGCAGCCACAATTCCTTTAATCGTAAAATCGTCATAATATTTTTCTCCAAAGTCGCCACCGTAAGCGTAGTATTTTCTACCTGCCGAATCAGTCTTTAACAATCCCTGGTCTTTAAACTCCCATATACATCCGCCTATGATTCTTTTTGTACTGCGGAATACATCCCAAAATTCTTTTAAATTTCCATTGGAATTGCCCATGGCATGGGAATATTCCACAAAAAAAATGGGGCGATTGTCTCCATTGTTTTGATTTGCCAGCAAAGCCGGTGTAAATAATCCCGGATACATTCTGCTTACCACATCTACATAAGGTTGATCGATCGGATTTTGTAACCTATGAGAATGATCATTGGTGGCAGGGTATCCCGGCTCTCCGGGTGCAATATATCCCGGTGCTTGAGGAGTACCTTGCGCAGGCTCGTAATGAACAGGCCGCGTAATATCAAAATCATGTACCCAACCTGCCATAGCTGCATGATTGAGTACCTACCATTGGCTTCATTTCCTAAGCTCCAAAAAATTATACAGGGGTAATTTTTATCTCGCTCTACCATGCGTGTTACTCGCTCCAAATATGCGCCGGTCCATTCAGGGTCATTACTCAATTTAGAGCCTAAACCATGTGTTTCTAAATTTGCTTCGTCAATTACCAATATACCATATTCATCGCACAACTCATACAAATAAGGATCGCTTGGATAATGGCTTAAACGAATACAATTAAAGTTAAACCGCTTTATTGTTTGTATATCTCTTAAAATATCCTCGCGGATAATGCTTTTCCTTTTACCGGATCGTGATCCGGACGATTGATGCCATACAGATAAGTTTCTTTACCATTGATTAATAGTTTACTACTTGTCTTGGAAAATGATACCGAACGGAAACCAACTTTACAACTCTTCGCTTCAAGTATTTTTCCCGATGCAGTATCTTCAAGACTTAATACAAGCGTGTATAAGTACGGATGTTCATCACTCCATTTTTTAGGATTTCTTATATCGGTTTGCATCAAAGCAAACTTTACATTATCAAGCCTCGGATAAATTTCATTAATTATAGAGATAGCTAATTTTTCCATCGGCTTTTTCAATATGGGATGATTATCTTCATCATACAATTGCGCTTTCAATACATAGGTTGAATCCACCGTTTTACCTGTAAAATTATCTAGCCTCGGGCGTAATTCAAATATTGCATCTTTGTATTTGGCATCCAGTTTTGTTTGATAAAAAAAGTCTGCAATCCGCAACTTCGGTTCTGCCATGATATACACTTCGCGATGAAACCCACTTAACCGCCATTGATCCTGATCTTCAAGGTAATAACCATCGCCCCAGCGCAATACCTCAACGGATAATACATTTTCACCTTTTATCAGATATGGCGTAATATTAAACTCCGATGGCATAAAACTGTCTTCGCCATAACCAACAAATTTTCCGTTGAGCCACACTTTAAAGCACGAACTTACGCCACCTAAAAAAAGTGTAATATTCATCGCTCCCCAATTTGCCGGAACAGTAAAAGTTTTTTGATACGAACCTATGCTATTGTCTTCATAAGGAATATACGGTGGATCAACCGGACGAAAAGGATATACAGCACTTTTATAAATGGGTCTTCCGTATCCTTGCATTTCCATATCGCCGGGAACATCGATTTTATCCCAACCCTCCACTCTGTTTTTATAAAAATCCGCCGGTGCTTTGTCAGGGGTGGCGGCAAACTTGAAATCCCATTTTCCATTCAAAGACATCATACGCGAAACCTCTCTATGGCAACTGATAGCATCTTCAATATTTTTATAAGAATAACTTGTAGATCTCGCCCTGTCCCTGTTGATACTCGTTATTTGAGGCACTTCCCACGGCTCTCTGTTAAAAATGCCCGGTACAGGCGGCACGGAAGCCGGAGTTTTATCTACCAGCTGAGCCAAGATAAAACAGGGTATAAAAAGAAAAACGAAAGAAACAATTATTGATAATAAAAGATATTTTTTTATGAAATAATATTTTCCCTTCATTAGTCGGATTTAATTTTTAAAATATTTGATTTCATTGTACCTGAGGAAGCGCTTATTTCAATATTTCCCTTTTGGCCGGAAGACTGAATGATTGCTAAACAAAGGCCCTTCCATGCTTTGTGTTCCTTGCTTTGAAATGAACTTGTATCTGCTTCATAGCCGTTGTCTGTTGCTATAATTTTTCCCGGCCCTTTGATGGAAAAAAGAACAAGGTTATCAGCGTAAGGAACAAGATTACCATTCTTGTCTTTTATTTCGGCTTTAATAAAACATAATTTCTTCCCGCATTTATCAATCAATTTGTTATTTGCTGAAAGCTCTATTTGATAAGCATTTCCGGCTGTTTTGATTTCTTTCGTTAAAATAATTTTACCGCTCATACGCGAAACAGCTCTCAACGTGCCTGCAACAAATGGCACACGCCATGATACATGTAAGGTGTCTCCGGCTTTTTTTCTTGTACCCAATGATTTGCCATTAAGATATAATTCTACTTCATCAGCTTTATTATAATATACCCAAACATCAACGACTTGTCCTGCTTTCCAATTCCAATGTGGAAACAAGTGCAATACAGGTTTTTGCAACCATTCGCTTTGATAAAAATAATAAGCATCTTTAGGAAATCCGGCCAAATCGATAAGCCCAAAATATGAACTTCGTGCCGGAAATGGGTAAGGCGTAGGCTCGCCTAAATAATCAAAGCCTGACCAAACAAATGCGCCGGCTATACTATTGGCTTTCTTTACTGCATTCCATGCGTTTTCGTGTGTAGCTCCCCAATAAGGCGCTTCATTATCATAAGAAGAAGCCGTAAAATCAGCATTCCCGTTTTTGGCAAATTCTTCTTTCGAATTTTGGGGCATATATTTTATGCTATCCGAAGGCATATCGTAAACACCTCTCGTTTCGTAAGCTGCAGCAATTTCTGTGGCAATAAATTTTGCACCGGGAAAATGTAGAGGCAATAACGGATAATCTTCGGATTTATAATTAAAACTCAAAACATCCAAGGCATTTGCTTTAGCAATATAGTTTTTATCCGCATTATTCTCTGTCAATGCCGATGTTACAGGGCGCGTTGTATCAATCTTTTTTACAATATCAACTAATTCTTTCGTCAGGCTAATTCCAGTGCTGTCAAACTGCTCTCTTATTTCATTACCTATAGACCACATAAATATGCAGGGATGATTTCGATCTCTGAAAATCATATCCTGTAAATCATTCTTATGCCATTCACGAAAATCGTGAGAATAATCAAATTTTGTTTTCTTTTTTTCCCACATATCAAAGGCTTCATCCAACACCAAAAAGCCCATACTGTCACAAACATCAAGGAACTCCGGAGCAGGAGGATTGTGCGCAGTTCGTATAGCATTACAACCCATCTCTTTTAATAGTTGCAATTGCCTTTCTATAAAAGATTTATTGACGATGGAACCTAATGCGCCTGCATCTTCATGTATGCATACACCCAATATTTTCATCGGATTACCGTTAAGATAAAATCCATTTTTATTATCAAAATAAAAACTGCGAATACCGAATTTACCGCTTACTTCATCCAATAATTTATCAGAAGAATATAGTTCGTTTTTTAATGTATATAAATAAGGGCTTCCGGGCGACCAAAGCCGAGGAAATGAAATTGGAAATTTTATATACAGGCTTGCCGAGGAATCTTGTATGCTAATATGTGTTGTATCTCGAATTACTTCCTTATTGCCCTTATCATATACAATGCTTATCAAAACTGCATGTGAAAAAGCTTTCGAGCTATTACTAATTTTTATTTCTTCATAAATACTTGTATTATTTTTTTCATTCACCGTATGAATGAATGTTCCGAAATGAGCAAATGAAATTCGATTTTTTTTAATCAACCAAACATTCCTGTTAATTCCTGAACCCGTATACCATCTTGAATTCGGCTGTTGCGAATTATCTACTTTAACAATTATGAAATTTTCTTTATTAAAATAAACATACGGAGTGATATCATATATGAATGTAGAATATCCATATGGTCGATGGCCAAGATAATGCCCGTTTATCCAAACCTCACTATTCCGGTAAACTCCATCAAATGCAATAGAAATTATTTTCGATGTATCGTCTTTTGCAAGAGTAAATATTTTTTTATACCAACCGATGCCGCCTGGCAAAGCGCCTCCCAAATTAGTCGCCGGATTTTTTTCATTGAATGGGCCTTCAATACTCCAATCGTGCGGAAGCGTAACTGCTTTCCAATTTACCGATGATTGCAACACATCATCTACATTCTTGAAATCGCCTTTATAAAAATCCCAATTATCATCAAAATCAATTACAGAATGGGTTTCAGATTGCCCATAGCACCTTGCAACAATTATTACGGTCAAAAGATAAAGAACAATTTTATTGGGTAATCCGTACATTTTTATTTTTTATTTTTAATTGGCGGAACAACAAAATTGACAGAGCTTTTACCTAAGTCTTTAGAAGTAGCTACTGCAATTCCTCTTTGCCCTGCTTTATCTACGGCACAATAAAAATGATAAACCGTTTCTTTCCATTTTACAACAAAGGATTTGTGCGCAAACATATTATCATAAGGCTCGGAAGCTTCAATCAAATGTGTGCCTTTCCAATCTGTCCAATGTACTAAATCGTAAGAACATGCAAATGTGTTGAACACCTGGCCACTATGATTCCAAAATGCACCAAAATAAAACATCACGTACACATCGCCGATTTTTTGAATTTGCGGGTCGCCAGTAATTCCGGCGCCATGATTAAGTACAGGATCTTTACCAAAACGTTTCCAATGAAGCATATCGTCCGAAACAGCCATACCTATACGCTCTGCACCTCTCTTTTCATTGAGGCTGTCGCCATTAGCATTGTAATACATTATAAATGAGTAACCGGTCAATTTTTTCTTATCCCATATTACTGTGCTTTTGTATTGTGTATGATTATCCCACCAGCTTACGTTTGAATCTTTCGTTGTTAAAATAGGTTTCGGCAGCCTTGTCCATTCATGTGCAATCGAAGGGTCTTTACTTGTATATGCCATTCCCAAATACAATGGATTTTTTTCATATCCTCTTGATGGGCCACCAAAATAAGACATCCAATATCTGCCGCTATATTTTTGCCATTTATAATCGCTTCCCCAATTAAAATTTTCTAATGCCACATAACCTGCTTTTTGATTACAGTCCCAATCGGCAGTATCGCTGAAACTCATAATGCAGCCTTTGGTCTGCCAATGAAGCAGGTCATCACTTTGAGCTAACCATGTTTCATAGCCTCTGCCATTAAAAATCAAATATGTCATAAACCACTTGTCATGTGAACGAAATACACTGGGACAATCTACTTTTTTATCATTATCCAATGGTGCAATGACAAGGCCATACTTATAAGGTGTTTTAACCTGTTCATAAATTTTATACATTTCCGATTGGGGTATAGAATCAACTTTAGTTTGAGCAAAATTTTCTTTTGAGATAATGATGCTGATTAAAAAAATAATAACGATTTTTCTTTTATTCATAATAAAAAATATAGTTTATAAATAGTGTACTGCAAAATGATAACTTCCGGAACCGATATGCACAACTGCACGATTTTCTTTTAGATCATAATAAATGTTTTTTCCCGATTCTTTTAATTCAAATTTTCCTTTTACAGGAACGCATACATCTGCGGACGTATTAGGCGGAATATCAATATCCATCAATGTTTCTGAATCTTTCTTCTTCCAGGAAGAAACAATTAAACCATAAGGCGATTGATAAGAAGCTTTTGCCCAAGAAAGATTTCCTACAAGTTCCGGTTTAATAATAATGTGCTTAAAAGCGACATCGTCATTTGCTTGTCTTATACCTGCGAGCCCTTCATAAAGCCACTCCATAAAATGCCCCAACATCAAATGATTATTTGAAACCGAAGACAATGCTTGCCATGATTCAGTTAAAGATGTTGCACCTTTTGCCAATTGATAGCCATAACCCGGAACATCGCTTCTATTGTTCATTTTATAAATAATATCTGAGCGATTATTATCCTGCAATACTTTCAACACATATCGATAACCAATATCCCCGGCAGTTAAAGCATAACTGTGTTTTTCAATATCTTTTACCAAATTATCAAAAACGTTTTGAATGTAATCATCAGGAACAAGCTGCATATAAAGTGCCATGGCATTTGCTGTTTGGCTGCATGTACCATAATACATGCTATCTTTTTTGAAATACTTTTTATTAAAAGAATCTTTTACTGCATAAGCCAATTTTTTATAAGCAGCCGCATCATCATTTTTATATAATAACGTGGCAATTTTTTGAAGTAAGGTTAAGTCATAGTAATAAATTGCAGTTGCAGTTAAACCCTGCGGTGTGAGTTGTGAAACTCCCGGCGGATTGGGACCCAAATCATACCAATCTCCTAACCCCTGATATACGATATTATTTTGTGCTTTGCCCGATAAATAATTTACATAACGCTTCATCATATCGTAATTAGTATTTAGAACCGAAGAATCGCCATACCAACGATAAACATACCAGGGAACAATAATACAGCTGCTGCCCCACTCCGGGGAATCGCGGAAAATATCTCCACCATAAGTAAAGACCGTAAATTCCGGTGCAATTTCAGGAATAAGTCCTGACTGTGTTTGCGCTACCTTCATGTCATTAATACTTTTTTTAAACAACGATTCTATCTGCCAATTGTATTTTATGGAGTTACCCATAAGATGCAATTGTTCCAACCAGCCCAATTTTTCCCTATGAGGGCAGTCGGTTAAAACGCTTGCCATATTGCTTTTGATAGACCAATTAATGAGATTGAAAATTTTATTAAATAATTCAGATGAGCAACTGAAACTGCCCGCTACGTCTGCATTGTATCTGGTATGCAAACCAACGACCCTTTTTAAAACAGGTACATGTTTCGAGTTCGGTTTTCCTTCCGGAACAATTCCATATATTTCCAAATAACGGAACCCATAATAAGTAAATTGTGGCTGCCATGATTCTATTCCTTTTCCTTTTAAAATATACTTTAAAAGATAAGGTTTGCCGGTTGCATTCTGATTGGCAGAACTATCATTTTTCAATAATTCCGAAGGAACTATGGTAATGGTGTCTCCTTTATTTCCTTGAACTGATATTTGACAGATACCAGAAAAATTTTGCCCCAAATCATATACCCAGCTATCTCTCAATGCGAAAATATTTTTTGGCGTAAAACTTTCGATTACTTTAAGTGATTTTTCCTGCTGAAGAGATACATTCCCTGAAGTATTTACCTCTATTGCATTTCGCCAATTTTTATCATTAAAAGAAACCCTGTTCCAGCCTTCTTGTTCTTTCGTAGCATCATAATCTTCGCCACCATATATACTTGAAAAAATAATGGGAGAAGCTGCAGCTTTCCAAGAATTATTGGATATAATATTTTCATTCGAACCATTCACATATTCAATTGCGAGACGACAAATCATTTTTGGATAACCATACTGAACAGTTAATTTTTTATAGCGTTTTTTCACTTGCGGTATATAATAGAAACCATTACCAAGCATAATGCCTAAAGCGTTTTCGCCATCTTGCAATTGTTTTGTAACATCTAATGCAACATACAATTTTTCTTTTTCGTAATCTGTCCAACCGGGATCTAAAAAATGATCGCCGATTTTTCTTCCATTCATATAAGCATCAAAATGCCCCAGCCCGCTGATATATAAAATGGCTTGTTTCACTTTTCTATTTATAAAAAATACTTTTCTGAATAATGGCAGCGTATCATTTTCAGTACCATAAGATTTACCCTTTTCGTGCTTGTCGCTGGGAAGTATTCGCGATGAATCATGCATCGTTTGATAAGCAATCCACCGCGCATTGTTCCAATCTTTTGGAGATAATAATCCAATACGGAAAGTATTAATATCACTCCATTGTGAAGATTTATTTTTATTATCTAAAATTCTAATCTTCCAATAATATTCTTTGCTGCTTTGCAATGCCTTTCCTTCATAAGCAATATTTAAGGATGCCGCACTATTTATAGTTTTCGAATCCCACATATTACCTATATCCTGCTTCAAAGCATCTATATTATCAGAGACCAAAATTCTATATGATTGTTGTAAAACATAATTTTCTTCCGATGATAATTGCCAACTAAAATGGGGAATATTCGTTGCTGTTGCAATTGGATTTTCATTGCCGTCACATTGCAAATGAATCACATGTAATCCTTGTGCAGAAAGTATTTCAACTAAAACTAAAAATAATATAACAATAATTATTTTCTTCATTAATCAATAGATTTATATTCAACCTCGTAATGAATATTTTCTTTCACATTCAATTCATAAACTTTCTCCGTTATCTTGCGAACAACTCCTTGCTTACATGATGGAGTGTATAAACTTTTAAAACGTAAGATCCCGTTTCCCCTATTTGAATAAACAGAAATTTTTTTCGTGCTGCAATATTCATGTATGTTTCCATCAGGCGTTGGCACATCTCCTTCTATCCAATCAAGTCCGCCTAAATTCGGCTCTATAATGTATTCCTTATATCCAGGCATTGTAGGTTTTATACCTAAAAAATATTTACCTAATAAATAAATAGGGCTTGCTCCCCACGCATGGCAAAGGCTTTTTCCATAAGGTCTTCCGTACATGGCGAATTGTGCAGCCCCTTTCTCGGACGGGTTATATTCTTCCCAAAAGGAAGTTGCCCCTCGCGACAACATGCCACCCCAATAATTTTTCATTTGATGTAACACATATTTTTGTTCGCTCATATTACACAATGCTTCCAATTCATAAAAGCGCATATAAGGCGTAGTGATCTTTTGTATGTTGTCATTCAATAAAACATGCTGCTTCACATCTTGTTGCTGTTGAGGATTTAGATAATTTAATAAGAGTGCAAACATGTTTGCATATCTGTTTACATTCCGTATAGCTTTACCGCTAATTTCGTTATGAACAAAAGCATGTAAAGAATCATTCCAAAAAAATTTAAATATTTTTTCCTTTAAATTTTTAGCGATAGATGCGTATTCTTTTTGTGCGTTAGTATCTTTCATCAAACCTGCACAATCTGCCATTGTTTCCAAACTTTTGCAGAATAATATTTGTTCAAAACTCGCCGCACCTTGTTTATTAAGGTTTTCAGCCCAATCTATAAAAATCCAATCGCCGGGCTTCCCCTCCATAAAACCATCTTTATCTCTGCGCAACAAACAGAAATCCATCAATGTTTTCATGCTTGGATATATCTGTTGAATAAAAGATGCATCTCCACTATACAAATAATAATTTTCAATACTTAGGAACCAATAAAACGTATAATCCATAATAGTATTGATGTGGCTCGTAACAGGATCTTTACCCCGCAAGGCATATAGGGTACGTTTTACAGTCGGCTCATCGAAATATAAATAATAATTCATCAGGTAACTTTGTGCTGCATCGCCTGACCATATCCAGCGATCTCGCTTAATGCCGTCAATAAAAAATTCACGTGTATTTAAATGCAATGTATATGCAGAAACATCCCAGATTCTATTGATTAGCGAATCGGAACAATGAAAATTACCTTTCTGTTCTACAGGAGAATACTCGTAAAGCATGGAAACTGAATCAAAATGTACAGCATTATCATATACAATATTTACATAACGAAAAGCTTTGGACAATGGCATTGTTGAATCATTTTTTATTTTATTATCAATATACAATTGATCCAATGTTTCGCAACTATCTGTATTTAATGATTCTTCTTTTGATTCACCATAGTAAATATGTATATTCCCTTTTCCTGCAAGTCCATGAAATTTTACAAATCCGAATGTTTCTTTGCCAAAGTCGAGAAGCGTTTTATTCTTCTGAGACATAGTATACACGGCATTTACAGGAATTGTGGGTAAATGAAAAAAAGACGGTGGCGATTGCGGACTATAAAAATTCCATGCGCCGGCATTTTTATAAGCAGTTCCGGATTTATCTGATGCTTTCCCCGATGCATCTATCCATTCTTTGTCTTCAAATGTTACCAACCAACTTGTATCGGAAACAATATATTTTCCTTTTACAAATACCGAAGGCGTATTTGCCTGATTATACACTTTCAGACTAATTCTGTGATTTCCTTTCGGAACAATGATTTTGTCCGGTAGTCCGGTTTGTGCTTGGCCGTCTATTTTTATATTATATAATCCTTCTACGAAAATGCTTACCGTATCTGCATTTGCAAAGTATGCATCTTTATGAAATTCGACCAAAACATAATGGCTATCCATTTTCCAAAAAACCGGCAAGAAAGTGCCTCTGTCGGTTCTTCTGTTTTGCATTTTATTTGCCAGCCATATTTCATAATCTCCGGGATACCATATCCACGTAGCTTTTGATTGTGCGTATAACCGGCTTAAAACAAATAAAAATGTTGTTATTAAAAAGATATTTCTGAAATTTTTATTCATTTTAAAATAATGTCAATGCCCGTTAAAAAATATATATAAACCAATCATTACAATAATCAATAGTGCCCAACTTATTTTTACCTTTTTAGAAATTGTATAATTTGAAATTGGGGGATAATCGTATAGTGTAATCGCAGCACGACTTTTATCAGAATAAGAAATAATAATTGTTGTTAATGACAGAAGCATGAACAAATAAAACGACAATAACAAAAAGTGCGGCCACTGAGGATAATCTTTTGCCGGGAAAATCCATAAATAAAATACTGCTGTCAATAAACAAAATAACGTTCCCCATAAAAGAACAAAATTGACTGCGCGCGGCGTTGTCCTTTTACAAAGTATGCCGAACAGAAACACAACCGACATTGGCGGAGCAAGAAATCCGAGTACTGATTGGAAAACGTCGAACAGATTTAAACCTTTGATTGAGTTGATTGCTAATGCAATCAACACTGAAACCAGTGCACTTACTACTATAACCCATCTTCCTGTTTTAATAATTTTTCTCGTTGTTGTATTTTGATTGTATTTTTTCATATAAATATCCATTGTAAAAACCGTACTTACAGAATTGAGCGATGAACTGATGTTGCTAACTAACGCAGCTATCAATACCACGATGATCAAACCTTTCATTCCTTCAGGAAAAAGATTTGTTACCATTACCAAATAAGCTTCATCCGGATTTTTCAGGTGAGGAAACAAAATAAAACACAACACTCCCGGTATGATGAACAGAGGTACATCGAGTATTTTCAACCAGCCTATAAAGTTTGCCCCAAGCTGACCTTGTTCTAAATTTTTTGCACCAAGAACGGATTGCACCATAGATTGTTCCGTACACCAAAACCAAATACCCATAACCGGATATCCAAGTACAATAGCTATCCACGGATAATTTTTATCATGCACTGATAAAAATAAATTCCAGTATTTCGAAGGTACATTATGATATAAAGAGGAAATACCTCCAACTTTCTCAATGCCTATAATCGTCAGAGTTAATGATACACCAATCAATAAAATCATTTGAAAAACATTTGTATAAGCTATCGTTTTTAATCCACCTGAAGCGGCAAAAAAGGCAGCTAATAAAATCATAGCTATTACAGATTGCCACATAGGAATATTCAATAACTGATTTACCAACACACCTCCTGCAAATAAACCAAGTGAGAGCCATGAAATAAGAATTGTAATTAAAGTATACCAAGCAAGAATATTGCGTGTTTTATCCCCGAAGCGCTTGCCCATAAACTCAGGCAAAGTAGTTACTTTCGCGCCCAGATATTTTGGTGCAAATACAACTGCCAATAAAAAAATAAAAAGAAAAGCGTACCATGCAAAATTACCTGCTACTATACCTGTTGAATAGCCAATACTTGCAGAAGCAATTAGCATAGAAGGCCCAACATTTGTGCCCCACATATTCAATCCGATACTCATCCACTTGAGTGAATGTTGCGCCAGAAAAAGATTTTCATTTTTATCTTTTTTCTTTACAAAACTTATCCAATAGCCTAATGCAAATAGAACAATAAGATAGATAATTACTATTGCAAAATCTATAGGTTGTAAAGAATTGTAAATTGAATTCATGATCTAATTTTATTATAATCTCTCAAGGCCATATCTTTTCAATATGCTGTCTATCTTTACCGGCAGTCCTATTCTTAAAGATTCATCCATAGCCTGCAGCACAGCAACCGTACCAATACCCTCCTTAATATCAGGAAAAGCTGTTGTGTTATTGATGATACTTTCAGCAAAATATTCAAGATAATTCTGATACTCGCCGGCATGATGCGTCTGACCTTCGAAACGGAAGTAGTATTTCAAATATTTATCTCCCCATGTTACGATTTTTTCCTCGCCATTTTTATCTGTAATGGAATAACGCAACTCATGATAATCTGCTTGACTACAACCTTCCGTTCCTCGCAGAATGCACGTCATTTCACTATCACGCGCAGCCGGCTGTACAGGCCCGGTATAAGAACCGCTCACACTTGCTATCTTTCCGTCTTTTGATTTAAAAATAAAATGCATCGTGTCTTCATGTTTCAATCCGCCTTTTAATCCGTTTGGACTTAGGATACCATAACCCATCACTTCTTCAATATCAGGCAAATACCAACGTACAAAATCTACCGGATGACTTAAGCCACCATACAACCACTTGAACGCTTGCTGCAGCGACCATGGCTTCTCTAAAAACCAACGATGATCTGCATTGTAGTTTGCCTCGATCGTAATCAGATCTCCTATTTCCCCGGCATCAAAATCTTTTCTTTGACGCTTTGCAGGTTCGAAGAAACGAGAACTTTGGCCTATGAAAACTTTTTTATGAGTCTGTTCTGAAAGCAAAATCAATTCTCTAGCCTTCGACAAATCATCAATAAAAGGTTTTGTACAAATTACATGCTTGCCGTGCAGCAATGCAAGCTTCACATGTTCCTCGTGTAAATGATCGGGAGTATATATGCTTATAGCATCAATTTTATCATCATTTAACATTAGGTTATAATCTGTTACATAATGATGAAAATTGAATTCTTCAGCTCTTTGTTTACAAACATTTTCATTTGCATCACATATTGTTTTCAAGTTCCACAAATTACTGTTCAGGGCGGCTGACATAGTACTCCTCCCTTCTCCTAAGCCTAAGATTCCTAAATTTAATTTGTTACTTTCCATCTATTTCTATTTTTTTATCAGCATGATTAATCGGCCAATGATTGTCAACAGTTTTTTCTTGTAATAAATATTTGTATTGGGGTTCCAAGCCAGCCGCATCACGAATTTCTTTAATCACACTTGGCCCGTTATTTATCCATTGATTGCCCGGACCATTAGAATTTTTCATCACTTTAATTTCAGGAGACCAATTATTCTTCAAAGTGATATAAGATGAACCTTCATCCAAATAAAAATAATACCAGTGTTTGGGATCGTGCGGATATGGCGCTTTATATATACTATCTATATAATTATTTTCTATGATGCTTTGAGGCTGTGCGGATAATGTATAGATGCCGCCAACATCGTACATGCGCTTTGCATAATGAGTTACTTTATTAGCATATATTCGGTTACCGGACATGGCGTTTATATTTTTCGTCCATCCCCAACCCACACATATCCCCGAATAAGAGACATCACTAACTTCATTGTGTTCAATCTGAATATTTTTTACATAACCAGCGCTGATGCCGACACAACCCCAATCTTCGTTTGCAATGTCAGTAACAAGATTGTTTTTAATTAATTCATTTGTACATACATCTCTTTTATCTGAAGGATTGTAAGACAAGTGTGTTTCAATTGGTTTATCGGAATATACACCTATTTGAATACCTGTGCCGCCAATATCTTTTAATAAATTACCCTCCAGTACATCATCATGAGTGCCGCGGACAAAATCTAATCCCGTTGAAGCAAGATGTTTAAATTTGCATCTTTCAAACTTTAAATGATTTGCATAGCATACTTCAACAGCAGCTGGCGGCCTTCCAATCCACGCTTGATTTTCCAGTCCTTTCTTTTCTTTTGTATCCTGCGGATTTAATTTATATGCATCCAATAAATACATGCCTGCCTGTAACGGCACATGACCTTGCAAAGATGGACGCATCCAGGTACTATAATTAAAAGATATGTTTTTAAAAACAATATTTGTAACCGGCCTGTCTGCCGTTCCTTCTATTTTAACAAGCGTTGTAAGAGCAGGCGCAACAACATTTGCACTGACCATATCTTCTCCGTCGCGCGGCCAATAATATATCTTTTTGTTTTCTTTATCAAGATACCATTCTCCTTGCTCATCGAGAAATTGTAAAGAATTGATCAAATTAAAAGCTGAATTGCCCGTTTCTTTCGACAGCCAAGGTGCAGGCCACGGATGCTCAGATTCAATGCGAGATTCGGGTTGATAAAAAGATAGTATTATACTATCTCTTTCCATTTTTACAGCCCTAATTCGCAATATTGCAATTGCCCACCATTGATGTATCAACATTTCCAAACCCACAACATTACTTGGATTAAAATTTTTGATAGCAGGGATGATACAAGTTTGATTATTAAAATTCCAATTTAATATCCTCATCATGCTATCGCCATTGAAAGCTTTTGCGCGGACAGCTTTATTGCCATTTACCCATAGTTGACGAAATTCCAGCAGCCGGCCATCCATCATTTGTGCATTGGCAACATACAGTTTACCTTGGGCAGCATCAGGTATTCCCTTAATATGTTCATGTATCTTTTCCCAACCATATATGTTAATACCCCCACTTATGACGGCTGCTGTATTTTCTTCCGATTCAATAACCGTAGGACTTTCAGGTGTTCCGGAATCCTCAGGACGAATAAATAAAGTTTCGCCTGCATTATAAATTCCTTTTTCAAGTAAAATATGTATGCCATTTTTTATCAACGGATTATTCAATCTGCGCATTTCTCTTGCTTTTCTCAATGCTATTGCCAGCGATGCCAAAGGATAATTCCTCGTTCCCGTATTTGTATCATTCCCGCGCAATGAAACATAGATAAATGCTGTATCATTATGACTATTATTATGGAATGAAAATGCATTAGCATTTGAACAAACAAGTATAAATATCACAAATGATATTCCTCTAAATGCCTTGTAAATACTATATATTTCTCGATTAGCCATATAATTAAACCCTTTATTGAAATATACTTTTCATATATTTTGTATTCGCTGAAAAATTATATTTTACATTATGCACATCGTTCATATCACGAGAACGTTGAATAACCAACCAGCCAGACCAATGCATTTTGTCTAAAGTATTTTTAATCTCTTTCATATTTATTTTGGCATCGTTCTGTAACCATACGCCATCGGTATCGGTACAATGTATCTGGCAAAGGTTTTCTTTCCCTAAAATTTTCAATTCTTCACTTACATTTCTTCCGGCATCCAAAGCATTCGCAAAATTGAAATAGCTCTTGATACCCGGTGAATTTATGTCTCGTAAAAATTTCACTTCATCTGCTGCATCCAAAGAAGTTTCAATACCGATTACCATTTTCATATCGTGCGCCAACTTACCAGCTACCCTTAATCTTTGCACCAATGAAGGCCTTAATTCCGGATACTTTTTTAAATCGCTGTTTACACCTAAAGGAAGGAATGCCGCCTTGATTTTCATCGCCTTCATGGTAGTAATACAATCAGAAATATTTTTTTGCCAGGTAGCTCTTGTCGCGAATGATTGCGAATAAAAACCGGTCATAGCAAGTGAAGAAATTCCTACGTTTGTCTCTTTTGATTTTGATAGGAATTCTTGTCGTACGACGGAATTATTCAATTTATTCTCAAAACTTTCTCGGTTGCCCAATCCGCCCATATCAATCTCTACGCCATCTGCACCTATTTCTTTTGTGAGATCAAATGCTCCAATTTTTTGTCTTTTTAAAATCATAATATCTGCGACTGCAATTTTGTATCTGCAGGACCCATCGGGTATTAAGTCTTTTATCCAAATGTGTTTCGGAGCAAGCATCAGCCCTCCTAAAAATTTTCCGCCCGACTTCAAAAAATTTCTTCTTGAAACATCATTTTTTATCGCATGCATTATCTTATTGCTCATTATAATTTTTTCCAATGGCTTTGTTAAAGACTTTTTCCAAATTATCAAATCCTTTAATAGCATCTTTGGGCAAATATTGACCCTTGTCGCCGAATACATACATTTCAGCTTCTTTTTCTATTGTTGCTTTTGACTCATCTATTGTACCGTCTTTTTCGATTTTACGAATATCCAAGCCAAAATATTTTGCCACGAAATGATATAAAGCCGCTCGTTTTGAAATGCCGTAATCATGCCCCTCAATAGGCAAGTGAACATTTTCAACATTACTCTCTGCATTATAATAACCATACATTTTTTTGAGATAAGGAAAATCGTGCTCGGGCATGTGCTGAGTCCAGTCTTTTCCATCAGATATTAAGAGTTGCGGATTTGGAGCAGCCATAGCTGCAAGCTCTACATTATCAGTACCGCCGGCACAAAAGTGGATAGGCATGCCACTTTCGCAAGGACAACCACCATAGAAATACGAAGAAACCGAAACAACCGGCGCACTCAATTTTATTCTTTTATCGAGCGCTGCCATCAATACTGTATGACTGCCTCCCCCGGAGCCGCCGCTGATACCGATTCTGCTTGTATCTGTTTCTTTCAAGGAGCATACATAATCAAGAATGCGAATCGCGCCTAAAGTTTGCACTACTTGCGAAAGACTCCTGCGATGGTCTTCCGTTTTAAATTGCAACAAAGATTCTCCCCATGCAAACAAATCATAACTGTAAGCCATACAACCCATTCGTGCCAATGTTGCACAACGAATTTGACAATCCGGACGATAACGCTGTTGATCCCAATGCCCATCCGGAGAAAGCATTATTGGTATTTTTCCATGTATTCGTAATGGTTTATACAAAGAGCCATTAATATACAGTCCCGGTAAAATTTCTATAGCAATATTTTGTACCGAATAGCCATTATAAATTCTTTCTTTCGTAACGACAGGTTGCATATTGGGCTTTGCCGGTAAAGGCGATAATTCCAATGCCTGATACAATTCTTCTCGTAAAGAATCTTTCCTTAATTCCCATTGTTGTTTATTATGATACTGAGAAGAAATCCTATCCAGCTCATTCCAACCGTCTTGTACATTCCAACGATAATATTGGTATTCTTTCAATTCATAATGGGCAGAATCAATTTTGATTGCATTTATATCTAAATTGTTTAAAACAGATGCCAATGTACTGTCTACATTGCTTTTAAATCTCCACAAGGCATAGTCTACTATTTTGCCTTCTTCCATTTTTGGTTTTCTCTTTATGACTATATGATAGCGTTGCTCTATCTTATCTAAAACTTCTGACAATGACATGGCGTATTTATTATCAGTGTCAAAATACTGCGCATAAATTACATTTTGCAATGCGATAAAAGCAAACAGAAAAAACAGGCTTCTTTTTATAAATGAAATGTTGTGCATTGGTTTCGTTTAATCTTCTTCAGACTTATAATTAGTAATTACAGGTGTGCGATAGCCTTTCAGCTTTGGCCATAATCCGTTTGTTATTTTTATAGGCTTCAGTTTTGATAAATCCACCTCTACATATTTAATTCTTGCTCTACGCCACGTATATACAAGTTGAATTTTTCCATCGTTTGTTTGGATTATCGAAGGATAAGAATATTGACTGACAGGAGAATCCTCCAAAATCAAAGCTGCATACCAGTTTTTACCATCTTTGGATACAGCTAAATTCAAAGGTGTGCGTGACCCCTTTCCGTTTTTCCATGTAGAATCCGGAATCGCGTGATTGTAAGCCAGCAGATATCTGCCATCTTTTAAAGTAACTGCATCGATTCCCGAGTTGTTGTTGGGCAAGTTTGTTTTAGACAAGCTTGTCCATGTTTTACCATTATCATAAGACCATGTTTGTAAAATTCTTTCTTCTTTGCTCCTGCATAGTGCTTGCAAAGTATCTTTTCCATGCAGAATAATTGTTGGTTGTATAGGGCTTTTATAATTTGAATCATTTGGCGGCAATTGCATCATTTTCCATGTATTTTGCCTGATATTATACAGTTCAAAATGAATAGCCGTTTTGCCGCTTTCTACACCTGAAGGAAAAAGTAAGGAGCCGTCGGCAAGCGCAATTGGTTTATTTTTAACAGGGCCTAGAAATCCATCCGGCAGAGCTTCGGGCGCAGACCAATTAATACCATTATCATGGGAGCGAATCATCCAGCCTTTCCATACAGCTGGCTTTGGACCAATTTTATAAAACAATAATAAATCTCCGTGTGGAATTTGATATAAAACAGGATTCCATGTGGGATAACGAAGCGTATCGTTTTGAATCCCATCGGCAACAGATACCGGCGCCGTCCATTTGCCATTTATCAATCTGCAAACTTTGATCTCAACATCGGGATTTCGCTCTTTTGTTCCACCAAAAAATGCGACTACCAATCCTTTGGGTGTTTCCGCAATCGTAGCAGAATGGCATTGAGGAAATGGCGCACTATCATATATAAATTCATCCTTCACAATTCCATCTTTCCAATAATTTTGTTTTTGCGCCGGTAAATTGAGCGAAATAAATGATAAAGAAATCATGAATAAGAGAATGATGATTTTTTGTTTCATCAGGTAATTTTTTTTGAGTAGATTTAGTTCGCATGTTTGCCTTCATTGTCTTTCGCCGCTTTTTCCGCTTTTACTTTATTTACATAATTTTTAAACAACTGTCTCCAATTACGGCCATGCTCATTCAGATACTGTTCATTCTTCGTTTTATAAATATCAAATATGGCTGATATTTCTTTCATGTTTTTATAATCAATGGCTTGCTCTCTCGCATTTTTAAGATTGGTCATGATAACTGCTCTTTCCGTGTCTGTAAGATTCGGCACGATTGCTTCGTAACCTTTCATGGTAAAAGCAACTTTACCTACCGTGTATTTATCTAATATAGCTTCCACTTGTTCTTCATTCAAATTTTCACGAAGTCCTGTCATCAGGCTGTTATGAACAGATGATGGAATTGTAGAACTTACGATAAGCTGTCTGTCAAGTTGCGTTAATTTATTTCCTGTAACAGGATTAATTCCTTCGGGAACCAACGTGTAGGGATGGCTGTTGTGCCAATCGCGCACTGAAATCAAATGTGCTGCAACTACTTTTTCCACACGCATTGCTTTTGCATCATCATTGAGGTTTAATGCTTGTACCCAGCTTGTTGCTTTTTGTTGAATTTGAGCATCGGCGCTATCAGCAATTGACGATTGTGCATTTACGGCTGAATAATTTAAAAGAATAATTCCCGTGAAAATTGTAATTATATTTTTCAAAAAATAGTTTTTCATTATTGTAAATTTTTAATCAATAATGTTTACCGAAACAAAATCATATTTACCGGAACCTACATTATAAATATTATATCCGTCATCAGCTTTCAGAAAACTTATATTTGTATTCAATGAAATGTCTTTATCCTTTTCGAGAATTTTATTATTTGTTTTTGCAGGAATATATACAATTGCAGAAGTGTTTGAAGGAACTTGAATTGTCCACTGAAAATTATTTCCTTCTTTTTTCCAATTACTTATTATCTGACCATATATCGAATGATAAGAAGCAGAGAGGAATTTCATTTTTGAATTAATCTCAGGCTTCATTATTATCTTTTTAAATGCAACCTCCTTTGTATCAGATTTAATGCCCGCCTCATTCTGGTACAACCAAATCAATAAATCTCCTAAAAGCATTACATGGTTTTGAGAATTCATTTTTGCACTCGCTGTATTACCATTCCACAATTCCCATGTAGTAGTAGCCCCACTTGCAGCCATATAACCCCAACCGGGATAATCTCGATTCGCTGTCAGTTGATATGCTAAATCGTCTCGCCCGAATTTTGTGAGCATTCGCAGCAACCATTGCGTACCAATAACACCGGTAGGAATATGATTATTAAAATCGTTTTTAATTTTGGTTATAATATTATCAAAAACAGCTTGTTCATTTTTTTTGTCCACAATGCCAAAAGCCAAAGGCAAAAGATTTGATGTAACGGAATTGTTCGAATAGCAATACTTAGAGGCATTATAAAATGTGTCGTTAAAAGCTTTCTTTACATGAATTAATAAGTAATTGTATTGCATCGTATCTTCATTGTGCTGTGCGATAAAAGCAAATTTTTTCATCAATAGCAAATCATGGTAAAACGTAGCCGTAGCAAGCAATCCTCCTGATGTATTGCGTGAAGAATCATGTGTGTGAATCAGTTCCCCCGATTCTGGCGGCACACACCAGTCGCCGTAGCTGTCACGATTAATGATATAATTTTTCATATACTTTTGTTGCATATAAAAAATCCATTTTTTCATCGAAGCATAATGTTTACTTACTGAAACAGAATCACCGTATTGATTGTACAGCATATCTACAACAGATAAATAAGTGGATGGCCAGGTAACATCGTCTTTATAATAAAACCAATAGTTTGGCGCCACTTGCGGAATACTTCCTCCAGCCGTTTGCGCATCTTGTATATCATTCAACCATTTTGCATATAGCATTGCATTATCTATCAAAAAACTTTCTCCATAACAGCCTGTATTTCTATCACCAAGCCAAGGCTGTCTCTCGTTGCGTTGCGGACAATCAACAGGCATTCCTTTGTAATCGGAAATAATGCTCCAATATGCATTGTGATATATTTGATTGACGGTTGAATCGGAGCAAGTGAAATTTCCAACGTTTTTTACATCGTCATAAATTACCTCTCCTCTAAAATCGGCTAACGACGGATCTCTCGGCAACCCTTTAATTTCTACATAACGGAATCCATGATAAACGAATTGCGGTGACCATTCTTCTTGAACATCCCCTCTCATAACATAATGATCCGTTGCTTTTGCATCTCTCAAATTTGCTGTAAATAAACTCCCGTCGTGCTGCAAGCTTTCTGCAAAACGCATGGTTACGGTATCTCCGCGATGTTTTGTTCCGTTTAATTTCAAAAACAATCGCCCCGCAAAATTTTGTCCCATATCCAATATATACATTCCGTTTTTATATTTATTAATGGCCGCAGGCTGCAACGTTTTCATCACGCACATAGGCTCATTCATTTGCGCATGCAACTTTCCTAAAGGAGAGGATACAACTTTTGCATAAGACCAATCTTTATCGTTAAATCCTACATTATTCCAATCCGGCATTTCTTTACGAGCGTCATAATCTTCTCCGTCATATTCGTTGTTCGAGCGAATTGGCCCGTCAGCCGTAAACTTCCAAGTATTGTTGCTTGCTATTATTTGATGCGATCCGTCTTCAAACTCAATATTTGTTTGGAGTAATAATTTCGGGAAGCCGAATGCATGCCATTTTTGAGGTTTATAATTCTGTCGCATAATAAAGTATCGACCGTTTCCAAGCGTGACGGCGAGTGCATTTTGATCGATATGTAAATCGTTTGTTACATCATAAGTATTATACAAAACCGTTTTATCGTAATCTGTTGGAGAAGGCGTTAATACGCTGTTCCCGACTTTTTTTCCATTTATAAATAATTCATATAAACCAAGTCCGGAAATATAAACTACCGCTCTTTTAATTTTTTTATTTACTAAAAATTCCTTCCTGTAATAGCGCGCTGAAAGCCTTGAAAACTTTGAGATACGATCCCAAGCAAAAGCCCTATTGCACCCAATCCATTGAGCTTTCCAATCTTTTACGTTTAACAAACCCATAGACCAATTTGCTACTGTACTCCAACCACTTTCTCCTTTATTTGTCCAAACTTTCACTTTCCAAAAAATAAATTCTCCGCTTTTCAATGAAGTTCCTTGATACAACACTTGGATGGACTTATCGGAATTTATTTTGCCTGAATTCCAAATATCTCCTTCATTATTTTTAAGCTTATCAAGAGAAGATGAAGCAATGATTTGATAAGCTTGTTGATATACTGAATACTGATTACTTTCAATCTCCCAACTAAAATGAGGCTTCAATACATCTATTCCTATAGGATTTTTCAATAACTCGCAACGCAAATTTTGCAGATGTAAATTTGTATTTACCATTGCTTGCACATGGCATAAAACATTGGTAAGAATACTTATTATAAAAAACTTTACAACATACATTTTATTCATGTTACTTTTTATTCTTTACCTGAAAAATCAAAATACAATGTCAATGATTTTACATAATCTTTATCTTTCCCATAATCATAATACATATTCTTTCTGCCTGCTGGACCGGTATTTTCAGCCGTTTGCGACTTAGTGCCGATAGCATCAATTGCATGCATAAACGATATATCGCCTGAAGGAAAACGAGGCGCAGTGTTATACATTTTCTTGACGGTATCGGGCGTGAACAAACGAAGAAACACATCTTCATCTGCGCATATTACCTTTATTTTTCCTGCAGTTGTTTGTAAATCCATCGCATAAAAACCGGAATAATATCCTTTGAATTCAGGATAAATAATCGGTGGTTTTCCCGTCACTGTATTGTTATAAGTCTTACTCCATATATCCAGTGTAGTGCCTTGCATTCTGTTTTTCCAAACACGATAAGGACCGTTGCCTATCCATCTAATTCCTTTTAATAACTCTTCCGGGAAAGAAAAGCTTATGCCTGCAAAATCAAAATCATATTGGGCGGGGAAATATTTTATATCCAATTTCAATATACCATTGGAATAAATTGTCCATGACAAATGAGACATGTCGCTTTGTTTGGAAAAAGAAGCAGTCAATACTATAGAGTCTTTCAAATCTTTGATATTGAAAGAAGTAACATCGCTATTTCCTTCACATAATATTGGCCCGTTATTAAAAGGAATTTCAACATTTTCTTTCAAAACTTTTTCCAATACTCCATTTGATCGATTGAAAAAATATTGCATTACTCCTGCATGAATGTTTATCGTAGAACTGTTTTTGTCTAATTCAATTTTAGAAAAAATATCTTTTGTATTGGGTAATAAATCTGCAACTTTTTCTTGTGGTTTTTTTATCGGATAACTCCATGTATAGATTTCCCTTCCGTAAGGATCATCTGCTGAAACATAAAGCACATCATAGTTTGAGAAGTTTTCAGGTAAATAAATTTTTAACATCCCGAACTGACCGGCTGCAATATCAGGCGAAATTATTGTACCAGAAATGCTATCTGTTTTTTTATTTAATGAGAACTTAGAAAGTTTCCAATGAAATGTACATTGATTAATATTCGTATAAAAAAATCTGTTCTCTATACGAAAATTTCCATTGAAAGCAGGCGTGATTTCCCTATGTTCAATATACACCGGCGACCAGATTTCTTTAATCGCCAAATAGCTTCCCTCCTTTTCATGATAAGGGCCTACGATGCCATCCGGTGCATGATCTCCGTCGCTGTCTAATGAATTGTTCTTATCGGTTCTCACTACATCTTCATCTGCAAAAGCCCAGATAAAACCGCCTGCCGATAAAGGATTACGCCACATCTCTTCCCAATAATCATATAAACCCGCACCTGCGCCGCCATCATATAATCCATGTAAAAACTCTGTGGGAAAAACTATATTATGTCCATGTAAATGCGTACCGTTTCCATAATCATAATTGATATAATGCTGCGTATCAAAGCCATGGAAAACAGCCCAAGGATGAATGACAACTCTTTTTTGTAAATCATAAACATCAAAGAGAGAATCAAGTTCAAAATTAAAACCACCTTCATTACCATTGTCCCATAACACTATGCTTGGATGGTTTTCATCTTTCTCTACCATTTCCTTTACCAACAAAGAACCTACTTGTGTATCATAAGCATGATGCCAACCTGTAAGTTCATCCAACACAAACATTCCCAATGAATCACACACATCAAGGAAATGGTCATCCGGCGGATAATGCGACATGCGTACAGCATTCATATTCATGTCTTTCATCATCAGCACATCAGCGATGCTTAATGTTTTGGAAGTTGTTCTTCCTGTCGAAGGCCAAAAAGAATGACGGTTCACTCCTTTGAATCTAATCTTTACACCGTTTACATAAATACCATCTCGCAAACGAACTTCAATTGTTCTGAAACCAAATTTTTGTTCAATATGATGAACAATTTTTCCGTTTTCTTTTAAAGAAAAAACGACTTTATATAAATTAGGGAATTCTGGCGACCACAATTTCGGATTGGAAAAATTCGCATTTATTTCATAAACAGAATCATTTATTTTTCGCGAAGCAATAAGTTCTTCTCCAAACATTTTTCCATGCATATCGTAAAGCTGAGCAGTAATTTCTCTATCAGCGTTTGCCTTTTTGGTAAAAACATAAGCATCGAAATGACCGTCTGCTAAAGCGTTCACAGAAACTCTTTCGATATGTTCTTGTGGAAAAGCTTCTAAATAAACAGGTCGATAAATGCCGCCGAAAATCCAAAAATCACCTTTGCGTTCCGCATTATTTACAGATTCATTGGCAGAATTCTTCGAAACGATTACTTCCAATAAATTCAATTTCCCGTAATGCAATAATTTCTTAATATCGTATTTAAACCTATAAAAAGATCCTTGGTGTATTGCGCCAGCGGATTGACCGTTTATTAATACTTTTGTATCTGTCATCGACCCATCGAAAACAATATTTACATCTTTATTTTTCCAACTGTCCGGCACTTGAAAACGATATTTATACATCCCTTTTTCATTCGTACGCATCGAATCTTTATCTAATCCGTAATTATATGTGCCGAACCCCTGCAACTCCCAATTTGAAGGAACATTAATTGTTGTCCATTTACCGGAATTTCTCCCCGCAGTACAATAGAATTGCCACTTAACTACATTGTCACTGCCAGTACCCGAAAGAAATATTTTTTCGGTCTGTTGCGCTTGTAAAAAATTCAATAAGAAAATATTGATGATAAACAAGATGATATTTCGGCTTAATTTCTGCATGCAGTAAAATCATTAAAGTTTAATATCGGCATAAGGATTATCTGTTCTGAATGGTATTGCCGGCAAGCCTGCTTCGTTGAATAAATTCGGCTGCGCCGCTTCATCCCAAGCAAAGCGAGCATTTACTGGCTTATCAACGTTTATAGAAGTTAATTCAATTGTATTGTCTGATATTATTTTTGCATCTGCTTTGTAATACTTTCCTGATTTATCCGATATTTCAAAATTTATCAAAGGCTTGTTATTCTTACTAATGAGCTTACTGTTTTCTGTGTTGAATTTCAATATCAATTTATTTTTCTTAACCGACATCGATTTATATGCAGGCCCGTGTGCAATAACTTTTTTATGATAATCATGCGCCAATGCCAGATATGCCAGCCTTCTTCCAATTTCCCATTTTCCTGAAGGATGCAGATTGCTTACGTCATCGGGCAAGTCCGTTCCGGTTATGAAATCAGCATAAGGTACTTTTGTTATCATAGATTGAGCTTCCCAAAATTTCGGTAGTGTTTCTTTATTCAAGGAATATTTTCCTTTTGCTTTGGAATAATAGTATGGCGCTATCTGGACACAGTAAAACGGCAGTGTTTGATTATTCCATAATGTTCTCCATTGTTCAATCAACGCTTTCATTTTATATGTATAACCAATGCTCTCGTTTTGAAAACAATTTGTTTCGCCTTGATACCATAAAAACCCTTTTATTGCAAATGGCGATAATGGTTCAATTAAGGATGTATAAAATTTGCCGGGATTGCTCATGTCAAAAGTTGCGGTGTGACCAACATATGGCGAGTCTGTCAATTCACCTGCAAACCAAGGTTCTATCGCACTTCCGGGAACAGAAGAAGAAATAATACCAATCGGAATGTTTAAATTCCTGTATAATTCTCTTGCAAAAAAATACCCTGCTGCAGAAAATGATCTTAATGCAGAATCTTCCGCAACACTCCAACCATCATGTAAAGGATGATCTTTTGCCAATTGCTTTCTGTCTCCTAAAAATATCCGTATGTTTTTATTGTGCGCATATTTCAACTCATCTACCGGAGAATGCTCAAAACCTTTTACATTGTAAAGTTTTGCAACTTTACTATTTTTCCTCATGGTATATTCCATGTTAGATTGTCCGGAGCAAAGCCATACTTCACCAACCAAAACATTATGAAGTATGATAGTATTTTTGTCTTTATCTCCTTTAATGATTAAATCCCGGGGAGAAGAATAAATTTTTAATTTATCCAATACAACTTTCCAATTACCTGAAGCATCTGCAGTTACTTGCTTTGTTTGTCCTGCAAATGATACAATTATTTTTTCGCCATTTGTGGCTTTACCCCAAATGGGAACAGGTGCATTATTTTGTAATACCATATCGTTACCGATAATTTGCGGTAATATTATTTGTGCATGGTTTTTATTTACCGAGATAAAGAATAAACAAAAGACAAAGCATATATAATTACGAAGTTGTATCACAATGCATCTGTTTTTAAATTTTTAATATAATAAATTGCTGTGTCTGTTTTTTCGCCTGCATTTGGCAAATCATAATCTTGATCTGTTGGCGTATCAATGTTTGGGAAACGGCGCACACTACCTGTTCGGAAAACAATGCGTTCAACAGAATGCACAGGTGCAAAAAATAGGTTGTTCATTTTATGATCACCACTATTTACGCTAACACTATAAAAACGGTTATCGGTATTCAATGTCATATCAATCGTATAAGTTTTTCCTGCTTCGTACTTTAAAATATTTTTATCGCGATACCCCGACTTGGCTTTCAGATTTCCCATAGAATCAAATGTTAATCGAATACAAGCTGTTCCTTCTGCATTTTGAAATTCAATGTCCAATTGTCCGTGATTATTTTGCCCGGGAATTATTGTAAACGACGCCGATAAGTTTTTTGTTTCGGGAAAAATCCGTTCAGCTTTTGCATAATCAAACGGATCCCAATCTTTGAGTGTCAAAGCTTTTTCGCCATCAGGCATTTTGGTAATTTCAACAGGACACCATTGCGGACTATAATAATTCCATTTCAATAGTTCCTTACCATCAGGGAGTTTATTAAAATCATCGTCGGGATATGAATATGCCGTATCCGTTATCGGCACCGGAATTTCCGAAATCCAAATATCTTCTTTATTCATGCTGTAGGTAACCCAAAGATTTCCATCCGGAACAATGCCATTGCCTTCAATAATTCCGCGCGTATATTGCGGCCCATAAGACTTATAAGCGCCGCCATAACGCATGGGAGGAATCTCACCATTTACCAATAAGAGATTAGTATAATTCAATCCATCTTTGCTGACAGATAACGCCAAAGGCCAACGAAACTCTGAAGGATTATAAACAGTAACATATTTCCCATCCGAAGTTTTTTGTCCCCATATTTTTGCATTGCTATTCACAAAATGTGGCGCGCGAGTAACAGCGCCCCATGTTTTACATTCATCTTTACTGATACTCGTGAGCGCATACTTCCATAATCCTACTACTCGCCCGTCAGGAAGATGATAAAAATTAAAGGCCTTGTAATCTTTATGTAATGGGATCAATGAATCTTTTTTATCCGTTTCTTCTACCCATTGCATCATCATCAAAGGTGTATTCATCAATTCATTACAAGCATCTATAAAACCTTTGTCTTTACTTTTTGTATAGAAAGGGTACAGCGTATTTGTAGTATTCCATGCAGGGTTGTAGTGGATAAAATAAATCGGGCTCATCTTTCCATCGGAATAAATTTCCCTCACTACGCGACCGATTCCTTTACCATCATTCGGATCATCGTGCGGCGCCAATACAATTCCGTAAAACCCGAGTACCAAAAGCCTCCCTGATTTTGAAGTATAAAATCCCATTCTTTGATGCATGACGGAATATAAATTATTTGCAACCCCTTGCACCCCGGCCTTTGTAGTCCCGTCCGGAATTTTGTAACGCGGGAAAATCTCTGCAGGCTTTTGCCAATGATACCCGTCTTCAGAAGTTGTAAGCAATGTATGTCCGGGTGGAACACTTTCCCCTACGCTATCACTTAAATATTCCAAATAAAATTTATTGTGCCAATATGCGAGCATCGGCTGGTGATTGTATGTCCAACCGAAATTCTCTGAAGTTTCAGGATGCTGCCTATTTGCCCTTAAAATCTCTATGCTGTGAACGCCGACAACGGGATGTAAACGACCGTCGGAATAATCCGCATTAACCAATGTACTGCCGCTGTAATGAACTGTATCTTGAGCAGATAGTTTTGCAGCTATTACAATGGCAATAAATAACAATAATATTTTTTTTGATAGTATCATCAATGTTCAATTAATCTTGTATGGCAACCTCTTTTAATACATGTTGCACAAGCTTCTTTTTTACTTTAATAATTGTTCCGTGCTTATGCCCTTTCGGAATACTTATTTTATCTGTAATATTTCTGAAAGAATGAAAGTCCTTTGTCATTAGGGCGCCAAAACTTTTATGATTGTACCAATCGTAATAAATAAGATAATTATTTCCTGTATGGGCAACTGAAGGACCTTCGGAATAACCGGGTGTAATTGCATTCGAAACACCTTGATATGGACCGAGAAGTGTATTGGCGAATGCCACTTTTATATTTCTATTCGAACGCGTATTATCTTTAAATACCAAAACATAATCGTTTTTACCTCTTTTTATAATTGTTGCATCTATACAACTGAAACCGGGATCGAAGAACAATTTTTCATTAGAAAAAGTATGAAAATCTTTTGTGGTAACATAATACAGACGATGATTATTATCTTCATCTTCTGTTCCTTTGGCAAAACGAAATGGCACATCGGAAGCCCAAATAATAATGTATTGTTCTGTATTGTCATCATAAAAAATTTCCGGCGCCCAAACATTCTTTACCGTTGGCTCATCTGCCATTACAGAAATATATTTTTCCTGCGACCAGTGAATTAAGTCGGAAGAGGATGCATAACCAAAACCTTTGCCTCCTTTCCATTCAGTGGTCCACACAAGATGAAATGTTTTATCGTTACCAAAAACAACAGATGGATCTCGCATAATTTTTTGATTACCTATTTCAGGCTTTAAAAATATCTTACCGAAATCGTTCCAGTGATAAGCATCGTAACTGTACAATAGCCGCAAACCTTCATTTGCCGGTTCGTGAAAAGAAGTGTATATCCAAGCCGATGAAGAACAGGAAGTAAATATTAATCCTGTAACCAGAATTTGTATAATTGCCGCAATTCTTCTCATCGGGACTACCATAAATGCATTGTTACGGTTTTGATACAAAGCCTTGTAACTAATTATTGTTAGTAGTCAAAAATACATTTATTTGTGCTTTATTATTCCCGGATATTTCCCAAAAAATTGTAGAATATTATCATTAAGTGATAATATTAATATTTATCAAAAAAGAATTTAAGATTTTATGTAATCCAATATTAACACCCAGTCATTTCCATTTTTCTCTTCACCTGGAGGATTGAAATTTACTATTCCATTAGAAAGAATTTTACCGATCGCTGTTTTACTTCCATTACGTGGATTGTACCAAGAAGCAACTACACTTTTTACTTTTATATTTTCTAAGTTTAAAGAAAATTTTCTACCGGTATAATCATACGCAAGTAAATATGCATTGCTTCTTGTAACGGCTATGTATTTATATTTTTCTCCTTGGTCGACAACGACTGACTGATCGGGTATCCTTGAGAAATAATCATTTCTATGCATTAAATTTTTTAAATAAATCATTTGCAATGCACCGCTGTCATTGAGGGCTTTGCGCCAATCTTTGGTGGCGCCATAAGCGCCGGGCTTATCTGCGCCGTTATGAAACTGCATGATGGAATTGTTTCCGTAAGTGAATCCGCATGCGCCTGCAAATACCGACCAATAAGCGTAACGTCTCACGTCTGCGGCTTTCCATTTCGGTTGCGAAGTATCGTGCAAACCTTGCGGAATATTTTCATAAGAAGGTTCGGCATCAAGAACAGGCTTAATGGGTTTTAAATTATATGCCGCTTGAACGTATTTGTAATTATCTTCTCCGTAATGCAAATCATCCGCTGAAGTATCCTGATCATAGCGACGATGCCCGGATTGAAAAACATTAAAGCTCATCCAATCTGCATTTTGAAACCATAAAGAAGAAATTGCCCGGCCGCGCGGATGAAACGTTATGAGATGATTCGGATCTTCTTTATGCAATGTTTCTCCGATAATATTCCAAATATTCAATGAATCGGAGCCTTTGATATCTCCGCCATTCATCCAAATAATATTCGGTTTGTTTTTATAACGTAATGCCAAAAAACTTGCATACGATTTTGCTTGTATTTCCGATACTTTACCGGACTTGATCACATTGCCCCAGACAGGAACCATGGCTATATACATGCCTTTTTTTGCCGCAAGATCAATAATATTATCAATGCGTTTCCAATAATTATGAGCATCATTATTGTTTATATCCGGTTGTGATAAATTGCTATTGATCAATGCATACCTTCCGTAAATATTTTTGTCGGACAAACCGTGCAGCAACATTACCTGTATTACATTAAAACCTTTTTTCTTTCTGTCATCCAAATAGATTTTGGTTTCTTCATCGTTCAGATTAGTAAACAACAGCCAGCCTGTATCACCCATCCAAAAAAACGGATCCCCGTTTTTTGTTTTAAAAAAACGATGGTTATCCGAAATAAGAAGAGGATAAATTTCACTCGCCGGTTTCTTTTCATAAGGCTTACTTACACAATATAAAAAACCGCATATTGGAATTAATAAAAAAACACGCAATCTATCAACATGTCTGTGTAAATGCATTATAAAAAAGCTTTTTATTGAGATGATTTACTTAACCATAACACGACTGCACCCGATATTTCAGGAATATCTGAAATGGTTATTTGATTGCTCCCGGAAACAGACTTCTGCTTTCCGACAATGCTACCATCCACAGGATTAACCCAGGTTAAAAGATAATTTTCTTTCTCGCTTACTTTTAAAGTAACGGGCTTTGCATTGCTTTCATAAATAATATAACCCTTGCTTGCATTGCCTAATGCATATACTTGTTGCGGATTATCCGGCAAAGATACAGGCAGCATAGCAGATGCATCATTAAGCAACTTTTGAGGAATGCCGGCCGGCAAGGGCGCTAAAGAACCTCCTGCAATAAATACCGCCCAACATAAATCATCATAAGCATCTCCGGAATACATAATTGCTTTATCAGGAAATTTATCCCTGTATTCTTTTACCGCACGATATACCTGTTCAAAAGAAGTTTTCTTTGGCTTAAACTGGCGTTCCTGCTGACGAGGCGCAAGGCTTTGTCCTCCTAAGGGAGCATAGACTTTTCCGTCTGCCTGATAATACCAGTAACGGATATCAATTACATTAATTACTGAGGCTGTTTCAGGATTTGCCAAGATGCTGTCTTGAACATCTTTAGTTGTGCTTAGCCCTATCATTTCTTTTTTTCCGGTTTCTTTTTCCCAATCACCAATTGTATTTACCCAAAATTTTGCGAAATGGTAAGGCCCTGTGTACTCTTCACAAATAAACTGAATTACGCCGCTGTTGTCCTTGAAATTATTTAAACATTGCCTGATGAAAGCCACATGTAACGGGCGTCTTACAGGATTTACCTCATCATAAAATTGATCTGCCATAAATAAACGCTTATCACCAGCAAAGCGAATCGGTTCAGGAAACTCCGTATTATTAATATTATTCACAGGACGCCAAGGAAAATCTACATAATGTGCGCCGGCTTCTATAATATTATGCTGAAAATAATTATGATGAATCAATACCAATCCTTTTTCATCTGCCAAATCTGCAAATTGTTTCAATCTACCCCAATAGAATTTATTATACTTTGTCAAATCATATTTACTTAATCCATCCCAAGCAATTCCCTGCCCTGTTCTTGCAAAAGGGACTTCATAAAACGGAGGCCACACGTTACCGTCAATTCTATGGACACGCTCATGATCATCACGGCGACGATCATACCATAATGCATAATTTTGCTCCATCACCTCTACATGTTTCTTCAACATATTATTTGTAACAGAATCAAGATCGTCTGTCAATCCCGTCCCTGTTCTTCCCGGTACAAATCGTGTGACGGCAGGTACGGCAATGTTGTTGATATAATCCGGCTTTACTGTTCCATTCCACCATGGAGCATAATTTCTATTTCCGGTTAATACAAAATCACCTCTTACCAACCATCCGTTTTTAATGATCATTGGTGCCGCTTTAATAAAGGGCAATTTTTTTTCAACACCAATTTCATCGATTGTTTTTGCCCTGTCGGAATTTAAAACGACAGGATTTTTTTGGATTAATTCTTCAATCCAATCTTGCATTGTAGTTCTGGGTTGATATGCTTCTTTCGTAAGTTCCGCTGCAGCTTCTACTGTAGGGCTGCTGCTTGCTTCACTTTCTTCCGGCAGTATTCCCGCCCGATCATCTACATTTTTATTTAGTCTTTGTTTTAATTGGGCATAAAAAAAACTTCTTGGCTCAATCCAGTTGTTTGATTCAGTCCAATATCCGTCTCCTTGAAATTGCGACCATGTACCGAAAGCATAATTCTGTGCGGTCGGTGGCTTGTAACAATCTACCAATGCCGCATAGCAATTCCAAAATACACTATTTGCAGTATTCCATCCTGCGCCTTGCTCATCTTGCCCAAGATTTTTAAAACTTAATTCCTGGCCATCATCTCTAATTACATCAAATAAAATACCGGGCGCCCAACTATCTACCGAACCGCTGTAACCCAAAGATTCTTCTGCTTCACATTGTACAAAAGCATTGGGCCCTGCTGCGCAGTAGCCTACAGAAAAATCGTGATAACCATGCTCGCTGTATAACCGTTGAAATAATGTTTGCTGCCCCCATGTCCAAAAGGTATAACGTCTCTGCCCACCGATTTCAGAAACAGGAGCTATCGATTCACAGTCTTCTATCGTAACTCTTTTTGAACCTGATAATACATCAACACTTGAACCTGCAAAATGTTCAAATACAATTCTTCTTACCCAGGCATCTTGTATATTGTCCATCGTAATTGCCATCCAACGATGATCTTCATCTTTGGGATTGTGTGTGTCATACGCCGACACACATCTTAAATTTTCTACACCTACTTGTTGGATACGTCCCTGCCACAAATATTTTGCAATAGTTCCGCCTCCGTATTTTCTGTCCAAAGCAGTTGTAATTGGCGCGTCTAAGGTGATTGTATTTGCTTCAACGGCAGCAACTTTTCTATCCCAGAACAAATCCCTTTGGCCCGGCTTCCAACCCAATGCAGAAACGCCTCCACCGAAAGTTCTTGTTCCTAAATCATCAATCCATTCTTGGGGACTTGGTCTATGAATAATTACATTGTCTCCAACTTTAAAAATACTTCCGTTCTCAACATTTATTTTAAAAGCATTTACGGGAACGTAATCATCAGTTATTTTCTTTTCTTCTCCAATTGCTTTATCGTCTTTACCTGCAATAACTATTAATGTATTTCTATCTGTTCCATCTGCTAATAATGTTGTACCATTTTTATCCATTCCGCTTCCTCGTAATACAATGCCTGATGTATTAATTTTCAAACTTCCGCTGATGTGATAAACACCTTTGTCCAATAAGATCGCCCCTCTGAATCCTTCCGGGGTTATAGGAAGTTTTGATATATAGTTAATCGCGGATTGGATTCTTAAAGTAGCATCGCCTGATGATAATGGAACACGTATTTTAACCGGTACATAAGGAATTGCTTTATCCGATTGCATATATCCGCAATAAGAAAAATCGATAATGCGATTACCTAAAGAATCGGGCGTGTAAATAAGACTTCCATTTTTATCTCTTACAACCGGAGCCGGCGGCTCTCTACGGACATTTTTTTTCTGAGAAAAAATAATATCCGAATAAAGCAAGGCAAAACCTATAAAGAAATATTTAAAGTAAAATCTTATTAAAAAGATATGAGAATTGTTGGAAAACAAAATAAATAAATTTTATACTTTGAAAATAAATTAAGGTTGAACAATATTTTGTGGTACAACACCATTAAGATATACTTCAATATTGGTATATCCTTTTCCGTCTTTCTGATAAGCCGATGCATCAGAAGCGTCTTTCGGATTCAGATGATGCTTCTTTTCATACTCATCAGGCATTCCATCTTTATCTGAATCTTTATAAGGCGTACCTTTATATTCCGGATAACCACCGACCTGACTGATATCGCTAATGATGCCGTTTTTATATGAATCCGCAGGTAAACGACGTTTAATATATTTTGTAACACCGGACTTACCGCCATCTTTATATTCTATTATACCCGTACTTACTTCACGCACAATCCGGCTATCAACAGGATCACGACTCGGTAATATTGCTCCTACATTTTTCAATACATACCGATATGCATCTGACGCAGGAATAATACTGACATTTCCTTTTAAAGGAAAAGGGTTGGCTACACGAATACTGTCGGTATATTCTCCTGCATTATCCATATCTTCAATTTGAACGCCTCCGTTCCAGTTATCTTTTGTAACCGGATCGTTGCCTTCCATAATATTGCCGTTTACATACGCTTTTCCGTACTGTTTTTCTTTTGTCTTGGTACGTCCTGCTTCGGGTTTTAAAATACGGTGAGATATGGGTTTGCCTTTTGGAGTAATAGGGCCGGGTTTGTAATAATTATTTATAAAATTAAAGAAGGATCGATTGTCGCCACCATCTGCGCTGCGATTCCACCAATTGAAAATGACATTATTTACAAAACCAAAATCACCATACATTCCAACGGAAGGATTTCGCGCAACATTATTGGCCCAGAGATTTCTCATAAATGTACTGTTCAATCCGCCGATTGTACTGCCGAAGGCATGATTATATGTATCCAAACCTTCAGCAAAGATAGAATTCTGGATGGTAACATTGACGGTGGGTAATTTTTCCTGCTTAGCGGTTCCTCTGTCATATACATGCCTGTATATTGACATATTTTCATCCAATCCCCAACTTGTGGATACATGATCAATCATAATATTTCCGACAGGATTTCCGCCTACAGCATCATCACGGCGAGCGACATCTGTTGCACCTCTACGAAAACGCATAAAACGAATCAGCACGTCATGCGTATTGATCCAAAGAGATTCGCCAGCTATACAAATACCATCACCAGGCGCCGTTTGCCCTTCAATGGATATATAAGGCGCGCGAATAATAATGGGACTTTTTAAATGAATAATGCCGGCAACATTAAAAACAATAATACGTGCACCTCCTTGCTCACAAGCCTCGCGCAAAGTGCCATGCCCTCTGTCTTCCAAACTTGTAACTTCATATACCTTGCCACCACGGCCTCCGAAAATATATGCTCCACCGCCTTGCGCGCCCGGAAAAACGGGGATTTTTGCCTGCGGTAAATCGGAAGGTTTTGCAGCCCATGGCACATAAGGCTTACCGTTTTTCTCATCTCTTTCAATAATTGGCAAAGCCATTTTCCATGCTTTATCAGAAGAATCTTGTTCCACAGCTAAAGCCGAATCCGCTACGGCTTGTACTGCCGGCGGAATAATTGGGTATTGCGCTTTTGCTTGATTTGGTGAAAATATTTTTCCGGAGAATATTATTATAAATAGTCCGATTTTCCTCATTACTTAATTTTTATAAATATAAAATTGTGCCGAATGTTTAATGAAAGAATGTGTCCCTTCCATTTTTAAATGAAGAGACACATCGAAGATTTTTATTAAGTAACTGTTTAAGGCCTCATCTCCCTGCCTATAGCTGTTCCGCTTGATGGGCGTACTATATCTACAGGAACTATGCTGTTTAAATACACTTCGATATTGGTATATCCGCTGCCATCTTTTGCATAAGCCGATGCATCGGAAGCATTATTGGAGTTTAAACCATGACTTTTTTCATAACTATCCGGAATGCCGTCACTGTCTGAATCTTTATAAGGCGTACCTGAATAATTTGGATAACCGCCAACTTGATTGATATTTGTAATAATTCCTAATTTATAAGAATCTTTAGGAAGTTTGCGCACTTTGAATTGAAAATCGGTATCTGTCTCCATTTCTTTATAGGTTATTTTGCCCGTGCGTACTTGTTCAATAACACGATTGTCTACTGCATCGCGATGAGGTAATGTAGCTCCTACATTTTTCAAGACATAATTAAATCCTTCTTGTGCCGACAACAATGTTACGTGTGCCATGGGAAATGGATCATCTGATTTCATATATTGAAAATAACGTATTGCCGAATCTAAAGGCATTACATCATCATTAATGCCGGCTATTTGCACACCATCATCCCAATTATCTTTGGTAACACTATCATTACCATACATAATATTTCCTTGAACATACGCTCTGCCGAAAACTTTATAAGGCAACTTGCTTCTGCCAGATTCGGGTTTAAGAATCCTATGGCCAATTCTGTCATTTACATCCGTAACAGGACCAGGTTTGTAATAATTATTAATGATATTATATAGTGCTGTATAATCGCCTCCGTCGGTAGATCTATGATGCCAATTAAAAACTACATTATTGACAAAATTGAATACACCATTCCATCCGATAGACGGATTTCTACCTGTATTATCCGCCCAAAGATTTCTTGTAAGCATACAATTTTCGCCACCCATTGTGCTGCCGAATGCATGGTTCCAATAATCTAATGATTCAGATGAAATTGAATTTTGTATTGTAACATTTACTGTACCATGTTTCTCATCTTTGCTTCCGTCTTGAGGATTAAACATATGCCGGTATATAGACATGTTCTCATCCAATCCCCAACTTGCGGATACATGATCGATAATTATATTGCCTACAGGATTTCCTCCCAAAGCGTCATCTCTTCTCCCCACCCAAGTTTGTCCTCTGCGGAAGCGCATGAAACGGATAATAACATCATGTGTATTAATCCAAAAAGATTCTCCTGCTACACACACGCCATCGCCCGGTGCTGTCTGACCTTCTATACTAATGTAAGGCGCGCGTAAAATAATTGGTGTGTTTAAATGAATAATACCTGCAACATTAAAAACAATTATACGTGGGCCACCTTGTTCGCATGCCCATCTCAGTGTACCCGGGCCGTTGTCTGCAAGGCTTTTCACTACATATACTTTACCGCCCCGTCCGCCGTAGCTGTAAGCTCCGCCACCTTCTGCACCCGGAAATGCCAGGATATTGGCTTGCGGTAAATCTGTAGGCCTTCCTGCCCATTCGATAAATGGTTTTCCATGCCTTGCAAAACTATCTACAATAGGATAAGCAACAGCCCAAGCGGAGTCAGAATGGTTTTGAGCAGCCTTTAACAAAGAGTCGGCAGATCTTTTTACGGATGCCGTAATATCCGGGTATTGAGCATTTGTAACCGCTACAGTCGTCAATAAAAAAAACAGGAATAATAATTTTTTGATTACGGATTTCATAATTAATTTTTAATTTGAAAAATTGCTTTTTCATTGACAATTATATCGAGATGAGATTATTGTTGATAATCAAACGTTCCTTGCCCTCCTGAATAGTCTAACCAGCCTATATTTTGTGTTAACCAAGGATTGCTGCTAAGAACAGTAGTACCCAAGCCTGATAAATAATAATTAGGCCTAAATAAGATATTTACTGCCGTGCCGTTTACCAAATCCCAAGCTTTGTCCAAAGGAGTCATAACGAATTTATTTTGGTAAAGTGTTTTTAATGCAGCAATCTGATCATTAAAGTTTGATGCATCAGGATCAATGAGAATATTTCTGTCGGCTGCAGTTAAAGGATCTGAATTGGTATATGTTTTTGATTGCCAGTAATATCCGTCCCTTATCGTTCCATTTATAGGCTCGAGGCCTAATTTTGTTACGGAGTTACCGCTATTGGATGTATTGTCGTATAACATCCAGCGTTGTATATCCCAGAAGCGTTTACCTTCATAAGCCAGTTCTACTCTGCGCTCATATAGAACAGCTTCAATGGCAGCATATTTATTAGCAAGTGTTCCAATACCGTAATTAGATACTGCCCCGCCATCCGGTGTGGTTGAAGTAGCCGGAATGCCAACTCTTGCACGTATTTTACCAAGATATGCAATTGTATTTGCTATATCACCGGTGGCAGCATAGCATTCGGCAATATTCAGTAAAAGTTCGGTATAGCGATATTCAAAAATGCTGGTACCTGAATATTGATAACCCACAGCACTGTCGGCAGCAGGGTTGGACATCTTGCGTACCAGCGCCGGACTATTAGTTTGATTATTTCCGTAATAGGTGGCAGTGGTGGCAGTGGCATTTGCCTTCCATCTGTAAAGCCAGGTAGTTCTGTTGGCATTGGAAGCAATGCCCCATTTAGCTCCGGAAAATGCAAATGTGCGGTAAAAGCGAGGATCTCTGTTGGCAAAGAAAAATGTATCTATATATCCGTTATCTTTTGTTGGCCTTGTTCCATTGGCCATAGGGAACAAATCAAGCATTGCCTTGGGTACAGAAATTCCACCGGTTCCTTTATAATCCGGCGGTCTTAAAGAATTTTCCCATGCATTATTATATCCTGTAGTTGAATTAGTAGTAGTACTTAATAAATAAATCATTATAGCCTCTTTATTAAATGTAGCATTACCTTGAGCATAGGTCATTTGTGCCCACTCTTTAGCTGTTGAGCCATATAAGCCATATCCTGCTGCAGTTAATTTATTTTCGGCATCTAAACCGGCTTGTAAAGCAGCCTGCCATTTAGGACTGCCACTATTATCCCAGTCTGTATTGAACAAAGGGCTTGCAGCAGTAAGTAATACCCGGCTTTTCATTGCCAAAGCTGCAGCGGCAGTAGGTCTGCCATAATTCGCAGAAAGAGACGACCATATCATTGGAAGCATTATTGCTGCTGAATCCAAGTCACTTATAATTTGTGTAAAACATTCCGAAGATTTTGAACGCGGAATTTGTGTTGTTGGATCTGTAGTGCTGCTATTTTGCACGGTTAATACAATAGGCACGCCTCCATAAGTTCTTACCAAATCGAAATATTGCAAGGCTCTTAGAAAATACATCTGACCTTTGGCTCTTAAGCGAAAAGAATCTGACAGGCTTTGAGTGATGGACTCATCCATTTTTTCAATAATATCATTGCAAAAACGAATTCGTGTATATGGATTATTCGCAATGCTGCTTGAAGTAGTGCCATAATATCCATCCGCATCTGAAGTTGTTTGCAGCGTGAGTAAAGGATTTGTATAATTAATAATTGTTCCGCCCATTTCTTCAGTCATTCTAGACCTATTATCATTATATTGCCCTACTACTTGTTTTATTGGAGAATTATAAGATACAAAGTAATAGTTGTATATCCTGTCGATATACCAGCCCGCTAAGGTTTCGTTTGAAAAAGATTGATCTTCTCCGTATTGATTATAATCTTTCATATCCTCCAGAAACTTTTTACTGCAACCGACAGAAATTTGAAATGCTATGATTATTATTAAATAAACTATTTTATTTTTCATCTGTTTATTTTTATTTTTTATTGTTAGATGGAATCGGCTTCCCCGAACTCCGTTTCGCCAAAATAAACATTGCTTTGGGTATGCAAAATTTTTATGGCTCATTTCATAATTCTAAAAAATTTATAATTAAATTTTAAAAACCTATATTAACTCCTAATGCCCAAGTTCGTAATGTAGGATATCCTACGGTTGGCGCATCGTACATATTGCGATATTTTTTTGGATACGGATTGTAAAAGTCCCACAAATTATTTCCGGAGAGATAAAATCTTGCGCTTTGAATTTTTGCCTTTTCTACCCATGCAAAAGGTAAAGAATATCCTATACTCAAATTTCTTATATACATCCTGAAAGTAGGCAAAAGAAAAAAGTCAGAAGTAGTACCGCCAAAATTATCATAGTAAGCTAAGTTCGGGTATTTGCCATTTGGATTGGTAGCAGAATCGTACATATCTGTTAAATAAATCGGTTGCGACCACATAGCATTTGTGCTGGAAGTTCCTTGTTTGATATAATCCAAATAATTTGCGCCTCCCCAAGAAGTTGAAATTTGTGTAAGCAATGTGATATTTTTCCAGCTTAAGTTAATATTGGTTGTAATACCATATTGCCTGTTGGATTTTTTTAATTTTACAAAATCTTCATTCTTTACTATTCTTCCATTCGGTCCTGCAATCGTTTTGTCAGAGGAATTTAAATCTCCGGCAACATCTTCGTATGCCAACATACCTTTTTTAAGGCCTGATTTTGAAGTAATAGGACTTGAGCTGCCATTAGGATTATAAGTTGGGATAGCGCCTGCTACACCTGAATTTGCGGCATTTTGCGTTAAATAGTTCCAATAATTATCTATATCGGCATCGGTACGTAGTATACCGTCATGCCCGGAAGTTTGTTTCCATGTTTTAAATCCCCAAACCGGAACAATGCCGTAATTTCCTACTGCTGTTCTTGTAGTTGTAACAGAGGGGTAATTAAATGCCTGATCATAGTATTTAACAGTTTTATAATTGTCTAAACCAGTATTAATACCAATAGAGTAACTAAAATCATGAATCTGATCTTTCCATGTTATTGATAATTCAGATCCCCATGAATTAACGCCTGCGAAGTTCTGCTCTGCAAAAGCGCCGCCAACCGATATCGGCGAAAGAAGCGCTCCCGACATGTCAGTAAGCATATTTCTGGTTGAATTAATATATTGATCAAAAGTTGCAGACAAACGACTATTAAGGAAAGACACATCTATACCAAAATTACGTTGAGTAGTTTGATCCCATTTTACATCCCTGTTGGGAGTAACTCCAGGTGTAAGTCCAGTAACATAACTTCCACCACTGCTACCAAAACCAAAGCCTTTATTTTTATCTACAGTATAGGTTTGCAACCATTTCCATGGTTTAATATTATTATTACCCGTACGGCCTAAATCTGCACGTATTTTCAAAAAATTAATCCATTTTACATTGTCTTTAAAAAAATTTTCATCGGATATTACCCAACCGGCAGAAACAGCAGGAAAAAACCCCCAATAATTTTCCGGTGCAAAAACAGTTGATGCGTCTGAGCGGAAAACAAATTGCAATAAATACCTGCTTTTAAAACTGTAATTTATACGTCCTAAATAAGATAGGCTGCCGCCTTCGTATTTATATGTTATAGTATTACTAGTATCGATAGCACCTGCAGAAACTGATGTACCATTATAAACATTAGGATCGGGATTTGTATATAACAACCTTTTATCATCCGAACTATTTGTCGCTTTTTCTACTGAAGCCATTGCAGAAATACTATGTTCTCCAAATTTTCTGTCGTATGTTATAAAAAAATTCGACTGTTCATTTTTTCCGGTTTGAGTCTCATAAAAGACACGGGCATTTGATTTGTTTAGTGTAGATTGCCAGTCAGAAGGAGATGTTTCGGAAAATAAATGCTTGCCGGCAGTTGTGAGCGTTTTAGCCTGATATAATAATTCAGGGAACATATCTTGTTCCGTATTACTGGTCTGCTGCGATATACCATAGTTTAATTTAAAAGACAATCCTTTAATATATGGCACATCGTATTGCAAAGAAATATTTACATTGTAATTAAAGTTTTTATTGACTGATTGGGATCCGTTGTTTAATAATGCAAAATAATTCCAGTTGCTTAAAGAATTGTTGCCAGATGCGCTTCCTAAACTTTTTGAGCTCAACGGCGGTGATATATATTCATTTTGGCCATTTATATTATATTCCCAGGGAATGTATTTTGGCATGTGCAATAAAACACTGTAATCATTCTGTTCTCCGCCTGTCGCAAAACCATCGCTGAAATTTATTTTGGTGTAAGATTGTTCAAGATTTGTATTGGAAGCTGCAACCGTAGAACTTATATGTAAACCGCTTAGCAGTTTTATATCGGCGCCTGCCCTGTATGTCCAACGTTTAAAAGTTTGATCTCCCAAATTAGCACCTTGCGTATAATAAGAAGCCCCCGTAAAATATGTGGCTCTTTCTGATCCACCACTTACATCCAGAGAATGCTGCATCGTATTCGCAGATTTCCATGCAGCCTTCAACCAATCATAGTTCAAGGAATTCATGGAATCTAATTCCGCATCGGAATAAAGATAATTTTGATCCCAACCCATTGCTCTGGCGAATTTGTTGGAAAATTCTCCAAATTGCCTTGCATTCATTACTTTTCCATGACTTACAGCATCATTCGTTTCAAACTTTCCACTATATGTCAAACGTGGAGCGCCTGCTCTGCCTCTTTTAGTTTTTACTATAATTGCTCCCTGAGAACCACGTGAACCATATATTGCTGCAGCCGCATCTTTAACTACTGTAATACTTTCTACTTCAGACATATCCAATTGGTTAAATCTGTCCAATGACGGCAATCCGGTTTGCGGATCTATTTGAATTACATCATCAATAATAATTAATGGAATGCTGCCACCACCATCTTTACCCCAGTTAAATTGTTGTCTGATGTTTAATGAAGCCATGGTTCCAGGACGAGTACTGCCTCCTGTAACATGCAATCCGGGTATTTGCCCTCTTAAGGCTTCTGTAATAGATGCTACCGGTATATCTGCCACTTTTTTCAAATCAATCGTAGCCATAGATCCGGTAATTTCCCTTCTCTCCTGAGTACCGTAACCAATTACCACTACATCACCTAAATTTGCTGAAATCGTAGAATCCATCTTAATCGTAACAAATGACTGATTACCAATATTTACTTGTTTACGTTGGTAGCCAATGTAAGAAACTACCAGTATACTATCTGCCGGAAGTAATTTGATACTAAATCCTCCTTCAGCATTAGTACTCACATTACTTGGTTTCCCTTTTATACTTATAATTGCACCCGGCAAATGATCCCCGCTAGTGCCGTCTATAACCATTCCCGTAACTGTACGTTCCTGTGCAAGCAAATAACTATATGCAAAAACAAATAACAGTACAAAAGGAATTTTTAATTGTAGTTTTACCATTTTACATTTTTTATTTCATATTTGAACAATACATGCAATTGTTTTCTTCTAATGATGATTGGATGAAGTATTTTTTTTATTTGAATTAATTTTAGATATCCAATCACTTTCGGCCTTTTTCATATCGATGCCATCTTTTGCGAGATAATTGTTGATCCTTCCTTTATATTTTCCAAACCATGCGTGCTTTTCATTGGATGTACCGCCGTCTATTGCATGCTCGCGTGCTTCTACAAGCCATGCCATAATTTGGTATTTCTGTTCATTGGTAAGATTGGGCAACATTTGCATATAGCCGTTATAGGTCAAAGGCAATACGCCATACGTCATTCCGTTTTTGATTTCATCTACCTGTTCAAGCGTTAATAAAGTTTGCAATTTTGCTATGTATGCATAATGCAACTGATAGGTCTCTTCGCCATATATCAAATGGAAGGCAGCTATAGAATCGTTTTCCGCAACTTTGGAAAGATTTTTTGTTTTGATATTTTTTATACTGCTGTCCCGTCGGGTGCTTATGTCATTTAAATCAAAATATTGCCGTGCAACAACAGATTGTACTTTAGCTTGCTTTTCTTTATCCTGTATATTTAATTTCGCCACAATCTTTCGAGCGCGCTGATTTATGGAACTTATATATGCAGTATCTTTTCCACTGCCGGTTTGACCTTTTGCTATAAAAATAATACCCGAAAAAACACATGTAACGATTAGTTTAATTCTTTTTAGATTCACGCAAATAATATTTTTCTTGAATTAATGATTAAATGTAAAATCATATACAAACATTTGTTACAACTTATTAACTACCGAACATTTGTATATTTAACATATCAAAAGTACCTTTATTATTCCTATATAATTTTGTCAATTATTCGCAAAAATTTACACAATCTTAGCATATATGCCAATGAATTACAAACACTTATTTATCTTATTTGAATAGAGTGGATATATATTTTTTTTGCTGTGTCACTCAATTGCAAATGCAGCGTATATTTACCTGCATTGATCATAGTTGGAGTATATAAAGTTACACTTCCCCACTTTCCATTTTTAGTGGGTTTCAAAATAATTTTCTCTTGTTGTAATTGTGTGGTGTTTTCATCGGTAATAACAATAATTGCTTCATAGGATTCTAATGAAAGATTTGCATATCTCAATGTTATGGTGTGATAATCTGCCACACCAGTATGAAATGTCAAATTAAGATAATGCTTTCTTTCATTTTTATAAGCCATTATTTTATTTCCATATAAAGTATCTGTAATTAAGCCTGAAAAATCTGATGATTCAACAGCGAGGTAAACAAATTCTTTTTTTAAATCATAAGAAGGTGTGAGATTAAATACTGGTTTTGCAGCAATAAATATTTTATCGTTGTTCGGAACAAAAAAAGTATCATTTTGTTTAAATATTTTTTTATAAATCGCAAAGGTTTCCGGTTTATCGGATTTAATGAAATTGCCTGTATTATCAAAGCCGTTCACTAAATTCCGGTTTACTTTTTCGGAGGTATCAATTCCTACATACAACCAAGATTTTTGATTAAAATTTATTTTGTAAGAATCTTTGTTATAAGAAGAATATATCCATTGCACGCCATACAACTCCGGTGGCAAGGATGCAATAGTTGTTTTATTTCCGATATAAATACTATCGCCGGTATCTAACCAGTCAGTGACTGGTAAGTTTGCATTATTAGCATTATCAGTAAGTATATTTATTACCGGTTTCGACACCGGTGCTGCCTTTATTGATGTGCGAATACTTGCAACGGCAATAGCCGAAATAACTGCCTCTCCACTCAACGTGTTAGGAAAAGAAACGATCATCTTCCCTCCTTTTACGTTTACATTTATAACTTTTTTAAGGGCGATATGCGCACCGCCCGATTCCTTAAAAATATCAAGATTTTTAATAACTACGCTATCGTTAATTGACACATTGAACAATCTTGTACCTGAATAATTATAATTTTCTCCTGTTCCCCACCAAGGTTCAGTAAAATAAAGCTCTACTCTGTAATTGCCGTCAGGAAGAGGGAAAATAAATTTTAATTTGTCTCGGCCATACCGGAAAGTTTGAAAGAGCCTCCAATCATTTGTACCCTTTATGGGATCAAATATTTCCCTTTGACTTGCAAAAAAATACGGAATACCAGGATAATCTTTTGTCCACGAAACAGATCCTTGCGAATTAGAATCAATCAACTGCCTGTCTGCTTCCCAAATATTATTGTAAGAATCCTTATAGACTCCGCCGCCACAATTAATTCTATAAATATAATTATAACCATCCTCCGGCTTTATTATTTTTTTATTGGTTTTTAAAGAAAAAATATGCGGCGCATTTGGTAAATGATGCAGTGTAATTACATCTTTTGTAACGGGCTTTCCATTCACATAACCAATTGCATATAAGAGATTGTATTTTATAAAAACATTATTCCATGTAAAATGTCTGCCAGTTCCACTATTCTTTTTTGTACCTAAGTAAATAGAATCAATATCGTTGAACAACTGAACCGAGTCGCAATTGGAGTAAACTTGAATATTATTCTTAATGCCGGATTGCAACCATCTATCAGGCCATGTGTGCGAAACAATATAAACTACAGGTGAAGTAATCTTCGAAGCATAATTAGCTTTAAACAAATAATATCCGTCCGTTGGCTCTTCCCAGGAGGTCAGCAAGCCTTTATAATTAACAGGCCCTATTGCATCTAATTCTCTATAGCCTTCGCCAGATTGCACACGCCCGGGATTATCATGCGAATTGAACAACCAAAAGAAATGCCCACACACACTATCCTTGACTGATTGCGCAAACCTGATTTTTTGTTCAATCAGATCACACCACTTATTTTCATTATTCGCAAGTTTATCCGAATCTTCAGCATGTAAATCAATGGTTCTCCAACCGCCATATTCTCCTACCAATATTTGTTTCTTCAAATCTTCAGCATAAGTTGCCGGGTCTCCGCCATAAGTGCCTGTCCAGTTTTGCGGCACATCCCAATCTGTTCCTTTGCCACCATTACATGTGGTAATTAATCTTTGCGAAGAAGCCGTAGGATCAAGTGCTCGAATAGTATCACAACATTGCTTTGCAAAATCTTCAGGTAAATGACTTTCATTTTGCAAGCCCCATAAAATTACTGACGGACTATTACGTCTTTCCTTTATCCAGTCTTTTAAAAGCTGAATAAAATTATTTCTGAAAGCAGGAGTATCCGACCAGATATGAGCAGAAAACTGAGGCCACCAAAGAAGACCAAGACTATCCCAATAAGTTTGATATAATAAATTGTGCGGCTGATGTGCATCCCTGAAAGCATTGAATCCGACGTTTTTTATCATTAATGCACGGCTTGCTATTTCTTCTTTCGAAAATGCATGGCTTTGCCCCAATGCATGTTCATATTCTGCAATGCCGTTTATAAAAACCGGCTTGCCATTTAATAAAAATTGATTTGTCGGGTTCTTTTTTCCAACCGGCCAGCTGATTGTGCGTATCCCATAAGCTGTAGACATATTATCCGATATTTTACCATTTACATACTTTATTTCCGTTATTACATGATATAGGTAAGGATGCTCCAAAGACCAAAGTTTGATATTGGATAAATCATGAAAAGATTGTCGTAAAATATTTGTTTCGCCGGCATTTAATCTAATCTGTTTTTTCGCTTTGGCAATCAGCTCTCCGTTTCTGTCAATTAATTGATTAATCAATACAACATCTTCTTCCTTGTTATCAAAATTTTTTAACTCCGTTTCTAAATAAAGTGATGCTTTTTTTTCTGACAGAGCTGAATCATTCCAGATATGCACTCCAAAAGGTTGTACTCTTACTCCGCCCGTTTCAATTAAATGCACAGGGCGAAAAATACCCATAGGCTGGGAGCCTTCCGAAAAACCAGATTCATCTGAGCAACCGCCGCAAACCCAAGGCAAATCGCTTATCTCCGCAGGATGATCTGCTCTTACAGATAATATGTTTTTTGTTCCATCTTTATAAACCACATCAGAAATATCAACTGTAAAACTTGTTCTACCGCCTGCGTGATAAGCAACTTTTTTACCGTTTACCCAAACCGTAGCATACGAACTTACACCTTCAAACCAAAGAAAAACTTTTTTATCGGCATCTGTTTTTATTGTAAAGTATTTTCTATAAAAAGCATAGCCATGACGATTGCCGTGCAATAGTCTTATGTAACCACCATAATCATCCCAATTATGCGGAACAGAAACGTTTAACCAATTATTTGTATTAGAATTAATTTGTTCAAAATGAGGGAATGCATTTACATTCAAAGAATCGCAAGCTATATACCAATCATCGTTTAATAAAATATCTTTTCGCTGCGCCGATATTTTATTAAAATATAAAGTGATTAAACATGTCAAAAGAAAGCATTTTACAAAAATGGCTTTTAATTCATTTACATGTCTCATAATATCTTCAATTGAGAATTAAAAATATAATCATGGTTTTTTTGCGTTGGTATAGAAATCGTTGTTGAATTATATTTTATAATACATTTTCCTCCAATTGTTGAATGCACTTTTAGCGAATTGAGTTTGCCGTATCGCCAATTCATATCCAACACAAAACCACCTCTTGCACATATTCCTTTTACATTTCCGTTTGGCAATGCAGAAGGTAATGCAGGTAATAATTCAATATATCCATTTTGGCTCTGCACCAACATTTCCGCTATAGCAGCCGCACCACCGAAGTTTCCGTCAATTTGAAAAGGAGGATGCGCATCAAACATATTCCTGTAAATGCCACCTTTTTCGCTACCGGTGTTATGCTCTGCAGAACTTAATAATTCATTCAATAATTTCATTGCATGATTACCGGCTTTAAACCGCGCCCATAAATTTGTTTTCCATGCAAGCGACCAGCCCGTTCCGCCATCGCCGCGGTATAATAATGATTGCAATGCAGCGCGCATCATGACAGAATCTTTATCCCAAGCAATATCTGTTCCAGGATATACACCCCATAAATGTGATACATGCCTATGCGTATCGGATGTATCATCTATGTCCTGCATCCATTCTTGCAACTGACCGAAATGTCCGATTTTATTGGGCGCAATATGAGCATACATATTTTTCAAAGTATCGCTAAAAGATTCGTCAGCTTGTAAAAGATGAGCTGCTGTGACACAATTTTTAAATAAATCCCGAATAACTTGATGATCCATTGCCGGCCCTGCAACCATGCCTCCATGCTCAGGAGAATTAGAAGGCGCACTTATCAAAAAGCCTGTTTGCGGATCTTTTATTAAAAAATGTATATAAAAACGGGCAGCGCTTTTCATAATTGGGTAAGCAATCGTTTTAAGAAAAACAGCATCTCCCGTAAACAGATAATGTTCCCAAAGGTTATGGCAAAGCCAAGCGGAACCCGTAATCCAAACGCCATGATCTGATGCATCAATCGGAGCGGTCGCGCCCCAAATATCCGTGTTATGATGCTCTACCCAGCCAGGTGCATTATAATGTTCTTTTGCGGTAAACTCTCCGGTTTGTGAAATATCTTTTATGAAATTAAATAATGGCTTTCCACATGGAGATAAATTTAATTCTTCCGAGGGCCAGTAGTTCATTTCCAAATTGATATTGGTAGTGAATTTACTTCCCCATGACGGAGTAAGCTGATCGTTCCAAATCCCTTGCAGATTTGCGGGCAACGGTGCATTGGCAGGAGAACTGCTGATTAGTAAATAACGTGCATATTGCACATACAATGCAATCAAAGAGGCATCTATTCCGGGATTGTAATTCAATATTCTTTCGTCAGTCGGTAAGTTTTCATTTTGCGATTTACCAAAGTCAATCGAAAAAGTTTCGAAGTATGATTTGTATTTTTTTATATGCGCTTTCAACAATGCATCATACGTTTTTTGCTTTGCCATTTTTAATTGATCTGTACAACGCGCTTGCGCATTTCCTGAAACATCATTATACGAAACAAAATTGGTAGCAGCCGTTAAATACAAAGTGGCGCTGTCTGCATTAGTAATAATTAATCTACCTCTATCAGTTTTAATGGCTGCCTTGTTCCCGTCAACTTTCGCATACAAAAAACTTATTCCATATAACGCACCATTCTTTACTTGTACTTTCAGGGAAATAGTTTTATCGTCAATTCTTTTAATCTCAGAAAATTGATGCACAATTTTAAAAAATGCGGAGAAACTGACTGCTCCATTCTTGCTTGCTGTAAAATGAACAGCTACAAATTTGTCTTTCGCGCTAGCCCAATATGTTCTTTTAAAAAATATGCCATTATATTTATAAGATACACCTGCAACTGCATTGTTTAGATCAAGGTTTCTTTTATAATCTGATATATTATCAGCATGGTTTGTAAGAATGTAAACATCTCCGAATGGTTGATAACTAGCTTCAAATTGGGGGTATGGCGGCGGCGCATCGTTTTGTATTTTGTATTTCCAAACATTGCCTAATGAAATCCCTTCATTAGCATTTTTATTCTCAGGATATACCACAAGTATTTTATTATTGTTTTTCACGCCGGTAAAACCGCCTTTATCAAAATAATTAATTACTTGTATAGCAATAATATTTTTCCCTTTTTTCAAAAAATTTGCCGGAATAAGATAATGCCTTTTTGTACTAATACCTTGAGCAGAATCCAATAGCTTTCCATTAATGTAAGTATAATCTTCATCTCTTATTTTTCCTAAATCCAGATATAAATTTTCATCTTCCCAACCTTTTGGCATTTCAAATGTTACCCGAAACCATACAGCGCCGTCAAGCCCTTGAAGGCCGCTGCTTTCCCAACCATTCGTTAAGGGAATAGCCATCTTTTCCCAATCCGAATCATTATAATTGGGTTGAGCAAAAGACACATCTCTTCGAACATTATCAAGCCACAACTTTCTTTTATTTTCATAATCAATCGGGTCATGATTTTTTAATCCCATAAAATGTATTGTTGCAATTTCTTCCGCCTGTTTTTGTTTACCCTGAAATAATAATTGCCGGATAGTATCTAAATATTTATAAGCATTGGGATGTGCATAACTACGTGGACCATCCGTCCATAAAGTTGCTTCGTTGAATTGTATATGTTCTGTATCTGTTCCTCCATAAATCATAGCACCTATAAAACCATTACCGATTGGAAGAGCATCTGTCCAGGAATTTGCAGGAAATTTATACCAAAGATTTAAGTTGCTGTTATTTAACGATTGTGCATTCGCTTGCAGGAGAACGCAATAAAAAAGAAGAAAGATAAAATATTGCCGCTTTAAATGATTCATGCGAAAAAATGTAGCGATTTAATTTTTATTTCATACAAAATAGCAAAGGAAATAAAGGTTATAATGTTGATTCCTCGTATGAAAATTTTAATTATCTTAATTATCAGTTTCTCAAATTCAATTCTGTATCGGACAACGTTTTTTTCTGCAAAATTTGTTTGCCATTATCATAAATAAAAAAGCCTTTGCCTTTGTGATATTTCGTTCCATATTCATCCCAAAGCAAAGTAATATTATGGCCATGATACAACACGCCGTCCAAACAAAACCATTTCCATTTTCCTTGCGGAATTAATGGTTTTATATCCAAAACATTATCTTCTCTCGGTTTAATTCCAATTAGATCATTAATAATTAAATCTGCAAATGATGAATGATTGTAAAATCTCCCGCGCGGATCATTACGGAGCCAGTAACCGCTTTTCTCATCCTGATATTCACCGATAAAAGGTTGTCCGTCTTTTTGCTGTGCCCACGCATATTTTTGCAATTGATTGTAAAATACATTCGCGTCCACATGTGCATGATTCTTATAATTATTCAACAAATTGGAAAGCCCTTTCAATGTCTGCGCTGTAGCGTAAGGCCACACAGCGCCATCCCATTCGCAACCATGACCAGAACCATGTGTACGAAACAACGGATGCCTGCGCTCCGCAGTTGTAATTCCCCAAGGCGCGTCAAAGCCTGTTGTATCAATCAATTGATTCCATGCCATTGCATGTTTTTCATCATCCTCTGGCAAATTGAAATACCAAGGAATATAGCCTAATTCCTCACGCACATCTGCAAATTTGCCGTTGGAATATTTTACTTCAAAAAAATTCGCAGAGTCATTCCAAAGAGAATCTTCTATAAGCTTTTTTAGAAGAATAGATTTTGAATAATACCTTTTTTTCAGATTCTCGTTACCTAAAACATTGCTTATTGCGGCTAATGCTTTTGCATTGCCGTACATATAACTATTGATGGTTGGGCGCATGTTTTGCTGATGCCTTCCGCCACTAATGGATTCTTCCATTGCATCGCGTACATCGTATTGCCAAAACAACCCGTTCGGCAAAAGATTTGTTTTTTCCCATGTTTGATAATTTGTATCCAAAGCTGGTAAAACCTTTTGTAAAAATCTTTTATCCTTATTTACCAAATACAAACTATAAACAGCATCATCTATCCATGTGCTGAATGCATAAAAGTGCGGCTTCTTCTGTTCTTTATCGTGAAAGAGCCAGAAAGAAATATAATCATCGATATATTGAGAATTTCTCAACCAACGGCCTTCATTAACTTGATGACCTAAGGCAGAACTGATCGTATTATATTTTCCTGCAAATTTTACATTTGTTATAAACTCCGTAAATATGAAGCCCCCTGGCGTTTGTACCAAATGTTTCCTGAAGCACCACCAACGATAATAATATTTGTTTTGCAATAATGTATCAGGGCATTCAAACAAAGGAATATTGTCCGAAAGCCATTGATAGGATTGCGCATTGGTTACATAATTTTTCACATCTTCGGAATCATCGAGTTGATTAAAATAGCTCACATCGGCTTTCATAATAGAAGGCTGAAGTATGATCGTATTATTTTGCGCATTTGTTTTATTTAAGAAAAAGATATTTAACAATAGAAATAAAAAACAAAAAACTAATTTTTTAGTTGCATAATTCATCTGTTTATTTTTATTTTATTTATTGTCAGATGGAATTGGCTTCGCCGAATTCAGCTTCGCTAAAATCATCATTGCTTTAAGCATGAAAAATTCTTTTGGCCCATTTCATAATTTATATTTTATTGAAATAACCAATCAATATCACGATCTTCTCCATTGGTTCCCAATGCTGCATCAAAGGGTTGTAAAACTATTTTGGCATCTATAAAGCCCAATACAAGACATTCGCCTTTTCCTAAGGATAAAGTATGATCTCCCGTTTTAAAACTAAAGGCATGCACATTAACAGCAGGAAATCCGGGTATTAATATTGCGTTTGCAATCTTCGTTTCTGCCTGATCGTAATCATTAGCCGAGGCATCAATTTCTAATTGCGGTTCGGACAAATATTTTTTATCTTTCTCCGTAAAATATCCTATTAATAACTTCACATCCTGATTACATTTAAAATGAATTAAAGTTCCTGAATCAATTTGCTTTTGACGGTCATAAATTATAGCGTTTAATCCGCATAATTCATAATCAATTTCCTTTATCTGTACCGAAGTATCTGTAAAGGGCAGCGCGTTTTTTTGTAAACTGACTTTTTTGTTTTTTGCTGTTTCAGGCAATAAAGTCACATCGGCATTTTTGAATCGTCTTAATGAATTATTATTTACATCTAAAATTTTTCTTTCTTTTAAAGCTTTAAGATTCTTTTTAAAATTATTTAATTCATCCTGGTAAAGTATCAATAATTCCGTCCATGTTTTATTCTTCCCATCTTTTCCTGATACAGGTATTTTTCGTTGGCTTGTCTGCATACTGTTGGCATACAAATACGTATTTTTTGTACGTGCCGCCAATTGATAAAAGTAACCTACGCTTTTTTCCAAATGTGGAAGCGCGGTATCAAGGTCTGCGATTTTCAGTGAATATTTATATCGCAAAACAGCCAATGCAGCAGTTACCTTTTCACTATAAAAATCAGCCAAAAGATTATAACAATACATGTCATTCCTAAGGCGAAGAAATTCTTCCTTGTTATTTGTTATATACGATGCAGCGCTATCAATTGAATTAACCGCTTTCTGTCCGTTTATAATTACTTCCTTTGCGATTTGAGTAGGTGTTTCTCCACTATGCTGCAGATGATCCCATTCTTTTTTCGCGTATTCAGTTATCATCTCTCCCGGTGGCGATTCCGATTCGTACAATAAATTCAATAAGCTGTATTTGGTAGGATGTATGAATTGACTCATAAACATGCCGAGCGTAAGCGTTTGCCTGTTGCCATCTGTAATGCCATACCTTCTTAAGAGCTTCGGCGCAATTTCGCCTGACTGTTCATAAGCATCCAATATTTGTTTTCCAGCTTCGATAGAACAACCGTATTTTTCAGCTAATTTTTTCGACCAGTACAAAATTTCCTCATTGCGGTTGCGGTTACTGTTCCACGCATAGCGCGCCCACTCGGCATACCATATCCAATCCCTGTTTATTTGCAAGACCCTCTGATCTGTATTATCTGCGGAATACGGCCAATCCCAATAAGAAGCCTGCGGATAAATATGCAATGCTTTTGCACTGTCGATGCTACACATTGCCTGAACACATTTTTGGATAAAATCGTCCGCACCGTAACGAAAAGGTTCCAAATTGGCGAGTATATGAACGTTCTCCACAAGTACAGGTGACATTCTTGCAAGAATCCTGTGCAGCTTTGCCCACTCTCCTCTTGGCTGATAAGTAGTAAGCGCTTCACCATTGTATTTTTGCATTGTGTAAAGATTGCCGTATAACGGCTTTGCAGCTGCAATATCATCCGGCGCATAGGTATCGTGTGCACGCAAAATAACCGGCGGCTGATCAGTTCTTCCGGATTCCTCCAAGCCATCTTTCACACCCGGAATAATTGTTTTCGTAAACCAATCAATATCGTCCCGTCCTACGCCCTGCATGGCTTCCCCAAGAGTAACGAGCAGGCCGACATTGGGATAACTTTTTACAAATTCAGCAATAGATTTTCTTGTATAGTCAGCAATAAGAGGAATAATCGGGCGGTTTCTATCCTGTGTTTTAAGACCGTTTTTCTCAGCAAAAGGTTTGGAAACTATTATATTATAAAAAGAAAGAATTATACAAATACCACGCTTATCCGCTTCTTGCGTGATAAAGTGAAATATTTCCCTATTTTTTTCAAAGGTAGCGCTGTCCACTTCTACTGCATAAGGATAATCTTTTAGCCGAATCAGCGATGCAAACGGATGACCGGACCAAAGATATAAAGTGTTCATTCTGTTATTCACGAGCATATCAAGATATTTAATCCACAAGATTTTGTCGTAAAACCAGGAAAAATTTTCGGGTGTAATCGGATATTCATATACACTTCTTTCAGGCAACAAATACGGTTTTTGCAAACCAATACATGCGCCGCGGAGAACCATTTGCGGGCTGTCAGAAACATGTATATTTTCGGGTAATTTTCCGTCAATTGCAATACTGTCCGCCAAAGCAAGGCAACCATATAAAACACCCGAATTATCTGCGCCGATAATTGTGACCAGTTGATTGTTTATTGAATTCAAAGAGAATCCTTCTTGATGTGCGCTTTTTTGTAATGATATATTTCGCACTTCAGAATACTTAAAAAATATTTTATCTGAACCTGTGCCGATTAATATAATCTTGGAGTTTTCTATTTCCGGTATCTGATGGCTCTTTTGCACCTGATAACCTTTTAATACCAGTAAGGAATCAAGATAATCAATACCAAATCGGACTCTTTCTGCAACATCTTGCGCGGAAACAATAATTATATTTTTTTCATTTTGCAATGAAGAAGCAAAACTAATTTCAAATAGAAAGAAAAATAGAAAGAAAAAAATGCAGCGCAGATGAAATCGTTTCATTAAAGAATACGGCCTTTTCGTTTTAAATGATTCCGATAGCAATAATTGTCAAGTTTACAATTTGCAATTTACTTAATACAAAACAACTATTAGTTATTAATTTGTGCAATCGATGCCGAATTTGTCACGCATTATACAGTAATGTGTGACATGAAATTAAAAAGGAAAAAAATTCTATTCTATAATTATTAAGGCATACGCAATGCAGTAATTAAAAACTTTAGTGAGTTATCTTCAAGAACAAATACAGCAGATTTCATAAAATCTCGTGGAATAAGTACTGCTTGAGCCTGACGTTGAGTAGAACAAAGAATAATAATGCACCAGAGATTATCAATTTTACCCATTTTTATTTTTGCAAAAATTAATATTTCTTTCTTGTTATCGCATCAATATCATTTTTGATATTGATTATTCTTTAATAGCCAAGCAGCAGTTTGATAATAACTTATAGCTTCATCTTTCAGTTTTGTATTTAAATTTTTCGCTGGCAATTCTTTGTATTGGTATTGGAACTGCGGTTCCACATTTATCATTGTTTGCGGGATAAGTGTATATTGCTTTGTCTGCTTCAACGGAGAGAGGACGGTAAGTACACTATCTTTGATAAAGCCCATATCTTCGTATGTTGCAATGAAGGCACGCGGTATATAATCTGAATCCAAAATATTTTGCCCAATAAATTTGGATGAATAACTGAAATGCAAAAGCCCCATTACCGTTGGCATAATATCTATCTGAGACATCAGTTTATTTATTTGTCGGGGTTGTATAAATCCTGGAGAATAAACTATACATGGAATTCGATATTTCGACATCGGCAAAGCCGTCTTACCGGATGAAGATGCACAATGGTCAGCAACAATTATGAATACCGTATTATTGAACCACGCTTCTTTTTCACTCATTTCAAAAAATCTTCTCAAAGCATAATCCGTATATTTAACCCCACCTTCCCTTGATTTTGAATCGCCTGGAATATCAATTTTCCCATTCGGATAAGTAAATGGCCGATGATTGCTTACTGTCATCCAATGGTTAAAAAACGGCTTGCCCGTAGCGGCCTCGGTATGTATTATTTTAACTGCTTTCTTTGCCATATCTTCATCGCATACGCCCCAGATATTCGCAAAAGAAATTTCTTTTGGCGCAAAAGCAGTTCTGTCTACAATATCATAGCCGTTACCTTCGTAAAAATCTTTCATATTGTCGAAGTAACTGTAACCGCCATACAAAAATTTTACCTGATATCCTTTTTGTTTAAAAATATAACCCGTGCAGAATTTGTCTTTATTATTTTTTTGCTTGATAACACTTTCACCTGGTGCGGGCGGTATGCAAAGTGTAACAGCTTCCAAGCCCCGAACGGTTCGATTTCCGGTAGCATACAAATTCGTAAAGAATATGCTGTTATCTGCTAAGGAATCTAAAAAAGGCGTTAGATGGTTTGTATTTCCAAAATGGGCAAGATAATCTTCACTCAGGCTTTCAACTGTAATCAGTACAACATTTTTATGTATCTCAGGTAGCGAATCTTTCACGTCATGTGTGGAGTTTCCTGTTTGAATGCCCGGAATTTGATCCTTTAATAATTGAAAGGCTTGTCGCTGATCAATGGTTGGATAGAATTTAAAATAATCCAGATGATTATTCATAAATGCAATATAGAATTTATAAACCCCGTTGGATTGTAGCTCACTTTCAAACACATTTTCGTCCTGATCGTATCTATTCAGCAGAGGCAGTAGGCAAAAACATAATACGACTACAATGCCATATACAGCTATTATTTTTATCTTGGTAATAAATGCGGGTAATTGAATAATGCAATTTTTTGTCTTATACACTATAAACCAGCTTGCCGTTAATGCAATTAGCCCGAGTATTGCGAACAAAGGAACGACGGGATAAGATTCCAAAATGTTGCCTATCACTTCATTGGTATAAATCAAATAATCTACCGCAATGAAATTGTACCGCATACCAAATTCATTCCAGAAATAATATTCACTCAGGGCGTTTAACAAAATCAACGATACGAATAAAAAAATGGTTGTAAAATAAAAGGTGATTCGTAATGGCTTGCGCAGTTTCGGAAAAAACAGCATTAATCCGAAAATCAAAGTTTTGAAACCCACAAATACAATACCTATTAGCGGAACCACATTGCCGTATTGCTTCAATATATTATTAAAAAAAGAGAGATAACATAACAGCAATACCAATGAACAGAAGATGATATAGCCGTGAGGCTTTTTGAATTTATTGTTGGACAAGAATAAATAATATAACCAAAACAATGAGCCTAAGAGTATAAAAATTAAAATGTCATTTAGAGCTCCTTTTACAAAAATTTTTAAATAATCACCAATGTTGAAATGTGCAGTGGTTATCGGGTTCAGCAGCAATACAATTCTTAAAATAACAGATACGCATAAATAGAAATAAATTAACCATAAAAAAGGTTTCCAAAATTTTGGCGCTAACATAATAATTTATTAAGGTTCTAAAGCCGGGCGTTTCTTTTTGCCCCACTTGTAACGATGTGTCCAATAAGCAAGTTTCGCAGATAAAATACCGATACCGGCACCTACCAATACATCTCCGATATAATGTTTGTTATTCGCAATTCGCAGCGCACCTACACCTGAAGCGAATGTATAAGCTACATACGGCATCCACTTAAATCTATATCCATATTCTTCGCTAAGAATAGTTGCCGTTGCAAATGCCTGTTCTGTATGTCCAGACGGAAAAGCATTTCTGTCGCTTCCGTCAGGCCGCCATTCTCTTACAGTATGTTTGAGAATATTACCTACTGCGTATTGAAGAATCTCTGCTTTTATTAGAATAACGGTTCGGTTTGCAACATCAGTTTTGGATTGAATCCCTGCAATGTCAAACGCATAAGGGATTACCCCCGGAACATATTGTAAATAATTATCCGCATTTGTATGAAAATGTGTAAAATGATTATTGTGAAATTTTAATTGATCATTCTTTAATCCTCTAAACGATTCGAACAAAGACCCGGCAATTATTAAACCTGCCGGAACGAAAAGCTGTCGAAATGTAAACCTTAACCGCGTTTGTTCAGCTATAATACTGTCTTGCGCAGCTTGAGCTGTGGACGTGTGTTGTGCTTTGAGAATAAAACAGTAACAAAGAAATAATAATAAAACACTCGCTTTCTTCATCTCTAAAAAACAAAAGTGGGAAGAAATTCTGAATAAAAACTGAACGATGACATGCATGTTCATGAAACCCTTCAAGACATTAGTAAACAGATATCCTCTTAAACCTCAAAGATACTTAAGCGTATTTAATATTTTATTACATTAATTGTTCCAAACCAATTTGAAAATATGATTACCGGAAGAATATTCGTAAGAAACTTTATAATTATACAATTCAGATATTGTTTTAACGATAGACAAACCAAGGCCGCTTCCTTTGCCGGAAAACTTCTTATTGAAACGGCTGAAAATTTTATCTGTGCTTACATTTATAGGCTTCCCTGGATTACAAACTTTCAGCATGTTATTATCCGCTGAAATATAAATGATCGCATTCACTTCTGAATATTGAAGTGCATTCAATACTAAGTTGTTAACTAAAATTTTTAATAACATTTTGTTCGAGTTAAGAAAAATATTTTCAGCAGAAAATGTTTTTCTTATATTTTGAGATTTTGATTCAATGATCAACGATAAATCTTCCTCCACTTCATTTACCACATCAGTTATATTCACTGCTTCTGTTGAGGCAAACTGCCCATTCTCAATTTTACTCAATAGCAAAAGATTTTTATTCAATTCATCCATATACTCAATTACTTTGTACATATCGCTAATCAACAAGCTTTGGTTCTGTGATAGATTTTGTTCCTGCAATAACAACTCCAGTTTAAACTTTAATGTAGTAAGGGGCGTTTGTAATTCGTGCGAAGCATTTTCGATAAATTCCTTTTGCGAAAAATAAGCCTTTCGCACACTTGTCGTTAATTGTTGTATCGATTGGTTGAGTTGTTTAAACTCAACTATTTTCGGCATTTCCAAAGGCTCTTCAATTGTACTTTCCAGATTAAACTGTTGCAAAAACGTGAGGCTTCCATAAAACGGCTTCAGCACATTTTTGTTGATAAAATAATTGATGCCTACCGCACCGAGTAACAGAAAAAGGAATAATCCTAATTGAATAAATAGAATCGTTTTTATCAGATCTTCTTTTTCAATCATCGAAGATTCTATCTGAATCACATAATTTTTACCGAGAATATTGGTTTGCTTTTGTAGAATGCGAAAGTTTCCTTTTTTATTTTTATCCTTTCTCAATTTTTTTTCTGTAAAAGGATTTGAGTGAAACAAAACACTGTCTGCATCTATAATTTCCAAATCGTTATCCAAGGCTTTCCACAATGCTAAATCTCTTTCTGAATTGATTGAACTGATATGCAAGGGAATTTCTTTCGCCTGCTGTACCAAATCTTTATCAATGGCTCTGATAAATATTTTATCTAGTACAACGTAGAACACGGGACCACTGATAAGCAGCAGCAATGCTGTGAACAACAAATAGCGAATGGATGTATAATTGAGTAATTTCATTTCAATATTTTTACGCTAATCAGTGTCATCCGAAAGAAGTCAGGATTTTTATTCCGAAAGTTTATAGCCTGTGCCGTAAATCGTTCTGATATAATTCCCCTGCAAGCCTAATTTCTTTTTCAGATTTTTTACGTGTGCATAGATGATGTCAAAGTTATCCAAATACATTGCTGATTGCCCTGAAAGATGCTCAGCTATTGCATTTTTGGAGATAACTTTTCCTTTGTTCATCATTAAAAACAACAGCAAATCGTATTCTGTTTTTGTAAGGTTAATTTCCCCGTTTTCGATGGAAACGGTCTTTGCCTGAATATCAATTTTTATATCTTGAAAATGAATATCATTGCTCCCGTTTAATTGCCTTCTTCTTATCACAGATTCGACTCGCGCACTCAACTCCGCAAGATGAAAAGGCTTTGAAAGATAATCATCCGCACCCGACTTCAGAGAATAGATTTTATCTTCCAGAGAATTTTTTGCAGAGATAACAATTACGCCGTCCGTTTTTTTATCACGTTTCAGTTCTTCCAGCAATTGTAATCCAGTTCCCCCGGGCAGCATGATATCGAGCAGAATACAATCGTAATCAAAATACTCTATTTTCTCTCTTCCTTGTTGCACAGTGCTTGCAATTTCACAGAGATAATTTTGGTTTTGCAAATATTGCCTAATGCTTCTTGCAAGGTCTTGCTCATCTTCAACTATTAAAATTTTCATCTGTTTTAACTTACGATTTTCGCAATATAATATGCCGCAAATGCAGCAATTACGCCGATAAAGACTGTTTTCACCGCGCCCTTAAAAGGCGATTGTCCGGTAAATTTTGTTTTGACATATCCAAATAAAAACAAGAACAACAGCGTTGTTACGACAGACCATTTCAAACCCGTCAAAGGCTTATCAGTAATGAAATAAGGCAGCAAAGGAACCATGCCGCCCACCAAATAAGACAATCCGATTGTAAGTGCGCTTTTTGTCGCAATGCGCTCATCGGGCTTTTGCATGCCGAGTTCAAAACGCATCATAAAATCAACCCAACGTTCTTTGTTTTTACTTAATTCGTCCGCAAACTCATCCTGTAGTTTTTTGCTGATGCCGTATTCTGCAAATACTTGCTTAACTTCTTCTTTTTCAACATCGGGAACCTTATCAACCTCATCATTTTCTCTTTTATATTCGGAAGCATAATGTTCCTGTTCCGTTTTCCCTGCAAGATAACCTCCAAGCCCCATTGAGATTGAACCTGCAACAAGCTCCGCAATTCCAGCTGTAATAATAATATTGTTATGAGCAACAGCTCCGCTTAAACCCGCAGCCAGCGCAAATGGAACGGTCAAGCCATCGGACAATCCAATTATGATATCGCCGATGAATTGTGAAGAGGTAAAATGTTTTTCCAAATGTGCTGCCATAATCAATGTTGTTATTGTATAAAATTAATACAATAATGACAAGGCACGCAAAAGTACTTTCTAATTCTGAAGATAAATTGAAGGTTTAAATTCAGATTTTGTGCAGAATTATGTCCAACATTTGCATTATGAAATGTTGTTTAACACTTTTGTTTTTTATTGGCGCACTTAGTTTTTCCGTTGCACAAAACAAAGTCGGTTTTGAATTTATGGATAGCTTATCCAGCCAATCCTTACCGAAAGTTTCCATTACCGTGAATAATAAAATTATTGGCATTGCAAATGATTCCGGTAAAGCAACGATTGTTTTGAAAAATGGGAATTACCGGTTTTCGTTTAGTTATATAAATTACGAAAATCAAACAATTGATATTCAAATAACTAAAGATATCATCGTCAATATTTTGATGAAACAAAGTGAAGGGGATTTAAACGAAGTAGAAATCGTATCGACTACGCGCAACAACCAGCCGATTGAAAATGCACCAATTAAAGTAGAAATTTTAGGCAAAGAAGAAATGACCGAAGAGAGCACGATTAAGCCTGCAAGCATTGCAAGCATTCTTGGAGATGTAAGTGGTGTTCAGGTTGTACAATCGTCTGTAATTTCCGGAAATGTGAATGTGCATATTCAGGGTTTGGACGGGCGTTACACGCAGATATTAAAAGACGGCATTCCTTTGTATGACGGATTCAGCGGTAATTTTGGAATACTATCTATCCCCCCTTTGGACTTACAGCAAATAGAATTGGTCAAAGGTTCTGCGTCCACTTTGTATGGCGGCGGTGCTATCGGCGGATTGATAAATTTAATTTCGCGCAAACCGACAACAACTCAAGATGCGACATTTGTTATCAATCAAACTTCTTTGGGCGAAACAGATGTAAACGGATTTGCTGCAAAGCGTTATAAGCATTTCGGTTATACATTTTTTGCAGGATACACGCATCAAAAACAAGAAGATGTAAATAAAGACGGATTCTCTGACTTGCCAAATCTTAGTTCTTTCAATATTCACCCAAGATTTTTTTATTATAAAAATCAAACAACTGTTACGATTGGATACAACGGAACTTTTGAAAAACGAAACGGCGGCGATATGCTGGTTTTGAATAATGAAGCACAAGGCGCACATCAATATTTTGAAGACAATCACACAAACCGACACACAGGAGAATTTAATATTGAACAAACATTCAACAATAATTTTAAATTGTATTTTAAAAACAGTGCGAGTTGGTTTAATGATAACTATACAAGCAATATATTAAATTATTACGGCAAGCAATTGGATTATTATACCGAGCTTTCAACCTTAATTAATTATGGAAACGGGAGTAGCTTTGTCGGCGGCATTAATGATGTTGGTAATAAAGTAAGGCTGATAAATGCAAATGAAATTATTCCGAATGATTCTTTGCACAACAATACAATCGGCTTCTTTGCGCAAAACACCTGGCAAATCAAAAACGGAACTACTTTGGAATTAGGTTTGAGAGATGATATTCACGATAAATACGGTAACTTCTTTTTGCCGCGAATAGCTTTCTTTAATCGCTTTGATGAACATTGGGCAGCAAGACTTGGCGTGGGATTCGGATACAAAACGCCCGACCCTTATACGCCATATTATACCGATTATACGCCCGACAAAATCGTTGCGTTGCCGGCAAATAGCAGCGCAGAAAAATCTATTGGCTATAATGCCGAAGTGAATTACAAAAAGGATTTTGATAACGGAAATAAAATCTTTATTAACCAGGCATTTTTTTTGACACAAATCAATCATCCGATTGTAGGTACTGCTGACGACAACGAAAATTTATATTATGCGAATGCCGGCAAATCCGTTGTGAGCAAGGGTTTCGACACATACATCAAAGCAACGGTCGATGATTGGGAATTGTATGCGGGTTATACATTCACGATTGTAAAGCGAAATTATTTAAATCAAAATCAATTCATGCCTTATGCACCGAAAAACAGAATAGCCTTTACCATTGTGAGAGATATTGATAAAATCGGATTTCATGCAGGCTTAGAAGGTTCTTACACTGGTTCGCAAAAAAGATTGGATTACAGCAATACAGCGGGTTGGATGTTTATGGCTGCGATGATTTCTGAAAATTTCGGCAAGCATTTTACGCTCGTTTTGAATTGCGAAAATTTACTCAACTTTAAACAGAGCAACAATGAAGCGTTGTATACTGGCTCAATTTCCGATCCGCAATTTGTGCCGCTTTGGGCACCGATTGACGGAAGGGTTATAAATTTGTCGATAAAATTAAAATTATAAAATATGTGGTGGATATATGCTTTACTGTCGGCTTTTTTCGCTGCGCTCACAGCTATCTTTGCAAAAGTTGGCGTTAAAAATGTGAACTCAGATTTGGCAACAGCCATAAGAACAATTGTGATATTGTTTATTGCTTGGGGCATTGTATTTTTCAGAGGCGAGACAAAAGGAATATCTACGCTTTCAAAGTCCAATATTACTTTTCTTATACTTTCGGGCGTAGCAACAGGTTTGTCATGGATTTTCTATTTCAAGGCTTTACAACTTGGCAAAGTATCGCAAGTGGCGCCTGTTGACAAATTAAGTGTTGCACTTGCAATTATTTTGTCCGTATTATTTTTAGGGGAAACATTGGCATTGAAAACTGCAATAGGCGCATTACTGATTATTGCAGGAACGATAGTTTTGATTTTTTAATAATATGCATGAGTTGGTAATTATTACATCGTTAGAAGCAATAATTTAAGACATCATCTTTAAACAAAACGCAGATAATTCCGCTACCTCAAACTATTTCAATAGAAAACAGGATGAAGGAAATTTTTCATCGTTATATATATTTTTTAAAGTATCGTATTCAGGTGCATTTTTATATACTTTTATTACAGGATCATCGGGATTATATAAAGGCCATTTATCGTTCTGCAATTTTCCGTTTTTAATAAAATGTACCCAATCTCCGTGAACGGCATTTACTAATTCTTCATCGGTATTATTTTCATTGGAATGATTATGTGGAAAATACCACACATATTTTAACTCATCTCCGTGCGTTGCGCCAAATCTGCCTTTGCCGTAATCAAAGCGATAAATATGTACGCGATATCCTGCTTTTGCAAAAGCATTTGCCAATCTGTATGAGTGCATTTGATACATGTATTGTGTCAATAACGGAACTGTTACTGCATCGGTATCATTATTAATTTTTAATTCTTCCTTAAATTTATCATAGATGATCGTACTATTGTTGCCAAACCAATCATATAATGCTCCTTTTGTAGGGCGATAAAGTCTTCTATCGATATTCATAAAAAATGCTGCTTCACTTTTATTCGTTCCAATAAGGAGCCTGATGTTATCCGGATGCTTTTCCGAAATATAATGCAAAGGCATGTCTTTATAAACCACTCCGTCAATTACCGGCCCGAAATAATTTGTACCTTGAGCTCCTTTTAAAACCTCTGACTGTGCACGGATAATTTCATCGGTTGGAATCGACATAATATCCGAAGGATTATTTATCTTAAGTTTATCAAACAACCTTTTACGTATTGCCTTTGCCGTAACTGTATCGCGAATACATTGTACAGCGCCGCTTTCCAATATTGCCGCATTTATCAGTCCTTTCGATAGCGGTGTTACCAAAACGGCGCTTGCCAATTTAGCGCCGGCAGATTGCCCCATGACGGTTATATTATCCGGGTCGCCACCAAATTTTTTTATATTCCGTTTTATCCATTTTAATGCTTCAATGCAATCCAATACGGCATTGTTGCCGGACGAAGCATAATCTTTACCCAAATCATTCAACTCTAAAAAGCCGAATGCCCCTAAACGATAATTAATGGTAATAGTAACAATACTGTCATTATCTGCAAATGCATGCCCATTTGTTCCGGATCCGGAACCGCCTGTCATCCCTCCGCCATGAATCCAAATTGCTACAGGTTGCAATTTTGCAGGTTTAATATTATTTGTGTACACATTCAGGAACAAACAATTTTCATCTCCTGCAACGGAATTATTTGACCCCGATTGAGCGGCAGCCGAACCGAACTTTGTACAATCCAGCGTATCACTTCTTTTTTTTAATTCTACAGGTGCTTTAAAACGTAATAGGCCGATTGGCGGTTGTGCATAAGGCACACCTTTAAAAACAAAACAATTATACTCACGTACTCCTTTGATATAGCCGTTTTCGGTACGAACAATTGCTTCCTGCGCTCTTAAACTTACAATCAAAATGAAGGGTAAAAACATGGGCATAATCCCGAAACGAATGCTTTTTATAAAACGCCGATTGCTATACATATCTTTTTATTCCTTAAAGTAATGTAGAAATATTTATTAATCCTATCTGAAAGAAAATAATGAATGCCAAGGTAGAAATATTATTCATATTTTTTACTAACCGGATTTTTCTTCTTATTCCCCGCAAAACAGTCCGTTATAAAAAAATCTTAAAAGGTAGATAACTTTTGTAACGTTTGAATGAAAGTAAGCGTTATATAATTGTTTTTAATACAATACTAAAATACAAGGATTATGTTTAAGAATAGATTAAAAAATATCACAAGTTTTTTTGTGGCAATCACATTAGCAGCCACCTTCTCTTCGTGTCTGGATCACGACCGCGATTACTATAATGTTCAGGGCGCAGGCGTTGCATTTATCAATGCTTCTCCCGGATCTCCTGATTTAAAATTAATTGCAGACGGAATATATAAACCACTGCCTGCGCCATTTGCGTATGATTCTTCGGTTGGGTATTTACTTGCTTATCCCGGATATCGTGTTTTTGGTTTTGCGCACCACAATTCGCATGATCTGATTGCATCACAACAATTTTACCTGAAACCGGGCAATGCATATTCAATATTTATTGCCGATACCGCCGGTGAAGCAAAAATGTTTTCTTTCGAAGACAGCCTTAGCATAGCAGACTCTTCGAATATGGCATTTATACGTTTTATCAATATGTCGCCCAATAGCGTAAGCCTCGATTTAAGTGCAGGCGCAAACAAGATATTCAGCAATATAGTTTATGGCAAAGGCACGGAATTTACGGCAATCGCTCCTGTAAGCAGCGCATCTTTTACCATCAGCGAAAATGGCCAGAATACAGCAATAGCCACTATTGACAGCGTTGAACTTAAGAAAGGAGGCATCTACACATTATGGGCAAGAGGTTATGAGAATACAAACGCGGATAGTTTAAAAATAGGACTAAAAGAAGTGCAAAATAATGAATCGGCTAAAAAACAATCTTCATGGGAACAATAAGATTAGAAAAGTATTCGCTAAATTGATTCTCGTATAATAAAAATTTTAATAGAAAAATCAACACCGGATTGACGAGTTGCCAAAGGGATGACAAAGAACATAGCGGGAATTAAAGAACTGGTAATAGGATGTCAGCAAAACAGCATCGGCTTTAAAGAGCTGATGTATAAATCTTTTTATGGTTATGTAACAGGCGTAATCTTAAGATACATCAGTAATGAACAAGACCTGCAGGAACTGGTAAATGATTCTTTTATAAAAATATTCAAGCATATAAATTCATTTGAAAGCGCTGCGCTTACAGATGATACATATCTGAAAACATTCAAAGGTTGGCTTGGCAAGATAGCTTCGCGTACAGCTATCGATCATCTTCGAAAAGAAAAAAAGAAATTCCCGACAGATGATTTAGAGAAGAATTATAATCAGTTGTCGTCCACTTTTATATCGCACAAAATGGAAGTGCAGGAGATGATGAAGCTGTTAAATAAATTGCCTGAAATTCATAAACTGATTTTTAATTTATATGAGGTGGAAGGTTTTTCGCACGATGAAATTGCAAAAATGTTGCGCATTCCTTCAAGCACTTCGAGAGTTTTTTTGGGTAGGGCAAAAAATAAATTAAGAGAATTATATACAACAACATTTAAGGAAGTAACTAAGAAATGAAAAACAAAAATTTCTTTCATCAATTAAGTATTAAAAATGAAAGATAAAGAAGAACTGATAAAACATATTGCCGAGCAGCTCCGTGAACACGAAGAAGAATACGTGGACGGCGCTTGGGAAAATTTTGTTGCACACGAAAAGAAAGACAGAAAAATACTTCCGCTTTTCTGGACCGCGGCTGCATGTATAATACTATTGTTTGGCTCGGGAATATTTTATTATCTGCATGAACATCATTCATTACTAAATCAATCATTACTTGTCAAGGATTATTCTCCTCAAAAAAATATCGCTTCACATGACAGTTCACACATTGTAGCTGATAATATAACCGGCAATACAAATATTAATTCTCTAAATATTTCTTCTGCGAACGCAACCGGAAATCAGGGATTTGCTGCAAATAAATCATCTTATCCGCATTTCATTTCCAATAATATAATTGATGATTTTAAAACAAATACGCTTGATGATAATATGCGTTCCACAACAGGCGGAATCATTCATTCAGATTCTGCAAACAAGTTGAATAATAATGTTGCCATTAATAATAATATGCAAAATCAATCTAAAACTTACCAAAATATCGCAGATACAAACACAGTTCAATCAGAGAAAAAAACGGATACCGCTAAGATGACGTATTTCCCGAAAGATGCAATGGAAAATCCTGATGAAAAAACCGCAGCAGATTTTCGCCATTGGTCTGTTGATGCCGTACTTTCGCCATCCGTAAGCAATAATTCCAATAAAGTAAATATGGGATACGGTGTTGCCGTTGGGTATAATGTTACTAAAAAAGTATCGGTAAATTCAGGGGCATCTTATTTGCAATTGACAGGCTATAGCAACACATCTTCCGGCGGCAATTCCAGCGTGCAGGCAAATGTTACCGGCATTAGTATACCGCTTGAAATTAGATACCATCTTTCTCAAAAAATTTATATCAATGCAGGCGCTTCGGCGCTCGCTGTTTTGAGCAATAAACAACAAACAAATTTTGTAGCCGCCAATATTGTATCAGATGCTTTTACAGCCCGCAATGGAATTACTGTTGCTGCCTCAACTGTGCTTGACAAGCCGGTATCAAATACCGTTGCGGGATCACAAACAAAGAATGCAAATCAGAATATGGCAGGTTTTTTTAATTTCTCGGTAGGAATGAAACAAAAATTAGGAACAAACACAAATTTCTCTATAGAACCATTTGTAAGTGTTCCCATGAATGGAAATTTTAACAGGCAAAATATTCATTTAACCAATGCAGGTGTGCGCATAAAATTCGGCCTATAAAATCAATAAACGATAAGTGTATAAAAATCTTCTTCGTTTAAATATTTATTTGCCAAATCCCTCAGTTCTTCCGCAGATATAGTCTTAATGGTTTGAATGCTTTTGTAAAAAAAGTTTTCATCCAAGTTGTGCAACACATAGCTTTTCCAGCGATTAATGATTTGAATAGGCCCGTCCAAAGTACCGAGAATACTGCCGATCATATAATTTCGTACAAGATCAAATTCTTCTTCGTTGATCAGTTCTTCGCGCAAAATTTTCGCTTCTTTCCACACTTCTTCTATGGTTGCTTCACAAACATCTTTGCCGGC